>DASVVT010000086.1:0-65771 GCA_036386415.1 Pyrinomonadaceae bacterium
TTCTGCTCGCTGCCTTCGTCTGCTGCGAGTGGGCCCTGAGGAGCTTGCGTCGCCGCATGGTCGCATGATTAGAATACTGGCCGACAGACAATTCTTTAATTCGGATCGCCCGGGTAGCGAACAATCAGGCAATTTTAGGAAGAGCTTTCTATGACATCACAAAAGCAGGAGCAGCAGGGCGCACCTTCCAAGCTGGAGACGCTCAGAGCACTTGACAAGGCGGCGGAAGCTGGCGGCGGTCAGGCCCGTATCGAGAAGCAGCATGCTTCCGGCAAGATGACCGCGCGCGAGCGCATAGAGCTTTTTCTGGACGAAGGCACGTTCGAGGAGTTCGACAAGTTCGTCCTCCACCGCTCGCGCGACTTCGACCTCGACAAGCAGCTTTTCCCCGGCGACGGCGTAGTCACGGGCCACGGCCTCCTGGACGGTCGCCGCGTCTTCGTCTTCGCGCAGGACTTTACGGTCTTCGGCGGCTCGCTCTCCGAAACGCACGCCGAAAAAATTTGCAAGGTCATGGACATGGCGCTCAAGGTCGGAGCCCCTATCATCGGCCTCAATGATTCCGGCGGGGCGCGTATACAGGAGGGTGTCGTCAGCCTCGGCGGCTATGCGGACATCTTCCTGCGCAACACTCTGGCTTCCGGCGTCGTCCCGCAGATCAGTTGTATCATGGGGCCCTGCGCCGGGGGCGCTGTCTACAGCCCCGCCATCACGGACTTCAACGTGATGGTCAAAGACACCTCCTACATGTTCATCACAGGGCCGGACGTCATCAAGACTGTGACGCACGAAGACGTGACGAAGGAGGAGTTGGGCGGAGCGCTCACGCATAATCGCACGTCTGGCGTCGCGCATTTCGCCGCCGATTCAGACGAGCACGCGCTCAAACTGGTGCGCGAGCTTCTCTCCTTCATCCCATCGAACAACCTGGACGACCCGCCCCTGCGGGCTACTGTAGACCCGGCTGAGCGCGTCGAAGCCGCGCTCAACTCCATCGTGCCGGAGGCTTCTAACCAGCCCTACGATATACGCGACTGCATACACAAGGTGGTTGACGACGGTTACTTTTTTGAAGTTCATCAACACTACGCGCAGAACATCGTCGTCGGCTTCGCGCGCCTCGGCGGGCGCCCGGTCGGGATCGTCGCCAACCAGCCCGCCTACCTCGCGGGCGTCCTGGACATAGATGCCTCCGTCAAGGGCGCGCGCTTCGTGCGCTTCTGCGACTGCTTCAACATCCCGCTCATCACTTTTGAGGATGTGCCGGGCTTTCTGCCAGGCGTCGAGCAGGAGCACGGCGGCATCATACGACACGGCGCAAAACTGCTCTACGCCTTCGCCGAAGCGACCGTGCCGAAGATCACAGTCATCACGCGCAAAGCCTACGGCGGCGCTTACTGCGTGATGGCCTCCAAGCATATTCGCGCCGACATCAATTTCGCCTGGCCGACAGCAGAGATCGCCGTCATGGGCGCTGAAGGAGCGGTCGGCGTGCTCTACCGCCGTGAGATCAACGAGGCGGAAGACAAGGAGCAAGCACGCCGCTCACGCGTCGCAGAGTTTGAAGAGAAGTTCGCCAACCCCTACATCGCCGCCGAGCGCGGCTTCATAGATGAAGTGATTGAGCCCTCCCACACGCGACCCAAGCTCATCCGCGCCCTCGCCCTGCTGGAAAACAAACGCGACACGAATCCGCCGAAAAAGCACGGCAACATCCCTTTGTGAAGACTGTATAAAAGAAGAGGCAGGGTGAGTTTTGAAATCTCACCCTGCCCACATGTTCAAGCTGGTCTCGCAAGTTAAGAAGCGCGCGGCCCTGCCGGCTTGTCGCGCAGTAGCTCAAGAGCTTTCTTAAGCTGCGTGTCTTCGGGCGGCGCTTGCTGCTTTGGCGTGGCCTCAGGAGCGACCTCGCGCTTGTCGCCCTGCGGGTTCGGTTTGCCGAGCGGGTCATCGTCGTTACCCGTCAAATCTTCCGGATCAATCGCTTCGACGATCTCCGGGCGCTTGACCTCAACCGAGGGCACGACGCCTGAGTTGGCGCGGTCTGCGCCGAGAAAAGGCTTGCCGCTCGCCGAGGCCCACTTGACGGTCGTGAGCAGAAGGCCGTCGCCGTCGCGCAGTGTGAACAGTTGCTGCTCTGCGCCCGCGCCGAAACTCTTCTCGCCAACCACTTCGCCGCGCTTCGATTCAAGGAAAGCAGAGGCGACCACTTCAGCCGCGCCCGCCGTCCCAGTGTCTATTAGAACGACCACAGGCCCGTTGAAGATGGCGGCCTTCGCGTCAGCCGCGAACGTCTTCAAGGTCTTCCCCTCGCGCCCTATGGTTTGCGCCAGCGTCCCCTCTTTGATGAAGAGATTAGCCACGCTCACGCCTTCGCTCAAAGCGCCGCCCGCCACGCTTCTCAGGTCGAGCACAACTTTCTGCGCGCCCTGCTTCTGTAGCTCCTGCAAGCGTGCGCGCACGTCGCCGCCCTCCCCTTCGGCCAGGCTGTTGACACGCAGGATGCCGACCTTGCCCGCCTCCATGCGCGCTTCAGCCGCAGGCACTTTGAACGAGCCGCGTTTGACCGCCAGCGTCAAAGGGCGCGCGTTGGCGCGCAGGATTCTGAGCTTGACTTCCGTGCCGGGCGCGCCGTTCAAAAGCTGCCGCGCGTCGTAAAGCGAGATGTCGCGTGTCGCCTTGTTGTCTATATACTCGATCACGTCGCCTGCACGCACGCCCGCTTGCTCCGCTGGCGATCCCTTCACGGGCGAGACCACGTAGAGGTAGGAGGCCACTTGCGAGAGCTCGGCCCCGATGCCTGCCGCCTGGTTCCCCGCTCCATTCCTGTAGTCTCGCACCTGCTCCGGCGTCAGGTACGTAGAGTAAGGGTCGAGCCCGTAGGCGAGGCCGCGCAAAGCGCCTGCGCGCACCTTCTCCATGTTAGGCTCATCCACATAATCATTCTGAATGTGCTGTAGGACGCTCTCAAAGATGCGCAACTGCGCGCCCGGATCGTTCGAGGGCTGTTGTGCGCGCGGTGCGATCCAGCCACCTACGACTGTATAGAGAGCGAGCGTCGCGGAAACAACTACGAGCGTGAACTTGCTGCGAAATGACATCCCGTTACCTCAGATTTTCGAACCGTCTATAGGTCAGCCGAAACGTGCGCCGGACGGTGCAGTCTGCACGCTTCATAAAGTATCATACAGTGGCCGCAACCCGCGCGCAAGCAAGTCCTGCTTGAAGCCGCTTGACAGCCCTCGTGCCGCGTTCCTATACTCCGCGCGCCTGCAAAAACTGCATTGCCAAAAATAGAGACACATGAAGCGCCCGTTCAACTGGAGGCTCAAAGGAAGCTCGCCGGACGCCTGCTCGCGCTCGATCTGGGTCAAAAGCGCGTCGGGATGGCCGTCTCCGATGAGCTACGCATGACTGTGCGCCCGCTGGCGGCGCTCAACCGCACCAACTGGAAACAGCTCTTGCGCCAGGTATCTGATGCGCTCAAAAGCTTTGACGCGCAAGCCCTGGTCATTGGTTTGCCGCTTCGTATGGATGGCACGGAAGGCGAGGCGGCGCAAGCGGCGCGGCACATAGCCCGTAAATTCGAGCTGTCGCTCAAGGTTCCAGTCTATTTGCAGGATGAACGGCTCACCTCGCTTGAGGCGGAAGAGACATTACGCGCCGCAGGCTTCGCCGATGATCTCAGGCGCGAGCGCGTGGATAGCGAGTCGGCTGCAATCATCCTACGCGATTTTATAGAGAGAGTGCGTGGAGCTTCCTCCGCGCCGTAATATCTTCAGGATTGATCGCCCCTTTTACTCCTTTTGCTCGGCAATTATGAAACGCATACGTCTCGCGCTCTTAGTGCTCTTCATTCTCTTTCTTGCCTTCGGCGGCTTCGCTATCTGGACATATAGGGAGCTTCGCACCCCCGTCCTTCATAGTAAGTCCGAACAGTACATAGAGATTCCTCGCGGCTCGTCTCCGGCGGAGATTATCGGCAAACTGGCAACTGAAGGCGTTATCAGACGCGGCTGGCTATTGCTTGCCTATATTAAACTGAGAGGAGCGGGCGCGCGTCTGCGCGCCGGTGAGTATCGCTTCCCTTCACCCATTTCGCCGCTCGGCGTCCTTCGTAAACTGGAAGAGGGCGAAGAGCGCCTGAGCCGCTTCACAGTCATAGAAGGCTGGACGCGCTGGGATATTGCAGGGGCGATGGCTCGCCTTCCGGAATTAAAACTCCAGAACCAGGACGAGGCGCTCGCCCTGATGAACGATACGACGGCCATTCGTGACCTAGACCCGAAGGCCAATAACCTGGAGGGCTATCTCTATCCAGACACCTACAGTTTTCCTCCGGGCACGACCGCTTCAGAGATGATCGCGACGATGATCAAGCGCTTTCGTCGCGAATGGAAACCTGAGTGGACAGAGTTGGCACGCTCTCTGAACCGAACGCCGCGTGAGATCGTGACCATCGCCTCGCTCATCGAGACTGAAGCCAAGCTGAAGGAGGAGCGCCCCCTCGTCGCGTCCGTCATCTACAATCGCCTCGAAAAAAACATGGCGCTCGGCATCGACTCCTCAATCATCTATGCCTCGAAGCTGGCTGGCAAATGGAAGAACGATGGGAAGGTTTACAAGAGCGATGTAGACCGCCGCTCGCCCTATAACACGCGCCTCTATTCGGGACTCCCGCCAGGGCCTATCGCCTCGCCCGGGGTGAGCTCGCTCGAAGCCGCTCTTCACCCTGCGGCGACAGACTATCTATACTACGTGCGCGAACCCTCGCGTAATGATGGCGCGCATAATTTCTACAATAACGAGGCGGATTTCGGGCGCGGCGTACAGGCCCTGCGCGATTGGGAACGCCAGCGCGACGCGCGCGCCGCCACCTCAGAATCATCAAACGCGAACGTCAACAGTAATGAGCCTGCACGGTGATTCGCCTGTCAAGACGGAGAACCTGCGATACCCTCTCGCTTTATGAGCGGGAAGCAGAAGAGAATTATTACCGCCGTTTTAATTGCACCGTGATACGGGTCGAGAGCGCCTGCGAACGGGATCGCCTCTGCTTCAGGCACACCTCCTTTTACCATCCCCTCGCTGCTGATTGCGTAGCTTTTGCTCAAGGCGCTTGTATTTGTGTGGGCGTTGTTTTATGCTCCGCAATGTCCCCCTTTGATGGAAGAGAGCCCTGCGGCTTCTCATTTGAAAGCTCAACGAAGAGAAGGCAACAGACGTGAGAAAATTTTTGGTCATCCTATTTGTGGTCGCAGCCGTGAGCGTGAGCGCATACGCGCAGGGCAAGGGTGTCGATAATCAGAATCAGCGTGTGCGTGATTCGAGCGTCGGTCGTGCGCCTGGAACGAACGGCGGCAACCAGGACGTCGGCGCTGGACGTGGCATGGATTTCGGGAAGGGGCGCACGCCGACCGTCCCGCCAATTCCCAACCCGTACAGATTATCTGTGCGACGCGACGCCATCCTCAAAGCTGTCGAGGAAGTGATGCGCGACCGCAAGCTGGTTCTTGATGAGGCTGCATCCAAGCCGACGGAAGGTATTCTGGTCAGCCAGCCCTACACCTTCATCAAGGGCGCCGTCGTCAGCCAGGCCGAACTGAATCGTTATGCGGATGTCCCGCCGACGGAATCACGTGGCTGGACGCGAGGTCGTTACACGATCATCGTCGAGGTGCAGCCCATCGATGGCTCGAATACGAACGTCTCTGTCAACGCTAAGATAGAAGGACGCACAGACGGCGCGACAGGCGCTGAGTGGACGACGCTGCCCAGTACGGGCACGGCTGAACAGGACTTTCTAGGCGCGCTCATAGAGAACGTGACGGGTGCTCCTCCGGCAGGACACACATCTTCTGAGCCCGTGCCTTAAAAGATAGAAAGACGCTTTCGGGGTCGTCACGATTCAGGTCTGGACGAGTATTTAAGTCGATCCTAATGTAAATTACTTTCAACCGTTTAGCTCTCCTGACCTCATAGAACCCTTTAGCTCTGATGGGAGAACTGCACGATGTTTAGCCCGCAGGATTATCAGGAAGCCTCATCTGAATTGAACGATTTTGAGGTGGAACGCCGTCGCTCTCCACTTTTTCTTATCATCTCGGCGCTCTGCGCTCTGGCGGTAACGGGTTCCCTGCTCGCCGGTTATCTCTATTTACAGCGACGTAACGCAGAGCAGGAGCGCGCACGTCAGCAGGCCATGACGCCTCCTGAAAAGCCTGTGATTCCTCCACAGGCCCAGGTTTATGAGGACGAGGCGATGCTCAAGGGAGCACAGGCGATCATCGGCGGCACTGTGAATAACATCTCTAAAGAGACCCTTTCTGATATCTCCGTTCAATTGGAGTTGATCCGACGCAACGATGGAACTACAGAGAAGCGCACGCTTCCCCTCGTACCCAAAGACCTGGCTCCGAACCAGCAGGGGCGATACACTCTGAGCGTGCTCAAGCGAAACTACAGGGGCGCTCATCTGGTGGGCATTAGTAGCGGCGCGGGATCGAACGCCATCGCCTTCAAAACTGCCCCCGGCGCGCAACGTCCACCTGAGGCTCCGCCAAAGGCTACCGAGACTATCATCGTTAACAAACCGGCTCCGCGCAAGGGCTCGGGTGAAGAATTCATCAATACGCCGGACGATCCAGGGAAGATTCGCTGAGCGCCCCGAGCTATGCGCTGTACGAACCTCTCAGGCGCACGAATATCGCACCCACAATCTAGATGTTTCATGTAGCACATGAGAAGTCGGCGTGACGACGAAACTTAAAGTATCGCCTTGACAATCGCTAAGCATCTCGATGATAGGCAGTGGGTTGCGCTGGCACGCGTGGATGTCTTCGCGTAGCCAGAAGAGATCGACATGTGAGGGTCTGGTCGTCGATGGAGCGTTAGGGTGGGGTTTAAATTGATCCGAGGCTAAACGTTTTCCTAAGCGGCGGACAACCATTTTTTCAAGATGCGTCGTCACAGTATTGTCCGAAGCGATCTCCTTGATACGCTGAAAATATTTTCGCTAAAATCAGTCTGCCGGTAGAAAGCGTTTCCACTTCGCCGGCGAATCCTGTTTATATGAGGTGAAGCACATGCTCTTTCGCGCTTTTCTCTTTTTGATCCTGACCATCTCATTCTGCTGCTTGGTGCGCGCTCAGGATCAACGTGATCCTTTTGGCAGAGGCCCGGGAGCCTCTCCTGTGGAGCTAGAGATGCGCGCGCGCCGCGACATCAAGGCAGCAGAAAAGGATCATCAAAATAATCTGGAACGGGCGCGCGAGGCGGCGCAGATCAGCGCCGATTTGCGCGACGCCTACATGAACAATAAATCTCTGGGACGGGCGGAGCTGAAGAAACTGGAGCGGCTGGAAAAGATCACGCGCCATATACGCAGCGAGGCCGGCGGCTCCGATGATAGGGACACCATCATTGAGAAGCCCACAACCCAGCTTGAGTCTGCGCTTTCACGCCTCGCAGAGATCTCCGAGGAGATTCGCAAAGGTGTGGAGAAAACGCCCCGGCAGGTTATTTCCGCCCCCGTCATAGAGGATTCCAACGAACTGCTCGACATTATCGCCTTCATTCGCAAACAGGTTCGCTAACCGACAGGCTCCAAAGAGATGAGACCATTACGGCGATTGTTCCAGACCCTGCGGCTACAAACTTTCTGTCTTCTCTTCGCGCTCTTCTCTCTTCTGTGCTGGACGCATACTTCGGCGCAAGAAGTAGTCGCCGTGTCACAGGATGATGATGAAGTCATTCACGTCAACACGGACCTGGTAGTTCTTAACGCCACGGTCCTGGACGCGAAGGGCAAGTACGTGCACGGCCTGGGGCGTTCTGATTTCAAGGTGCTCGAAGATGGCCGCGAACAGGCCATCTCAGATTTCGGTGTGGAAGAGACCTCATTCGCCGTCGCGGTGCTGATGGATACGTCAGGCAGCATGCAAGATCGCATGACTCTCGCACGCTCTGCGGCCATACGTTTTCTGGATGGACTGCGCACGGATGACGTAGCGGCCATCTACCATTTTAATACTGAAGTCGTACAGGTGCAGGACTTCTCACCGAACCGCGATCTCTCTCCACTCATCTACGGGCTCCGAGCCGGTGGTATGACTGCCCTTAATGAGGCCATTTTGCAGGCGGCTGATGCCCTCGCACGGCGTCCAGAAAAACGGCGCGCCATCGTCGTCCTCTCCGATGGTTATAACGAGGGCAGTGGGACTCCGGCCAGTAAGGCGCTTGACAGAGCGCTCGCCGCAGGCGCGAACATTTATACTGTCAACATGGCTTCCACAGAGCCTGGTGCAGCTCCACTTGCGGGCGCTGCGGCGCTGAAGAACTTTGCCTCGAAAAGCGGCGGTCGTTATGTGGCTATCTCCGGCGGGCAGGGACTGCGCGATGCTTTTGCCGGTATCGTCGAAGAATTGAGCAATCAATATACGCTCAGCTACCGCCCATCTAATCGCGCCCGCGATGGACGCTGGCGCAGCATACAGGTCAAACTGAGTGCTCCTAAAATCACCGTCCGAGCCCGACAGGGCTATCGAGCGCCTAAAGCTTAACGCGAAGGGTCTGCCAATTCCAGAAAGCATCGTCAGTATCGCCTGCTCTAGCCGGACTGGTCTTTTCGCGATTTGCACACAATCAGTCTGAAACAGGCGCAACGAACTTGGGACACATCAGAACTCAAACCATTCTATTCTCATCTAGACGACTTCGCATCCGACCGTTTGAAAGAATATCTGCCGCAAGACACTTCACAGAAAGAGAGAGGGATGCCCCTACTCAATTCTAGTAGGGGGCATCCCTCTGCTTCAGATCACTTCCCTTCCAAGAGCCCTCTGTTACGAGCGCTTGTAAAGTACTTTAACGATCTTTTGCGAGCTGTTATAGATCGTACCCAGGCTATACGTCACACGACCTACGTAATCCCCCGTAGCAGTCGGCGATGCGAGGCTGGCCTGCGAAGCAAGGCTCGGGTCCCAACCATTGAAGGTATGAATCGCCGTTGTGTGGGAAGTATTAAACGAGATAGCCGTGAGCGAGAGAAGATCCAGAGCCGAATCTCGCCCCTCGACGGAGTCGAACGTGCGACTGAAGACATCGTCACTGTAGTCGTTATCTATGTTGCCATCAAAATAGCGCCCGAGCTGCACGCCCGTGTAGTTGAAGCCGGAAGTATTCTTGAGCGTCATCGTGACCGTCAATTCATGGTTGATGGCATTCATGGTGAAGGTTTGTGTGAGCTGCCATGCCCCATCGCAGGTCGAGCGCGTCAGTGTCGTGCCGTTAGGGTTAAGGCCGCTCTCAAAAACGGTGGAACTCCAGGCGCGTATATTACCGCTACAAAAGGACGGCTCAACAAAGCCCGCATCATAATAGCGTATCACCCCGATAGAGGTGTTCATGCTCAACACATATCCTTCCGCGTCTTGCAAGTGACTGAAATTCGCGGGCGACTCAAGATCAATGATGTTGCCATGCGTGGAGATAGTCCACTTGAAGAGGCTCAGACCGGCGCCGCCGGAAAAGGTTCTAAAAGGTGTGGTTGATGCCGCGCTCTGGCTGGCGAGCATCGTCTGGCTGGCAAGCATCGGATGCTTCTTAGCGCGTTCCTGTAATGGGAAGTAGCTCGCGCGTGAACTCGTTGCAGGCTTCTCTACAGCCTCCAGGCTGGGCGCAGGGGCATCTTGAGCAAGACTTACGCTGCCTGTCATGAGAATCAGGAGTGCTGCTGCACTCAACATTAATTTCCGGACTTTCATCTTCTTTCTCCTTTGAGGTCATTGATTACTGGCAGCCTCGAAATTCGAGATTACGCAGCCAGCCGGACCTCCGGGGGCCGAGCAAATAAGATGTGCGGCCACGTCGGGGGCTACGGTAACGTTCGTTCAGGGAGAGAGAAGTTCGTATGCGAAAGATCGACAGGTGTTGATCCTGGCGTCCCCGCCAGACCTGTTTGTTCCTCTGCTCGTTCATGACAAAGATCAGAAACGACGTGGTCGCCAAGAGCAACGCTTGTGCCACGTCAATTGATCGCGCATCAATTCCGGCATCAGCTTGCAGATAATTCAAAAGGATTGAGCTTCAGGAAATGAAGAAATTTAAACGCCTGGAGCGCAAAGGAAGAGGCGCAAAGAACGCGAAGAAGCAGCTATTTTGCGCTCTCAGAGTTTCCTACTGTGAGCCCCTGGCGTTTAAATTTCCGCCGTGTTATCGGATGTGGCGTGAAGCCTGCGGATTGCTGGAAATAGTATACGGGTGTGCACTATATCAGATGCTTGTCTCGTTGCGCGCCTTCTCCCGGTGGCGCTCGAGAGCCAGTTCTATGAGGCGATCCAGAACGCGCGGGAAAGGAATTCCAGAAGCCTCCCACATCTTCGGATAGCCGGAGACATCCGTCAGCCCAGGGATGGTGTTCAGCTCGTTGACGAGCAGCTCGCCCGTGTCGCGACGCAGGAAAAAGTCCACGCGGGATAATCCGGCGCAATCCAGCGCCTGAAATGCGCGTGCCGCGAGGCGCTGAATCCGTGCCGTCAAAGATTTAGAGAGCGGGGCCGGGACGACGAACTCCACGTGACCCGTGCCCGCATATTTTTCCGTGTAGTCGAGAAATTTCGCTGACTCCTCATGGACGACGTACTCGCCTGGCAGGCTCGCCTGCGGATCATCATTGCCGAGCACGGCACACTCTATCTCGCGTGCGTCCAATCCTTCTTCGATGATGATCTTGCGATCATAACGCGCCGCAAGCTTGATGGCACGAGCGAGCGACCCCTTCTCAGTCGCCTTCGAGATGCCGACGCTTGATCCCAGGTTGGCCGGTTTGACGAAGCACGGATAACCTAGCTGGCGCGTGACGCGGCGCATCACAGCCTGTTCATCGCGTTCCCACTCACTGCGTAGAAACCAGACGTAATTGCAGATCGGCAAGCCCGCATCACGAAACAGCGACTTCATCACGACCTTGTCCATCCCGCATGACGAGCCTAGGACACCGCAGCCGACATAGGGCAGCCCCGCCATCTCCATCAAGCCCTGAATCGTCCCGTCCTCACCGTATGTTCCATGCAGCACTGGAAAGACGACATCAAGCGGTTCAGAGCGCGCTTCATGACCATCGGCGTCGAGGGCTAAGAGGCCACGACGCGACGGGTCGCCGATGATCGCCACAGATTTAGTCGCGCCCTGGATCAGCGCTTTCGAAACGAATCGCCGCGACTCTTCCGGTAGCAGTCGCACAGCTTGAGCCGGTGAAAGCCACTTCCCTTCCTTGTCAATCGCAATCGGCACGACTTCGTATTTCTGACGATCCAGAGCCTCTATGACAGAGCGCGCCGAGCGCACGGAAATCTCATGCTCGCCTGAACGCCCCCCGAAGATCACACCGACACGCAGTTTTTTCATAAGCCAGTAGACAGTAGACAGTAGTCAGTAGTCAGTAGTTTTTTGTGTTTCGTCATTTGAGCTTTAGTCCTTAGCCGGTACGCTGGGGAAGCAGACGCTTTTCTACTGGCTACTGACTACTGACTACTGTCTACTTCTCAAAGAATCGTTTTGCCCAGGGCTGAGAGGATCAGCTCGACGCCGAGTTCCGCCGTGCGGTTGTTGACATCAAGCGCCGTGTTGATCTCAACGACTTCGAGCGAGCGCATGCCGCCAGCTTCGCTGATCTTTTCCATCGCCAGATGCGCTTCACGGTAGGTCAGTCCGCCGCGCACGAGAGTGCCCGAGCCTGGCGCGTCGCCCGGGTCAAGCGCATCGACATCGAAGGTGACAGAGTAACCGGCGGGCGCTTTCGATGCGATGGCGATGGCATCGTCAACACATGCTGCCATCCCGCGTTCGTCTATCTCGCGCATCGTGAAGAATCGCATACCGAGATGATGAATCAGCTCACGCTCGCCCTGATCTATATCGCGCGCCCCGATGTGGGCGCAGTAACGCGGATCGAGCTTGGGCGCAAAGCCACCGATCTGCGTCAGCTCCGGCGCACCGAAACCGAGGAGCGCAGAGAGCGGCATCCCGTGTATGTTGCCGGAGGGGGATGTCTCAGGCGTGTTCATATCCGCATGCGCGTCGAACCAGATAAGACCGAGGGGCTGACGACGTTCACGGTAGAAGGCGGAGACCCCTGAGATAGAGCCAATCGCAATCGAATGATCGCCGCCGAGCGTCAGCGGCAGCTCACCCGCACGCAAAATGCTCTGCACTTCGCTGGCGACATCTTCCGAGGCGGCGGCGATTTCAGGCAAGTATTTGATTCCTCTATGCGCCTCTGTAGTTTCAGCCGGGCGCACGATCCGCATGTCGCCCAGATCGCGTACTTCATAGCCAAGCTGCGCGATTCTCTGGTTGAGACGCGCGACACGAAGCGCCGCAGGGCCTATGTCCACACCCGGTATGCCGCTGCCGAAGCCGAGCGGGACGCCGAGAATGCTGACGCGCTGCCCCAGGCCGGGCTTCCCCGTGACGGCCTGAGCTTCATTCCGTCGTGTAATTAACGTTTCACTCATAACCACGCTCTCACCCGGACGCTTTACAGCACGACAGCTTTCGCCTTCCGGTTGATGATCCCGACGGCGTCTTCAGGGGTCTGCGCGAAATCGAGTGCGGCGACATCCTGATCGCTGACCACCAGGTACTTGCGCCACGCTTCGACAATCGGCGGCCAGCACTCACCGAGCAGCACCAGCGGGCGCGGCTCTATGACGCGCGTCTGAATCTTATTCCAGACGAGGGAAAGCTCCGTCACTGTGCCCATCCCGCCGCGCAAGGCGACGAAGCCGACAGAGCGCGTGATGAGATGCTGTAAGCGTTCGTAAAAATGGGGCGTCGCCACCTTGTCCGTCAGATAGCGATTGGGCTCGGCCTTGAACTGGTTCATCACGATGCCGAGCACGCGCCCGCCTCTTTCGCGAGCGCCGCGACTCGCAGCCTCCATGACGCCCAGATAGCCTCCCGTGCAGATCGTGTACCCGGCCTCAGCGAGAAGCTCACCGACGCGGCGCGCCTGTCCATACTCTGCATCCGACTCGCGGCAACGCGAGCCACCAAAGATCGTCACTATGCGTTCGTAATCGCTCATGCCTTCACCCGTCCACTTATCATCAAAGAACATCTCTCAAAGTCAGAAGACAAAGTCTCTGGTTCATAAAAGTAAGGTTTCCGCCTTCTCTTCTTCAGACTCCTGACTGTTCAAGGCTTGAGGCGGTAGAGCATACGCGGAAAGGGGATCGTCTCGCGTATGTGCTCGATGCCGCACATCCAGGCCGTGCAGCGTTCGATGCCCATGCCGAACCCGGCGTGCGGCACTGAGCCGTATCGCCTGAGGTCCAGATACCAGTTAAAGGCTTCTTCGGGCAGATTGTGCTCTGCAATCTGCTCGCGCAGGAATTCGAGCGAGGTCGCGCGCTCGCCTCCGCCGATCACCTCGCCGTAACCTTCCGGCGCGAGCACGTCGCAGCCTAACGCCAGTTCCGTGCGCTCGGCATCGCGCGCCATGTAGAAAGCCTTAACGGCTGCCGGGTAGTGATGAACCATCAGAGGCTTGTCATACTTGCCAGACAGATAGGTCTCATCCGGCGCGCCGAAATCTCCGCCCCACTCGAAGCGTGTCTCCACTTCGCCGCGCTCATGTCCCTCTTGCAGCATGCGTACGGCTTCGTCGTAATGAAGGCGCGGGAAAGGCGGCACAATTGCTTCCAGCCTGGCGGGGTCGCGCTCTAAAACCTTTAACTCTTCCCCTCGATCTTCGAGGACGCGTCGGGCGATGTAGGAGAGGAAGCCCTCGGCCAAAGTCATCACGTCTTCGAGCGTCGCGTAGGCCATCTCCGGCTCGACCATCCAGAACTCCGTCAGGTGGCGTCGGGTCTTCGATTTCTCGGCGCGAAAGGTCGGGCCGAAACAGTAGACCTTGCCGAAGGCTGCGGCGGTCGCTTCGTTATAGAGTTGGCCGGACTGTGTCAGGTAGGCTTTGTCGTCGCCGAAGTAGTCCACCTCGAAGAGCGTCGTCGTGCCCTCGCACGCGGCGGGCGTGAAGATCGGCGCATCGCAGAGCGTAAAGCCCTCTCTGTCCAGATAGTCGTTGATGGCCTTGATGATCGTATGTCGCACCTTGAGGATCGCGTGCTGGCGGCGCGAGCGCAGCCACAGGTGGCGATTATCCATCAGAAACTCTGTGCCATGCTCTTTCGGCGTGATCGGATAATCGTGAGCCTCGGAGACGAC
The DNA here is from genome assembly GCA_036386415.1 of Pyrinomonadaceae bacterium. GTDB lineage: Bacteria > Acidobacteriota > Blastocatellia > Pyrinomonadales > Pyrinomonadaceae > DASVVT01. Next base: position 14,230 of record DASVVT010000086.1, read on the forward strand.
TTCCGCCCCGGAGACATCCAGCTCAAAGCCCCCCGGCGCGCGCTCATCCGCACGGACTGTGCCGCGCACCACGAGCGCAGATTCCTGCCCGAGCCCCTTCAGCGCATCCCACACTTCAGGCGCAACAGCCTTTTTCAGCACCACACACTGAACGATGCCCGTCCCGTCCCGAAGCTGCGGAAAAAGCAGCTTTCCGCTCGAACGTAAATTGTAGAGCCACCCTTTGAGCGTCACCTCTTCGCCCACATGCCCCGATAGTTGATTGATGTATGTCTGCTGCATGAGTCTATTTTGGATGTGCGGTTTTGAATTAGGCTTCTGTGTCCTTTGCGTTTAAACCTCCTCTTTGAACGCAAAGGACGCTAAGCTATGACTCAAAGATCAAGAATCGCACATTAACCCTCTTTATCTAATCTCCCTGCAATCGCGCGGCGCAGCGCCGGGAAGCGTTCAAGCCATTCCGCCGCCTGAAGGACGATCAGGAAGGTCGGCTGGATGAACAAAGCGTAAGTTTCGCCGCGCCCGCAGATGGCTGTTTGATAAGAGAATGTGCCGATGGCTTTCAGTCCGCGCTGGATGCTCATGAGCCGGAACTCGCGCGCGAACTCGTCCGGGTCGAGCGCGTCCAGCCCGCGCAGGCGTCTCTCTTCAAGGAAGAAGAGGCGGTTGGCTCGAACCTCCGCGAGCGAAGGCGGCGAGGGCTGCCTGTCCAGCAGGAGCGACACCAGATCGTAGCTCGCTGGCCCCATGCGGGCGTCCTGGTGGTCAACGATTCGCAGTTCCCCTTTAGCATCGACCATTAGATTTGAAGCATGATAGTCCCGATGGCAAAGCACGCGCGGACGCGCGGCCAGCTCAGCCGCGATATCGTTCATCTCAATCTTCAGCTCCGCCGCTTCGCCGTGTGTCAATTGCTCGCCGCGCAGGCTGCCGAAATAGTGTTCGAGAAAGAAACCCAACTCCCAGGCGAGCTTCGCTTCGTCGAAGGCGAGACGGCTACAGATGGATTTACGCTCGAAGGCCAGCGGTGTCGCCGCTTGAATATCTGCGATCAGGCTGATGGCGCGTTCCTGGTATGTCTCCTGCTCCTCTTCCGTGGCCGCTTCAAAGAGACGGCGAAGCTGCCGGTCGCCAAGGTCTTCCTGGATGATGATGCCGCCCGTTCCGTCGATTTCAAAGATTTTCGGCACGGGCAAAGCGGCCTCTGCAAAGAGACGCGTCACATCGAGGAAAGGATGGAAGTCCGGGTCGAACGGCTCAGGGTAGACGCAGGCGATGGCAGTCCCGCGTTTCCAGGGAATGCGGAAGTAGGCGCGCGTCGAAGCATCAGGCGTGAGCGCGATCAGGTCACCCTCTTTGACCTTGCGATGCCGCGCCAGGTAGAGCGCAAGCCTCTCGCGCGCAGACGAATCGAAAGCGTTGGAAATTGTCTGTGGAGCTTGATTCATGCGACTCGCCGGGCGCGCCGGGATGGCGTTTGCACTCCGCTTCAAGATACATTCTGGGACAAAGGGCTCGCCCGTGATGCCTCGAAATGATCCTGATCAATGGAGTTTAAGGATTGTATCACTCAGCCAGCGGCACGACAAAGTTATCGCCGCGCGCCTCGCCCCGAAGCGCCTTCGGCGGAGGCAACACGTTTTCGACGAGCGCGGCGCGCACGACTGCGGCATTCTCTATCGTCTCCCCGCTGCGTATCACCACGCCGTCTCCGAGCACAGCACGCCGAACATGCGAGCCCGCCTCAATCGTCACGTCATCCCAGAGAATAGCCTCGGAGACCACAGCCGCCTCCGACATGAAGCAATTATCGCCCATCTCCACGTCGCACCCCGAGGCTTTCAGTAGCGCGAGGCTCACATCCAGATAACGCGGGATCGTCGAAAGCTCGTACCACATCCCTTCCGCCACGTGCGCGACCACCGGCTCGCCTCTGGCTATCGCCTGCGGATAGACGTCCGTCGTCGAATGCGAGAAGACGCCGCGCGGAATGTAGTCGAAGATGCGTGGCTCTAAAATTTGAATCCCCGTGAACATCAAAGGGGCTTCCGTTTGAGAATCCTCGCCTCCGGCGTTATCGGACGCCACGGGCGCAGGCATTCCGCCGAAGCCCTTGATCAAGCCGTTCTCTGTCTCGACGATGCTGAAGCGCTCTCGCGCACGATTTTTGAGCAGGACGAGCGTGGCGAGCGCACCGCTTCGCCTGTGTGTCTCAATCGCTGCACGCAGGTCTATGTCTGTGACGATCTTGCCGTTCGCGACGATGAACGTGTCGCCTTCAAGGAGCGAGCGCGCGTTGTCTAACGCTCCACTCGTGCCAAGGATTTCCGGCTCTTCCACATATTCCAGATGCACGCCGAAGCGACTCCCGTCGCCCAGGGCTTCGCGCACGGACTCCGATTGATGATGCAGGTTTACGACCACCTCGCGGCAACCGTTCCGGCTCAGATACTCTGCGACGTAGCCTACCAGCGGACGCCCCATGAAAGGAATCGCGGGCTTGGTGCGGTCAACGGTCAGAGGCCACAGCCTTGTGCCGTAACCGGCAGCGAGAATCATCGCGCGCATAAGCTTACCGACTCCACAGAACCGCAGAACAACTCTAACTTTCGTCCCGTCGTCATGATGATTATCTCAGCATTCAGCCTCCGTCATCGTCTCATCCGGTCACTGCTGCTACCTGAGTGTAGCCGCTTCCATAGCAACATTACCATAGGGCAAGAAATAGGTGTTCAAGACTGTGTACCTGATCTTCAGCGTTTGCCCTCCGGTCGCCGCTCGGTACTGGATCGTGTACAGGGCGGAACTCGCGCCCGCGTTGTTGTTCATAGAAGTATCGACAAAGGATGGCGCGCTGCCGTCGCTTAAGATCGCTTCCAGTTTCCCTTGCGCGTACCACACTCCGACGTACAGCTTCAAGGTCTTGAGATTTGTGTCCGCCGGAACGGTGAACTCAAAGCCGTTGCCAGGCGCGCCGCCGACATTAACTCCTGTCGTCGTACTGGAAACGCTGAGGGTCGGCGTCCCGTTTGTCCAGCTAAAGGCCGTCGGGCAATCCGCGAACCACGTCGGCGAGGTCGTGCCGGTCAGGCTGTAGTTACTGATCTGCTGCGTGATCCCATTCTGATGGTTGAAGATTGCCGGGCCGCCGAAGCCCCAGTGAGACCAGTCGCTGAAGCCTTCGGCAGTGAGGTTGAGCGGCGCGCCCGTCGGTGTGGCAGCCTTGCTCCCGGACAATAAAGCAGTACCGCCAGCCCACCTGATGGCCGCGTCGAACAGCGCCCAGCCGTTATTGTTGAAGCTCGCCGCAGTGTTGTCGTGCATGAACAGGCCGACGCGCCGCGCCGGAGCAGCCAGCCCCGGCATCGCCGCTCCCTTTTCATACCCAAAGATGGCGGCACGTGTGGCGTCGCCGACTTGCGTCGCCACGGACGCCGCGCTCGTATTGGGTTTACCCCAACTCAAAGTGGCAGACGCAGTCACGACCGTAACTGTGCCGGATAGGCCGCCCGCCAGAGGGTGTGCGCCATTAGTAATTGTCAACTGCGTCTGGCTGGCAGTAGTGCCGAAGTTGCTTGTATTCTTAGCGGTCATTCCCATGTCAGAGTACAAGCCCGACTCCCAGAGCACGACCGGCACGTTTACGGTGCGGAACTTTGTGCCCACGGATGTCGGCGTGACCGTCGAAGAGATCACCACCAGGGCCTTCCCGTTGGCGTCGGTGCTCGTCGCAGAAGCCCCATCTTTGACCGTCACCGTGTACTTCATGGCTTCCAGGCGAGACTTCACGGCGCTGTCGCTGCTGTTCAGAGTTGTCGAGCCTGTCACCAGAAGCGCGGGCGATGAGACCGTGATATTGACCACGCCGGATATCTTCGTCGCTCCACTATTATCCGTCGCCACAGCTTTCAAAGTGTAGCTGCCCCTTCCCACATTGGCCCAGGTGAAACTGTACTGGTTAGAACCAGCCGGAGCCGTGCCGGTGCCGATCCTATATTCGTTGGCGAAGAAATCCACTCTGCCAATGCTGCCGTCACTATCGCTGGCAGTAGCCGTCATGGTGACGCTTGCGGGCGCTGTATATTGCGCCCCGCCCGCCGGGCTTACCATACTGACGGTCGGTGCCGCATTGCTGATCGTGATATTGACCGGACTGGATGTTGCCACCGCTCCGAAGTTGTCCGTTGCCACAGCCGTCAGCGAATAGCTGCCAAGCACAGGGTTGTTCCAGACAAAATTGAATAGATTCGCGCCGATGGTGGAACTGCTGCCGATGAGCGCCCCGTTAGCGTAGAAATCGACCTTACTGATACCTCCGTCACCATCGCTGGCATTCGCTGTGAGTGTGACGGGCGCTGACACATTTGTCCCGCCAGCCGGGCTGATGAGACCGATGTAAGGCGGGTCGTTGACCGTGATATTGACGGGGCTCGCCGTTGTCGCTACTCCGGAGTTGTCCGTGGCAACAACTGTCAACGTGTGCTTGCCGGCGGGCGCATCGTTCCAGGTGAAGCGATACTGGTCTACTCCCGTAACTGTCCCGACTCCCATCAAAAATCCGTCGGCATAAAACTCCGTCTTGCTGATACTTCCACTACTATAACTGGCATTGGCAGTGATAGTCAGGTTTGCCGGACGGTTAAATACGCTCCAGTTCGCCGGACTCGTAATACTGACGGCTGCCCCTCCGTTGACAATGACATTCACCGCCTCGGAGACCTTTATCTTACCCACATTGTCTGTCGCCACAGCCACCAATGAGTGGTTGCCAAAAGGAGCATCGTTCCAGACAATGTTATATTGATTAGAACCTGCAACGATGCCGGTTCCAACCAAATTTCCATCCGCATAAAAATCGACCTTGTTAATGTTTCCATCGCTATCGCTGGCCGTTGCGTTGATAGGGATGCTGACCGGGCCGACAAGTAAAACCCCGGATGTCGGGCTCGTAATTCTTACCGTCGGCGCTTCGTTCGGGTCTGGTAAGACCGTGCTGTTTTCAATGGCCGTGTTATTGGCCTGATTTGAATCCAACTCTTGAGCCTTCGCAAAGGCCGTGCTGGTAATGACCTTCCCTTCAGGTGGGAGACGAGTCTCGCCCTCTAGCGGCTTAATAGTAATGGTCACGGTGGCGCTGGCACCGGCGGCAATCGTACCAAGCTTACAGACAACAGTGCCGTCCACCTCCACGCAGTTTCCCTGGCTGCCTGTGGCTGTGCTGAATTTCACGCCCGGAGAAAGAGCATCGCTGAACACTACTCCGGTCGCCGTTTGTGGGCCGTTATTGGTGACGTTAAGTGTGTAAGTCAGGTTGCTGCCCGCCACGACAGGGTCGGGCGAGTCGCTGCTACTGATCGCAATATCGGCGGCTGCCGTATTCGGGGGTTGAGGCTGTGTGAGCGATCCAACCACATATTGGCCTAAGGTGTTGGCCTTTGCATTCAGGGTCTTGTTGGCAAAGTCAGGGGCCTGCGAGTCAGGCGGAAGAACGGTGCGATCCACCCACATCACCTGTGCCGGGTCGTACGGGTCCTGTTCAAGATGAAAGACGCGGAGGTTATCAAATATCGTCTGGTCGCTGACCGACGGCACACTGAAGGTGAGAGTATACGGGCCTGACGACTCGGCCTCTGTCTTGATGTCATAGCTTAGATTATTGTATGGAGTGTATCCGGGCGGCAACGGCCCCGGGATAGTGGGATCGAAGGACCCGATTGTTATCGGGCCCTCCACATAGATATGAGCGGCAGTGATCGAAGTAAGACCGTCCTGAGTCGTCTCAGTGAGAGATTGAGAGGAGGTGGCTAGAGAGCCACCCTGAGTCGGAGCCGTGGGGGCAGCGAGTCCGTCATACAATTGTGTGCTAGGCAGGGAGGGGTTAAAGAAGCTGCCGTAGCCGAAGAAGGTGTCACTATCCTGGTAGCCGGTGGCCGACTGCCAGTAGACAATATCCTCCGGGGCAAAATTCCTGTATATCTGTAGGGGGTTTCTATCGAAGGTGCTAAAAGTCCGAATCCACTGCCAGGAATGAATCAATTCCTTGTAATCAGTTGGATCATCTTCGTAGCTCTCATTTCTGACGACCGCCACGTCCACATCTTGGGTGGACTCAGGAGCAATGCCTACCAGGTTACCCCCACCTTCTCCACCGCTGATGATTCCCCATCGCCAGTGGCTATGAACACACTCTGGACAACCCGGCTCGATATGGAAGAATTTGTTTAGATCAAAAGCCAGGTACGGCTCCTCAACCACCCCCTTATACGTCAGGTGAATATTATCCCACTGCTTTACAGGTTTGCCCCCGGTAATTATCCGGTCAGTTGTCTCAACATATAAGGGATTGGCTCTCTTAGCAAACCCATCCAAATCAGAGAGCACCTCCGAGAGATAATCATTATCCCTGAAAAGTCCGGCTGTAGTATACGGGTTATTATCAATAGTGAGATGAAGGCGTTGCGGAATATTGATGGACTTCAGGACGTCTCCTCCCCGGCCTAAGAATTTATACTTCACAATCGGCTTCCAGCGCGAACAGGGCAGCGACCCGCTCGGCTCGCACTGGTCGCCCGTCACCCTGTTATAAAACTCGTACCGTTGAGTGATATGCAGACAGCTCTCCGAGGTCGCAGGTATCCGGTCAACGACGTAGGTCGCCTCTACTACCAGCTTAGTGCCATCTTCCTTTACGTAATAGCTGACGAGGCGACTCCGCATCGGCGTGTCACTGCTATTCGGCTTAAGCTCCCCGCGCCCCTTTGGAAAGGCGCTCGTCTCCAGCGTGTAATATGGGACGCTGATCTTCTCTGCCATGAGGCGGTTATTCAGCTTGATATTACGCAGCACCAGCCCGTCATTTTCAGTCACTTCGGCCTGCATGCTCCAGTTGGCGTCCAGCCAGTGGCTTTGCACCGTCTGGGCGGGGGGACTGGCAATCACTGGCCTGTTACAGTTGCACTGGTTGTATACGGATTCCGGCACCAGGTCACCGTTACCGACCTCGATTTTCCAGCACGCCGGGTCAAACAGGCTTCCATCCCAATAGTAGACGGGATACTCAATGGGATCGCTCACAGTTATACTTGTAATGCCATTGCCCGGAAATTTGACCAGCACCCCCTGGGGATAACCTTTGGCGTCGCGCGGCGGGTCGAGGTGTGCTGTATAGCCCCGATTGTCCGTCACTGTCTTCGCGCCAATTATCATCCACGCCACGTCGGCAACCGGCTGCGCGTACTCTATCACCAGCCGCTTCTCAAAATTCGAACACTGGGAAGTGCCCCCGTGCTCCCAGCCTATCCCGTGATCAACCGTGGCCGGCATGCAACCTTTACACGTTGCGGTTAAGGCATTGTCCGTGTAGCAGTACGTATCCCCGGCAGGTGATGTGCAATACTGGTTAAATCGCCAGGTTATGTCTCCGTACAAGCCGCTGAACCCGACGCAACGACGCATCGCGCTACCATCGCAGGATGAAGTTTGGGGCTGCGCCACCGAAGCAAGAGATAACAGAACCACGGCGGCAAAAATGACGGGGGCAATTTTTTTTAGTCTCTTTTTCATGAGGATTCCTTTTAGCTTCCCAGGAGATGATCCTTGAACAAAATTTTGGCTACCGGGCAGCCCTTGAGGTTGCACTGAACTCGATAGACTTTGGCTCCAGTTCAGCAAATATAGACAGCCTATCCAGCACCGTTAATACTGTCTGGGGAGTGCTTCGGAGCGTCGTGCTTGAAGGAGTTGTTGTTAGGCGGCGCTATCTCTCTATATCTCGCCACGTACGATCAGCGATGAGGTCAAGGAGATGAACGCTGTTGTCATCAGCAATAGCCGTAACCAGACGAAGCTTATGTCTTGATAACCCGGAGTAATAAAGGCACTGAGGAACAAGAGTACTAGAAACAGACTACCAAGTATTATCATCGCGCGTCCCCAGAAGGGTCTCTGTAAAACGGCGTGTAGATACGCCCCGGCAGTTACCATCAAGCTTGGGCATACCAATAATAGCAGGGCTACGGCGAAAGCTTGAGACAACGGATATTCATCGCCCAAGCGTTTCGCTGCCTCATAATCTTTAACAAGCATGTACACGGCGACTAGAAACCCTAATAATCCTGTCATTACTCCGCAGCCTAGCTCGAATTTTCGCCCAAGAGTCATCAGCATACTTCCTGACGGTATCCCACCGATTGTGCTCTGGAAGAGACGCCTCGCACTCTGTTACATAAAACAACTATATTTGCTTCACGAACGAAGATAAACTGCGGCAGAAGAAATCTGCATCAATGATTTGTGACTTGAAAGCTAATCGACGGCGCGAGGCAAGAACGCGTGAGCGCTCGCAAACGAAGATCTGAGCGCGGACATACTAAAGTCATATCCTTTGTATGTCAAGCGAAGGAGGTTTGAAGAAATCGGCGGCGAGAATATCGCTCGCATAATATATATTCCATCGGCAGAAAAATTTTCATCGAAAGAGTATAGTGTAGCGCTACGAGTAACGCTAACCGTTCCAGGGCATGTGTCTGGATAAATATGATCCCCGGTCTGCTTTAGCGCCGAGTAAAAAATTTTTCTCCGATCTAAGAGCTGAAGGAAACATTTGGAGGAAGAGATGGCTAACCTGAGTACAATCTATATCACCTGGGCACCCCGCTTGCTCAGCGTCTTGCGAATCGTCACAGGGTTTCTTTTTATGTTGCACGGCGCGCAGAAACTCTTCGGCTTCCCTGCTCCCATGCCGGGCGGCGGGCCACCACTGATGTCTCTGTTCGGTGTGAGCGGCATACTGGAATTCTTCGGCGGGCTACTTGTCCTCCTTGGACTCTTTACACGCCCCGTCGCGTTTATCCTTGCGGGCGAGATGGCCGTCGCCTACTTCATGGCGCACGCGCCGGGAGGATTCTGGCCGCACTTGAATAAGGGCGAACCGGCTGTGCTCTTCTGTTTCATTTTCCTGTACCTGGCAGCGGCGGGAGGAGGCCCCTGGAGCTTGGACAGTCTTCTGCGACGCAGGACTTAACAGATCGGACGGCGTTGGCTTCAATGAACTATTGAACTTGAAGAGAGTGTTTCTATGACCAGACCAATGCCAGCCATCTTCTTCGGGCACGGCAACCCTATGAACGCTCTGGCGAGCAACCTGTGGACTGAAGGGTGGGCTGCCATCGGAGCCTCTATCCCGCGCCCTTCCGCCGTGCTCTCTATCTCCGCGCACTGGTACCTGCCGGCCACCCTTGTCAGTGCGATGGCTTCTCCAAGGACGATCCATGACTTCGGCAGCTTTCCGCGAGAGTTGTACGAGGTGTTGTATCCTGCGCCCGGCGACCCTCAGCTTGCCGCTCGTGTTCAATCTCTGCTCGCGCCCGTCCACGTCGATCTGGATCACAGTTGGGGGCTGGATCATGGAACGTGGTCTGTGCTCTGTCACGTCTTCCCGGATGCGGACGTGCCAGTGGTGCAGCTCAGCATAGACGAGACGCAACCGGCCAGCTTTCACTACGAGACGGGGCGGCGACTGGCGCAGCTACGCGATGAGGGTGTGCTCGTCATTGGAAGCGGCAACCTCGTCCACAATCTGCACGCCTATGCATGGGGGCGTCATCCGGTTGAGCCGCTTAACTGGGCTGTTCGTTTTGAAGCGATGGCAAAAGAGCTATTGCTTGAAGGAGACCATGAACCGCTCGTCAACTATGAAGCTTTAGGTCGTGATGCGCAATTATCCGCGCCGACCCCGGATCATTACCTGCCGCTGCTCTATGTGCTCGCGCTTCGCAGAGAAACGGACGAGGTGAGTTTCCCCGTCGAAGGGTTCGACGGCGGCTCGATCTCCATGCTCACGGTTCAAGTCGGATGATCGCTCTCAGCGCGTGACGACAAAGGGGCGGTTTAAACGCGAAGGACGCAAAGGTTTTCGCAAAGGAGTTGATTCTTCACGCCCTGTGCGTCTGCACTTCGCGCCCTTTGCGTTTAGATCTCAACTCACCGCATCTACGATGCTTGCGAGGCATCGCGCATGACGAGATCGAAGGTTCCCGGAGCGACCTTGCGAAATCGCCCGTTGCGGTTAAGCGAGACGGCGATGCTGATGGTGGGATTGTGTCCTGTGAAATTGAAGCCGCCTTCGAGCAGGCGATTGTATATCTCGTTGACGTGCAGCGGTGCGCCCGCCTCTCTGAGCAGCATGGTGGTGGCCTGCGGGATGGTGCGATCCATAAAGCGGTCGCTCTTGACTTCCACATCTCCGCGCACAGGCGGAATAGTATGACGCGGTGTGACGACTCGCTGCGCCTGCCCACCGGCTCGCGTCTGGTCATGCCTCATCGCCGCTTCAATCTCGGCATCCGTAGGCGAGACGGGGCTCGGAGCAGTATTGGAGCTTAAGACGGACGTCAACAGGCGAAAGATGGCGGCCTCCGTCTGACCGGCGAGCGTATCCATCTCCGCCAACTCGGCGCGCACAGTATCGGCCTCGGCCTCTAACTCAGCGAGCCGCGCAGAGAGCCGCATACGCGCCGCACGCGCCTGGCGCAAGCTCTGTTCGAGCGTCGAAATCAGGTTTTCGTTAGCCATCCATCTCCATTGCGGAATGCGGATTTCGGATTGCGGATTAGCGCTTCAGGGTTTTGAATCTAAAATCTGAAATTGAAATCTCAAATCTTTCAATCCGCAATCCGAAATCCGCATTCCGCAATCTCCTCATCTATCGCGCTCGATGATGTAGGTCGGGATCGAGCGCAGCGCGTCGCTGTATTCCGAGTCGGGAAGAAGGTCTAAAGCGTTTCGCGCCGCCTCAGCATACTCGTAGGCGCGCCTCCGCGCACGCTCAAGCGCGCCCGCCCGCTCGACCGAGCGAAGCAGGCTGGCACGCGACACTTCGCTGTAGCTTCCTTCCCGCATGACTGTCTGCACGTCCCTTCTCATCGACGGATCTTTTTGCAGCAGTAAGATGAGGGGCAGCGTCAGCTTCCCTTCGAGAAGATCAACGCCCGCCGCTTTGCCCAGCACCTCATCACTGGCCGTGAAATCCAGCAGGTCGTCGATCAATTGAAACGCCGTTCCCAGGTTCATGCCGTACTCTCTGAGCGCAAGCTGTCTCTCGGCATCGGCTCCGCCCAGGATCGCGCCGATCTCGCAGCAGGCGCTAAAGAGGAAGGCCGTCTTCCGTTGCAGGACATCAAAATACTGTGCTTCGGAGATGTCCGTGCGTCCGAGCAGGGTGAGCTGTAAGAGCTCGCCCTCGGTCATCTTTCGCGTCACGGCGGTCAGGATGTCCAGGATCGGCAGAGAGCGTTCGGCCAGGCTGGTTTCAAAGGCGGACATGTAGAGCCAGTCGCCCATCAGGACGGCGGTCTGATTGCCGAAGCGCGAATTGATCGAAGGGCGATTGCGGCGCGTCTCCGCGTTATCGATGATGTCGTCGTGCACCAGCGTCGCCGTGTGCAGAAACTCCATGACGGCGGCCATGCGTATGGTGTTGTATTTCGCCGCGTCGCCGCCGACCGCATAGTCTGAGAGGATCAAGAGCGCCGGGCGCACACGCTTGCCGCCCGAAGCGCGCAGGTAATCGCCCAGGTACGCGATGACCTGTATGTTGGAGCGCGCCTGCCGCTCAAACTCCGCTTCGACCAGATTAAGCTCCGAAGCGATGAGACTGAAGATGCGCCGCGCCGTCAACTGCGGCTCTTCAATGGCGGCTGTGTGACTTGACGTTTGCATAAGAGAGAGATGGTAGATGTCAGATGCTAGATGCTAGTAAAATCAAGAACTGACATCTAACATCTAGCATCTGACATCTGCTTTCAGTTCGAACGATAGTTTGTAAACTGCATGTCGATGCCAAAATCCCTGGCCTTGAGTTTCGCGATCACGTCCTGCAAGGTGTCGCGATCACGGCCTGTGATGCGCACAATGTCGCCCTGAATGGCGGCCTGCACCTTCGCTTTCGTGTCTTTAATGAACTTGACGATCTCCTTAGCCTTCTCCTGCGGAATGCCCTGCTGTATGGAGACATGTTGGCGAAGTGTGCCGCCCGCCGCCGGTTCGGCCTTCCCGTAGCTCAAGGCTTTGAGCGGAACGCTGCGGCGCACCAATTTTTGTTGTAGGATGTCGTTCATGTTGCGCAGCCGCGTCTCATCTTCGGCAGTTAATACCAGTTCCTCTTTTTCGAGCGTGACGGCGGCCGAGCTGCCCTTGAAGTCAAACCTCTGCTGTACTTCTTTCATCGTCTGGTTGATCGCATTGCTGATTTCAGCACGATCAACCTGCGAGACGATGTCGAATGAATTTTGCTGAGCCATAAGAGTCCGTAAACGCCCTGCGCCCCCCGCTTGAATCCTCCCACAAAGCTAACGCGCTCTCTTCCTGAAATCATATCGAAGCATTGAATCTCTTTTCAGAAAAAGCGCGCGCCCCTTGTCGAACCGGATCGAGCATAACATCAAACGGAGCGATGGCGAAAGCTTCTCTTTCCTCCTCAATGAGTGAATTTGAAATTATGAGCCGATCATGAGCAGCGCTTTAATTTGAAACTGTCCCGATACCCCTTCCCTCTTTCTTCAGCTACGCGCGACCTACGTCGGGCTGCTGTAGCGGCGGCGGCGGCTGCTCTGCGCATGCCTGTTCAAGATTGAAGAACCGCATGAAGTTGCCGGTCGTGACGCGTCCCATCTCCTCTAACTCCATGCCGCGTAGTTCTGCGAGGCAACGCGCGACCTCTACCACGCGCGCGGGTTCGTTGCGCCGCCCGCGAAACGGCACGGGCGTGAGATACGGGCAATCGGTCTCGATCAGCAGGCGATCCAACGGGACATGCTGCGCAATCTCGCGAAGATTTTCGGCCTTTTTAAATGTCACGTTGCCCGCAAACGAGATCATGAAGCCAAGCGCCAGAACATGCTCGGCCATCTCCATCCCGCCTCCGAAGCAATGCATGATGCCGAAGGGCTCGTGCGCGCCCCATTCCCCACGCAGGATGCTCATCGTATCCTCATCCGCTTCGCGCGAGTGGATGATGACCGGCAGCGCGGCGCGGCGCGCCATCTGCAACTGTTTGACGAACACCCCCCGCTGCACTTCGCGCGGCGAATGATCGTAATGATAATCGAGCCCAATCTCGCCCCAAGCGATAACGCGCGAGCTGTTTCTTACTAATTGCCCGATACGCTCGGCGGCTCTCTCATCAAACAGCTTTGCGTCGTGCGGGTGCACACCCACCGCCGCATAAACGCCCGCGTAACTTTCGGCCACCGCGACCGCACGTTCCAAAGCCCCGCTGTGCGGATCGCCCGTCCCAACATTCAGAATCGCACGCACCCCGGCCTCTCCGGCACGCGCAATCACCTCGTCGCGGTCGCCATCGTACTCTTCACCATCAATGTGCGCATGCGAATCGACGAAAAGCATAAGCAAGTAGACAGTAGTCAGTAGTCAGTAGCCAGTAGAAAAGAAAGAAGTATCGCATCGTCAAGGTATCAGCGACAGCAGCAGCCACGCGAAGCGTCTACTGGCTACTGGCTACTGTCTACTGTCTACTTCCATTCATTTCAGCCTCGCTCCGTTCGGGACATCTTCGGTGAAGGTGGCGATGACGGGTCTGCCTTCTTCGCCGATGGAGGCGGCGAGGATCATGCCCTGCGATTCGAAGCCACGCAGCTTACGCGGCTTGAGGTTCGCGACGACGACGACTTTGCGCCCGATCATCTTCTCCGGTTCATAGTACTCGGCGATACCGGCCAGCACCTGGCGCGGCTCTGCTTCGCCCAGATCGATGGTGAAGCGCAGGAGCTTATCGGATTTCGGAATGCGCTCGGCGGTCAGGATTTCACCGACGCGCAGATCGACCCTGGCGAAGTCGCCGATCTCTATGTAATTGACGACCCCCTCTGCTTCAGAAGCTGCGGCGGCGGGGACGGCATCCGCTTCCGTTGCGCCCTGCATGGGAGGCTCCGGCCTGGTGTCGGTTCTGCCCGGAGCGTCTTTGACCGCATCGGCTTCGGTAGCATGTGCTCCTGTATGCGCTAGACCCTTCAAAATTTCAGTCATGGTTCCCTTCTTATCCAGACGCGGAAAGACCGGATTGATCTCATTTATCCGCGCTCCCTCCTTTAATTCTCCCCAGGCAAGCCCGGCAGGATCGGCATGCGCCAGATCAACTTCCAGCCCGAGCTGCCTTGAAATCTCTTTGGTCGCCTCAGGCATCACAGGATGAAGCATGACGACCAGCCAGCGTATCGCTTCGGCTGCCCTGTAGAGCACCGCTCCGAGCATCTGTTGTTGCTCAGGGTCTTTCGCCAGCTCCCAGGGCTTCGCGTCCGAGATCATCTTGTCAATGCGTGCGACGATGACCCAGGCTGCTTCCAGAGCGCGACTGAAAGCGTAGTCATCGAAGTGCATCGAGAACTGATCTCTGGCGTGTTCGAGCACGGAGGCGATAGCCCCCGCGTCCGTATCAACGCCCGCGCGCTTGGCCGCCAGGTACTTATCTTCACTAATACGCGGCGAGGGAATAAGACCATCGAAGTATCGCTGGATCATCGTCAGCGTACGGCTTGAGAGATTGCCGAGCCCGCTTGCAAGGTCTGCGTTCGTGCGCTCGATGATGGCCTCGTACACGAAGCGGCTATCCTGCCCGAAGACCATCTCGCGCAGGCAGAAGTAGCGTATGGCATCGTTTGAGAAGAAGCGAGGCAATACGTTTAAGTCGACCGTGTTACCAAGCGATTTGCCCATCTTGCGCCCCGTGGGGTCTTGCCACATCCCATGAGCGAAGACCATGCGCGGCGGCTCTAATCCTCCGGCCAGCAGAAAGGCAGGCCAGTAGACGGCGTGAAAGCGCAGGATGTCTTTGCCGACGAGGTGGACAGCAGGCCAGAATTTCTCGAAGCCCACGACCGACGAGCGCTCCTCGTTGCCGAAGCCTATGGCCGTGATGTAGTTCGAGAGCGCGTCGAACCAGACGTAGATCGAATGCTGTGGATCGTCCGGCACTGGGATAGCCCAACTGACAGAGGTTCTTTGACGACTGACAGATAAATCCTGAAGGCCGCTGCGCACGAAGTTGACGACCTCGTTGCGACGCGCTTCTGGTCGGATGAAGTCCGGGCGCTCTTGGTAGAGAGAGAGCAAGGCATCCGAGTAATCCGAGAGCCGGAAAAAGTAGCTCTCTTCCGAAACGCGGTCGAGCGCCTTTCCCGGATGATCCAGACACGTCGGCGGATCACCCTCACGCAAAGGCTTCTCGTATTCATCCTCCGTCTTATATGCCGCACACGAAGCGCAGAACCAGCCCTCGTAGTGTCCCTTGTAGATCGCCTCGCGCCCGTGCGGGGTGCGGGAACGCGCCACGCGCCGCCACAGCTCGCTGACCCCCTGGTAATGAAACGGCTCGGTCGTACGCATGAAGATGTCGAAGCCTCCATGCTCCGTGTCAAGTCCGAACATGGCGAACATCTTCTTATACTGGTTGACGATCCCGTCAACATACTCTTTCGGCGTCAGCCCTTTCCGCTCCGCGACCCTCTGTATATTGATGCCGTGCTCATCCGTGCCCGTCAGAAAGTAGGTCTCAAAGCCACGCTGGCGTTTGTAGCGCCGAAGGCTATCGGCCACAATCGTCGTGTACAGACTCCCCAGATGCGGCACATCGTTGGCGTAATAGATCGGTGTTGTGACGTAAAAGGTTTTCATCGTGATGGCTTTGCGCCCTTTGCGCGCTTTTCCTTTGCGTCCTTTGCGGTTAAAGAGGCTTTCAAACGCAAAGTGCGCAAAGGGTTTCGCAGAGGGCGCAGATTACGCTCTTCATCTGTTCTTATCCGCGCTGGCGAATTCGTCCGTAGCGTTGAAGTGCGGCATCTCGTCCATGTTGGCGATGCGCAGGCCGAGGTCAAGCGCGATCTCCGTTTCCTGCATCATGCCTTCAAAGTTCCAGGCATCGCTGTATTCATCCGAGGGCTGGTGATAGTTGGCCGTGTTGTAGGCTTCAAACTGCTTCTCGCCCCAGTCCGGCGTGTGGCCGACGAAATCTTTGCCGCCTTCGAGGCTGATCGAGGGCACGCCCGCCCTAGCAAACGGGAAGTGATCCGAGCGATAGAAAGAGCCCTGTTCCGGGCGCGGATCGCTTCCGACCTGGAGCCCCATCTCGCGCCCGATTGTCTCAACCACCATCTTGAGCGACGAGCGCTCAGCGCCGAGCGGCACGAAGTCTCGCGTCACACCCAGTATGTTCATCGAATCCAGATTGACGTTGGCGGCGGTTTTCGCGAGCGGCACGAGCGGATGACGCGCGTACCATTCCGCGCCGAGCAACCCCTGTTCTTCGGCGGTCGTGAGAAGGAACAGAATAGAGCGTCGCTGCCTCTCATTCAACGGTAGCTTCGATAGGGCTTCGGCTATCCCCAGGACGCAGGCCACGCCGGTCGCATTATCGAGCGCGCCGTTATAGATGCGGTCGCCCTTGCTATTTGGCTCGCCGATGCCGAAGTGATCCCAGTGCGCGGAGTAGATGACATACTGGTCGCGCAGTTTCGCGTCGCGCCCCTCCAGGACGCCCGCGACGTTCGGCGCTTCGACGCGCTTCAATTCGCTGTTGAGATTGATCGAGCCTTGCAGGCGCAAGGGGATGGGCTTGAAGTCGCGCGACGCGGCCTGCTTGCGCAAAGCATCCAGGTCAAGACCTGCGACCTGCATCATGCGGCGCGCCGCCTCATTGGTCATCCACGCGCGCATCTTGAGAAACGGCGTCTGATCTCCCGCGCCGCGCGCAATGTCGAAGCGCCATGAGCCGTTGGAGGTGCGGACGACGCTCCAGGGATAGCCCGCAGACTCGTCCGTATGAAGCAGGATCACCCCGGCTGCGCCGCGCCGTGCTGCCTCTTCGAATTTGTACGTCCAGCGACCGTAATAGGTCAGCGCGCGTCCTCCGAACAGGCCGGGCTCAGCCTGTGTCGCGGGCGGATCGTTGACCATGATGACGAGAATCTTGTCTCGGTAATCCTGCGGCTCACCCTTGTAGTCGTTCCACTTCTGCTCCGGCGCATTGATGCCATAACCGACGAAGACCAGATCGCTCTGGATCGCCACCTGTTCGGTTTGCGCGCCGGTAAAGGCGACAAACTCGTCAGCGAACTTGAAGGTCTCGCGCGCGTCTTTTCGCTCTTTGGCCTCGATGGTGAGCTTCGTCTGCGGGTCGGCCTTGACGCCGACGAGCGAGACGGGCTGAAAGAAACTGCCCTGTGCGCCCGCTCCTTTCAAGCCCAACGCCTCAAGCTGCGTGGCGATATACTTGGCGGCCAGATCGCCGCCCCGCGCGCCCGGGCCACGTCCTTCCAACAGGTCGTCGGAGAGATATTTGATATGGGCGCGCACAGCGTTTTCGTTGATCCGCGCGGGCGCACTCTTCCGCTGCTGCGGGACGACGCTCGAAGCGAGCAGGGCGATGAGTAGCGCGGCAAGTATGACATTCATCCTCTTCATCATTGTTTTTAAGCTCAGTGAACCAGATGCGAAGTTTTCCGCCCGCGTAGCGGGCGACTGATATTAGCCCAGCGATTTATCGCTGGGAACGACGCAACCCACCACAGTAGTCCCGTAGGGACGGCTGAACCTGAACGCGATAATTTCAGCCGTCCCTACGGGACTAGGCCCGTTTCCTCAACCTCTTCCCAGCGATAAATCGCTGGGCTAGTATCAACCGTCCCTGACGGGACGAACAAGAGTCGCCGCTTATTTACTAATCTTAACGGACGGGTTCCCTATCTCAACTCCCACTGTTCCCCTTAATCAGCGCCATCGCTTCCGCGCGCGTGCGCGGGTCTTTGCGAAAGCCGCCGAGGACGCAGGAGGTGACAGTGATCGCGCCGGGTTTTTTCACGCCTCGAAGCGTCATACAGGTATGCTCGGCTTCAATTACGACCATGACGCCGAGGGGCTTCAAGCCTTCGTAAAGCGTGTTGGCGATCTGCGAAGTCAGACGCTCCTGCACCTGCAAGCGTCGCGCAAACGTCTCGGCCAGACGCGCCAGCTTGGAGAGCCCAAGGATGCGCCCCTTCTTGGGAATGTAGGCGATGTGGCAGCGCCCTACAAACGGCGCTAGATGATGCTCGCAGATCGAGGCGATGCTGATGTCTTTGACGATCACCATCTCGTCGTGCGTATCTCCGGGAAGCGGAATGACGTGACTTTGCGGGTCTTCGTGCATCCCTGCGGTCAGCTCTGCGAACATCTCAGCGACACGCTCCGGCGTGCGCTGCAAACCGGCGCGATCCGGGTCTTCCCCGATGCCTTCGAGGATCAGTCGCACGCCGCGCGCGATCAACTCAAGATCGACCTCATGACGGCGCTGCTCGTCTTCGACCTTCTCATCCGGCGCGGCGGTTGAAATCTGCGTCTCCATTTATCCTCACTCTTGATCGTTTGACTTCCTTGATCCCGATTGCCGCAAGCTGGCGAAAGCCTCTCTCGCTGCCGCTTCAACCTGCCGCAGCGTGACGCCCGCACGCTGCGCCGCCTCACGGCATTGCTCGTACTCAGGCATGTATTTTATACCACCATTCACGCTCGCCACTTTAACATCAATCTGCCCGTAGGGCGTCAAGACAGTCTGGCACTCGCGTTTGAGTGTGCGCCGCGCAACCTCCGAGATGCGCACGCCGAGCGTCGTCGTCTCCTTGAAGAGCAGCTCGCACATGGCATCACTATCTATTGCGCGGCACAGCACGGAGACGAGCACGCCGGGGCGGTTCTTCTTCATCTGTACGGGCGTGAAGTAGCAATCAAGCGCCCCACGCTCAAACGCACGCTCCATCAGGTAGCCGAAGAGCTGCGGCGTCATGTCGTCTATATTCGTCTCGATCATCAAGAGACGCTCCTCCACACGGCTTTCGCTCGCCTCCGTTTCTCCAAGCATCACGCGCAGCACGTTTGGGAAACGTTCGTACTCACGCGCGCCCGCACCGTATCCTGTGCTTTCGACTCGCATCTGCGGGAGCCCGCCGTACTCTCCACAAATAGTGCTGATGATCGCTGCCCCTGTCGGCGTCACCAGTTCGCCAACGATGTCAGATGAATAGATAGGCACGCCTTTTAGCAGCTCTGCGACGGCAGGCGGCGGGACGGGGAAGCGTCCGTGCGCCATCTCTACCCATCCGCTGCCGACATGGAGCGCAGACGAGACGAAGCGCTCGACGCCAAGCGCTTCAAAGCCTATGCATGCGCCGACGACATCCAGGATGGCATCAAGCGCACCGACTTCATGGAAATGTACTGAGTCGATTGCTTGATTGTGCACGCGCGCTTCCGCTTCGGCCAGACGCGTGAAGATTCGCGCCGCGCGCTCCTTCACATTCGCGCTCAAACGCGATTCATCAATGATCTTGAGAATATCAGCGAGGTGGCGATGGGCGTGCTCCTGCGACGTGCGAACGTGCGCCCGTGTCGCGCTGATGCCGGAGCGGTCGGTGATACTGAACTCAACTTCGTAGCCCGAAACATTGAGCAGCGCGAGTTGTTCCGTCAGGAGACGCGTTTCGAGCCCTGCGCCCACCAGCGCACCCAGAATCATATCGCCGCTCGCTCCGGCGAAACAGTCTAAGTAAAGAACCCTCATGGATGAGCAGATAGTAAATGGTAAATAGTAAATAACCCAAGCGGCCAGTTAGAAGTTGTTTGACAAGTCCTGACGGGACTTCTCAAACAGTTTCTTAGCACTTTAGCGGCCTCTTGATATAGATGAGCCCTTGCAGCCGACCCAAGAAATCCGGTTATAAGGATCAATCTTTAACTCAACTCAAACTGCGGCAGGATTTCGCCAGCCCGCCCGGTAATCACTTCATCGCAGAGACCTGAGAGCGGCGTCGCTTCCGTATTGATCTCCACCGTGTAGGCCCCAGCACGCTTGGCTATCTCGGGCAACGCCGCCGCCGGGTAGACGACAGCCGAAGTGCCTATGACGAAGAACAGGTCACAGACTTCCGTCATCTCTAACGCGCGCTCAAAAACTCCCGCAGGCAGCATCTCGCCGAAGAGAACGACATCCGGGCGCAGCACGTCTGCACAATCGCGACAGACAGGAGGGCGCACAAGGTCATCGTCTTCCCGCAGGTCGCGTCGAGAGCCGCACGATGAGCAGCGAGCGCGCCAGATGTTGCCGTGAAGCTCCAGAACATCGCGCGAGCCAGCCCGTTCGTGTAAGCCGTCTATGTTCTGTGTAACGAGTGTGAAGTCTTCAAAATGATCCTGCCAGCGCGCAAGCTGCAAGTGCGCCGGGTTAGGTGAAAGAGCCCGAATCACACCGCGCCTGTAATCAAACCACTCCCAGACTTCCGGCAAATCTTTCTTGAGCATACCGGCGGACGAGATGACGCTGAAGGGCATCCCCTTCCAGACTGCTGACCCTCCGCCGCCACGAAACGTCGGCACACCGGATTCGGCAGACACGCCTGCGCCCGTCAGAACGACGACGCGCCGTGCGCCCGCGAATCGCTTACGTAAACGCTCGGAGATGGATGATTGTTCGCTCGCCCGCATTCTCTTCAGAGCAGGATGGTAGCAGAGCGCGCTGGAAAAGATAAACTAAATCACTATGCATTAGTGACCCCGGTTTCAACTCAACTCTCTGTGCCCCCTCCGTGTTCTCTCGGGTCTGCGGTGGTAAGTGTTTTTTTAAGTAGACTCACCACAGAGACACAGAGAGCACGGAGATTGCACAGAGAGTTGAGTTGAAACCCGGGTCAATACTCTCTTTTCCCCGCATTAGCATCGCGCACGCGCGCTACGCTATACTGTCTACTTTTCGGGCTGCGGCTGATGATGATGTAGAGTGTGAAGGAATTGATGGAAGTGACTTTGCAGGAGCTTCAGGAGACATTGCGCCGTCGCTTGCAGGCGGCTGCGCTGGAAACATTCGGGGTCGCTCTTGAACAGGTGAGCGCAGAAGTTCCACCGCGCACGGCGCTTGGTGACCTGGCCTTTCCGGTTGCGTTCGAGCTGGCGAAGCAGATCAAACAAACGATGGGTGAAAAACGTGCGCCGCGTGCCATCGCCGAGCAACTCAGGGCGGCGCTGGAATCAACGGAAGGAGTGGCGCGCGTTGAAGTGGCAGGCGCGGGCTACCTTAACGTTTTTTATGATCGAGCGGTCTTTCTCTCACGCTTCTCTGCCGCAGAAGTCACATGCGTACAGGACAGGCAGGCGTTATCGGACGCTGCACGTCCCAAGCGCATGGTCGAACATACGAGCATCAATCCGAACAAGGCCGCGCACATCGGCCACGTACGCAACTCCGTGCTGGGCGACACGTTCGTGCGCGTGCTCCGCGCCCGTGGAGAGCGCGTCGAAGTCCAGAACTACATAGACAACACGGGCGTGCAGGTGGCCGATGTGGTCGTCGGTTTCATGCACATCGAGCACATGACGCTCGACGACATCAAGGCTCTAGACCGTCAGCTTCCCCCCGAGCAACCCTTCGATTATTACTGCTGGGACTTGTACACGCGTGTCGGCCTCTTCTATCGCAACAACGACCCGAACGGCGAGCCGGATCAGGAGAAACTGCGCCTGCGCACACAGACGCTGCATGCCATAGAGGAAGGCAACAACCCTACGGCTGAGCTGGCGGATTACGTGGCGACGCGCAACGTCGAACGCATTCTGGATACTATGGAGCGGTTAGACATCGGCTACGACCTGCTGGCGCGCGAGTCGGAGATTCTGCATCTGCACCTGTGGGAGCGCGCCTTCGAGCTGATGAAGGAGACTGGCGCGATCTACTATCAGACGGAAGGGCGCAACAAAGGCTGCTGGGTGATGCCCTTCGAGTCGCATACGGGAACTGACGAGCACGAGGCAGACAAGGTCATCGTCCGCTCCAACGGCACGGTCACTTACACGGGCAAGGACATCGCCTATCAACTCTGGAAACTCGGGCGCCTCGGCCTCGATTTCAACTACAGGCCGTTCCGTAAATACCCGGACGGCCACACGGTCTGGATGACATCGCCGGAACAGGCGCTCGGCCCTTCCGACACGCGCGAGCTGTTAGGCGTCGCGACGCGGCCACATTTCGGCGGAGGTGCGACCGTCTACAATGTCATCGACGCGCGCCAGTCCTACACGCAGGAGGTTGTGCGGCGCGGTGTCGCGATGGTCGCGCCGGATGTTGGTGAAGAGGCGAGCGTACACTTGAGCTACGAGATGGTGGCGCTCTCCATCGCTGCCTGCGAAGAGCTGGGGCTGGAGCTGAGCGAAGAGGATCGCGCACGCCCCTTCGTAGAGATGAGCGGGCGCAAAGGGGTCGGCGTCAAAGCAGACGATCTCATCAACCGGCTCGAAGAGGACGCGCGGCGCGAGGTCGAAGCTCGTCACCCGGAACTGTCCGCCGAAGAGCGGGGGGCGACGGCGCATGCCATCGCGGTTGGAGCGTTGCGCTACTTCCTTTTGAAGTTCACGCGCAACTCCGTCATCGCCTTCGATTTCAAGGAGGCGCTTTCCTTCGAAGGCGAGACCGGCCCGTACTGCCAGTACTCAGCCGTGCGCGCCAACTCGATCTTCCGCAAATTGGATGGGGCGATGCTCGTCTCTGCAAGTGAGTTGATGCGGGAGGCAGGACAAGTTGGGAGTGAGGTCAAGCAGGAGGTGGCGAGCATCTTTGAAGGCGAGAGCGGCGACGAAATCTGGTCGCTCGTCACGCTCGCAGCCAGACTTGATGAAGCCCTCGCTCAATCGGCAGCCATGAATGAACCGGCGCAGCTTGCCAGGTACACTTTCAACCTGGCTCGCGCCTTCAATCTTTTCTATCACCGTCATCGTATTATGGGTGAGGAAAACGAGGCGCGACGAGCCGTCTTGATTACGGTGGCCGATGTCGCAAGGCGTCAACTGACCTCTGCGCTCGGCACGCTCGGCATCATCGTCCCTGAGAGGATGTAAACTACTGTGCGTCGTTGATACATACCTTCACTGTACTTTTGAAAGTCAGGAGTCTAGAGTCTGAAGTCTGGAGTCAAGAGAAAAACTATTGCCTTTGACTTTAGACTCCTGACTCCAGACTTCAGACTGTTATTTCGGAGAAACATATGCTCATTGTAATGAAGACGGACGCGACCGAGAGCGAGATTGCGGAGGTCGTGAGCGTCGTCACAGATTTGGGGTATCGCGCGCATCCTTTACCGGGCGCGCAACGCACGGCCATTGCCATTACAGGCAATCAGGGCGCGGTTGATGCCACGCGTTTCGAAAATTTGCCGGGCGTGGCCGAGGCGATTCGGGTCAGCAAGCCGTACAAGCTGATTACGCTCGACCTTCGGCCTGAGAAGACCATCGTACGCGTCGGCGACGCCCAGATTGGAGGGAGCGAGCTGGCGATCATCGCCGGGCCGTGCGCCGTCGAAAGTCACGCACAGGCTTTCAGCGTCGCCGAGCGCGTTCGTCGCAGCGGCGCGCGCTTCTTTCGCGGTGGAGCATTCAAGCCGCGCACCTCGCCTTATGCTTTTCAGGGTCTCGGCGAAGAGGGCTTGAAAATCCTGGCCGAAGTGCGCGAGGCGTACGGATTGAAGATCGTCACGGAGGCGCTCGACGAATCGGGAGTCGATCTGGTCGAGCGCTACGGCGACATGATCCAGATCGGAGCGCGCAACATGCAGAACTACACTTTGCTCAAGCGCGCTGGTCGCTCGCACCTGCCTGTGCTTCTGAAGCGTGGCCTGGCCGCGATGCTCGATGAATGGCTGCTGGCGGCTGAGTACATCATGGCCGAGGGAAACTACAACGTCGTCCTGTGCGAGCGCGGCGTGCGCACCTTCGCCCAGCACACGCGCAACACACTGGATTTGGCGGCCATTCCGGCTGTGCGCCGCATCTCGCATCTTCCGGTCATCGTCGATCCTTCGCACGGCACGGGCAAAAACTATATGGTGACGCCGCTGGCTCGCGCCGGAGTGGCTGTCGGCGCGGACGGACTGATCATAGAGGTTCACGACCAACCGGAGCGCGCGCTGTCGGACGGGGCGCAGGCGCTGACCCTTGAACAGTACGATCAATTGATAGACGAAGTCCGCGCCATCCATGAAGTGATCGCGCCGACGCCTGTCGCTTAACCAGCAGGCAAACCAATTGCGGTTGTGTGAAGGGCGTAAGTTAGTGAACGCGGCACAAGAGAGCCCCGGCAGCGGCGATATATCAGTAGCCCACGACTTGAGGAGTGGGTAAACATTTAGAAAACGAAAAAAGAGCCCCGGCAGGGGCGACATAATCTCAAGATGAGATTATGTCGCCCCTGCCGGGGCTCGCTCATTGATTCTATACTTATCAATCCCACGGCTCACGCCGTGGGCTACTGTTATGCCGCCCCTGCCGGGGCTCTTTTTTCGCTGGGGGCTTGACTCTGTATTCGACTACAGGGTTTATCATAGGAATAGTCAGAGTTCAGAAAGGAACAGACAGCGAGTGAGCAAGGCAACAAAATCGTTCCAACAGGCTGATCTAGAGCCACGGCAAAGGCTGAAGATCGGCGAGGTGTCGAAGCGAAGCGGCATTGGCATTGAGACGCTGCGTTTCTATGAGAAGAGCGGCATCCTGAGCCGTCCGGCGCGCTCCGGCAATGGTTATCGAATGTATGACAGCGAGGTGCTTGAGCGGCTGGCTTTCATCAAGCGCGCTCAGGTGCTGGGTTTCTCGCTCGAAGAGATCAGGCAGATCATCGCGGAGAAAGATTCCGGTGAGAGCCCCTGCGCTGCTGTGCGCGAAGTAGTGCGGCGGCGCTTAGCAGAACTGGACGAGCGTATGGCACAGATGCGCCGCTATCGGAAGGAGCTTTCGGAAGCGCTCGCCGAGTGGGAACGCTCAGGCGATGTCAAGGGACACATCTGCGGGCTGATCGAAGGGACGCATATTAAAAACCCTTTGACACCGCAACGAGCTGTCAGAAAGAGAGAGGGCGAAAAGCGCAGGAAGCAGGATGGGAAAGATGAATAAGGTGTTCGATCCGGTAGCGACTCAGATGCAGTCGCATCAAACGCACCCCCCAACGGAGGGTGCAGGCGAGCGCGTTGATCTTCCGATTACGGGTATGACTTGCGCTGCCTGCGCCCGTCGCATCGAGCGCAAGCTCTCGAAAGCTGCGGGCGTCACCAGCGCCTCGGTCAACTTCGCCACTTCGCGCGCCACGGTCGAATACAAACCCGAATCGACCGGCATACGCGAGTTAATCAAAACGGTGAAGGACATGGGTTACGGGGCGGGCGCGAGCGGGCGCGCCGATTTCATCGTTGACGATTCGGCGCGTCCTGCCGGTTCAAGCCAGCCCCTGGAGAAGCGCCTTCATGCGCTCGACGGCGTGACAAACGCCTCTTTCAATCTGGCGACGTTGGAGGTACGCGTTGAATACCTACAGGGCGCAACAGATGCCCGGAAGATTCGTCGTGCGATTGAAGAGTTCGGCTATCGAGTGCGTGAGGTGACGGGTGAAGAGGCGTTTGAGGATGCCGAGCAGGCTGCGCGCAGGGCTGAGTACCGTGCGCTTCAGCGTAAGTTCTGGTTTGCGGCTGTGCTGTCCGCGCCCGTGCTCTTCATTGCGATGTCGCATGGCCGCTTCTCTTTCTTAAATTTTACAGGCGTGAACTGGCTTCAGTTGGCGCTCTCTACGCCCGTCGTTTTCTACTCTGGCAGGGATTTCTTCACAGGCGCCTGGGCTGCCTTACGCCACCGCGCGGCGAACATGAGCACACTGATCGCTACGGGGACGGGCGCTGCCTATCTCTACTCTCTGGCCGCGACCATCGCGCCAGGCTTCTTCGCCCGTGCGGCGAGCGATGACGCCATGGCTGGCATGGCCGGAATGACTGAAGCTGCGATGCCTCCAGTCTATTTCGAAGCGGCGAGCGTCATCATCGCGCTCATTCTCCTGGGTCGGATGCTGGAATCGCGCGCGAAGGGAGAGACGAGCGACGCGATACGCCGTCTGATCGGGTTACAGGCGAAGACTGCTCGCGTTGCCACTGATGCAGGCGAGATCGACGTGCCGGTCGAAGAGGTTATGCCGGGCGACATCATTATTGTCAGGCCGGGAGAGAAGATCGCTGTCGATGGTGTGATTGTGGACGGAGCATCAGCGGTTGACGAATCGATGCTGACGGGCGAGAGCATGCCTGTGGAGAAAGCCCTGGGTGACGAAGTCTTCGGCGCGACACTCAACAAGACTGGCACGTTCAAGTTCAAGGCGACGCGCGTGGGCAAGGAGACTGCGCTGCAACAGATCGTCAAGCTGGTGCAGGACGCGCAGGGGTCGAAAGCCCCCATCGCGCGCATGGCGGATGTCGTGAGCGGCATCTTCACGCCGGTGGTGATCTGTGTAGCCATTGCAACCTTCGTCATCTGGTTCGTCGCTGCGCCCGAAGACGTGCGCTTTACGATGGCGCTCGTCAATTTCGTCTCTGTGCTGATTATCGCTTGCCCATGCGCACTCGGGCTCGCCACGCCGACTGCCGTCATGGTCGGCACGGGCAGGGGCGCGCAGTTCGGCGTGCTGATTAAAGGAGGCGAATCGCTTGAGACGGCGCACAAGCTACGCGTGATCGTGCTCGACAAGACGGGCACTATTACGCGCGGGGAACCAGCGTTGACAGACGTTGTCATGGCTGAAGATGCTCCGGGGATGAGCGAACAGGAGTTGTTGCGGATCGTCGCATCGGCTGAACGCGGCAGCGAACACCCTCTCGGTGAAGCCATCGTGCGCGCCGCAAGGGAGCGCGGCCTCGAACTGGCCGAAGCCGTCAATTTCAAAGCCATCGCAGGTCACGGTATCGAAGCTCAGGTTGAAGGCCGCAGTATCCTTCTCGGAAACCAGAAGCTGATGCAGGAACGCAGCGTCCGGCCAGATGAATTCATGGAACGCGCGACGGCTCTCGCGACTGAAGGGAAGACGCCAATGTACGTGGCGATAGACGGGCGTCTGGCGGGTCTGCTCGCCGTTGCCGATCAGGTCAAGCCGGAATCAAAAGAAGCTATCGCGGCGATGCAGCGTCTCGGCCTGGACGTAGTGATGATGACGGGCGACAACCGTCGCACGGCTGAGGCAGTCGCCCGTCAGGTCAGCGTCCAGCGCGTGCTGCCGGAAGTGCTGCCCGAAGGAAAGGCCGCAGAGATCAAGCGTCTACAGCAGGAGCGGAAACTGGTCGGCATGGTCGGAGACGGGATCAATGATGCTCCTGCGCTGGCACAGGCAGATGTGGGCATCAGCATCGGGACGGGCACGGACGTGGCGATTGAAGCCTCTGATATCACGCTCATTAAGGGCGACCTGCGCGGCGTCGCGACCGCCATACGCCTCTCGCGCGCGACCATTCGCACCATCAAGCAGAACCTCTTCTGGGCTTTTATCTACAACATCGTCGGCATCCCCATCGCCGCAGGTCTACTATATCCGTTGACCGGGTGGCTGCTCTCGCCCGTCATCGCCAGCGCCGCGATGTCGCTTTCGAGCGTCTCTGTCGTCACCAACAGCCTGCGGCTGCGGCGCTTCAAGCCGTGAGCGCTTTTCGGAGGTAACTGAGAATGGATTCGACGGAAATTACTGTTGTCCTCGGAGGCTGCGCCCTGATCGCCTTCGTCGTCTGGTACTTCTTCGGCGAGCGTGAGCGGGTCGCGGCTGAAACCGCTGCGGGCGGCGTGCAGGAAGTCCGTGTCACCGTGCGCGGCGGTTACTCGCCGGATGTCGTCGTCGTGCGCGAGGGCGTGCCCGTGCGCTTCAACTTCTATCGCGACGAGACAGATTCTTGCAGCGAGCAGGTGATCTTCGGCGATTTCGGTATCGCGCGCGAGTTGCCAGCCTTCAAGACGACTGCCATTGAGTTTACGCCCGATAAGCCGGGCGAATTCACCTTCACCTGCGGCATGAATATGATACGCGGGAAGCTCATCGTCGAGCCTATGAGTTGAGATTTAAACGCAAAGGACGCAAAGGTTTTCGCAAAGGGCGCAAAGGATTCAACCTCTTTGCGCCCTTTGCGAACGAACTTTGCGTCCTTTGCGTTTAAATCGCCCCTTCTCAGTCACGCCCTTAGAATTTCAGGAAGCTGTTTCGTGAAAGCGGATCGCGGCATCACGCGGTCGTATACTGTTTGCTCAGCCCGGCGCTGCAATGCCGTTTGAACGTGAGAGAAGAAACCAACGAGCGGCACGTCGCGCAAGTGCTCATCGGCTTTCAACGCTTCGGCGAGGGCAAACGGGTCGCCGCGTTGCCAGTGTAGATCAACGATGACGAGCGACGGTCTCTCGCGTCGTGCAGATTCGAGAGCGGCTTCAGCAGTTCGCATGAAACGAACATCTACACCCAACTGCTCGGCGCATCCACGAATCTTGGACGCGAAAAACATGTCATCGACGGCGGCCAGAACGTGGCTGTTCATGGTTTCATCTCCCGTTCCCTTCCCTTTCATTACGCGCAAAGGATTTTGCAATATACGCGGGTTCGCGTAAAGATAAGGGGGATGGCTACCATTGAACAAGCGAGCGCGAGCGGTGTGAGCGACCTTGCGAGTGGAATCGAGTTTGGCAGCTTTGTGCCAGCGAATGCCGCCAGCGTCGAAGGCAGGAAGAGCCTCGTCATCGTCTCCTACAACATACGCTACGCGGTGGGCTCGTTTCTGATCACGGGCAGCATCTTGCGTCGTGCGCGCCTTTCCTACCCGCGCCGCCGCACGCGTCTCGTCGCGCGCCACATAGCTGAGGCTGCCCGCGCTCTTTCGGACGGCGCGCAAGCGCTCACGCTCGAACAGTATGACCACCTGATCGGCGAGGTGCGTGCGATCCATGACGTGATCGCGCCGACGCCGGTGAGATGACCGCCGTCCGGGCGACGGCGAATGCCTCACCTTTATGAATCTACCTGTTGAAGCGGGCTCAGCCTCCCCTGCGGGACAGTTCTTCGATGGTATCGGCCACAATCTGATTCGCCATCTTTTTGCGAACCGCTTGATTGCGATTAGTCCCCGGCCACTTGCGAACGATCACTCCATTGCGATCCACGAGGATGTGCGAGGGGAGCACCATTGCCGCCAGCGCCTCCGGCGGTTGACCCTCATTGAGATCCCATAAGTAGCCCGCCGCGCCTGTGTCGAGTGATTCGGCATACTGGAAAAAGGATGCCGGAGACCGTGGTATGGCCGACGAGATGGAGGTCATCGATCCGGTGGCCGATACCAGATAAGAGCGCACGCCCTCCGGCGCGACGCGATAAGAAACATCTCTCATTTCGTCGGCAGCGCCCCGGCACGCTCCACACGCCGGGTCAACGATCACGAGCATGCTTAATTGATCGCCAACGGCACTGGCAAGCGTGGCTCCGTCGCTGGCCTTGAATCGCGCAAGGTCGATTCGTTCCCCAACCGCTGGGCCATCGCTCGGCTGTGGCTCAGTTGATCCATAGGTGAAATCGAACCCGTCGGCAGGGTTGAGAGCCGATTTTTTGTTCGATGCCTTCAGGTACGCAGTTGCCAGCAAGGCCAAAGCGAGGGTGATGACGACCTGAATGGAGAAGGCGGTCTTGATCTTCAGGAGTATTTTATTGATGAGCATCTGGCTGACCTTTCGACATGGCAGTCTTCTTAGTTGACGGCGGCGTGACGGGGCTCCGCTGCTCAAGCGCCGCGCGTAGCAGTTTCAATCTCACGACCTCACGCTTGAGTGGAGACTCGATGAGGGAAATCGTCTGCCCGACCACAAGCTCATTTGTCTCCAGGAGTCTGGCCGGCAGGTTGGCGAACGAATTGAAGACCAGCTCGTGGGAGAGCAGCTGCTTATCAAGCTCGTCAACGGAACTTCCGCTCCCGGAAGTCTCGGATGACCCGGCCCGGTTCATGGACGCGACCGCGTCACGAAAGACTGTGGGAGCTTCCGACGGCATCAGCTCTACATATAAGGTGACGAGCGAGACGTATGCACTGGTGGCCTCTGACAAATCAAGCCGCGTCATTCCTTTGCGCGCCTCGTCCATCAACTCAATAGCCCCGCCACGGTCGCCCTTCTTAAACAGCGCTTTAGCGACCGAAATTTGCGCGAGCGGGCGCAAGCGTGCAGGGGTAGTGTTAATCACCTGCCACATCTTGTAGCGATCCTCACGCTGAAGGTGATTGACCGCAGCCAGCGATGCAAACGTCCAGCGCCAACTGCTCCATGTTTCACCCATCTGTTCCTGCTCTTCGCGCGTCATCCCATCCAGAATAGCGACGGCACGGTCAAAGTTCTTCTGCTCGGCGGCGAGGTTGACGGCGCGCGAAAGGTATTGATCGCGCGTCTGTCGATCCGAGGTTTGACCCGCCGCTTTCAAGAAATCGTCGATGGTTTTCAGCGGTTCTTCACTCAAGGATTCATCGACCGGCTGACGTGACGTGGGATTGAGGGTGGGCTGACACCTGGCAATCGCCAGCCGCGCCATCCCTGCCTGCTGGGGAAGCAGACGCTGAAGCTCATCCAGCCGGGGAGCGATAATCGAAGAGAGTTGACAGGCGGCGGCCTCATCACCCGCTGAAGCCGTCTGTCGCATGAGACCTTCCGTGATCACGGAGAGTAGCTCTCGTCGCAGCTCGTCTGAGGGGGCCGGAGCTTTGAAGGCCACCGAGTCAAGCCAGATGAGCAGGGAGTAGTCGTATGTGATACGCGCCGACTTGAGCGCATCTCTAAATAAAGCATCGGCTAACTTGGTGTCGCGCTCGCGTAATCTCCACAAGAGACGGACGAGATTGGTGGATCGCCCGAGGCGGATGGACATCGAGCCCAGCTCGGCAGCGCGCTTCGGATCGATGTCCAACACCGCCAATGCAGCGCTAGCCAGCGCCTGAGCATTAGCCTCACGGTCGCTCTCCGCTGCCTGTTCAATGCCTGATGTGAAGACGTTCATCAAGCGGGTGCTCAACTTCCCGTCTCGCAGAGTAATGATGCTGAGGAGGGAGCGCGCGGCGGCAAGACGTGGCCCACGCTCGGCGGCGCTCCCCTGATCCGCAGCGGTCTCCATCTCCTCCACCGCCTTCTGCATCCATGTTTGAGCGCGCTCCCGATCATCCTGCCACCACGCCTCCCCCAGCCGAGCCCAGAGCAAAGCGCGGTCGTAGCGTGTGAGCGCAACAGCATCCTTGAGAAGATCATCTGTCATCATCTGAGCCCTCGCCAGCCAGGGGTTTGAAGGCTCAACTCGCCTTTGCGCAAATGTTGACAGAGGATGGAAGCTTACGGTCAGTAACAGGCAGATGCCTGCGATACGTGTCATGTCTACCATGTGACCTTCCTCAGAGCTGTTAAGTTCAATCAGAACTTGCGTTAACGAGCTGCTATGTTGTCCGGGACCTGAGGTGTAAATGCCCGCTCACATCTCGCACTGTTCGAGAGGTGGGCATGTAAACCCGGACCCGCTCCGCACGTAATCACAAACGTACGTGTAGCTGTTATATAGCTTACACCCACGGCTGGTACAACTGCCTGTTGAATATTGAACATATGGGATGGGGCAAGACCACGTACAGGGGTCGTAATCCCAGGGGGGCAGGGCGTAAGTCGTCGAGCTTTTCGAGCCAACGAACATCACACCAATAAACAACAGCACCAAAAAGCAGGTGCGCCTGATATTTGATCTAAGCATGGGGTTTCTCCTTCCTGAAAGAAACTGATGAGATTCAAGTTTGGTGTTCTGCGAAACACGAGGTGCGGAAATCATCTAGCCAGCCAGAGACGCTACTCCTGCGGCCCTTCACAAGGCAAGCAGTTTATCTTGGCGCTTCTTGCTATTTATTGGCCGATTTTGCTGTCTTGCTCACTCAGGAGATCACTGCTGAAAACAGCCTGTAGATAGCTCGCCCGGTAGCGGGCGGGCGGGAGGCCATACGCCCTTTTAAAGTCCCTTACAAAGTGGCTTTCATCACTGAACCCAACGCTGAAGAGAATGATCTTGACACTCAGAAACGAGGTCTCAAGATATTTTTTGGCTGCCTGCATTCTGAGAGCTTTAAGGTAGTGAACGGGGGCCACACCGGTCTCAGCTTTGAACAGGTGGCATAAACGGGATGGAGAGAGATTCACGGATTGGGCCATTAAATCGAGGGTTAATTCCCGGTGAAGATCGCTCCCATGATGTCAATAATTTTTCGCACTCTTTGATCCATAGTACGGCTTCATCCCTATGAGAGTGTGCGGAGAGGGTTCGGCAACGAGGTGTCTAAAATTCAATCAGACACACCTGGCCGTCGGCGTAATTGCTTACGCTCGAAATAATCGGATTGATTCATGGTCTGCCGTCCGACATAACTGACTGAACATCAAATCGGCGGTCTAAGTCCGGTCAATGGCGACCAGCGTGGGAAGGTCTCGGCAGATGGCGGGCATTATAATTCCCTTTGATAGTCAAATCAAGACTTTTGATTTTTTGCATTTAAATCTTTTCGCTTACCCACTAGACCCCGTTGCTAGAATTTCTGGCAACTGTTTGGTGAAGGCCGAGCGCGGCATCACGCGGTCGTATCCGGCCTGCTCTGCCCTGCTCTGTAAAGCCGTTTGGACGTGAGAAAAGAAGCCTATGAGCGGCACGTCGCGCAAGTGCTCGTCGGCTTTCAACGCCCTGGCAAGCGCAAACGGGTCGCAGCCCTCACAGTGCAGATCGACGATGACGAGCGAAGGTTTCAAGCGGCGCGCGGATTCAAGCATCGCTTCCGCACTTCTAACGAAACGCACATCTACACTCAACTGCTCGGCGCATCCACGAATCTTGGACGCGAAAAACATGTCATCGACGGCGGCCAGAACGTGGCTGTTCATGGTTTCATCTCCCGTTCCCTTCCCTTTCGTTGCGCGCAAAGGATTTTGCAATATACGTGGGTTGGCGTAAAGATAAGGGGGATGGCTACCATTGAACAAGCGAGCGCGAGCGGTGTGAGCGACCTTGCGAGTGGAATCGAGTTTGGCAGCTTTGCGCCAACGGATGCCGCCAGCCTCGAACACAAGAAGAAGAGCCTCGTCATCGTCTCCTACAACATACGCTACGCGGTCGGCTCGTTTCTGATTACGGGCAGCATCTTGCGTCGTGCGCGCCTTTCCTACCCGCGCCGCCGCACGCGTCTCGTCGCGCGCCACATCGCTGAGGCCGCGCGTGCTCTTTCAGACGGCGTACGCCTGCCGCCCGCAGACATTCTGGCCTTGCAGGAGGCCGACCGTGAAACGTTGCGTGCTGGCCGTATTCACGTCGCGCGCGAGCTGGCACGGAAACTTCAGATGCGCTACGCGCACGCCGCCCTCAACCTCCCGCGCGATGAAGAGCCGAAGCCCAAACAGTGGTATCTGGATTTCGAAGAGCATATACCTCCCAAGGATCAGGGCGACACGGGGATAGCCCTGCTCAGCCGTCTTCCATTCAAAGATGCAGCGCGTGTGGATCTGCCCTGGTCAGAGTGCGCCTGGCGACCGAGGCTTGCGCTTGCTGCTACCTTTGATGCGGGCGAGCACTCAGTCCACATCTTCAACTCCCACATAGACCCGCACGCTTCGACAGACGAGCAACTGGAACAGCACGCAGCCGTGCTCGCGCGTGCGGACAAACGGGGCGGCATCGCGATTCTGCTCGGCGACTTCAACACATTGACGCGAGCCTCCTGCCTTCGCGTGCGCCAGTTTTTGGAAGCGCGCGGTTATCTCTCGCCCCTGCCAACACGCCTGGCGACGTGGCGCGCAGGCTTGATCCGCCTGCACCCTGACTGGATTTTTGTGCGCGGCGCGCGCGTCCTTCGCTGGGGTGTTGCCCGACCGCTCGGCGTCTCTGACCACTGGCCTGTCTGGATCGAGATTGACTTGAGCAGGAAAGATGGGACGTCAGCATGAGTGAGACAGTCATCACCAGCCGTGACAACCCGCTCGTCAAGAGAGCGCGTGCGGTGCGCGACGGCAAGATTCACGAGCTCATCTTCATCGAAGGAGTGAGGTTGTCGGAAGAGGCCGCGCGCTCGGCTCTCTCCATACAGGATGTGCTCTACACGGAAAGACTCGCTGACGACGAGCGCGGGAAGCAACTGCTGCAAGTTTTGACCATGAACTCGAAACGCGCCACGCTCGTTAGCGAAAAGGTGTTGGCCTCAGTCTCCGACACAAAAACTCCGCAAGGCGTCGTCGTGCTTGCCACGCGGCCAGCCTGGGATAGGGGATGGGAGGCGTTGGATGATGTAGAGCGAAACAGCTCGCTTCCAGATGCTTCTTCCCAACCCTCAACCCCCATTCCCCACCCCCCATTGATCGTCATCATGCACCGGATCAATAACCCCTCCAATGCAGGGGCTATACTGCGAGCGGCTGAAGCGGCGGGCGCGACCGGCGTGCTGACGACGCGTGGGTCGGCTGATCTCTTCTCTCCGAAGGCGCTGCGCGGTGCGATGGGCTCAACCTTTCGCCTTCCATTGCGGGAGGGGGTGCGATTTGACGATGCCCTCTCCTGGTGCGCTGGGCGTGGCATTCGCACGATCAGCATGGCGGCTGCATCCTCGCGCACCTACACGGAGATTGACTGGACGGGCGCACATGCTCTGATCCTCGGCGGGGAAGGAGCAGGACTAGAAGGCGACGAAATCGCTGCGGCGGACGAGGCCGTGCGGATTCCCATGCGGGCTCCGGTCGAAAGTCTCAACGTCGCCGTCGCCGCCGCCATCGTTCTTTACGAAGCGGCACGCCAGCGCGGGTCTATAGAGCCAGATGCAAGCAAAAGAGGACGGGGACGATCCACGAAGTAACACGAAATGACACGAACCGAAGAGTCTCTGTTTCGTGTGGCTTCGTGTCGATTAGTGGATCGTTCGCCCGCCTTTTATTCCGCTATCCGGTATTCATTCGTATCTGAGGGCGATCATCGGGTCAACCTTCGCCGCTCTGCGCGCCGGGATGTAGCAGGCCAGCAGAGCGACTCCCGTCAGCAAGACCGAAACACAGATAAAGGTCAGAGGGTCTGTCGCGCTCACACCGTAAAGCAGAGTTGCCATCACGCGAGTGAGCAGCAGCGAGACGATCAGCCCGCTAATGACGCCTGCCAGCGCGAGTTTAAATCCCTGCCACAAGACCATCCGCATGACATCGCCAAACTGTGCGCCCAGTGCCATGCGGATGCCTATCTCGTGAACGCGCTGCGCGACCGAATAAGAGATGACGCCGTAGAGACCAATCGCCGCCATCAAGAGGGCGACCGCCGCAAAGCTCGTCATCAGGATGGTATTGAAACGTCGCTGCGCAGTCGAATCGGCCAGCACCTGCGTCATCGTCTTAATGGAGTAGACCGGCGCGTCCGGGTTAACATCGCGCACAGCACGGCGCAAGCCCTCGCTGAGACTCCCCGGCTCGACGTTCGTGCGTGCGACAAGCGTCGTCCCCGACCCGAATGCCATTTGCGCGTAAGAGAAGTAGACCTCCGGGTCGGGAGGTTTTTCCAGCCCCCATTGCCGCGCGTCACCGACGACGCCGATGATCTCGTGTGGTTTTTCGTCCAGCACAAGCAGGCGTTTTCCCAAAGGGTCTTCGCCGGGGAAGAAGCGCCGTGCCAGCGTCTCGTTGATCATGATGGGAACCTGTGCATGCAGCCCATCAGCTTCCGTAAAGTTGCGCCCTTTGAGAAGCGGGATGCCTATGGCGCGGAAATAGTCTGAAGTGATGAGACGAAACTCTGCGACGGGCGCTTCGCCAGACCTGTACTTGGGGCGTCCCTCGATATTGAAGTCGCCGTTGACGCTCCCCTGACCTGAGACCGGCAGATCGTTGATCGCCCCGACAGCCTGCACGCCGGGCAGAGACGAGATACGGTTTTGAGCTTCCTTGAGAAAATTCGACGCCTCCTGCACCTGCTCTGCTTCAGCGGTTTCGGTGTTGTTGCTCGTTGAAGAGGGCTTCCTGCGCGGGAACGAGACATTCGCCGTGAGCAGATTCTGCGTGTTGAAGCCCGGATTCACGTCCGTCAAGCGCCTGATGCTCTCGATCAACAATCCGGCGCTGACGAGCAGAACCAAAGAGAGCGCGATCTCTACGACCACCAGCGAGCGACGCAGTAATGAGCGATGCGGGCTGCTTGTCGCCGCGCCGCGCGTGCCCTCTTTGAGCACCTCGTTGAGGTTGGTCGTGGAGACCTGTAAGGCAGGCGCGAGGCCGAAGATGATGCCCGTCAACACAGAGATGAGCAGCGTGAAGCCCAGCACCCATTGATCCAGGCCGATCTCTCCGACGCGCGGGATGTTGGCGGGCGCGAGCGCGACCAGCAGCTTGATCCCCCACATGGAGAGCAGCACGCCGAGGATGCCGCCCAGCAGCGCAAGCAGTACGCTCTCCGTGAGCAGTTGCCTGATGATACGCGAACGCGTCGCTCCGAGCGCAGTCCTGACGGCGATCTCTTTCTGGCGGGAAGTGGCGCGTGCGAGAAGTAGATTGGCGACATTGGCGCACGCGATCAGAAGCACAAAGGCGACAGCCCCCAGCAGTATCAGCAGCACAGAGCGAATGCTTCTCACCTGTTCATCCAGAAGCGGCGAGATGGTCACGCTCAGGTTCGTATCGTTCTCAGGATACTGTTGTGCCAGGACTGAGGCCACCTGGTTCATCTGCGCCTGCGCCTGCGAGACTGTGACGCCGTCTTTCAAGCGCCCGATGACCAACAGATAATTTGATCCACGCTCTGTTTTAGCTTCCCCCAGTATGGCGGGCGTCCATATCTCGCTGCGCCTGGGGAAACCGAAACCGGGCGGCGCGACGCCTACGACCGTGTAAGCTTCACCGTTGAGCGAAATGGTTCGCCCGACCAGTTGCGGATCAGCGCCAAACTCACGCTGCCACATGCCGTAACTGATGACGGCGACGCGACCACCACCACTACTATTATCGCCCGCCTGAGCTTCTGCCGGGAGAAAGAACCTTCCATGCGCCGGGGCGATGCCGAACAGAGAGAAGAAGCTCTCCGTGACGCGGACGCCCGCGATACGCTCCGCTTCCTCAACGCCCGTGAGGTTATAGCTTTCCGTATAGTAAGCTGCGATCTCTTGAAAGACCTTCTGCTGCGTTTGCCATTCGAAGAAGTCCGGGCGCGAGATCGGCCCGCGCATGATCGGCGGCTGAGTCCGCAGGACAAAGACCAGGCGATCAGGGTCGCGGTAGGGCAAAGGACGAAGCAGCACCGCATTGACGACCGAAAAGATCGCCGTATTCGCGCCTATTCCGAGCGCCAGGGCAAGCACCGAAACGACTGTGAAGCCAGGGTTTTTAACCAGCATGCGGATGCCATATTGAACATCCTGCCAGAGAGTTTCTAACACGGCTGACCCCTCCTCTGTGGTGAAAGAAAATTCGTCAGATGATCTTGGCCGACCTGCTTGATAAGTAAACACCACGGGCTGATTATTTGTGGCAGAAATTATCCTGGAGCACGGGCAGGAGAGAACTATCAAAAACAGAGAGGGCGGCACGCCGAAGAGCGCTCGCGTCTCGGAATCACGGCCAGGTCGCAATTTGTCAGTTAAACCGTGACACGGGGGCGGAATAATCTTACAATCCCACACACACCCCAGTCATAGCTACGACTGCTGTCACAAGCGTGAATTTGAATTTGCGGCAACCCTTTAGCTCTCAAGTCGTCAAGGGGTTTAATTGAGAAGATGGAAGCGTTTCAGATAGAATAGCAAAGCGCAAAAGATTGTTGTCTCGCGGACTCATCTCGCGCTGCTTTCGATCCCTGCTGGTCGGGCGCGTTCCAATTCTTTCTTACGTAGAGCGGGCGTGATGTGGTAAACACATAAAGGAACCGGCATGTTAGCCCCAGACACCCTTTTAGAGAACCGCTATCTGGTGGTGCGCCCGATTGGCAAGGGCGGAATGGGGGCCGTCTACCTGGCGAAAGATCAACGCCTGCGCAGCACCGTTGCCCTGAAGGAGACTTTCTTCGAGGACGAACATTTGCGCAAAGCCTTCGAGCGTGAAGCCGCCCTGCTCGCCAACCTGCGCCACCCCGCGCTGCCCAGAGTGATAGATCATTTCAACGAAGATCAGGGGCAGTTCCTCGTCATGGAGTTCATTGGGGGCGAAGATTTGGAGGCGATGTTCAAGAGCCGTCAGGGGGCGTTCTCCCAAAAGGAGGTGCTCGGCTGGGCAGATCAACTACTGGATGCGCTCGACTACCTGCATACACAGGAGCCGCCCATCATACATCGCGACATCAAGCCGCAGAACCTGAAGCTGACTTCGCGCGGCCAGATCATCCTGCTCGATTTCGGACTGGCGAAAGGCTCAGCCGGTGAGATGTCTCAGGTCGCAGGCACGGGCAGCATCCTCGGTTATACTCCGACTTATGCGCCGCTTGAACAGATTCACGGCACGGGCACAGACCCGCGCAGCGACCTCTACTCGCTGTCCGCCACGCTCTACCATCTACTCACGGGCGCGACGCCGCCGGACGCTCTCTCTCGCGCTTCAGCCGTCATCGGCGGCCAACCAGACCCACTGCGTCCGGCACATGAGATCAATCCACAGGTATCGCCTGCGGTCTCCGCTGCTCTCGCCCACGCCATGGCGCTGCATAGCGAGCAACGCCCGGCCACGGCTTCCGAGATGCGCCGCGAGCTGAGCGAAGCGAGCCTGACTCCGGTCATCTCTGGCAGCAGCGACATGGCGACAGTGATCGTGCCGCAGAGTGAAGCTTCTTCGGCGCTCAATCAATCCACGCAGGTGCAGGAGGCTGCGGTCACAGTCATCGACGCGCCGGTTGATTTTAGACCGCAGGAAGTGCGTTCGCCCTCTGCCCGGCGTCGCCCTGAAGCTGATTCTGCTAGCCGGAAGACTACGCCGATGCAAAGGGATGAAGTGACGCCGGTAGTGTCCGGCCAGCCCGCACGCAGGTCGAGCCGGATGCCGTTGTTTATCGGCGGCGTCGTGGCACTGTTGGTTGCGGGAATCGTCATCGCCTTGATTGCCGCCAGCAATTCCGGCGCGTCCGATCCGGGCTCGAATAAAGCGCCAGGAACGCCCGCGAGTAATGTCAATAGCCAGACCAAACAACAGGCCACGCCGCAACCCGTCCAGAAGAGCGAGACAAGCAGCGGCAACACAGCATCACAGCCTGCTAAGCCTGCGCCGACTCAGCAAGAGAGAAAACCTGCGACGCCCGTGCGAGACGCTATCAAAGAAAGGGTGAAGGCGAGAAGAGGATATTAAGAGGTTGGAATCATCGGTTTTGGAGCGCCGCCCGAAATCGAAACGCGTAAGATGGGTACGGAAACAATGAACGATCCACTAAATCACACGAAACCACACGAAGACATCTCAAGCCGCTTCGTGTCATTTCGTGTGGCTTCGTGGATTGTCCCTTTTTCATCCGTCCGAGAGCAGTCAGTTACGATTCAGATTGAAACCGAAATCTTTTTGATCTTATGAAGAAAGCTCCAGAAAAAAAGGCTGACAAGAAGCATGAAGAGGCGATGGCCGAACGTCTCTTGCGTCGTATGCTCGAAGGCATGGGGTCGGTCGTGGATCGCGGCCTGGGTCGCAAGATCGAATCCAAGAGCGGATTGACCACGACCGCGCTCATCGAACGTATGAAACGGCTGATCGACGAGCGCGTGCGCGACGAGGGGCGCAAGGGTCATATCGCCCCGCACAACCTCAAGCTCAAGGTCGAGTGGGGCACACATTCCGAAGCTGAGCCTGAAGTCATACAGGCGCTTGAGCACGAGATACTGGCCGCCGCCATAGATCACATCAACGATCATCGTTATCGCACGCTCGCTCCCGTCAAGGTCGAGATGGAGGTTGACATCTTCACCACAGGCGTCTCGGTCGATCCGACCTTCGGCGAGTTTGAAGAGCAGCTCAAGCAACAGGACGAGGAGAAGAGGCGCGCGGCGGAAGTCAGCGCCGCCAATATCCCTAAGGGCGCGACCTCTGTTCATGACGTGAAGGTCACTGCGCGCGCGACCTTTCGCGGCGCGGCGCATGAGATCACGCTCTATTTCAAGCCCGGCGGCAGACGTTTGAGCGTCGGCCGTGGCTCGGATAACGACCTGTGTTTGAACGACGGCAGCGTCTCGAAGATTCACGCCGCGCTGGTGATGAATCGCGAGGGCACGCTGCTGGTGGCGGACACCGGCTCGACCAACGGTACTTTTATCAATGGTCGTCGCATCGCCTATGGCGAATCGCGACAGATCGAGGACGGGGATGTCGTCGGCTTCGGCGACGTAGAGGTTCGTTTCCGCAAAGATAGTTAAAAAGTTTATGCTGCTTCTAATGATTTTACAGGCCGCCAACACGGCGGCCACTACCGCAACTAACAGTCCGGTCAAGGCACAGCCGCTCGAAAGAGAACCGGCGCTCTTGAGCCTCGTCTACATGGGCGGCCTGGCGGTGATGGTCTTGATCCTGTTCTTTTCGCTCCTGCGCAATCGCCGCAAGCGTTCCGCGCTGGAAACCATCGCTCCCGCCGATCTGCCGGATGAGGTACGCCGCCGTATGGGCTCGACCTCGACCAACCGTGGATTGCGCGGCCTGCGCGTGCTCTTCGTGCTGCTGGCGCTCACAGTCTTCGGCTTTCACATCTACTGGGCGCGCTACGCAGAATCCAGCAACGAACGCTTTCAGGAGCTGGGCTACAAAGACCTGCGCAATCGCCGCCTCTCCGAATCAACCCTGCGCGGCTGGATTCTGGATCGCTCGGGCTCGCTCGATAAAGCCCTCGCGCTTTACACGCGCGTCGGCAACGGCGAGATCACGCGCACCTATCCATTAGACGTTGCGATGGCGCACCTCTTCGGGTCAGACCGTGGCGACCCCGGCCTGGAGCGTTCGCTCTTCGGCATTCAAAGCGGTGCTGTGCCGGAAGCCTGGCAGGTCGTCAACGGCGAGCAGGTCAGGCAGGCTGCCAATACGGACGTGCGCCTGACCATAGACATAGAGCTACAGAAGACCATCGTCGAGCAGCTTAAAGGAAAACATGGCGCGGCGGTCGTCCTCAATCCGCAGACGGGTGAACTGCTGGGAATGTACAGCAACCCTTCCTACAGTCTCAACGAGGTGCAGGACGAAGCGACGTGGATCAAGCTCGAAGCGGATAAGCGCGACAACCCGCTCGTCAATCGCGCGACGAGCGCTTATTACATCCCCGGCTCGACCTTCAAGACCGTGATGATGATCGCCGCGAAGCGCGCCGGGACGGACAATGCGGAGTTCCTGTGCAGCGGCGGCGGATTCTACGCCATGCCGGGCGCGAAGCCGATCTTTGACGACGGCGGCGCGGGCGAAGTTCATGGCCGCATCGGGATGGACATCGCTTACGAAGTCTCCTGTAACCAGTATTTCGCGCAGATGGCGCTCAAGATCGGCCCCGAAAAAATCAAGGAGACGGCGAAGCTTCTGGGCGTCGGCGCATACGATACTCCGGCTGAAACCTTGCGCGGGCGCAAAGAGCCGGAGATATGGAATGCCAGCTCTGATGCCATCAAGCGCGCGCTCGCGCCGCGCGAGGCGACGATGGTCGCAGGGCCTTTGGGCAACAAGTTCAACCGGTTCGATCTCGCCCTGGAGGGCTACGGGCAGGGCTATGCGGGTCAGATGACGCCGTTTCAAATGGCGCTCTTCGCTTCGACCATCGCCAACATGGAAGGCAAGCTGATGAAGCCCAAGATCGAGCTTGACCGCCCGCCCGAAGTCTTCAATCAAGTGCTCACACCGCAGGCTGCCGCTTCCTTGCGCGAGATCATGGGGCTCGTCACGGGCGGCCCGCGCGGCACAGCGCGCGGCGTCTTCGGCCCCGTCAAAGCAGCCGGAATAGTGACGGGTGGCAAGACCGGAACGGCGCAGAAGGACGTGCCCGTTTATGACCCAAGGACTGGCGAGCCGAAAACGGTCAAGAAGTATGAGAAGGATCGCAGGGGGAACATCATACGCGAGTATGATGCGGTCGTGATCGCGCCCGAGCCGCGCATCGACGGCTGGTTTCTCTGCATCGCGCCGCTCGATCATCCGAAGATCGCGATGGCCGTCATCATCGAGGGCGGCGGCTACGGCTCGCGTTCGGCGGCCCCGGTCGCAGCCCAGCTCGTCTTGAAAGCCAAAGAGCTTGGGCTTCTTGGCAATGCGCCAACGGTCAGCCAAAATAACGCGAATCAAAACAGCAACAAGGGAACGCCTCCCCCCACGCAACGGAGGAGACGGTAAAGAGAGGAGACAGTAGTCAGTAGTCAGGAGCCAGTAGGAAAACAGCGCGTCACGCTTTCCTGTCTAAGATGATTAAAAGCTCAGGACTAAAACAGATCGACGGCTTCTCTATTCTACTGGCTACTGACTCCTGACTACTGACTACTGCATTATGAAAAATCGGGCATCATCACATCTCATCGCACTATTTCTGATTGTCGGCTTCGAGGTCATCGGCTATTACGCCGTGCACCGTGCCGGGTTGATTCGCGGCTACGATACCTCCTGGGTGCAGGGCGTGCGCGACCTGCTCATGTATGTGCCGATCATCTTCCTCGTCTTCTGGCTCACGCGCGCGATGAGGTTCAAAGGCAACTGGACGCTCTTTACGACCGCCATTCTACTCTTCTCGATAGGGATGCTGGTGCAGTATCGCCTCTACGCCGATCCCGAATACAACGCGCGGAACAAGGCGCAGGCGCGCGAGAAGAAGACGCAGACGCTGCGTACGCGCTACATCAGCGAGCATTACGACGCGGAGAAGAAGCAACGCCTGGGATTGCCGCCGACGCCGCCCAAGCCCACCGACCTGGATCGGGAAGCGGTCTCGATCCGCTCGGATTACACGACCAGCCAGGCGCTCACCTCTAGCTACACCTGGATTCCGATTATCTCTTTTCTCGCCTTCGCGCTCGCCTTTACGTTCTGCTCGCGCGATGGTTTCCTGCTCTGGGTGCAGCGCCATAGCTTCATCATCGTGCTCCTCACACTGATTCCGCTGGCGGCTGCCGTGGTCACGTCGAGCGCGGGCAAAGCGCTCGGCAACATGACGCCCTGGGAGCCTTCGAAGATTCCCTTCCTGCTCGGCTTCGCGGGCATCCTGACGGCGCGTTATAAAGACCTGGCGCGCACCTACTGGGGATTGCCGCGCGCCAAAGATGTCGTGCCCCTGGTGGTCATGGCGATGATGCCTTTCATCCCCTTCTTCGCGCTCAAGGACTTCGGGCAGATGCTCGTCTTCAGCGGCGCGTACGCCACGCTCTACCTGGTCGCCGTGCGAAGATGGCCGCAGCTTCTACTCTTCGTCGGATCAGTCCTGCTCGTCGTCAGCATCCTTGTGGTCGGCGCGCTCCCGCGCGACGTACAGGAGAAGGTTCCGCTTCTGCCGACACTGGCGCGCCCCGTCCAGGCGGCGCTGCCCTCCCGCATTCAACAGCGCTTCCACCTGTGGCTCGACGGCTTCGACCCTCCGTCGCCGGAAGTCTCCTGGTGGAAGAAGGATTTCGAAGAAGCGCTCTCGAAAGACCCCAAGTCGAAGGAGCTGGCCGAGCAGAGCCCAGCCATGCGTAGGTCTGTCAACGTCGATGTGTGGTTTGATCGCGCTGCGTTCCAGCCAGCGCAGGCCGTCTTCGGCATCTCTTCAGGAGGCACTTCGGGACGCGGGCTGGGATTGGGTTTCGCGGAGGTCATACCGGTGGCGGATTCAGACTACATCTACGCAGCCATCGGCGAAGAGTTGGGTCTGGCCGGAGGCGCTATCGTCATCCTCGCGCTGATTGTGTTCGTCAGCGCGGGCGTGCGCACGGCCATTGATGCGCGCGACATGTTCACAAAACTCTGCTCCGCCGGACTGACGGCCTTTATAGGCTTTCAGGCGCTGGTCAACATCGGCGGCATCACTCGCATGCTTCCGATGACGGGCATCACACTGCCCTTCGTCAGTCACGGTGGATTCAGTCTGGTCACAAGCTTTGCCATGCTCGGAATGCTAATGGCCTTTTCGCACATCAACGCGCGCGACGTGGTGGCTTCGGCTCAGACGGCACGAAGCGCCGGTGCGCATCCCGTGCGCGGGGCCGTCGGCGACCCCACAGTCCCGGAGGCTGTTCAATAATGAATGAGCAATCGAAAGCAGTCCCTCTTAATTCAGCCGTCGTCAGCGACCGGGGCTTATCTGAGAAGCGCCCGCTCAATGAAGACTCATTTCTCGCAGACCCGCAGCGGCGCATCTTCGCCGTCGCGGACGGTGTCGGCGGCGCTCAGGCCGGTGAGGTCGCTTCGCAGACGGCCATGGAAGTGCTCGACGAGGCTTTCCGTCATCAGGAGACAAACGCGGACATCGAAGACTTGATGGAGATCGCCATTCAACGCGCCAACAACTCCATCTTCAGGATGGCGCAGGAGCACCCGAAGCTCTCTATGATGGCGACCACGGTCGTCGCGCTCCATCTGGACGGCCACCGCGCGACCATCGGTCACGTCGGCGATTCACGCCTCTATCGCCTGACGCCTGACGGGCATCTCCATCGCGAGACGCGCGATCATTCGGTGGTCGAAGAAGAGGTGCGCGCCGGGCGCATGACGCGCGAGCAGGCCGCCAACCATCCGAGCCGCAATGTCATCAGCCGCGCCCTCGGCGCGGAGACTGATGTGGAAGTTGATTTGAAGACCATCGA
The DNA here is from genome assembly GCA_036386415.1 of Pyrinomonadaceae bacterium. GTDB lineage: Bacteria > Acidobacteriota > Blastocatellia > Pyrinomonadales > Pyrinomonadaceae > DASVVT01. The sequence goes on from DASVVT010000086.1 coordinate 58,851, forward strand.
AGTCGAGGATGGGACGGCCTTCCTGCTCTGCTCGGACGGCATCACACGCCACATCCCTGACGACGAGATCAGAGAGCTGCTCCTGACAGGTCATGACATAAATGATATCTGTGCGGAATTGAAGAAGCGCTGCTACGAGCGCGGTGCGGAAGACAATCTGACGGCGGTGATTGTCCGCGTAGGCGATCTTGAGCGCACGATCAGTCCCGAAGAGGCTGATGACAGAACGATTGCCAGCGCTCGTCCGGCTCTGGCGGCCACCATGAGCGGCGATGCTGCCATTCCACCCGCAGCAACCGCCGCCAACGCTGCAAAGGCTGTCGCGGGCGCGAGCGTCTCTGCCGCCGCGACCAACACAGCTACGCCGCAGGCTGCCGCTTCGGGCGACAAAGCTGAAGTGGTCACAGACTCCGCCGCCTCTCAATCTGAAGCGATGGCAAAGAAAGATACGCCGACGGTAGTCGTACCTTCGCATCCGCGCCGTAGCGCCTTTGGCCGCGTGGTACGCGCCTTCGGGATGCTTCTGCTTCTCGCCGCCACCGGCGCTGCCGCTTTTTACGGCGGCATGTTCTATCAAAAACGCCAGGTGGCGGCGACAGCTCCCGCCGACACAGCCCCCCCTCCGGTCTCGACCCAGCAGGAAGCGCCCCCTGACCCCGAAGCGCAGTTTGAAAAGCAGCGCCGCGAGGTGGACAAAGCGCCCATCAGAATGGCTAAAGAGATGGCCGCGCAGAATGGGGGCAGCCCTCTGGATTCCACTGATGCTCAGTTCCTCTATCTATATGGACGCGCACTGATGCTCTCGGGCAAGCCGACGGAAGCAGCCGAGGCCTTCAAGCGTGCGATTGAGAAGATAAAGGAGCGCCCCTCGCGCGACCCCTTGAAGGTTGAAGCGAAGCTGTCATCGGCTGTCGCCGCTTTGAAGACCGGCAACTGGGCGACGGCGCAGAAGGCTGCCAAAGAGTTGGACGAAGTGATCGAGACTGAAAACAAGAGTGAAACGGTGGTGGCATTGCCCGGCAATAGCAACACCGCGAGCACGACCTCGGGCGCGGGCAACCCGTAGCGCCCTTTTCGGTCGCAACAATTAGTCCTCCCGTGGCATCTAAACAGCGCGCCGCCTGGTCTCTCGTGAGGTATCACTGAAAGCGCGAACGGATGACGGAACTTAAACTTCAACAATGCAGGCTCGATGGTCGTTACGACATTCTGGACTGCTTGGGACGCGGGAGCTATGCGGAGATCTACGTCGCGCGCGATACGGCGGCGACGGATGCTTCGCCCCCGATGGTCGTCATCAAGGCGCTTAACCTTCATTTGCAGGGCGTGCCGGACGCGGAGCTTGAGCGCACGCTGATTGAGAACTTTCAGAACGAGGCGGTCGCGCTCGACCGCGTGCGTCACCCGAACATCATCAGTCGCCTCGGGCACGGCACGGCCATTGATCTCACAGGCATGACCTTCCACTACCTGGTGCTTGAATACCTGTCGGGCGGCGACCTCGCAGCGCGCTGCCGCCAGCATCCCTTGACGCTCGAACGCACGCTCTTCTATCTGGAGCAGGTCGCGGCAGGTCTTCAGCACGCGCACGAGTGCGGCGTCATCCACCGCGACATCAAGCCGCAGAACCTGCTGCTCACGACCGACGCCCAGGTGGTCAAGATCGCGGACTTCGGCGTTGCCAAAATTGAGGCCACGGAAGGCGACATCACACGCGTCGGGACAAACGTCTACGCCGCGCCTGAGCATAACCCGCTCGTGCATACAGGCGCGCTCGATTACCTGCCCGTGACCGGATCGCTCAGGCAACTGATGCCGGCCGCTGATGTTTATTCGCTCGCCAAAACGACCTACACGCTGCTGGTCGGCGAGCCCCCGCGTCGATTCTCGCATCGCCCGATCACGGAGTTCCCCGCTCCGATCAGTGAAGCGGTCTGGGCAGAGCCTGTGCTGCGCGTCCTGCAAAAAGCGACACAGGCACGACCGCGCGACCGTTATCAATCGGTGCAGGAATTCTGGGAGGAGTTGTCGGACGCGGCCATGCCGCCAACCGCGCCGCTTCATCCCGTGGGCGACGCGCAACAGGCGCGCCCGCGCACGACCGCCAGCCTCAAGCGTGCGCCTGAAGCGATCCCGAAAGCCCCGCCCCGCCCGCAGTTCAATTCGACGCCGACGCGCCTGGTCGAACGTACACCTGAGCCTGTTAGTAGTAGCGAGAGTAACAGGAACGGCAACCCGCGCCCGCGCATCGTCGTTCGCCTGGGCGAGCCGGAGGTGGCGGCTCCGCTCGCGCCGCAGCACTCTTCGCACAGGCAAATGCAGGATGCGCTTAATGCTCTGCCGGATGCGCCTGCTGTGAAGGGCACGCGTCGAGGCGATGGTGGTCAGGCTTCCAATATCATGCGCGCGCTCGTCGCCATCCTGCTCATAGCGGTCTTCGCCGGAATGCTGCTGGCGACGCGCTACTATTTTCAGTCGCGCTGGGGCACGAGGACTAATCCGCCCATGACGCGCCCTTCGGATGTCGGACGGGAAGGCACTATTATTCAAAGTGATGTAAAATTACGTCCCACGCCGGGCACTGATAACCCGGAGGTGGGCGTCGCCGAATTGGGGTCGCGCGTGCGTGTCTTGAGCGTCAGCAGCAACTGGCGCGAGATTGAAATCCTGGAACATGGGCGCTCGAAAGAAGACCCGACTTCGGCGGATCGCGGCTGGGTCAACCAAAAATTCTTAAAATTAGATTAGCCTTTTAGGTTACACTTCGCTTGAGATGCTGTTAGATGCGCGTCGAAGAGTCGTAGTGCTCACAATCGAGAGGAGAGGCAAACACAGTGGGTTTACTCGAATCGATTCGTCGATGGATTGATGGCGAGGGAGCGGTCGATCCGCTGGAGGTCGCCGACGATCAGGCGCGTCCGCGCCGCGTCTGGGAAGAATTTCTCGTCAAGGTGGCGCGCGAAGTCGAAGCCGTCATGCAGCGCGAGATGTTCACGCCTCCCGGCGGGCCGACCTACATCCCGCGCGAGTATATCGTTTATTTGAGCAACGACGACGATAAGGACTGGCAGGGCGACAAGCGACGCGGTCTTGAGCAGGGACTCTTCCACGTCCTCTCCGAGCGTGCGCGCGAGCTTTCCGGGCTGACGCAGCTCGCCACCAAGTCTTTCGCCGTCGAGCTGCGCGTAGACGGCACGCTCAATCGTGGTGAGTTTCGCGTGCAGCCCGTCTGGGATGAGACGGAGACGGGGCACACGATGGTGACGGCGCGTCCCGCCCCGGAGCTGCTTAAGACCTCCATGCCGGGACTCGCTCCCGACCAAACAAACGCCTCTGCTGAGCCTGCCGAAGGCGAGCAGACGATTGTGCGCGCCCGACCCGCAGAGCTTTACTCAGTCGAGGTCTGGCGCGAAGGCGTGCGCCAGTCGGTCGTCCCCGTCACGCAACAGGAGATCACCATCGGACGCGGATCACGTTCGGTCACGGTCGATCTGCCGCTCAAAGGCGACCCCGAAGTGAGCCGCATCCACGCCTCTCTGGCACGCGACGCGAACGGGCAATACTGGATCACTCCGAAGGGACGAAACCCCACGCTCGTCAGTGGGCGAGAGCTTCCCAGAGACGAGCGCACGCCTGTCTCGCCCGACGACAAGATAGACATCTGTAGCTTCTCTCTGAGGATTCAGCCCAAGTAATACCTGATAGCAGCATAAAAGAGGGTGGGGGGACGATCCCCGAAGAGCCACGAACGGACATCTCTTTTCGTGGCTCTTCGTGCGAGCCGGCATCAACCTCTCAAGGTAAGACGCATCACGCCCGAATTAACCGGGCGGAAAGAATCTGCGCATAGCATCCAAGTTCACTATAAAAGCCAAGCTGATTCCGCTCCGGTTGAATGAGTTGTCAGGTGCGCCTGACGCCTTTACTCCACCCTCTTCGCGTCACTCTCCCTACCCTTTGATCTCCCCTCAGAATTAACTCGCAAGCCAGTAAAGCGTATTCCTCAAACTCCTCCAACTGAGAGGGCAAGATTACCCACCCGCTGCCACTCTTGCGCGACCTCCAGAAGTAACGCCTCGGCAACAGGCGAAACTCCTTGCGTAAACTTTCAATGTGTTCCGCATGAGTATAAATCCAGACCCCATTATATTGAGGCTGCTTAACACTTTCCCTCAGTGAAAGGAGGAGCGTCTCATCAAGGTAGACGTAAGTTAAACCGAACATCCGTCTGATAGCAGGGCGGATCATGAGTAGCTCATCAAGAACAAACTGAAAAGGAGATTGCCGATTAGTAGAAGTTTCTGTTTTCATTACTAATCTCCTAGATAAAGCAGATATGCAGATATGTTGCCGTCATCTCCAGCGCCTAACGCCCGAATTAACACGCGCCGAGCGGCAGCGACAACTTACATCGAAGCAAGAACCATGAAGAGAATGCTGTCGAGGCGTCCGCGTTGAATGAGTTGTCGGGCGTCGTTCGCCGTCATCTCGCTACATTGAAATACTTTTCAAGATAGAATTTATCTATGAAGTAGCGACTCTGCCACATCGGGTTTACTCTATCAAGCAATAATCCTTCACCTCCTCCGAGAGGGTAAAACAGTTCTCTTTTTTGATTCTCGATGCGGAACGTCGAAAGTTCTTCCAACGTGACGCTCATTATTTGATTAGCGACCACCTCAAACGACGTGAAATCCTTGAGGGCGCGGAACTCCTTGCTCGGTTTATAATCGGCTGCCGCCAACCTGGCGATGCGTATCTCGGTATATCTTGCGACCCCCTCTTTCCACAACTGAAATGAAAGGTATTTGTAGTCATCAGGACTCAGTAACTTCTGGAGCCTCTGGCGCTCTTTGAGGTAGGTGGCGAGTTTGACTGAAAAGACGGGCTGGTTTTTAGTGGCTAAGGCTTCTACAAGCAATCGAGACAAGACAGCGAACTGCTGTTTTACTTCCGGCGAGTCGTAAGGGAAAGCATAGTTCAGCATCCACATGCCTGTTTTGTCGCCGCGCGCCAGGTTTAACGCTTCAACCTCCGCGAAGAAATTGGGCTGAGACTCCTGCAACTGATGGAAATGCTCGTGCAACACGGTGATGACCCAAGGCGTGGAGATTTTCTTGTAAGTGTTTTCAGCCTGCCCGATGACGATTGTTGAGACTCCACCAACCGCTGGAAAAGTCGCTAAAAAACTTGTGGAGAACTGCCGCTTACGGAAATACACGTCACTCTTCAACAGCGAGTCGTAGCCGATGAGGGTGAAATCTTTGGAAGGGCGTGGGTGGCGGATTAAGAACTCATGCTCAGGCGTCACGAGCACGACAGCGAAGGGGGCTTTATTCCAATCCTTCCAGATGCGATCACCTAAACTCTCGCCAAGTCTGAAGGCTTCAACCAAGCGGATGCGGTCAACTTCAGGGACACTCGGTTTATCCTGTGCCAAAATGCCACTTGCCAGCATCAGCACGATGAAGGCCACAGCAAGGATTTTTTTCATTGCTTTACTCCAACACTCAACAGACGCCCAACGCCAGAATTAACCGGCGAGCGAAAGCCATACAACTTTATACTAAAAGATCATCAAAGGCAGCCGTCTATCGAGTCCGATTGAATGAGTTGTTAGGCGCCTCAACTTTATCCTTATTCCAGCGCATCAAAAGAAATACCCAAAATATAATTGAAAGCATGAGTGCAATGTAAGTCCGCATACCGGGAAACGTGAACACAATGTCGAGCCAGGCATGGAGCGTTACGGCAATGAGCAGTGACTTACCTCGCTCTGTTGCTTCTCCAATCAAACAGGAAAGGATGATGCCTGCCGGGTAAAAGATAGCCAGGAATAGAACTATCTGCTTCAGTGAGCCGTGAGAAGTGCGATTTGTGAAATGCCAGAACTCCCAGAGCACACCGATGAGCACATACCTTTTCAACTGTCCGAGAGGGCGCAGAGCATCCTGTAGGAAACCACGCCAGCCCAATTCTTCGCCGAGGATGGTAAACAGCGTCACCAGACCTAATGCCGCTGTGCCCAGGCGGTTGATGCTACCGTCGGGCATCGGGACACCGACAGCGACTGCAAAGAGAATTGGCACCCAGTAGAAGGCCAGGCTCTTAGACCAGGAAGTTCCCCAGAATGTGATTGTACGGCGATGCGTTTTTCTGAAGATGATAAAGGAAAGAATGGCAGCCATTCCCGGCCCCCACATAATGATAGCCATCTTCAGAATAAATGTCAGCGGAGAGGTGGGCGAAACCATCGGAAACTGCCAACTAAACCAGCTCTCAGGATATATATCTCTCCACCAAAAGAAGGGCCATGAAAGAGCACAGGCTACAAGGTAGTAGAAGGCGACCGCGCGCCAGTTCACTCTTTCTTGTACCTCAAGCTCTTTCATCATCCATCTAACACGAATCGGCGTTTGGGGACTCGAATTAACCGGATGGGAATCAACGTCATCGTGCGGCAAGTTAACGATCAGAAGCAAGCTGATTCCGCTTCGGTTCACTGAGTTGTTAGACAGCCCCTTGCTGAAACGCGCCCACTCCATTCGCTATTCCTCACCAATTCAAATTCAACGACCGACATTTGGGACAGTATGCTTCTTGACCTTTCGCAAGCTCTGCATAAGTTAGATTATCAGATGTGAAATGAGTCGAACAGTTGTGCAAGGAAGCCAAACAGCGCTCCGAAGAACTGCCGCGAGTAGAGGTAATCAATAGCTATTTAAGTGATTAGACCGCATGATGCGGTAAAAGTCGAAAATCACGTAAATACCGCATCACGCGGTCTTGTATGTTGACTGAACTTAGTTCTGAGCACAACCTGTGCTCATTGATTCTGCTCAGGGACGCCTGAGCAGATGGAGCACCGGTGAAGCTGATAGCGGTCTGAGGCCATTCCTTGAGCCTGTTAATTAGATCAGC
>DASVVT010000087.1:0-37957 GCA_036386415.1 Pyrinomonadaceae bacterium
CTGATCGAAGGCGACAAAGGAGACGTTCGGGTTATTCTTGGCTAAGACCTTGGTGATGGCCGCAGTCAGTGTGGTCTTGCCGTGATCGACGTGGCCGATGGTGCCGATATTGACGTGCGGCTTCGATCGGTCAAACTTTGCTTTCGACATTCCTGAATTAGCCTCTTGAAGTTAAAGATTCAGACCTTACCTTTTTTTGAAGCCGATGCTGGGATTCGAACCCAGGACCTTTTCCTTACCAAGGAAACGCTCTACCCCTGAGCTACACCGGCTCGTTTGAATAGATGCGACCAATGCTCTTTAGCATGGCAGTTAGCGCAAAGAACTTCACACTTACTCATCTCAGCTAAAAGTCTCTTTAGGCCAGCTTTCACCACAAGCATATTTCCTATCTCAAAACTCTTATCTGACGGATCCTTATGATGAAAAGTAAGCGTGGCCGGATGGGATTCGCCACACCGGGCGCAACTCAAACCGCTTTTGTAATCGGCCAGCCATTGTCGTCTTTTGGCTGCAAACCGTCTGTTCTTTTCTGCCTGCTGCTGAAGAACGCGCTCACGATTACGCTGATAGTAAGCCCTGTTATAAGCCCGTATCTCTTCTACAGTCTCATACGGCATCCCGTCTTAATCCTTACGCCGGTATTTCAAGAAATTGGAGCGGGCGACGAGATTCGAACTCGCGACCCTCAGCTTGGAAGGCTGATGCTCTACCAACTGAGCTACACCCGCCCGACCGAAAAGGGGAAAGGCGAAGGGTGAAGGGCGAAAGGTTAACCTGCAACTCACTTTCGCCCTTCGCCTTTCGACTTTCTCTTCGCCCGTGGTGCAGGGGGGAGGATTCGAACCTCCGTAGGGCGTGAGCCCGCCGGGTTTACAGCCCGGTGCCATTAACCACTCGACCACCCCTGCACGTAATGTCAAAACCTTCCGCAAGCCGGTCAAAGATTTCAAAATCACGGACTCTCTGAGACAAAATCGCTACCGGCTACAAAACGGCCACTATAGCTGACTTCGCTTCTATTCGCAAGTGCGCCTAAAAGGCTCTCCTGTTAAAGCTTATCGAAGATGCTGACGGGACTAAGGATCGGCTTCCAAGGCTCTCAGTTCTCGATACTTTCCGTCCTGTCACAGGGCGGCTCAACTTTCAGCGAACAACCTCAATCAGATGAGTAGTCAGCCGTCGAACGGATCGCACGCTCTCTCCTTTTCGCCGCGCGGGCGAAATGACCTGCGGGAGAAGTAAGGACGCATGCGCCCGAATCAAAGCGGCTTATTCCGTCGCCGTCTGACGCCTCGCGCCGGGGCGCAGCAAGATTAGCCAGACGCTGAAGATTATGCACACACCGCCCAGAAGCGTCCGCCCCGTCAGGGTTTCGCCAAGCACCAACGCTCCCAGCAACACGGCGAGCAGCGGCTCTACAACCGACATCAACAACACACTGGTCGCATCCATACGCTTCAGCAACCAGTAGTTGAGCCAGAACGCTGCAACCGAACCGGCCAACGCCAGATACAGGAGCGACACCAGAGCCGTGAACGTCCAGTGGAAAGCAAGCGGGCTGCCTTCTTTAGCAAAGCCGAAGATTAAGAGAGGAACTAAAGCGCACAGCATCTGTCCCACCGTCAGCACAGTCGGATGCAGATGGCTGCCGTAAGCTTTGATCAGTACATACGCGAGCGCGACACAGAGCGCCCCCGCAACCACCGCCGCAGAACCCAGGAGCGCGAGCCAGCCAGCAACCTGTAACTGGTTGGAGAAGATAACTGCGACGCCCCCGATACCCGCTCCAAGAGCAAATAGCTTCAGGAACGTAATGCGTTCATGAGGAAGAAAGAAGCCGGCGAAGACTAAGCCGAACGCAGGAGTCACGGCTTGCAGCACCGCCGTCAGACCCGAAGAGATATGCTGCGCGCCCCAGAACACCAGCCCGTAGTTCAAGCCCAGCAGGAGCAATCCCGCAATGGCTATCAGCAACAGGTCACGTCCTTTGCGCGGCAGCGGGATTCGCTGCACGATGATCACCGGCAAAAGAGCAGCGACGGCCACGACCAGCCTGATTCCGGCGAAGCTAACGGGCGGTAAATCACGCAACCCGACCTTGATGAACAACCAGACGCTGCTCCAGATCAGACAGGTCACCACCCACACGAACAATACTTTCATCACCGATACTGTCGCCGGAAGCCGCCGCCCAAGCGCGTCTGGCTTACAACCAGCAAATAGAACTAGTATTCCGATAGGCTCGCCGCGTTTTACAATCGTAGCAGGATTGATGTTTGGAGCTTCCGGCTTGAGCCATTCTTGGATGAACTCCTGCGGTTTCTAGACAACAATCAGATGAGCGCCAAAGCCATTCACAGCTTTACGATCAGGCGTATCTACTTCATTCTCACCATCCTTTTCCATTGACTACATGCAGGTGAGACAGCAATAAGAAAATTATAAACAATATTGCGCTCATGATCTTCATGACTTTCCCTACATATATTGAACAGGCAGCCTAAAGCCCGAATTAACCGGCGCGCTCGCTCAACGTGCATGAGCGGCTCGCTAACAGCGCGTCCCGCGCCGCGACTGCTTCTCAATGATGCCTTAGCGTGCCTGCTAAAGCCAACCACGGCAGCCCGCACTCTCACCACAAGAGCCATTGCGCTGACCAAGCATTGATCCTGCTGCCAGTGGTGGCCTATTGTGTCTTTCCACAGTGGGCCACGCTTGGCGCGCGCCGCTTACATCTTTGGTTGCCCGCCCGGACGGCAGCCTCCCTCTTGACCTTTCACACAAGGAGTTCTCGCCCATGACTGTTAAACGCTTCTCTTCGGCACTAGCTCTCGCTCTCTGTGCCCTTCTCGCCAACGTTCACGCGCAGGCGCCCCGGATGGCGAGCGTCAACATCATGCCCGATGCTGAAAGGGTACGCATCTCTGCCGTCGGAGATGTTTATGAGATGAGGATTGATGTGGCTGACGAACAGGGTGACGTGGTGTTCCAGAGCGGACAGATTGAGCAGCTACAGGTTCAGCTTAATCAGGTGAAGCGAACCATCAGGAGGAAGCGCGCGGCGAGAAAATAAGATTGCCTGCTCAGTCTTCCGGTGATAAGTTGCGCCCGCATCTTTCCCCGATGAGAGGAGAGGACTTGAGAAGGGGTCGTTGGTGTTTGCGAGGGGCACTGGCGACGCTTTATCTATTCGCTGGGGTGGCAGATACAGCTTCTCGCGCCTTGAAGCACTGGAAGGGATGCTATCGAGGCGTCCGCGTTGAATGAGTTGTTGGGCGCGGGATTGGATAAACTCAATCCGGCCATGGCCCTACAATACTCATCTTCCAATCCTTGCCAATGAGCCATTGACCGCGGAAACCTTCTTCGTTTATGGGGCCCTGCTCATAATAGATTTTACTGTTATGACTGAACAGTACATAATGCATCTTCGCGCCACCTCCGCCGACCTGTAAAACCAGTTCACGCCATCCATGCCTTGTCGAACGTAACACAATCAAAGGCGGCCATAACTGGTCGTGCTTCCATAACAGCCTGTAGCCATTATTCTCCCCCGCGAAGATTAGCAACGGATAGCCACCTGTTCCACCAAAATCTTGGGTCGGAACCCATGCTAATACTTCGTCATGACCGTCACCGTTGAGGTCGACACGCTTACTGACGAATTTGAGTTCGCTCGTAGGGTTGCCCAATTCACTAATGATAGCCTGCTTCAGAAGGAGGTCTGTTTGGCTCATCCCCGCCGGGGCGATAATAAGCACCAGACATAAGAAGGCCATCAGGAGAATGGGACGAATGATTGTAATGCTCATAATCTACCTCACTTCCACAAACGTAAGTATCTAATGCTAGAATTAACCCGCCCGCCGACGATATCACACAAGACGAACGGAGCGTGACAATGCTGATGAAAGGCAAGCTGAGGCGGGTCGCGCTTGAATGAGTTATTAAATGCGTGCGGCCTCTGGTCGACACAATACTCCTACTCATAAGTAATCACATGATACTTTTCCTCATACCTGAAAAGCATCCGTGCCTGCCTTCCCTCAAGTTTGATGGAGCCTTTCGCGCCCACTAAGCTGAGGCTTGAGATGCCAAAGTCAGCGTCGGCCTCCGCACTCTCTTTTCGGTAATTGGTAGCACTTGTTAGCAACAGCACTTTACCGGGGGCAAGCCGTACCGTTACCCTCCCAGCCTGCGAATCGATCAGATACCGGTCACTCGATGCAGGCTCCCAAGTCCGATCAGTATTCTTCAAGTTGGCCGCATCCATCATCTGGGGCTTTTCGACATGGATGTCACCTGAGGATGTGCGCATAAAGGTATAGACAACCTCGATGGGAGCATCTGAGCCATTGATGACAACAAAATTATCTATAGATTGACAGGAGGAAAGCGCAAGCACCATCACGAGCAGGGCTAAACTTGTAACGGCTCTCTTCATATGCTCCTTATCTCAATCAGAATTCTATCAGACTTCAAGAAGCCATCTAATGCCCGAATTAACCGGCGAGCGAATGCCATTCAACTATCAAAGTAAAAGATGACGAAATAAAGCCTTCCATCGAGTCCGGTTGAATGAGTTGTTGGGCAGCGCGGGCTGGTCGTCACGACACACCGGACGGATAGGCCATGCGAAAGAGACAACTCACTCACGAGGGGAAGTTATAGGTGACCTTCGTCTTATCTACCTTGACTAGTCCTTTCTTCTTTAGTTCGGAAACTAATGAGGATACCTCATGTGCCGTTAGCTGTTTCTTAAACGTGGCGCTAATCGTGCTTGAAAGCGTTGCCACCGTCCGAGGTCGAGACGCACCCCGCTTCCGAAGATCAGCAACGATCAACGCTACCCTATCGGCTGAAGTCTTTGAGTCTATGGGCTTCAGGATCGGAATCTCTCCAATCGTCTGTACTCGACACACCCGTAGTTTCCTTTCCTTAAGGTGTTTTACAAGAGGATCGAACCCCGTGTCCTTGGAGATGATGTGAAAAAAGGCAGCCGGTTCTTTCGCGGCCAACAGGCCAAGATAATAAGCGAGGTGAAAGTCGAGGGCATTCGATCCGCTCCCCGAAAGCCGTACATACTCCGCGTTTGCTCCCATTTGTTGAAGCGCGGCAGCCTTTTCAAAAGCTATTTTTGTTTGATGAGGTCCGACGAAAACGATGACCCGAACATGCTCGTGTTGCAGAGCGGCAATGTCGTCGGGTTGCACGCTCTCGTAATCTATAAGTATGTAGTTCGTTTTCATGCGTTTTCACTATTCTTCGCAAGATGTATCGTCACGTAACACAGCGGCCTAACGCCCGCATTAACCGAGCGGGAAGCCTTGCAGCAAGCCTTCAAGTCTCGCGAATGATATACAAGCTGATTCCACTGCGGTCGAGTGAGTTGTGAGGCGCGGCTGTCTAAAACGTTTCTCACCTTAGACCCCATCGTTTTAATGAGCGATCCCGACGGCATACTGCCAGTGGGCGTGCGCGGGCACCTTCAATCTCTATCACTTCATGAGTCTCGCGGTTGACCCGGAGCCGCAGGCACGCGCATCCATAACCGTAGTGTCCGTTCGTCTCCACCCATTGCCCTTGTCCGAAGTTCGGCCAGTCGCCTTCAGCCTGATGCCCGCCCTGTACCCCGATGATCCACTCGCCGTCGCGGTCTAACAATGAAGCGTTGGCTGGTGTCGGATTGCTGAACCAGCCGCAACGCGTCTCTGACTGTTCGACCGTAGGAGCGTCGAGCTTTCTAGGCCGACCGCTCACGAATGCCATAGTGGCAAATAGCAGGCAACTGATGATCATCAATCCGGGTTTTACAAGTTTCTTATTCATGATTGTCTCCACGTTAGCATGCGAGCGCCTAACGCCCGCATTAATCGGGCGCGACGACAATGTCATGAGCAACAAGCCTCGCGCATGAAATCAACGCTATTCGCGCTCCGGTTGAATGAGTTGTTATGCGCGGCATGGGGTTTAAGACACCGCGCGATTATAAAGGTCACGCAGAGCTTCCAATTGGTCGGCTTTCATTTGAAATCGCACATCACCCAAGCTCATATCAACCTCCTTAGCACTCACAACTCTTTGAAACCTATCCAAAGATAATTTGTACAATAATACAGCATCGTTTTCTTCAGACGCAGAACGCCCAAAATCCTCTGGGCTCAATTCTAGCTTCTCACCTCCGGCAGATATTTCAAGATGGGCATCATCTTTATACTTAGCTTTATCCGAGCCATAGAACAATAGGTACGCCCCATCTTCGTTGAGCTTAGAGCTGCGAACCAAGTGAGGGCTGAAATCCAAACTCTGATATAAGGGAGAAGATTGCTCAACGACTCGCATTTTCTGAAGCCGAAAATATGTTCTGTCCTCAGATTGATCGTATTCCTTTGATATTTGATAGGCATGATTGAATTGTTTCGAGCAAGAGATTGCCATAATGGAGATACCAAAACACAAGAGAAGAAGTTTAAGTAATTTCATATTAGTCACCGAAATCACAAAGCGCATCCCTATAATTAGACCACCAATGGCGGTAATTTACTCAATTTTTGCGCCTTTTACCGCGTCACGCGGTCTAACCCCTCAAAAAGCGTGACTTTTATCGCTCATTCATTCCTGCTCTTGTAAGCCTATGCAGATCACTTCTTACCGCCCTTCTTCATACTCACCTTAGAAGCTACCTCAGCTTTAGCCTTTGATGGTCTGCCAGGTTTGCGGTCTTTGATCATACTCAGATCACCTTCGTCGATCACATAACTCCCACCAATCTTCTGAGCAGGTAATCGCCCTCCTCTGATTAACACCTGAACTCGCGTGATATGGATGCCTGGTTTCTCTGCCGCATCTCATGCAAGAGGCCGCTTCAGAAAAGCTAGAGGCTATCCTTTTTGGCTGATGTGGCACACCCCACTAAATTGGCACACTATAGGCACACAAGACTAAGAAGGGCATCCACGAGGGATGCCCTAACTTATTGATTCTATTGGAGCCGGTGGAGGGATTTGAACCCCCGACCCGCAGTTTACAAAACTGCCGCTCTACCCCTGAGCTACACCGGCCCGTGTAGTTCGTGGATACTACCAATAGGCCAACATATACGCAAGTTTCGATGCTATTTCAGTGTTTCGGGCATCCTCTGTTTAACAAAGGCCAAAGAATTGTGTTGACGGTTTTGCGCGCCGCGCAGTAGGATTAGAGCAGCCTTTCGGGCGGCGAAGGCGTTCAGAAGAATCGCCCGCTTGCTCGCTGCTTCCGCCCTTTCGGCGCTCGGCGTGAAGCCGTGAGCCGTGCCGGAGAGACCAATCAATAGTTAACCCCAACAGCATTCCCTGAAAAAGGTAAGGAGATATCTCGTGCATACCAGTATCTTTAATAAGAGCGTGGCTCTATCGCTTGCGCTCTTCACGTGCGGATTGATCAATGTGGTAAGCGCGCAAACGTCCGATAGCAGCAGCGCCTCTACGGAGAGCGCGCAGCAGCAACGGCAACCTGTCGTCACGGCGTCGGACGAGAGGCGAGACCCTGCGCTGGCCGCCGGTCGAACGGAGCTTTATTGTGCTGGCTTCATACAGTATGCGCCTGCCCCGAACGATCTACAGATCGTCGGCGGCGAAGAGGAGCAGGAGCAGCGCGTCTACGGCGAAGGCGATTACGTTTACATCAACGCCGGTTCACAGCAGGGCGTCGGCGTCGGCCAGGAGTTCTCTGTCATACGCCCGCGCGGGCAATTCAAAAGCAAGTTCAGCGAGAAGGATGGCTGGCTCGGCGTCTACACACAGGAGCTAGGCCAGTTGCGCGTGATCGACGTGAAAGACCGCGCCTCGGTCGCCGTCGTCACCCACTCTTGCGAGACAATACTGCTGGGCGACCTGCTCAGGGCAGCCCCGCAGCGCGTCTCCCCGACGGAGCGTATGGAGATCGGCCTTGATCGTTTCGCTGATCCGAGCGGCAAACAAAAAGGGCGCATCGTGCTCGCGCGCGACGGGCGGGAGATGGTTTCCAGAAGCCAGGTCGTCTACATAGACCTCGGCACAGAGGACAGCATCAAGCCCGGCGACTTTTTCACCATCTACCGCCCCCTTGGGCGCGGGAACATCACACGCTTCCGTGATGAAGAGATCACGCCTGCGGCCAGCGGCGGTTTTGAAAGCGAGCGCTTCAAGGGCGGTAAGTTTTCCATCAAGGCGCAGCGCGTCAAAAAACCGAATACCAATGGCGTCTACGGTCCCATCATCAGCACCATCGATGTGAAGAATAATCGCCCCCGCCTTCCGCGCAAGATCGTCGGTGAACTGGTCGTGCTAAGCGTGCAGCGGCGCACCGCGACCGCCGTCATCACACGCGTCGCGCAGGAAGTCCACACGGGCGACCACGTAGAACTTCAATAAACGCAGAGAACGCAAAGTCTGGGACACAAAGGGCGCAGAGAGCTTCAACACTCTCTGCGCCCTTTGCGTCTTCTTCCTTAGCGTCCTTTGCGTTTAATTCTTCCCTCTCATCTCTTCACGGTGGCGGCATGTGTTTGCGGGGTCGTGGCGGCGCGTGGCGCGTCGCTCTCCGGCGTGATGCCTTGCACCACGGCGCGGTAGAAGGCGCGGAAGTAATCATACATGGAGAGGATCGCCGAGAGCACGACGACCCACAGCATGGCGCGTCCCATCGTGTAGAGCAGCACCTGCCAGTCGGTCGCGCTTGTGGCACCCTGTCCCAGCAGATGATGTATTGCCGTGCGCAGCTCTGGCACGGTCCAGAACTGTATGGCCGGGAAGGGGCGCGGGAAGTTCGACACGGGTGGCTTACCGGAGACGCTTGAGACGATCAAGAGCGCCACGGTCACAACCTGCACCATCATCTTGAACTTTCCCATGCGTGAGGCCGCGATCACTACCCCATCAGCCGCCGCAATCGAGCGCAAGCCCGACACGGCAAACTCACGCCCGATGATGATGACCACAGCCCAGGCTGGCGCGAGCTGATTCTCGACCAGCGAGATCAGCGCAGCGGAGATGAGCAGCTTGTCTGCAATCGGATCGAGGAGTTTGCCGAGGCGTGAGACCTGATGGCGGCTACGTGCGATGCGGCCGTCGAAGTAATCCGTCAGGGCGGCGGCGAGAAAGAGCGCGACGCCGACGATGTGGCGCGGCGCGCCGAGCCAGTTCTCTGAAAAAGGTGTCAAAAGCACCACAACCAGAAATGGCACGACGAAGATGCGCGACAGCGTCAATGCGTTCGGAAGATTCATGCTCTTTTAGTCAGCGGTCAGTAATTTTCCTTCTACGAAGGTGGCTGCTAGATATTAGCAGAAATTGCCAGATTGGCTGAAAGATTCAGGCCGGGAAAGATGGTTTAAACGCAAAGGGCGGAAAGGAGGAAGATGCAGAGGGCGCAGAGAATCTGCTCCTTTGCGAAGCCCTTTGCGTCCTTTGCGTTTAAATCTCTTCGATACCCTGCTGCTGCCTTGCCTGCACAGCCGCGAGCCGTTAAAATTGTTGTTTCTGCGCTGGCTCCTGCTCTCCTCTATGGGCAGTGCAGTTTAATTTTAATCATCATGGCAATTGATCGTATCACCGTGCGCGGTGCGCGCCAGCACAACCTCAAAGACATTAACGTGGAGATTCCGCGCGACCGTTTGACAGTCATCACGGGGCTTTCCGGTTCGGGCAAATCCTCGCTCGCCTTCGACACCATTTACGCCGAAGGGCAGCGCCGCTACGTCGAATCGCTCTCGGCCTACGCGCGTCAGTTTCTGGATCAACTGGAAAAGCCGGACGTGGATTCGATAGACGGTCTCTCGCCCGCCATCTCCATCGAGCAGAAGACTGTCTCGCGCAGCCCGCGCTCGACCGTCGGGACGGTCACGGAAGTCTACGACTACCTGCGTCTGCTCTTTTCATCCATCGGCCAGCCGCACTGCCACATCTGCGGCGCGCCGATCACGCGCCAGAGCGTCGAACAGATCGTCAGCAACGTGCTTGCTCTGCCCACAGGCGAGCGCGTGATGATCCTCGCGCCCATCGTGCGCGGGCGCAAGGGCGAGTTCAAGAAGGAGATTGAAAAGCTCGCCAAAGACGGATTCCTGCGCGCGCGCGTTGATGGTGAGCTGCTTTCGCTCGACGAAGAGATACGCCTCGACAAGCGTCGTAATCATACGATTGAGGCCGTCGTTGACCGCCTGCTCATCAAGCCGGGCATCGAAGCCAGGCTCTCCGAGTCTATCCGTACGGCTTTGAAGCTGACGGGCGGCGCGGTGCTCGTCGCGGTCGTCGATGGCGAAGAGAAGCTCTATTCCGAACGCATGGCGTGCGTCAATTGCGGCATCAACGTGCCGCCGCTTGAGCCGCGCTCCTTCTCCTTCAATTCAGCCTACGGCGCATGCAAGCGTTGCCACGGACTCGGCACAGTCCTGGAAGTCGATCCGGCCAAGCTCATTTCGGACGCGAAGCTTTCGGCAGATAAGCTGACGTTCGTCGAGGCGGCGGATCGTCAGACCTCCTCCTATCTGCGCCATGCGCTCCTCGCCGTCATCAAGCATTTCAGCGCAGACCCACAAAAACCTTTCAATGAGTTGCCATTGGAAGTGCGCGATGCGTTCTTCTACGGGACAAACGGCCAACTGCTTTTCCGCCAGGGCGCTTACACCTACCAGAGCGACTGGAAGGGCGCTGTGCGCGTGGTGCGTGAGCGTATGGTGGACGCCTCTTCGGAAAAGGTCAGGCTCGCGCTCGAAGAACTGGTCTCGCCGGTCACATGTCCGGACTGCGAGGGTCGCCGCCTGCAACCCGAATCGCTCGCCGTGCGCCTTGGTGGTCGCGGCATCGCAGATTACACGGCGTTGCCGATTGAAGAAGCTGTGCGCGCTTTCGACCAGATCAAGCTCAGCGAGCGTGAGGAGCAGATTGCCGGACTCGTCCTGCGCGAGATCAAGAATCGTATGCGCTTTCTGGAAACGGTCGGTCTCGGCTATCTGACACTGGATCGCACCTCGGCCACGCTTTCGGGCGGCGAAGGCCAGCGCATACGCCTCGCCACGCAGATCGGCTCGCAACTGCGCGGCGTGCTCTATGTCCTGGACGAGCCGTCAATCGGCCTCCATCCACGCGATAATCAGAAGCTCTTGGGGACGCTCTGCGCGCTGCGCGACCTTGGCAACACTGTCCTCGTCGTCGAACACGACGAGGAGACGATCCGCCGCGCAGACTACGTTGTAGACCTTGGGCCGGGGGCGGGCGCGCACGGCGGCGAGATGGTCGCGCAGGGCACGCCCGATGAAGTCTCCTGCAATCCGGAATCTGTGACGGGGCTCTACATCTGCGGCGCGCGCGAGATCAGCGTGCCCCGGCAGAGGCGCGCACCCAACGGCAAGGCGATCACAGTGCGCGGTGCGCGCGCCAACAATCTGAAAGAGATCGACGTCACTTTTCCATTGGGGTTGTTCACAGTCGTGACGGGCGTTTCCGGCTCGGGCAAATCGACGCTCGTCGATGACATACTCTATCGCGCGCTCGCGCGCCATCTCTACGGCTCGCTCGCAGAGCCGGGCGCTTACACGGCGATTGAAGGCTTGGAGCACGTAGACAAGGTGATCGAGATCGACCAGTCGCCCATCGGTCGCACGCCGCGCTCTAACCCCGCGACCTACACGGGACTCTTCACGCCGATCCGCGAGCTGTACGCGATGCTGCCGGAGTCGCGTGAGCGCGGCTACAAGCCTGGCCGTTTCTCCTTTAACGTCAAAGGCGGACGCTGCGAAGCCTGCGAGGGCGATGGCATGAAGCGCATCGAGATGAATTTTCTGCCTGACGTTTATGTCCTCTGCGATGTCTGTCGCGGCGCGCGCTACAACCGCGAGACGCTCTCGGTCAAGTACAAGGGTAAATCCATCGCAGAGCTTTTAGACACGACGGTCGAAGAAGCGCTACCGCTTCTGGAAAACATCCCGCAGATCAAGCAGAAGTTGCAGACCCTTCTGGATGTGGGACTGGGATACATCAAGTTGGGGCAGTCTGCGACGACGCTTTCCGGCGGCGAGGCGCAGCGCATCAAGCTCGCCAAAGAGCTCTCGAAACGCGCCACCGGGCGCACCATCTACATTCTGGACGAGCCGACCACCGGCCTTCACTTCGCAGACGTACATAAGCTCCTCGACGTGCTCCAACGCCTCGTCAGCCTCGGCAACACGGTCATCATCATCGAGCACAACCTAGACGTCATCAAGAGCGCCGACTACATCGTAGACCTCGGCCCCGAAGGCGGCTCGCACGGCGGTCGCCTCGTCGCCAACGGCACGCCCGAAGAGGTCGTCCGCGCCCGCAAGTCACATACAGGCCAGGCGCTTCGCCCGCTACTCAACGGCCGCGTCGCTTCGCGCAATGGCAACGGCACGACAACACGCCGCGAGCGGAAGAAGATCGCGTGATATACTCGCGTGCGCGATGATCTAATGTAGAAGGAGCGGTATCCGTCCGTGTCAATTTATGAAGATGATGTGCGACCGCTCGGTCTGGAAGATGTCAGCACCTATGCGCTCGCGTCGCGTCCGAGCAAAGTGACGGTCGCAGATTTCGCGCGCCCCGTCACAGCGAGCGCATCGGTGAAAGATTTCCTACGCTCACTTCCAAATATTCTCGCTGTCCAGAGTTTGCGCGACGTGGCCGCGCAGATCAGGCGCGCGCGCGAGCTTCACAAGCCCGTCATCTGGGGCATCGGCGGCCACGTCATCAAGACGGGGCTCGCACCCGTCATTATTGATCTCATGCGGCGAGGGTTCGTGACGGGCGTCGCCGCGAACGGTTCTGTGCTGGTGCACGATGCGGAGATTGCGTTGGTCGGCTCGACTTCAGAGGATGTTGACGCGAGTTTGGGCGCAGGAGCGTTTGGCGCGGCTGAAGAGACCGGAAAGCTTCTCAACGCGGCGGCGCGTGAGGGCGCGCTTGAGGGCATCGGTCTGGGTGAAGCGATGGGACGCGCGCTGGTCGCGTCTGATCCTCCGAATAAAGATTATTCCCTGCTCTGCGCAGCCTATCAAGAGCGCGTCCCCGTCACGGCGCACGTGACGATAGGCGCGGACATAGCCCATTTTCACCCGGGCGCGGACGGCGCTTCCCTGGGCGCGACGACACACACAGACTTTCGCCTGCTCGCGGAGATGGTGCGCCGCATCAACGGCGGCGGCGTTTATCTGAACATCGGCTCGGCGGTCGTGCTGCCCGAGATATTTCTGAAGGCCGTCACGCTAGTGCGCAACCTCGGCCACCCGCTCACGGATTTCACCACCGCCAACTTCGACTTCATACAATCCTATCGCCCGCTCACCAACGTCGTGCGACGCCCGACCGCTGGCGGCGCAGGTCGCGGCTACTCCATCATAGGCCATCACGAGTTGACCATCCCACTGCTCGCCGCAGAGCTTCTTTGCGGGATTAGTCAGTAGTCAGTTGTCAGTTGTTTGTGTAGCGAGCCTGGCGCCAATAAGGTTCAGGTGTCGGAAGCCGAACAACGGACAACTGACCACGGACTACGGACAACTTTTTACTTCTTTTCTGCCAGAACGAAGATGTGCTTGCGGTCATCTGCGAAGTCGAGATGCCAGTGGGGTTCTGCGCGCTGAATGCTTAAACCGGCTTTTTCGCAGAGGAGGTGTAAATCCTCGACACGGCTTAATGATTGAATGTGCGCAGGGGTGTGGCTTTCCATCGGCATGGTGAGGATGAGGTGTCCCGTTGGCCGGAGCACACGGGCGATCTCTCGCAGAACAGATTCAGGGTCGGGCGTATGCTCGATTACTTCGGAGGCTATCACCAGGTTCAGCGAAGCATCCGCGTAGGGCAGACGACTGATGTTGCCTGCGCAGAAGTCTGCTCGCCCTGCGACGCCCTTATGCTGCGCCAGGCGGCGCGCATAATCGACAGCCGTATGGCTAATATCCAGTCCATGTCCCGTCCACAGGGGTCTCCTCATCAGAACATCTGAGAGGATCACACCAGCCCCGCATCCGAGGTCTGCGACTACGGCGTGCTCGTTTGTAGCTGTGGCTTCGATGAATTTTTCGATGAATTTCAAACGGGCGACAGCCGAGGGCTGCAAGGCGAAGGTGAAGTGCGTGACCACCGGATAGAAGGGTTGTTCGTAGATGAGGCGTCGCGCTTCGTCAAAAGGCAGGTGGTCTTCTTTCTTCAGTCTCAATTCAACGTAGCGGCGCAGGTGGCGCGCGATTTCCTGGGGCGATAAACGGGAGACGGCAAAGATGTCTGCGAGAACCAGGTCAGCTTTCTTCCACATCGCAGACGTGTCGCCACCGAAGCAGCGCGCCAGCCCCGGCCCTATTCCGACGTAAAGCGTCAGGCAGATACGCTCCCACAGGGTCGCGAAGGCCGCATAGGCTTCCGCCAGATCGAGACAGTGCCGATGTATGCCAAGCCTTGTTCTCCTGAACAGTGCCACTTCAATTGTCAACGCTTTGCTCCTCCAGTAGATAGCGAAAATTTTGCAGACGCTTCAAAAGCTCTATCGACGAGCCGAAGCTTATCCTGAAGCGTCAGTTAAGACGGAACCGATCAACGGCAAGGAGCGTGCCGTCTAATGTTCATGTTCCGAGCAGCATCCGTTCGCCGTATGGGAAGAGGCAGAAAATCGCTCGTCCTGCATGCGTTGAAAAGTCAGGCTGCGTCCTGACGAACCGCAGATCAACATGAACGACGCTTGAGCGCCGCCGTAATTTCATTATCACTGGTGGAGTGTTTGTCGGACGTGAAGTCTGAAAGATTAAGCTTTGGGTTAGTGCGTGTCTACAAAGGGGTGTTTAAACGCAGAGGGCGCAAGGTGCATCGCAAAGAGCGCAAAGGAGGTTCAACTCTCTGCGACCTTTGCGTATACCCTTTGCGTCCTCTGCGTTTAAATCTTTATTGACTGAACGACACGGCCTTGAAGCGTTGAAATCTTTTAGCGAGTCTACGCCCCCAGAACATCAGCAGGCCGGAGACAAACAGACCGGCGAGCACGCAACCTGTCAAGGCTTGCAGGACGCGCGTCGTGAGACCGCCGTAGCGCCCCGTGTGAATCGGGTAGAGATTGCTCCCCGCGCGTGTCCCAATAAGGGCTTGGGTGCTATTTTCGACGAGGAGCGGTTCGCCGCTGTACTGATCCAGGTAGACGAGGCTTCTGCCGCTCGGATGCCACTCCGTCGGAAGCTTCTTACGCACAGTGATGGCAGACTGTGGTGTTGTCGCCAGAGTTATCATCGTTGTCTCTCCCTGCGGCAGGGCTGTATCGGCGCGCCGCACAATCTCGTCTAAAGAGACGCGCTCAAAGCCTGCTGCGCGCGCAACCGACATAGGCTTCGGCGCAGGCATCGCACGGGCGGAGTCGAGTCGATTGAGAGCGCCTTCGAAGGAGGGACGAAAGACCATCGCCGCGCCCGTGGACGCCGTGACGATCAGGAATGGAAGCGCACAGATGCCCAGCATCCTGTGCAGGTTGTAACTCGTGCGATATTGGCTCCCGTTACGCTTGAGCGTCCAGCCGCGCGATAGACTTCGACGACCAGGCCACCACAGGAAAAGACCGGAGAGCCCCATCAGGAGCAGCATGATTCCCCCTATGCCGATGATCGTTTCGCCCGTCTCGCCACTTATCAAGCGCCTGTGCAAAGAGAACAGTCGCCCCTTGAAAGAATGTGCCGGGACGCGCGAGCCGAGCACACTGGCGCTGTGCGGATCGACGTAGGCGCAACGCGGGTCTCGCTTCCCTTCAAAGCAGATTTCATACGTCCCTTGAGGGTCATGTGGGAAGCGTAGACGCGCCGCTTTCTCGTTCGGATAGCTTCGCTTGACGCTGTCGAGCACATCTTCGAGCGTCGCTCTCTCTTCTGCGCGCGGCTCGACGCGAAGGAGCGTCGGATTGAGCAAACGGTCGATCTCTTCTCCGAAGACGAGCATGCTTCCCGTCAGGCCGCTCATCGCCAGTAAAAGCCCGACGCAGAGACCCGCGTACATGTGCACTTTGAAGATCAGCTTACGCATCGACGAGTAAAATCAGACAAGGTCGCAGAATGAAAGAATGAAAACTTTCGACCCACGAAGCCACGCGAAATGGCACGGATACAACTCAAGCGGTTTCGTGCCATTTCGCGTGGCTTCGTGGATCGTCCCCTTCTTCTTTAGAAGACGAGGCGCGCGCCGAACTGTAGCTGGCGTCCCGGATCAGAATTCTGAATGCCCGGCAGCGGCGCGAGAAACGTCTTGGCGGGGGCGGCGTTGTTGCCGTAGATGTTATTTAGCTTGATGTAGTTGGTGTGGTTCGTCAGGTTGAATGCTTCGGCGCGAAACTCAAGCTGCACGTTCTCTCTGACGCGAAACCTTTTCGCCAGCGAGAGGTCTAAGCTCGCCTGCATGGGCGTGCGAAAAGAGTTGCGCCCAAAGCCTACCGGGCGGTCGGTCAGGTATCCGTCGCCGTTGTTATCCACTCCGGTGACGGGATTGATCGGCAGCCCCGAGGCGAGCGTCGCAACGAAAGAGAGATGCGAACGGAAGGGCAGCTCTATCAGCCCGTTGGCGACAAAGCGGTGGCGCTGGTGAAAGTCGCTCGGGCTGCGATCAAGCCGCGCGTCCACGCCGAACAGGTTGGGCACGCCTGTGTCCGCTTCACCGAAGAACATCGCATCGGTTAAAGCAGAGGAGTAGACGTAGTGAGCTTCGAGCTGAAAACGATTATGAAAGCGCCGCAGCAGCCCCAGATCGAGCGCATCGTAGCTGCTCGAAGCGGTGTTCTCGATGACGGCCACCTTTCTCGTCCTGATGCCCTGATAGGTTGTTCCGAAGGGCCGCGTCGCGTCGGCGGCCGTGGCCGAGAGTATCTGCCCCGGCGCGGTGCGAATGAACGGCGCGGGAGCATTGATGTCGTTGACGCGCATCTGATTTCGCGTGCGCGAGTGGATCACGTCAGCCGTCAGCGTCCAGTTCTCGAAGAACGTGTGTTGGAGCCCAAGCGAGAACTGCATGCTGTAGGGGTTAAGCAATCTCTCGGCGGGCAAATAGATGTAGTCGCGCGGTTGTTCAGTAGCTCCGGCGGGAATGGCGACGAGCGGATTCGGGAACGTAGGCGCGCCGGGCGTCGTCACAGAGCCAGGCACGTCAGGGCGCGCGTAGTTGAATCTGTACGTCCTGATCTTTGCGTCCACGCCTTCCAAAAGGAAACGGCGCGTGATGTACATGTAGTATTGATCGTAGAAAATCCCTGCGCCGCCGCGCACTATCGTTTTGCCGTCGCCCTTCACGTCGAAGGCGAAGCCGAGGCGGGGCGCAAAGTTATTTCGTTCATCCGTGATCGACTGGTAGTCGTAGCGCAAGCCCAGATTGGCGGTCAGGCGAGGCGTGACGCGCCAGTTGTCCTGCACGAAAAGAGACGCCAGCGTCTGACCGTAACGCACAAAGCCGACCCCGAACCTCTGCGTGTAATCGTTCAGCGTCTGCTTAGACGGCAAAGGGTCTGAAGTGAAACGATATTCGCCGAACGGCGTGAAGCTGAAGTCGCGCACGTTCTGGCGAGTGTAGTCGCCGCCGATCTTCAGGTCGTGATTTCTCAATTGAAAAGAGAGTTGATCTGCCACCTGAAAGGTTTGCGTGCGTACCCAGGAGTAGGTTGACCCGCCCTCCGTGCTGTAGTTCGGACGCAGGATGGAGACCTGTGGAAAGAGCGCGCTGGTCGCAGATGGGATGGAATTGACATAACTCATGCGCAGCTCGTTGACGGCACTGCCCCAGACTGTGCGATCCGTGAATTGCGCGCCGACCGACTGCGTAGCGCTTAACTGCGCCGCGCTCGGCTGCGTGAAATTGCTGACGCGGTCGTTCGGGTTGTCGTAGGTCGCGCGGTTGGCATTCAGACGCAAAGAGATCGAATGTGTGTCGCTCAGGCTGTAATCGAAACGCGCCAGACCCGTGTCGTCTCTGAAGTGCCCCGTGTAGGTCAAAGGCTGCGGCTTCTGTATAAATGCGCCGCGCGAGCCGCGCGTCCGCTCGTAGTTAAGGAAGAAGGTCGCGCGCTCGCTCCACAGCGGCCCGCCGATTGAGCCGCCGAACTGGAAGAGCTCATTCGGGACATGCCGTGTGGAAACGGGCGGGGCAGCCTGAATTCCGCTCGGACGCAAGAAAAATAGTGCTTCGCCATGAAAATCGGGCGTGCCCGCCCTGGTGATGGCGCTGACGATGCCCGCGCTCGAGCCGCCATACTCCGCCGAGTATTGATTGGTCAGGACTTTGAATTCCTGCACCGACGACAAAGAGACCTGCTGCTGCGGCGCATTGGCAAAGACGAAATCATAATTGCTGTTGCCGTCAAGCTTGTAGAAGGTCTGACGATAAGAGTTCGCGTTAATGGAGAGGCGCGCGCCGGTTGAGCCGTCCGCGCCCAGTCCCCCAGTGTTACGCACGTGCGGATCAAGCAGCGCGTAACGATTCAAGCTGCGCCCGTTCGAAGGCAGCTCCGTAATCTGCCTGGCGTTCAAGACCTGGCTCACTTCGGGAGCGTTATTGACGATGGGCGATGCCTCGTCTGTGATCGTCACAGATTCGCTGAGGTCTTTCAGCTCAAGCGAGACATCCACCACCGCCATCTCGCCCGAGACGAGAGCGATCCGACTTTGCGACGACTCGCGAAAGTCTGCTGTGCTGACCGTGATTTCATAATCGGAGCCGGGGAGAAGCCCCGTGATGTAATATCTGCCTTCGCTATCTGTCTTCGTCGCACGCCTGATGCGCAACGCGTCATTCTTTAAAATCACCTGCGCCTCAACGATCCTCTCGCTCGAAGCTGCGGCCGTCACAGTGCCGCGCACGCCCGAGGTTAGCTCCGTCTGCGCGAAGGTACTGGACTGGTAAGAGAGACCTAGCGGTAGCGTCAGCAGCAAACAGAAACGAAGAACCCTTCGTCGAAGAATTCCTCGTCGCTGCAAGTGGGTGTCAGCCATCTTGGAATGCCTTTCTTGCAAGTCGTGACTGACGAATCTAGAATAGCGAAGGTCGTCAGCCCGAGCGGGTTGTTGATCAGAGGGTTTCTGCATCCTGACTCTGGCGAAGACGGAGCCGCAGAAACCCTCCTACTTTATGCTTAGTTTTATCCCGGCGGAGCTGAAAATGAAATCCGTTTTCAACTTCGCCCCAACAAAATACAACGAGCATGCGCCGGATGTCAATGACTAGAGCGAGTTTGCAATTCGGATGTGCGGGGGATTAAAACGCAAAGGTCGTTAAGAAGCAGGCTCTTTGAGCTCTCCAGCGACTTGCTGCTTTGTGGCGTTTGCGTTCGAATTCATTTTCCTGACATTCATCTTAAAATTTGCTCCGGGTGCGGGAAAGGTTTTTAACTTGAGCCCGGCGGTCAACCACCATATCTAACACACATGCTTTAAGGTCTGTCGCGCCACCGTTGTTGAATGATCCTGCCATCGGCGGGCGGGCGTAGAGCATTACACGAAAGGCAGCGCGGTACGTTATAATTCGCGGGCTTTATTGAATTCGACGGCTATTCTGGGTTTTATCGTGTATTGGGTGGACGCTGTCGAGCTAATGACAAAGGGTTAAAGAAGCTGATGGATCAAAAAAGATTAGAGCACTTTCGCAGCATATTAACGGAGCTGTTGCGTGAGCATACCGAAAACGTGCGTGAAGATCAGGCCGCCGCGCTGGAATCGGTGGACGACGGCGTGAAGGACAGCGTCGATATGTCGCTGCAAGATGTTAATCAAGAGATCACGCTGCGGATGGGCGAGCGGGAATCGCAGATGGTCGCAGATATAGATCAGGCGCTGCTGAGAATCGAAGAGGGTAGTTACGGCGTCTGCGCGCGATGCGGCAAGCCGATAGACGAGCGGCGTCTCGAAGCCATGCCGACAGCGCGCTATGATGCCGCCTGTCAGTCAGCCATCGAAGAGAGCAAGGGTCGAAACAATACTCCGACACTTTAACTGAAGTAGACAGTAGACAGTAGTCAGTAGCCAGTAGAAAAGAAAGCAGCGACCTCGGTTCTTCTTTTCTACTGGCTACTGACTACTGTCTACTGTCTACTGTTTTTACGCTTTCGGGTGGGTCTTGTCGTAAACCTCTATCAACTTTTCCATAGAGACGTGTGTGTAGATTTGTGTGGTCGAGAGGCGCGCGTGACCGAGTAGTTCCTGTATGTCGCGCAGGTCTGCGCCGCTATCTAGGAGGTGTGTGGCAAAGGAATGACGCAGGGAGTGTGGGCTGATGTTGTGTATGCCCGCGCAGATGTCTATGTACTTGTCTACCATCCGACCGACCGAGCGGGTCGTGATGCGTGTGCCCTGATAGTTTAAGAAGACGGCTTGCGTGTCGCGCTCGGCGAGCGGCGCATTCTGTAGAAAAGCGTTGCGCACGGAGAGATAGTTGAGGAGCGCGTGAAGCGCCGGATCACCGAAGGGCACGATGCGCTGCTTGCGTCGCTTGCCCGTCACGCGCAGCAGTTTGCCTTTGAAATCTATGTCGCCCAGATCGAGCCGCGTCAGCTCTGAAACGCGTACGCCCGTGGCGTAGAGAAGTTCCAGGATGGCGCGGTCGCGACGCCCCAGGTCTGTTTCGAGGTCGGGCGTTTCGATGAAGCGGATCGCGTCTTCGACTGAGAGGTGGACAGGGAGCTTCTTTTCCAGGCGCGGCGTGGAGACGAGCTTGGCGGGATTTAATTCGACGACGCCTTCGCGCACCAGAAACTGGAAGAAGGTGCGCAGCGCGGCCAGCTTGCGCGCGACGGAAGTCTTCTTCTTCTGCGCCGCATGCAGGCTGGAGAGCCATTCCCGAATCGTGATGTGATCGATCTGCTTGATGTCCAGCTCGCGGCGTCGCGCGCCGGTTTGAGGATCGACGGGCGCGAGATAATCATAGAACTGCGTGAGGTCGCTCGCGTAATTACGCAGCGTGTGCTCGCTCACGTTGCGCTCGTAGCGCAGGTGCTCGAAGAACTGCTCAAGTAGTCGATCCATAATTCGGTAGACAGTAGTCAGTAGTCAGTAGCCTGTAGAACAGAAAAGCAGTTGATGCTTTTAATATTGACCCTCTAAATCATAGCATGCAATATGGCCGTCACTGCTGTTTTTCTACTGACTACTGACTACTGACTACTGTCTACTGCTTTTCATCCTTTCGGCGTGTAATAACCTTTACGCGCACGCACGCGCACGTTCGGGCGCGTCGCAACGCGCAAAGAGATGACGCGAAAGCGCCCGTCGCGCTTATCGTCGGTCGGGTAATAACTGAGAATATATTGTTGCGCAAGATCGGCGGAGATTTGCGCGAACGCCGTGTCTAGGTCAGCCGTCCCGCGCGGAACGTAGACAGCCCCGCCTGTCTGCGCCGCCATCTCCTGCATACGCCGTTCGGCTGCGAGGTCGCGCACGTTGGCGTTCTTGTACTCCCCGGTCTGCATATCGTAATCGAGTTGCCCCGTCTGCACGGCATAAATCTGGCAATCAGCCGCCTGCGCCATCCTGAGCGTCGAGTCGAAATCCAGGTCGCTGATCGTATCCGCTCCGTCAGAGACGACGACGATCACCTTGCGCCCCTGGATCGGGCGCAGGTAGGCGGCGGCCTGCGCGATGGCATCGAAGAGCGCGGTCGCGCCTTCCGGCTTGCCGAAATGCTCTATGGTACGCACGAGCATCTGGACATTGCTCGTCAGCGATTGCTCCAGGATGGGGATGGTCGAGATGGAAAAGATGGCGGCCTCGTCCCCAGGGCGCATCACGTTGCGAAAGAATCGGATCGCGGCCTTCTTTTCAAACTCGCGCGCGGCAGAGAGGCTTGAGCTGTTGTCAAACAGCATGACGATGCGGACGGGCGTATTCGAGAAGCCTATCTCGCTAATCTGCTTCGGCTGGCCGTCAACTTTCAGCTCGAAATCTTCAAGCTTGAGATCGGTGACCGCCTTGCCCTGCCCGTCTACGACCGATGCCGTCACGGGGACGAGGTTCGAGTTGACGCGTATGACATCCGCAGGATCTATGCTCTGAAGTGCATCGTCATCCTCCGCTGCATCCGCTGGCGTAGAGGTTGTTGCAGGGGGTGGTGGCGGCAGCACAGTGGAAGCGCGAGGCACAGCCGTGGGCGTAGCGGCAGCAGGTGTTGGAGATGGGGTGGGCGTCGGCGTCGGCGCTGGCTGCGGCTGCGCTGTCGCAGGCTGGCTCGTGCGCTTCGGGCGCGCCGAGATATTTGACGGATGCTGGGTCGCAGGAGGAAGAGTCCCCTTGTGACGCCCGGATTGCGCCAGGACGCTCGCGGATGCGGGCGTGAGCGGTAGTAGCGCGAGGGCAAGCAGCACGCGCAGGAAGAAGTGTGCTTGCCACTGACGCCGATGCGCAGGATGCCTGCGATGCCTTAACCGACGGCCACCAGCGGCGTGCCTTTTCTGTCGTGAATTGTGTGGATCCAAGTATCCCATTCTTTTAACGCTAGCTCGACCTGTAGTTGATGACGTTCGCGCTTGCGCCGCACGCGCCTGCGTGTCTCCTCGTCCAATGGTTGAAGGAGCGCGAAAGTGATGTTGACCGGCTGGTAATTATCCGTCCTGGCGCTTGAGACGTAACGCGCGAGCGCGCCCATGGCGCTTTTCGGCGGCGCTTCTTGCAGCTCAAGCCCGAGGCTCAGACGCGCCGCATTCAGACCCGCAAGCCAGCCTGTCGCGACCGATTCCACGTAGCCTTCGACGCCGCTGATCTGTCCCGCGAAAAAGATCAGTGGATGCTCGCGCATCTGCATCGTGGGGCAGAGCACGCGCGGCGCGCGTATGTAAGTATTACGATGAATCTGACCGTACTGCAAGAACTCAGCCTGCTCCAGTCCCGGAATCAAACGGAGCACGCGCGCCTGCTCGCCAAAGCGCAGGTGATTCTGAAAGCCGACGAGACTGTAGGCGTCGGCCATCAAATTCTCCTGTCGCAGTTGGACGGCGGCGTAGGGCTCGCGCCCTGTGCGCGGGTCGCGCAGGCCGACGGGCTTCATAGGCCCGAAGCGCAAGGTATCGACCCCGCGCCGCGCCATCTCTTCGATAGGCAGGCACGCCTCGAACCAGCGTGTCTCCTCGAAGCGGTGCAGCGGCACGCTCTTGGCTTCGACGAGCGCCTGATAGAAGCGTGCGTACTGCTCCTCGTCAAACGGGCAGTTTAAATAATCGTCGCCGCCCTTGTCGTAACGCGCCGCGCGAAATGCGACCGCCTGGTCAACCGAATCGGCGGAGACAATCGGCGCAATCGCGTCGTAGAAGTAGAGCTGTTCGTCACCCGTCAGGCGTATGATCTCATTGGTCAGAGCGTCAGAGCATAAAGGCCCTGCGGCGATGATCGTGATCGTCCCAACGGGTAAGCGCGTCACCTCTTCGCGCAAGAGAGTGATACGAGGGTGCGCCTCGATCCGCTCTGTGATGAAGTCTGCGAAGAGAGCGCGATCAACCGCGAGCGCCGCGCCAGCCGGAACGCGCGTCTCTCGCGCCGCTTCCATGACGAGCGAGCCTGCCCGACGCAGCTCTTCTTTGAGCAGGTAGGGAGCAGTCCCAGGCTCATCAGATTTGAGCGAATTCGAGCAGACGATCTCCGCGAGCTTGTCTGTGCGGTGCGCGGGCGTCTGGCGCACTGGGCGCATCTCAAAGAGACGCACACGCGCGCCTGCCTCAGCCGCCTGCCATGCGGCCTCCACTCCCGCGAGCCCTCCACCGATAACAACTACGTCATCCATATTGATACGAAAAGAGAGATTGTGCTGTCCCTTCCGAACTCAAGCATCCGAAAATCCGAGCTTCTCAAATTTGAAATCTGAAATTCTCAAAGCTCCAACTGCAATTACAGTTTTGAGACCTGAGGCCACAAATTGGTTGCGCCCGAGGCCATTCTTTCGTCTTAACGTCCGCCTCGTGGCTCAGGCTTTTGTCGGCACGCATATGATGCGGCGCGTCGTCCCCTGAACCATCTCGTGACTTGCAGCGAGGGTTAAAACTATTTTCATAATTGGAGCAGAAATCCCGTAGGAGATATCGGCCCGAAAAGATGGCGCTCACATGATAACTGATTTTCCCCCGTGCAGAAACCAAGTCAAAGGGCGACGAACCTGATCGCGTTCGTCGCCCCACTCATGATCATCCTCTTCCGGCGAGAGGGAATCTCAGGATGGCTGCCCCTCCGTCGTCTTATCTGAGTCGGGCGGCTGTGGCACGTCCGCATCCATTGCCGCCGCCGACTCCTGTTCGGCTTCCAATTCTTTTTCCTGATTATCCCTGGCCTGCCCCTTTTCCGCCGCCCCCGACGTTTCACTGTCGCGCTGCGGCGCTTGAGCGTCTCCCTGTCCACTTTGCTGTGCCATGCTGTTTAGCTCCTTCTTGATGATCCTGCGATTAACGCCTGCCCGTGCGCTTCCGAGACGCGCTCGCCACGCTCTTCCTGCCAGCAATTTTTCTGGCGCTGCCCTTCCCGGACGTGACCTTCTTCGCGCCGCCAGCCTTTCTCGTTTGCGACTTTCCGGCTGTTGCTTTCCTGGTTGCTTTCCCGGCAGCACCCGATTTCTTCGTTCCCTTCTTCGCGCTGCCGACGGCGCTCTTCTTCGCAGTGCTCTTCTTCGCAGCGCCTTTCTTTGCGCCACCCGCTTTGTTTGCTCCCGCTTTCGCTCCCTTACGCGCTGCCGCCCTGGCGGGCGATTTGGCTGCTTTCCTGCCGCCTGCGCCTCGCGTCGAGCGCGAGCGCGAAGCCTTTGTTGGCTGCCGCTTCCCTTCCCTCTTCTCCCGTTTGCGCAGGTTCTTCTCGGCCTTCACACGCGCATCTTCCATCATCTGCGCGATCCGTTCGGCCTCGGTTTGGGGCGCTACTGCCTCCCCTTCGCCTTCTCTCTGCTGCCGCTGCTCCTGCTGCTCCAGAAAGCGCTGGTGCTCCTCTTCAGTCAGCGCCCCCTTATTTTGCTGGAACTCAAACTCGTTGAGAAAGCCTCCGCCGATCTTATATTGATCCTGATTCTCTGCCGGGTCTTTAGGCATCTTTCCTCCCCTCCCATGCAAGGCGAGCGACTGCTTGACAGCGCGCGCAGCCCCTCCGTATATTGTTTTCTCAGCATACCAAGCCACCTTAGCTCAGTTGGTAGAGCAGTCGATTCGTAATCGACAGGTCTGGAGTTCGAGTCTCCAAGGTGGCTCCACACTATTTTTGGCAGAATCAATAACATAGAAGCTTAAAGCGGGCAACTGTGAGGTCGCCCGCTTTGCGTTTGTGTGCCTATAGTGTGCCAACCTTTCTATTGTGTGCCAGTGCGCTTGAAAAGGATGCTCTCCAGCTTTCCTGTCGCTGCTTGCTGCATGGAGGGCAAAACATGGGAGTAGGTGTCGAGCGTCAAAACGATGCTTGCATGTCCTAATCGCTCACTGACAACTTTAGGATTTTCTCCTGCTGCTAAAAGCAGAGTCGCGCACAAGTGGCGAAGATCGTACAGTCGCAAGCTTGCTGAGAGTTTGGGGCGCTTTAAGATTGGCCGGAAATGTCGCCGGATCAGATTGCGGCGCATCAAAGGTGTTCCCTCACCAGTTGCGAACACGAAATCATATTCTGATATTGTGCGCCAGCCTTCAACCTTGCTTCAGCTTGCTGCCGCCGATGCTCAGAAAGTGCGCGCATAAGCGAAGCTAGCAAAGGGAGCGTGCGACGGCTTCTTGAAGTTTTCGGCTCATCGAAATACCAACCGCCGCCCTTACGCCATAGAACAGTACGTCGCACCATTACTGAGCTATTTTCAAAGTTTATATCTTTCCATTGCAAACCAAGATACTCTTCCGGGCGCATTCCAGTAACAAGAGCGAAAGTAAACAACACGCCGAAACGGTCTTGCTGTGCAGCATCTAAAAAGTGCTTTACCTCTTCAGGGGAGAGCGCCTGCATCTCTTTTCGCTCCATACGCGGTAATTCAACGGCTTCACGAAGGATTGTTCGCCAGCATATGCCACTTAACAGCCTGTTTGAGCGCAGAGGATGAGACAGCATAAAGCATCCTAATACTACGCGCAGAAAGACCAAGGCCGTAAGTTATACCTTGCTTTGGCTCCTCATCTCTCTTCAGTTTTTGGGAAATCATGTAATTGTATAACGTCTGAATATCAAGTGGGCGCACGTCCGACAGTCGCTTACTTCCAACGGTCAGGGTCACATATCTCTTCAGTAACTCCGAATAGTCCGCAAAGGTTCGCTCTCGCACGATGGAGACGCAAACGGTAGAAGCACGGATCAGATGCGCGGCCTTGAATCGGATGACTAAGTTGGGGATGCCAGAGAGCTGTGCCGTGTGAGAGAAGCTCAATCAGGTAAGAGTTTGTTCACTCGCTTGATTTGTGCAACAACGCCCCCGCCGCCGAAATACACAGCCACCATCACCTAACCGCATCTCATCGCTTATTCCATTCATACTCATCCCAGTCTGTTTCCTCCCCCTCAGTAATCATCTTTAGGTCACGCTCTACTCTTTGCTTATAATATGCCTCGGTGGTTAACTCCGGGCGGAAGTACCACGAGAATAGCTCCTCCGCGGTCGCCGGGAATCTATCCGCCTCCCAGGCCCCGTCCTTCGAGAAGATAAAGCCTTCCGTCAGTTGGGCCACAGCGCCAGCAACCAAGCCGTACGCAAGACCGACTACTCCCCCTGTATGCTTCTCCTTCCCGAACTGCCAATAATACCTGTTCTTCAGACACCACTCGATAAGCTCCCGCTTTGGGGCCGCTCGCTCATTAGTGCTTATCTGCTCATCCCAGAATCCTAGCTCAGACTCATCCACCTTACGCTTTCGCCCCGTGAACCCGCCAAAAGTTGCGGCTCGATTACGTCCACAAAAAGCTGCGACTGCAAACCACGCGTACGTGCCATTCGAGTCATCCCACACTGCCGGCAGTCGAGGGTCGAAAGGCACCGGCTCATCATACTGGCCGTAACCTAATCCGACCTCAACCGTTGGCACGACCTTCCATCCCTTCGATCCAACGAAGACTATTCCGTAATCAGTCAGGAATTCACGCAACTTTGCAGTAGAGAGCGTAAGGATCTGCTCGAATGTAGGCACTTCTACAAGCCTCGGATATACGTTGATAGTGGTATTCATTTTGCAAGTTCCTCCATTACCGTCATCGTAATTCGTAATACTCCGTAAGTGCTTATGCGAAGCGGCCTAACGCTCGGATTAACCCGCCGCGAGCGAGCAGCATCCAATTTACATCGCAAGGAAAGATGATGGAAGCCATGCTATCGAGCGGTCGGGTTGAATGAGTTGTTATGCGTCAGTTCGGCGAAGATGGTGGACGCACATTAGATCGAACCTTCTCCTTTGATGAAGGTATTGGAGGTACTATTGATCGAACGGCCTCAAGTGAATGTACTTTCCATACACCATTTTCGTTTACAACATTGTAAGTAATACCAGGCTGTCCTTTAGAGGCTACGGATACAACGCCTCTTGCGTCATCGCCATTAAAGCTATATCTCAAAGCTTTGCGCTTATAAACTCCTAATCCCCCATGTAAGAATTTGATCTCTTCTCTACGGATTCTCTGCCAATCCTGATTATCAAAAGGATATTTTTTCAGATCCTCTAATGACCAGACCGACTTGTATAAATTGAAATCAGATGTCTCAACGGCTTTAAGTAGATTGTAGACAGGTATGGCTTGTGCTAAGACATCTGAAGGAATCCTTTCCTTAGTTTGAGCAATTTGAGCCGAGCTTTTTCCGATAAGGCTTCCAGACAACATAAGCAATATAGCCAGAGTAAGCACGATAAGATTTCGCATAAAATTCACTCCGTTAATCCTATATTATACACGAGTGCAGACGCATAATTATTATTAGACCGCGTGACGCGGTATTTTACGTGATTTTACGACTTTTACCGCATCCTGCGGTCTAATCACTCAGCCATTTTTAACTAGACTGCTGATTCTTTCGTTTTGGTCGTCGACGTATAACACGCGGCAATCGCGTTAATCCAACAAACTTTTATCTGAGAAAGCTGACAGTTCAATGATGCTTAGGTGGTACGGTCTGTTATAATGACATTCTCTCCCCTTTGCCCCACCCGACACAACGTAACATTTTAGGAAATTTGATTGGAGGGAAAGATCATGCAAGGGAAATTGAGGGTATTTATTGTTGTCGCGTTGGCGTGTCTATTTCTGGTTGGGGCGCAGACCATAGCCTCAGCGCAAGGGCGTGGTGGCGGCGGTGGTCGCGGTGGTCATGGCTCAGGTGGTATGGGTCATCCGAGCCGAGGAAGACCGAGCGGAGCTGGCGTAGACCGTGGCATCAATACTTCTTCCGATAGATCAAGAGGGCGTGCAGACAGGGGGCGCGATACGGCTTCCGAACGGTCTGCCGGTCGGTCTGACGAGGGACTGGAGCGCGCACGATTGCAACGCGAAAACGCCCGCCGCGCGGATGAGGAGCTTCGAGATCATCCGGGGATGGCGGAGAGACTGCATGTGACGGCAAACGACCTGAGAGACGGCTACCGGGCGGCACTCGCTGCCAATCCCGATTTGAAGTTCGGCCAGTACGTCGCAGCCACACGACTCGCGGCTAATCTGGGCACGAGACACCCGAATGTAACCAGAGCAGCGATCCTTGCTGGTCTGGCAGAAGGCCGGAGCATCGGACAGACACTTCATGACCTGGGGCTACGTGAGCGTGATGCGAAGGAAGCCAGAAAGCAGGTCGAGCGCGAGATAAAAGAGGCTCGGCGTAGGTTGTAAAGATTGCTCAGCCGAAGCAAACATGGGAGCGGGCGGACACCTGTTGGTTCGCCCGCTCTTTTTGTCTACAGAAGAAGAGGATAAGACGCCGGAGGACGCAGAGGATGAGGCGCAAAGATTGCGAGGAAGTAACCCCTCTGCCGGTTCTTTGCGTCTATAGTTTCACCCTCTATGCCATGGCGGACACCCTGATAATCCTTCTACAGGAATACAAATTGGCGCCTGCAACTCGGATTTTAGTTAATGCATCTTAAATATGCAGCCGGATAAAGGAGCGTATTATGGGATGGTCGGTGTAAGCGGTACGAAAGCGGAGGAAGTCTTAAACAGTTTTGCCGAAGTTATGTCAAAGCTGTTGATCGAGCAATACCAGCAGCACCTGGCCGCGCTTGATCTGACCTTGCTGCAAGCACAGGTCTTGAGGGTGCTGCGGCGAGGTCCCGTTCTAACGGGGCGACTGGCGGCGGAGTTGCGCATCACAGCGCCTGCGATCACGCAGTTGACAGACCGCCTCATACGCAAGGGGCTCATCGAGCGCCAGGCGGCAGCCGATGACAGGCGCTGCGTGGTGGTGGCTCTTTCGGCCAAAGGTAAACGGCTGGTGGAGCAGTTCCGCAGGCAGCGCAGCGACATCTTCAGTGGCGCGCTCCGCTACCTGAGCGATGATGAACAGGCGCGGGTGGCGGAGGGATTGAGCAAAGTTATAGAGGCTCTTGAGAGGTACGAATCGGAATCTAGTCGAAAGCCGAAGGGAGCCGGTGCAAGACCGAAGAAAACGGTCGTTCAGTAGTTATCAAGGAAGAGTGGTAAACAAGAAGGGTGAAAGAGAAGATGAATACGATTAAGAATAAACTGGTCGCGCTTGCAGCCATGCTTGCGATTGCGACTTCAGCGGCTGTAGCCGCTCCGAAAGCTACAGATCAAAAGGGCGATCAGCCGGTCGCCGAGCAGGTTCGTCACCAGTTGTTGAAGCTGCCCTACTACGGCATCTTCGATAACCTGGCTTACAAGGTTGAAGGCGGCACGGTGACGCTCTACGGTCAGGTCGTCCGACCCATCACGCGTAGCGACGCCGCCACAGTCGTCAAACGAATCAAGGGTGTCGAGCAGGTCATTAACAACATAGATGTCCTGCCGGCCTCGTCCTTCGACGACGCGATCCGCGCACGCACCGTTCGTGAGCTGTATCGCATGGGCTCTTTGTATCGCTACACGAGAGGCGTGCATCCTTCGCTGCACATCATCGTGCGCGGCGGTCACGTGACGCTCGAAGGTGTGGTCGCGACCAAAACGGACAAGCAGTTGGCATATCTGGCGGCGAGCCGTGTGCCGGGGGTCTTCTCGGTGACGAACAATCTTCGCGCCGAGCGTGGTGAAAGCGTGGCCTATTAATCAAAGGCCAGCGCGCCGGGAAGCCATGAGGAATGGCCGGAGGGCAATCGCTCTCCGGTCATTCGCGTCACAGACGAGCTATCAGGAGCACAGCGTCAAAAGCTGTAAAGGGAACAAGGGTCTGGGAAGCAAGAAGGGGGATCATGTCCCACACGACAATGAAGCAACACGCAGAGCCACGCTATCACGTCAACTTGCCGGTGCGTGCGGAGTGGAATGAGAAGAGGACCGGCAAACATGTCGTGACGGAAGGCATCACGGAGATCGTCGGCCCGGCGGAAGCGCTTGTGCATCTGCAACAACTGCCGGCGGTCGGCACACGCATCACGATCAGCATAGAGGGAGCCAAAGGAGCGCACGTCACGGCCAACGCCGAAGTGCTGCGCCTGGTTCGCGATATTCGGCAGCCGCTCGCCTCTTTGAGCGTCGTCAACTCTAAGAAACAGTGGCGCGACGTGGTCTGGGAGCCAGCCGCAACACGCGCCCTACAGAACGCGGAAGACCTTAGCAAAGCCGCTTAATAAATATTTCACCGTTACTGTGAAAAGCGCACATCGTTTGAATGTGCGCTTTTTTGTCTTGAGGAAAACAAAGAAATGGCTCACGCAAAGCCGCCAAGGCGCAAAGAAAGGACGCAACTCTTGTCTTTGCGTCTTGGCGGCTTTGCGTGAGGCTGATCTTCTTTTGCGTCATCATCTCTTGCAGCTTGAATCGGTTGCCTTCAAGGGTGTTCTGCGTTAATTATGTCTCTCGTTTCATTCGTCAAGCACAGTTCGCGTCACACTTCAATTGCGATAGCCGTTCCTTATGGAGAGACTCGAAGGCCAGAAGACAAGCATTCGCACGGAAGCGATTGCGGGTGTCACCACCTTTTTCACGATGGCTTACATAGTCATCGTCAATCCTTCCATCCTCTCCACAGAAGGAACGGGGATGGCTTTCAGTGGGGTGCTCACGGCGACCGTGCTGATCTGCTTCACGATGACGCTCCTGATGGGGCTCTACGCGAAGCTTCCCTTTGCGGTCGCGCCCGGCATGGGCATCAATGCTTTCTTTGCCTACACTGTGATTCTGGGCCAGGGAGTTCCGTGGCAGGTGGCGCTCGGCATCATCTTCTGGGCGGGGGTTCTTTTCCTCTTGATCTCGGTGACGCCGATCCGCGTCGAGATTGCCCGCGCGATCCCGCCGGGATTGCGAATCGCTACCGCCGCCGGAATCGGCATCTTCCTGACCTTCATCGGCCTGAGAAATGCGGGCGTCATCGTCGCCAACCCTGCGACCCTGGTCGGGCCGGGCACGCTCGATCACAGGGCGCTGCTCACGATCCTTGGCCTGGGCGTCACCATCTGGCTTTTAAACAGGAAGCGCCCTTTCGCATATCTCGCCGGAATATTTGCCGTCACGCTGCTGGCGTGGGCTTTCGGTCTGGTCAAAGCACCGTTGAGACTTTTCAGCGCGCCTGATTTCAGCAGCGTCTTTCTGAAGCTGGACATCACGGGAGCGCTGAAGCTCTCGCTCCTGCCCGCGATCATCAGTATTCTCTTCACAGACCTCTTCGATTCCATCTCGACCTTCATAGGCGTCTCTCATGCGGCGAATCTTTTAGATAAGGATGGTCATCCGCGTAACCTCAAAGAAGGTCTGATCGTGGATGCCCTGGCGACGCTCGGCGCTGGGCTGGCGGGGACATCTTCGGGGACGGCTTATATAGAGAGCGTCGCCGGAATCAACATGGGTGGACGCACAGGGCTCACTTCCGTCTTCACAGCGCTCTGCTTCCTGCCCTGCTTTTTTCTTGCTCCGCTCGCGGGAAGCGTGCCCGGCTTCGCCACCGCCCCTGTCCTGATACTGGTCGGCGCGGCGATGTTCAAAAGCATTTCGCAGCTTTCTCTCTCTCGCATCGAAGACGCCTTGCCGGCGTTTTTGACGATTATTCTCATCCCCCTCACCTTCTCCATCACGCAGGGAATCCTCTGGGGCTTCATCTCCCACGTAGGCCTCTACCTGATGGTAGGCCGCCGCAGAGAGGTGCACGGGGTCATGTACGCGCTCGCCGTCGTTTCAGTGTGCTTGCTCATACTCCAACACGGAGGAGCTTCATGACGGCGAGCGCCGGACGATCAAGGCGTGACGAAATTGTTGTTGTTCAGTTGACCCGCTTCAAGGTACAATTCGCCGCGCGCCGCTCTGTGAAACGCAGCCAAAGATAATCGGATGCAAGGCGCGTCGCGTTCCTGTCGCCCGATCCGTAACGTTCGCCGCTGAAGTCTTGAACAGCGAATGAACAAGCAGCCTGCCGGAGCTCTCCTCAAGAAGCTGTCTGCTTGAGATGATGAAGTAAACGCTAATCGCTGAATGGTGTAAGATCAAGCTCTATTCATTACCCGTTCACATTCACCTGAAAGGAATCAGATCATGAGAAGTTATCTTCCACGTTTTACACGTACGTCTCGCGCCATCCTTGTCCCGGTCGCGGCGATCACTTTGGCGCTCTGCGCTTTTGCAGCGCTTCCCCGTTCTTCAAACGCCGGG
Source organism: Pyrinomonadaceae bacterium (assembly GCA_036386415.1). Classification (GTDB taxonomy): domain Bacteria; phylum Acidobacteriota; class Blastocatellia; order Pyrinomonadales; family Pyrinomonadaceae; genus DASVVT01. The sequence goes on from DASVVT010000087.1 coordinate 32,687, forward strand.
GCGCAGAAAGCCGAGTTTATGATCGAGAACAAGTCGGAATGGGATATCCATCATCTCTTCCTGTCGTCGTCTGATGACGACCAGTGGGGGCCGGATCAGCTTGGCGACCACGTCTTGAAGTCCGGCACGTCGTTCACCCTGCGCAGCATTCCCTGCGACACCTACGACATCAAGGTCGTGGATGATGATGGAGATGAATGTGTGATTAAGGGCGTCCCCATGTGCAAAGATCACACGCACTGGGACCTCACTAATAAAGAGCTGCTGGGCTGTGAAGGGTTCGGCAGGTAAGGCCGCTCGACCGGCGAGAGCCGACCGAACGGCTCATTGTCAGTCTCATCACCAGACAAGAAAAGCATGAAGCGCACGGATTCATCAACCATGCGCTTCCTGCTTTTCTTGTGCGCGAATTTCTCTTTATTCCAGTTTCTCTCTCTCTTCCTCTCAGGCGCTCGCGGCTGTTCCGGTCGTCGGCTGCGCAGCTTTGGCCTGACCCTTGCCGGTGCGCGCGTGATAGAGATCGGCCACGCGCTGCTCGTGCTTGGCGATGTCCACCTCTATCTCATCGAAGATGGCGACGGTCGTCGGGTCTGTCAGAGAGTTGCGCAGGTTGTAGGCATCGACGACGCCCGTTTGCAGGTCGCCCAGAGCGCGACGCAAGATGCTCACGTCGTCGCTCGATTGCAGCCAGCTCTTCAGCGTCGCGTAAGCTCCGCTGCCAGCCGCCTGAAAAGACTCCTGCTCGCCGAGCGCCTGCAAGCGCGCTTCGAGCATCTGCACGTGGCGTTGCTTGGTCGCGCTGATCTCTTCAAAGGCCGAGCGCAGCTCGTCGTCGGTCGCCTTCTCAGCATAATGATTGAAGGCTTCCATCGCATAACGCTCGCCCCGAATCGCCGTGTTGAGTCCATCCGCGATCTCGCTCTTGCTCGATCCGCCCCAGGCCTCGCCCAGCTTCCACCAGTCTGCGCCGGGGTCGTCGGGCAATGCTGTCTCTTTTGTCTCAAGTCCGAGACGGCGAAGGATGGCGACGGTAAATTGCGGCACATCGCCCGGACGCCGCGAGGTGATGAGATTGCCGTCCACGACGAGCGCCTCGTCCGTGAAGTTCGCGCCCGCGTTCTGCATGTCCTTGCGTATGGCGCCAAAGCCTGTGGCGCGCCTGCCCTTCAAAAGATCACCCTCGATCAAGACCTGCGGCCCGTGGCAGACCGCCGCGACGAGCTTATTCTGCTCGACTGCATCCTGCACGAATCGCACGGTCTTCATGTTCGTGCGCATCGTATCAGGGGCCATGCCGCCGGGGATAATGACGGCGTCAAAATCTTCCGCGCGCGCTTCGGTCGTCGTGCCGTCCGGCTCAATCGACACCTTGCCCTGCTTGCCCGCGTACTTCTCATTCATGCGCGACCCCAACACGGTCACTTCCGCTCCCGCTTCCTGCAAAGCTGTGTAAGGAATCTGAAATTCCGAGTCCTCGAAATTCTGCTCGACGAGGATGGCGACTTTCTTGGTTCGATTACTTTCTGCGGTCATACAAAATCTCCTTTACTTGCTGGCCGACGCCGCAATGATAAACAATGCACGCGAGGCGACCTGGATTGCTCGTACCCCGGCTGTTCCATATATTTTTCGCAAGTCGCATGCCAGCATCGTCGCTGGCAATCTCGCCATAAAAGAGCGCCGCCCGCGCTTAAAGGTTTGAGCAGAACCCGTACAGTCCGAACGAAGACCGTCCGTTTACCCTACTTTGGGAAATCCTGTGGAGTATCAGGAAAGGTTCAACCACAAAGGCACAAAGGTACTAAGAAAGCCAAGTGTTTTTCTTAGTGCTTTTGTGGTTGAATTCTTTATGTCGTAGGTCGAAGCAACCCGCGAAAGATGCCCTGGACTGCGACGCGCGAGGCGAGCAGTCGCATCGGAGCGAGTTGCGAGTTGGCGGGGCGCAGTTCGACTTCCGGGCCGAAGCGAAAGAGACGCTTGAGTGTGGCGCGTGCGCCGTCTATGAGCGCGACGACGATCTCTCCGTCGCGCGCCTCTGTGCGATTTTCGATGAGCGCGATGTCGCCGTCGCAAATATGCTCGTCGATCATCGAATCACCGCGCACACGCAGCGCGTAGACGCGCTCCGGGCGCACGCGCCCCAACAGGAAGCGCGGGACGCTGATCGGCTCTGCATCTTCGACGGCATCGACGGGCGCGCCCGCCGCGATCCGCCCCAGCAGCGGCACTTCGCAGACGGCGTCAGGGGCAGCTTCTTCGACCTTGACGGCCAATCCGAAAGCGCCGTCTTCGGTTCGCCGCGAGAGCAGGCCACGACGTTCGAGCGCCGCGATGTGCTTGGCGATGGTCGCTTTCGAAGAGACGCCGAAGTGGCGTGCGATCTGCGCGTAGGAAGGCTCGTACCCATGACGCTCTATGAAGCGCGTGATGTAATCGAGAATCTCCTTCTGTCGTTGCGTGCGTGGCAGCATGGCGCTTCTCCGGTTCAGGCGAGAGGAATTAACGCTTCGTCAAGAGTTGCAACTGGGCGTGGCTTCGCATTCTAAGGCGCTCGGGCGGCAGCGTCAAGAAAAGAAATGATGAATTAGGAATGCCGCAATGATGAATTAACAGAAAAACCATTCACGCTTTAGTTTAGGGTTTTTAATTCATTATTCCGCATTCATCATTTCTTAGAATACTGTGACAGCGTTTGCGGATACACGCGCACGCCGATAGGCATCTCCTTCATAGAGTGCTCACGGTCTAGAACTTCTCTGGCCTTCTTGCCTTCGTAGACGGCCTCGTTGAGGTCATTATCGGGATTGATGACCGCGCCTTTGAGGGCAACCCCGGCGAAGAGTCCCTTGCTGCGCGAGTAGGTCAGGATTCCGGCATCGAGCGTCGCGGTCGTCGAAGCCGAGGCTTCACGTCCGAGGGGCCCTGCGGCCACACCTATCTCACCGCCCATCTCGAACTTATCCTCCATCAGACCTCTCACGCCAGCCTCATTCATAATCAAGAGAACGTAGTCAACCTTGGCCGCGCCGATCTGCGCGCCGAAGCTGCCGCCGCCAAGATTAAAGAAGGCAGGAGCGCTCCAGCCGCCGGGGATGCGACGGCTGATGACGCCTTGCCCGCCGCGCCCGCCGATGATGAAAGCCGCTTTGACCACACCGGGGAAGACCGCAACCGCCTCCGCCTTATCAAGCAGTTCCCTGGGAATCGACTTGTCATTCGTTCCCATAATCGCTCTAAAGACCTGGGCGGCGTCGCTGGCGTGCCGTGCGGCGTCCCTCATCCTCTTCGCGTTCTTCTTATTCTGCGCCATCGACACGGTCGCGGCCAGACACAGCAAGATCAACACCGAGAGCACACAGGCGGCGCGACGTTGAGATGAACGGTTCATGCTTTAAACCCTCCTCTACAGGAAATGCGGAATGCGGAATGAAAAGAAAGACGTGGGATTTGGTTTTTCTTTAATTCATCATTCAGCATTGCGACATTCATCATTCTCTTATTTGCGGACAGAGTATCGCGCGAGGGTGCGCGGGAAGATACGCACGCCCGCAGGCATCTGCTCAATCGTCATCTTCTGAGTTCCGGTCAGGATGTCGCGCGCCTTCATCCCGTAGACGGCTTCGTTATCGTCGTTGTCAGGATTGATGACGACGCCCTTCAGTTCAAGCCCGGCGAACAGTCCCTTGCTGCGCGAGTAGGAAAGAATTCCTGCGTCGAGCGTCGCGTTGGTCGAGGCGGAAACCGCGCGCCCGATTGGGCCAGCGGCGACGCTTCCCTCGCCCCCGATCTCGAACTTGTCCTCCAAAAGTCCCTTCAGCGCGGCCTCGTTCATAAACAGGAGGACGAAGTCGGTTGACGACGCGCCGATCTGCAACCCTATGCTGCCGCCGCCCAGCTTGAAGAAGGCCGGGGCGCTCCAGCCATACGGCAGGCGACGGCTGATGACGCCGCTGCCGCCGCGTCCACCGATGATGAAGCCCGCTTTGATAACATTCGGAAAGACCGCGACCGCCTCTGCCTTCGCCAGCAACTCCCTTGGAATCGCCTTGTCGGGCACGTTCATGATCTGCACGAAGGTGTTGGCTGCCTGCTGTGCGCGGCTGGTCGCCTTACCGACTTTTCTAGCTCTCTTGTTCTGCGCCTCTGTTGTGAAAGGCAGACACGAAGCAAACACCAGTAAGAAGAGCGCGACGGCAGCAGCAACACGCCGTTGAAACGAAAGATTCATACTTCTCCTCCCTATCGAATCCGAAACATAGTCCATCTAACTAGAGGACAGAGGAGAGCCGAGCGTCCATTCATTATTTCGGGGAGCTTTGATTGTACCATTAATTTCCTAGCACTCGAATATTACACCAGGTGGCCTGGAACATATAAGGCGAGATGCTGGGAAGAAAGCCTTGACAGCACATATGCATCCAATTATATTGCGCCTGTTGATAGTCTCTCAGTTGACACGAGCCTCGCTCCGCATTGAGTTTTGCTTCCGTCAACTTCATCTCAAGTCCCACTCAGGAAGGAACAAAATTATGATAACTCTTTCTCACCAAAGGAAGATCAACTTCAAGAGAATCTTTATCTTTGCAGCTACGATCATCGTGACAACTATCTTGGGCACTCACCCTGGCATTACACAGCAAGGACAAGAGAGACTTCTGAAGAAGGAATCTTGGCCTAAAGAGCCAGTTAAAATAGTTGGTGTCAAAGCCGCCAAGAAATCTCTCAAGCTCAACGAGAAGTTTCTGGCGGATGATGATTGGTTTAAGGGCTTCACGGTGCGCTTGATTAATACATCGGGCAAGAACATTACCTATATAAGTCTGCGTCTGCTCTTCGCCCGACCCGAAGACGGCGAAACCGCAAAAGACCCCCCATATGTTTACTCACTCACCTACGGACGAGACCCTTCTTTACCCAAACCATCTACCACATCGAATAGCCCCCAGACCGTCTTAGCCGGGAAATCTATAGATATTGCGCTACCTGACGAGTGGTATGATTCTCTTAAGCAGGGGCTCAAGGAGCTTAAATATCCGGCTAGCATCAAGCGCATGGAGATAGCTCTTGAGGAGGTTGCCTTTGAAGATGGGACTATGTGGAGCGCAGGTCAATTTTGGCAGCGCGACCCGAATAATTCTGATAAATGGGTTCCAATCGGACAATCAATTAGCAGGGTTCTCAACCACCCTGCTAAATTTTTAGGTAATACCCCATGAAACTGCACCTAACTGGTGCTGATTTGAGTCAGTGGAGTATGCCGTAAAAGTTTTA
>DASVVT010000088.1:0-141258 GCA_036386415.1 Pyrinomonadaceae bacterium
GGACAGGAATGTCTGAGGAAGCGCCCCAGACGAAGGTCAGGTCGCCGCCCGTATTCTTACTGATGTACCAGGTGCCGTTGCGATAGACGGCGAAGTCTGTCTTGCCGTCGCCGTCATAATCGGCGGGCACGATCCGGTCGCTGAGGGTGTTGCTGCCCCAGAAATAAGTCCTCGGCGTGGAGGGGGCGGAGCTTTGAAGGATATTCCAGAGACCGTCGCTGCCGCGCCATGTGGAGATATCACTTTTGTTATCGCCGTCGAAATCATAGGGCGCGCGATAGGCAGTCACGACGACAGGCGTACATTGCGGGTTGGCTATCGTGAGCGAATCAACACGCACACCGGACTGGCCTGATGCCGCCTGAGTAGCGTCGGTTGCGGCACGGAACTTCAGCTTGATGTTCTGCCCGCTCGCTGCCGCCGGTAAGTTCACCTTCGTGGTGATGTAGGTGGGCGCTGCTGTGGTTCCGCCGGAGAGGCCGCTCCACGCCTGTCGCCCTGCAATCGGACTGCTGAAGGCGGTGTCGATTGTTCTGGTATACCCGCCCTGAGCGAAACTGCCGCCCGCCGCGAGAATATCCTGGTACGCGCCGCCGCCGATGCTGATCTCCAAAACCATCCCGTCCCAACCCAGTGTAGCAGTGCTGGAACTGGCCTCCATGTTGAAGAGGTTACGGAAGATCACCTGCGTTCCGACTGTCGTGATGGGGATGTTCGGCGTGACCAGCTCTGTGTTGCCGACGGTGGTCGGGTCAGGCGCGAAGGTTGTGTTGGGCGCAGTGTCAACGTTCGTGGTTGTGCTTACCCAAGGCGATTGACTGCCGGTAGCAGCGGTCGTCCAGCCTGCGGGCAGCGCGGGCGCGACCACGCCGTCGAAGTTTTCCAACGCGACAGGAGTGCCGAGAGCGCCCGTCGGAAGATTGAAGCTCTGGGTTGTCGGCCCAAAACTGCTGTTGATGTTGACAGGTATTGACAAAATAGTACCGCAGGCAGTGGCCGCCGGGACAATGTAGTTGATCGTCTTGATAACGGTCGCGCCCGCATTGATGTCGCCATAGCTGACCGTGTTACCGGCAATCGTTGCCGTCGCCCCGAGGGCGGTGTTTGAGAGCGGGTTGTTTAAGGGCACTGACAGAGCGATGGTTTCGCCCGGATCAGCCGCGCCGTTGTTGTTGCCCGTCGTCGCATCGGAGAACGTCACTGTGCCGAGCACCAGGTTCGGGATCAGGAACGACTCCGTGACGGTGGACGCGCCCGACGTGGTCGCGCCAAAGCCGAGGCCGCGCGTGGCGAACCCGGCCCAGATGTCGTTGACATCCGCGCCGCCGAAGCCAGCGTTGTCGGCGGCGATTATTGAGTCGCGCGCCTGTATCAGGGTCGGGCTGGATACGTCCAGTTTCATGGCGTCGGTGGTGATTTGCAGCATACGCGCATTGCCTGCTGCAAAACCCAGACGATTGATGATGCGCGCACGCACCTCCAGCAACATCATGCACCAGATTTCGCCGATGTTGTGGGATTCGTTAGCCCCGTTGCCAGAGAAGTTAAGCGGGCTCTCAGAATAAGCGCCGTCCGTCGTGTTGATCTTCGCCGTATCAATGTCGGCGTAAGTCAGCGGGTTGTGCGGCTTGCCGTTCGGGCCAAGCGTCGTCTTGAGGGCATAGGGGAAGCGGCGAATGCCGTAGTAATAGTTAGCGTTCCCCAATGTGCTGAGCTGATTCGTCGAGTATGCGCCCGAAGCATACAGCCCGTTGATGTCTTCACTCGCCGAGGAGAGAATCGCTCGGGCGTAGAAATCCGACCAGCCTTCACCCATGCCGCCCGATTGTGTAGTGGTCAAGCCGCTCCCGTTGTTGTGTAGACGGTTGGATGTACCGTGTGTCATTTCGTGGACGGAGATTTCCGCGTCGAGGTCGCCATCGCGATCCGGGTTCGGGCCGGTAAAGATGTACATCTGCATGCGCGGGAGCGAGCCATCCCCCGGCGTCGAAAAGTTGGCGTTATTCGTGCCGGAAGAGTCCTGCGATTCCGCTCTCACGAAGTCGCTGCCGAGGCCGCCGCGACCGTAGTTGTTGGTCTGGAAGTTTCTCGCCGCTTCCGTGAACCCGTACTGATAAAGTATGTCGTGATACCGGTTAGTCCAGAAGAAGAGGTTTGTGACGACGCCGTTGCGATAGGCCGCGAGCGACGGGGCGTCTCCAGGGGCGGGGATGCCGGGGGCCGGGTTATAGACGAAGGAGAGCACGCGGCCCGTACCGGTGGCGCGACCCGCGGCATCAATGCCGTTCGTCCCATCTATATCAAGACCGGCATCGGCGTTGTTCCCTGTGGTCACGACGTTGCCCGCCCCATCAGCAATCCACGGATCGTTGCTGTAGGTCTGCCCTGTTGGCATTTCGTTGATGACGCTGATATTGACGCGCGCGATGGCCGCACCCTGAAATCCGTTCACCGTGTCGGGCAAGGTCGCGCCTGACGGCGTGGACGGCGCCGGGTTGTCATCGTTATAGACATTGTAGGTGACGCTCTGCGTCTGATCCTGCGTGATGCACTTGCGCCACAGCAGTTGGCCGGTCTGGGCATCAATGATCGTCCAGTAGGCGACATCCGGTTGCCATAGCACTGCGGACCAGGAGAGCGCGGCTGCGCCCGCGCCGACGGGGAAATACATCAGCTCGGCCCTTGTGTCTTCGTCAAACGCGCCGCGCTCTACACGGACACTCCTGCCGTCAGCAGCCGCTTCGACGCGCAGGTCGCTGGCTTCGACATCCATGCCGATGGTTCTCGCGGCGGATGCCACGGCGTCCGCAGCGCTGATCGAGGGCGCGGTCGCAAGCGCGCTGTAGTTGAGTCCGGGCGCTAGATTGTTGACCGTGCGAACGAGTTCATTGCGCCCTGTGAAAGAGGCCATCACCTCAGCCTGAAAGACTGGGATGCCGTTGATCTCCTGCTTGAGTCCGACAAAGGACATGTTTCCGGCAGGATTCGTATAGTCTGCAAAGGTCTTGAGTCCACTGATCTGCGCGGAGGTCAGCCCGTAGAGGGATTTGTTGGTTGAGAGAAATCCGCGCACGATTGATTCGCGCGCTACGCTCGAAGCCGGAGCAGTGAGAAACGTCTTGCTTCCCTTCGTTCCGACCAGTTCGGGGGTATTGAAAGCGTTTGTATAGTCGAGCGCCAAAGTTGGGACGCGAGTGCTCAGGCTGGCTTCCCCCATCTTGACACCGGCGCGCAGGCCGGACAGGTTCGACCTCTCCTGCTGCCGCCGGTAGAGGTCTGCTACAACGGAACCCTCTTTTTGCTGGCGTATGTCGTAGAAGGGCAATCTCGTCTGGTAAACGATGCCGGTGCTGCCTTTGAGCGCCGGGCTGGCTGCCCGCGAGCGTGGTTGCGGGGTCATCAGGGCAACCAGACCCACGAGCAGCAGGACAACAGACAAAGCTGTCAGCCGCCTCTTATTTCGATTCCAAAAGCGCTGCTTCATTACTCAAGCCCTCCTAAAAGCCTCAAGTTGGGGAACACAGTCCGGGTTTCACAATGCGCGCCTTCACCGCTGAAGTTCCCGGTAGAAGGCGATCTACGCTTAATAGTGACCCGTGCGATTACAAGCGAGGGGTGCTACGGCTCTCGCCGGGTAAAGAGAGAAACCTGAACGCCAGGGCTGCCCAAGCGTTTCTTCACGCGGATAACAGAAGCTGATGCTGAGGAGTTTTCCGAAGCTGCCGACAGTGATGGACGGATGCTGACCCGTGGGGTCGTGCACAAGACGGATGGCGCCATCAGGGGGGTAGCTAGGCGTTTCAGGTGGCATATCAACTACTTCGAGCAAAGAACATCTGCTTAAATAGCCAGGGGGGTTTCTAGTGATCGAAGTGATTATGAACGATTCCGCGATTCGTCATAAGCTACGAGAAGTAACTGGAGTAGAAGCCCTCTTTTGCCGCTTGCCCGAAGAGGGACGTCGCGTCGATTGACAGTTGCTATCTCAGGAACTGTACGGGAATGGTTGTGAACAGCGGCTAAGCTGTCATACCGGAGTTAAAAACAGCTTCCAGAACTTTATCGCCCCAAGGCTCTGAATCCTGTTTCTAAGACAGAGGGCACAGGCCAGAAGGCGAAAGCGCGTGCACAGTACACTCAAACATGTCTGCACGTCAAGCTAGTTCCTCCCTCTCGTGGACTAGCATACAGAGCAGAAGCGCCGGAAGAAGCCTTGGATGTGCGCCCTTCCGGTCGGCCTTCATCCAGGCTCACCTGCGGGCTGACCCTAAACCAGCAGTAATGTCCGGAGTTTCATCTCAGCTCTCTGTGCCCCCTCCGTGTTCTCTGTGTCTCGGTGGTGAATCAACTCCTAAAGTCATTCACCACCGCAGACACCGCAGGGCGCAGAGGATGCACTGAGCACTGACTTAGGACGCTACCAAAACGGAGGCTCACTATCGGATCATCCGTAGCGATGTTAAAATAGACCTGTGATGGAAAAAGCTGTACATCTGACGGGGCTCTCACAGGCGGAATTAGGCTCGCTGGTGGCCGAACTCGGCGAGCCGGATTATCGCGCGCGCCAAATCTTCGGGGCGCTGCAAAAGCGGCGGCTGCGCTCGTTCGACGAGATGACAGACCTGCCGAAAGATTTTCGCGCGCGTTTAAGCTCACACGCCACCTGCGCGACGCTCACCATCGAGTCGCGTTATCTGTCGGAAGACGGCACGCGGCGCTACCTTATGAAGACGCACGACAATCTTCCGGTGGAGACCGTCTTCATTCCTGAAGAGCGCCGCGATACGATCTGCTTCTCTTCACAGTCGGGCTGTCCGCTGCAATGCGATTTCTGTCTGACGGCGAAGCTTGGCCTTCTGCGCACTCTGACGGCGGGCGAGATCGTCGAACAGATCATCATCGCGCTCAACGATGCTTACGGCACGGGGCAAAAGACGCCGCGCGGAACGAATCTGGTCGGGATGGGGGCGGGCGAGCCGTTTCTGGCCTTCGAGCCTCTGATGAAGGCACTGCGGATAATGGCCGACACCGCAGGGCTTCATATCGTGCCCAATCGCGTGACGGTCTCGACCGCCGGAGTCGTCCCGCGCATACTTGAGCTGGCGAGCGTCGCAGCCCGCCCACACCTCGCCATCTCTCTGGCCGCGCCGACCGATGAGCTGCGCGATAAGCTGATGCCGATCAACAAGCGTTGGCCGCTGGGTGAGCTGTTGGCGGCATGTAAAGAGTTCGAGAGATCGCTGAAGCCGGGCGAACGTTTCACCTTTGAGTACGTCATGCTGGACGGCGTCAACGACTCGGATGAACATGCGCGGCAGCTTGCGAACCTGCTCAACCGTCACGGCCTCCGGCGCGTGAAGGTCAACCTGATTCCGCACAATCCAGCCGACCCGCTTCCCTATCGTCCCTCAACGCCGGAAAGGGTCTTGAGCTTCAAGTCGATCCTTGAATCCAAGGGCGTTCAAGCCTTCGTGCGCCGTCCACGCGGGCGCGACATCTACGCCGCCTGCGGCCAACTGGCAGCGCGCCGCACAGCCAACACGAGCCAGCCGACGCTTCATCCCTTAGCTTGAAGCATCAGGAGAGCGCTCCTGTGAATACAAGGAATCGACAGCTTTTGTCTTCAACTGCGGCGAACTTCTACGCCGAGAAGCGCATCTCTAAGAATCTCCTCACGCGATTAACTTTGGATTTTCCGCAGCCGACATGTAAAATCGCGTGAATTTTCAATCTTCAAAACCAGGTACGGACTTATCCTAAATGAGACGAAAACTTTTCACCCGACGCCTTAGCCTGTTGATCATCGCCGCTCTGCTCATCGTCCCCGCAAATTTCACGGCCAGTCCAACGCTACCTCCACTGCAACCGAACATCGGAATAAACGGCTTCTTCGCGGCGGACAAGGCGCAGCGCGGGCGCACGGTTCAAGCGGCGGTGGTGATGGATATTCCAGAAGGCTTTCACGTCAACTCCAATAAGCCGCTCGGCAAATATGCCATCGCCACGGTTCTTAAGATCGAAGCGCCGGGCGGCATCAAAGTCGGGCCGGTCATCTATCCGCGCTCGATGTTGCGCAGCTTCAGTTTTTCGCAGGAGAGATTGGCGGTTTACGAAGGACGCGCCGTGATGCGCTTCAACGTCACCATCCCGGCAGGCTTTGAGCCGGGCGTGATCGAGCTGCGCGCCAGCGTCAGATACCAGAGCTGCTCAAATGATGTCTGCTTTCAACCCGCTACACGCAACGTCACCATGCCGATAGCCGTCGTCGGCGCTAATGAATCTGTGAAGCGCATCAACGGTCAGTTCTTCGGAGGAGGAAGACGGAGGAGGTAGACAGTAGACAGTAGTCAGTAGTCAGTAGTCAGTAGATAAACCGAGTGCCTGTTACGCTCTCAATTATGATTCATAATGAGCCGTATCAACCGAGTCAACCGATTTTCTGTTCTACTGGCTACTGACTACTGTCTACTGTCTACTGCTTTCCAATCACTGCAAGCAATCGACCCGTGCGACCGTAGACGCTCTTTTCGCGACGGTAGGAGAAGAAGAGGTCTGTCCGGCACATCGTGCAGAGCGGTGCGATATGGATGGCCTCTGCCGGAACGCCCCCTGCAATCAACTGATTGCGGTTCGCTCTTTGAAGATCAATGCGCGCGTGCCCGCCCTGTGTCGGCGTGAACAACTCGTCTGCGTCGTTGAAGCGCTCGTGGAAAGCTTGGACGACTTCGCCGCCGACTTCATAGCAGCACGCGCCCGCCGCCGGGCCGATAGCGGCGCACACATCCTGCGCGCTTGTGCCATACTTCTCGCTCATACGTTCGAGCGTGCGTGTGATGATGGAAGAGAGCGTGCCGCGCCACCCGGCATGGACGGCTGCCACCGCGCCCTTCTTCATGTCGCCCAGTAGCACAGGTACGCAATCGGCTGTTTTGATGCCGAGCAGAATGTTCGGCCTATCGGTCGTCAGAGCATCGCAATGCTCCGTGTCGTTGCGTGCGTCGTCGCGGTCTTGAACGACGCGCACGTCTGCGCTGTGCACCTGCCAGCAGGCCGTGAGCATCCAGTCGCCTTCCAGGAGCTTGAGAAAGCGACGACGGTTCTCGTATATATTCTCGGCAGCGTCCTCGTTAAAGCCTGCGAGGTTGAGCGCATCCTGCGGCATGGGGCTACAGCCGCCCAGTCGCGTCGAAAAAGCGTTGGTAAAACCATGACGCTCAAGCGGCTCGCACACCAGCGCGCGCACGCTTGATTGCTCGCGCCAGAAGAATCCGGCGCGCTTTAACTCTGCATCATCCGTGATCATTTCAATCGGTATAGACATGATCGAAGTCCGTCGCGTACGCGAAGTCATCTCGCGCACGCCGCGTTTCGTCGAGCGCGTTTTCACCATCAGCGAGCGCGCCTACTGCGACGGGCGTGGAGTCGTCGCCGCAGAGCACTACGCCGCGCGCTTTGCCGCCAAAGAAGCGACCCTCAAAGCCTTCCAGACGGGCTGGACGGGCGGCATCGCCTGGCAGGACATCGAAGTCGGACAGCGCGACACGGGCGCACCCTTTCTACAGTTTCACGGTCGCGTCCTTGAGCTCTACAAACAATCAGGCGCGAGCGCCGCTCATCTCTCCATCTCACACACGACCGAACACGCCATCGCCCAGGTGATCCTCGAACGCTCCTTTAAAACTACGGCATAATTTAACCACAAAGACACGAAGGCACGAAGGCAGGCACAGGGTAATAGTGTTGAATAGCAAGGTAGCTCTACCCTTTGATCTACTATTCACCACGCACTATTTAACGTGAGTTCGACGTCAGCGGCTGTGCGGAAAGGCAGAGCCTTTCCGTTAACGGCTGACTTTATTTGGAGCGAGGCGCAGCCTCGCCAGTGATGGTGAGTAGCAGCGGACGGAAAGCCGTAGGCTTTCCGCACAGCCGAGGCGGCAGAGCCGCTGATGTCGAACTCACGTTGTTTACTTTTCTTCGTGCCTTTCCGGTCTGTGTGGTGGGTTTCGGCTTCTGTTCTTTACTGGCTTGAAGCTCTGATGCGCACCTCGTTGGTGAGCGTGCGTTGTCCTCGCGTGTTGACTTCGACGCGCGTTCTTCCGGGTGCTGTGGCGTCCATCATCTCTTCGGAGGTCAGGGCACGCGGTGGCGGCTGGCGTCTGCTATAACCTTCGCTTGAGCCAGTGCGTGTTTGTTGGACGATCACAGCATCGGTTTCGTCGTAGGGCTGTTCATCATCAGCTTCGGCTGTCAGCTCATACATCTCGCTGTGCTTGTAGCATTCGGTGGTCGTCACGAAACTGCTCGCCACCGCAATGCGCTCGCGTTGCGGGCATGATGGGGTGACGCGCAGTCCCGTCTCCGGATCAATCTCGATGGTGGTGATGCCTGCCGGACGCGTGAACGCTTCGCCGCCAAGCGCAGGCCGCAGCTCAACCGCGCCCCGGACGAACTCAGTCCAGGCGGGCAGCGCCGCCTCTGCGCCCGTCAATCCCAGTTGCTCGTTATCGTCGAAGCCGATCCATACGGCGCACACAAGGTTCGGCGTGTAGCCCACGAACCATCCGTCGCGTGAAGTGCCCGTCTTACCGGCGATGGCGGTCTGGCGGACTGCGCCACGCGCGCCCCGCGCCGTGCCGTGATCTATCACGTCCGCGAGCATGTCCGTGATCATGTAGGCCGTGGTCGGATTGATGACTTGCCGCGCCTGGCGAACTTCGCCCAGAACTTCGCTCCCCTCAGCATTGGTGGCATGAGCGATGACCCTTGGCTCGACGCGCAAGCCATTGTTGACAAAGGTCGTGTAGGCCGCCGCCAGCCTGAGCGGCGTCGCTTCGGTCGTGCCGAGCGCGAGCGCCGGATAAGGCTCTGGCTTCGGTAATCCGAAGTTTTCGGCGAGGCGCGCGACACGCTCAAGCCCTGTCCGTGTGGCGACATCGACCGTCACGACGTTGAGCGAGTGGACGAGCCCCGTGCGCATCGTCACGTCCTGCATCGAATAGCCACCGCCGTAATTGGCCGGACGATAGACGGCGCGGCGGTCGTAAACGAACTCGCGCGGCGCATCCTGGTACATCGAAAGCGGCGAGATACCGCTCTCAAGCGCCGCCGCATAAACGACAGGCTTGAAGACGGAGCCGGGCTGACGCCGTGCGTCCGTGGCGCGATTCAATTGAGAATCAGTGTAGTCGCGCCCGCCGACCATCGCCAGCACAGCGCCCGTCTGCGGGTCGAGCGCAACGAGCGCCGCCTGCGGCCTGACGCCTCTGGCCTTATAAATTTTGTCGAGGTGTTCGAGCTGACGCCTGACGGCTGTCTCGGCCAGTTGCTGCAAGTCCAGATCAATCGTCGTGTAGATACGCAAGCCGCGCTCATCCGGCTGGCCTGATGTCTCCAGCTCAGATTCGACCACGCGGTTGACGTAGTCTACGAAGTAGGGCGCGAGCGATTCGTTCCCACTCTCAAGGGGCGCAATCTTCAGGGGCTCCCTGGCAGCGGTAGCGGCCTCTTCGAGTGTGATTCGATGATCGCGCACCAACGTGCCGAGAACCGTATTGCGTCGCTCAAGGGCTGCCTCCGCGTGGCGGTCGGGCGCATAGCGGTTCGGGCTCTGAATCATGCCCGCAATCGTCGCGGCCTCTGCCAGCGAGAGGTCTTTCAACTCTTTCCCGAAGAAGACGCGCGCCGCCTGCCCGACGCCGCGCACCGAAACAGCGCCGCGCTGGCCGAGGTAAATCTCGTTGCAGTAGAGCGCGAAGATGTCTTCTTTCGAGAGACGACGTTCGAGCGTGAAGGCGAGCATCGCTTCGGCAAACTTGCGGCTCAGGGTGCGCTCCGGCGAGAGGTACGTGTTCTTGACGAGCTGCTGCGTGATGGTCGAGCCGCCCTGCCCTATCTCCTGATCGCCCGCGTTGCGCAAGAGCGCGCGACCGATGCCGAAGAGATCGACGCCGCGATGCTCGAAGAAACGATGGTCTTCAATCGAGAGGATGGCGTGTGCCACCAGAGGCGGAATGTCCGCGTAAGCGAGCGTGGCACGCTGGCCTGTTTTCATGGAAACGTCGGTCGTCAGGACTTCCGGCTCCAGCCTGTAAGAATCAAGCCGCGCGCCTCCCTCATTCGTGATCTCTGCAACGTGGTCGTTCTTGCCAAAACTGATGCGCACAACTTCCGCGTCGCTCGCAGCGTTTGACCGACGCGGATGAATCAAGACCGCGCCGGGCTCAACACGGAAGCTGCCGCTCCAGACATCGCTGGCCTCGCTTTCCAGATAACCGGCGCGTCGCAAGAGCGCGACCAACCCATCGCGCGAGAGCGTCTGACCCGTCTGAAGCGTGCGCGGCGCGGCATAGATTCCGGCGCGGCTCGTCAGATAACCGTGAGCCAGACGCGCATCGACGATCCTTGAATAAGAGACATAGGAGTAGGTCAAAAAGGCAATCGCTGCACAGAGAGAGAGGAGCGCCGCAATGGTGAGCGAGCGAAGAACGTTTCGACGCGTGCGTAAGGAATCGGCAGTTACATTCCGACGAAAGACCTTGCCCATTCCCTTGATGACACGTGGTGGCCGCCTCTCATGTACAGATGTAACCTCGATTGCCATAATAAGATTAAGGAAAAATTTGTCCGTTGTTCGTGGGCAGTTGTTTGCGCTTCTGACAGGCTTCTTGCTGCTGCCTGAAGATCAAACATTCAACTTCACCAAAGCGAACAACGGACAACAGACCAACGGGCACGGACAAATTCTTCCCCTATGCCTTCCTCTATGCTCTCTATAAAAGAGCTAATCCAGGCTTAGTTCTAATCTTATTTATCTGGCGTCAGAAACCAGCAAGGCTGGCGATTGTGATGATAATGCTGATGCTCCGGCGTTCGACCCTGCATCGGCGCTCACCCATTGTGAGACGGCGGCGGTCGAGACGGCCAGGACGAGCGTGATCATGATGATGGCGATCAGTTGCGCGAAACTGTTAGCGACTTCTTTCATTGTCCCTTACCCCCCACGAAAATCGTTCGATCTGTTGCCCTTAGCGGTGCATTTAGCAATGTTTATGCCAGCGCTACGGTGAACAACGGCGGAGGCTATAGCCAGCACACTAAGGCATGCATAGAAGCACTTTAGCGTGGGATGTTGGAGAAGTAAGGCAGGGTTATAAATTGAGGGCAGCCGCATCTTGTGTCTGTTTCCGATGCAGACCTTCGTTCTTTGGGCTGATGAGGGGTGTTCTAAAAAGCTACGACTAGCGGCTTTGCACAAAAATAGGTTCAAATAATATATACAACTAGTATATACAAATTGTATATACTACTTGTAATTATCATCAGTATATACAACTTGTATATATCTTTTGTATTTACAACTTGTATATACTGATGATATATACCTTCACCTGTAGACACTTTAGGGGTGCTTAGTGGCCGAAACCAAACTCCCGATTGGAATGGTCAAGCTAGACGGATGCAGATGCAGGTGTGGGCACGAATGGATACCGCGCGTCAAAGGGGAAAGACCTGCTAATTGCCCTCAGTGTAAAGCTTCAAAGTGGGACAAGCCGAAAGCTTTCAGCCGAAACAAATCAGCTAACAAGAGGGAAGGCGCGTAATGGCTCGGTCAACTAAGAAGAGGACGGGAAAGGGTCGCCCTGTAAATAAATACTGCTCGCTGTCCGCGTTGCATAACGAGAGTGACGTAGAGCAGTTTTTTGTTATGCCACTTCTGACCGATCTAGGTTATGGGCCAGAGTATTTAGAAACTAAGGCGACAGTAACTCAGGTAAAGATAGGAAAGGGGAAGGGAAAGAAATCCTATATACCAGATTATCTTGCGTATATCAGCACGGAAAAAGAAAAACCTGTACTTATTATAGATGCCAAACATCCCAATCATTCAGCCGAAGAGGGAGTCAACGATGCACAGCTTTATGCTTCAGTAATTCGCAGGAAGATGGCCGAACCTAAGCCAGAGCAGTATTGTATTGGCGTAAACGGGCATAAATTGATACTGAAGCATTATGATAGTGATGCGTCGATTTACGAATTATCATTCCAAGATTTCAAGGATGACAATCTACTTTTTACCGCTTTCAAACAAGCAATCAACCGTGAATCTCTAACTCGTAAACAGAAATTAAAAGAAAAGGAACCGAAAAGCGATTTCGAGTTCCGAACGGTCTCACCGGTTGAACTGCCCGCCATTTTTGAAGCGTGTCACCGAGCGATCTGGAAAACAGAAAAGCGTAGCCCCGCATCGGCCTTTTATGAATTTGCAAAAGTCATGTTCGTAAAGATTGATGAAGACAAACGGTTACATGAACATCTTATCTCAACCAGCCACGATTTTTCATCCGGCAAAGTTCCCAAAGGGGCTGTGCGATTCTCTGTCCATTGGATTGAAGAGATGGAAGAAGAAACGGATACAGATGATCCAATTAACACTATTCTGTTTGCGCGACTGGCTAAAAATTTAGAAGAACAAATTGCAAACAAAGAGAAGAAACGTATTTTCGAGCCAGGTGAGCTAATCAACCTCGCCCCATCTACTATCAAAGATGCAGTAAGATTTTTAGAACACTTAGACCTGTATGCCGTAGATGAAGACCTTAACGGACGACTCTTCGAGACGTTTTTAACTGCAACTATGCGAGGTGAAGATTTGGGCCAATTCTTCACTCCGCGCTCTGTCGTAAAGTTCATGGTGAAGTTGGCTAACCTTCAAGCCGCACCGCTAAAAGCGATGGATATGGTCTTAGATGGTTGCTGCGGTACGGGCGGCTTTTTGATTGAGGCGATGGCTGATATGAGTCACAGCGTGTCAAGCAATCGGGCAATCACAACGAAAGAACAAGAGACACTTCACCGACAATTAAGAACCGAGAATTTATGGGGCATTGATGCTGGTAAAGACCCTTTGATGGCTCGTATTGCCCGCCTAAACATGCTCCTACACAAAGATGGCGGGAGTCGCATTTACTATGCAGACGCTTTAGACAAACAGTTACGGATAGAGTCAGGGTTGCCACTTCAAACACGCCAAGAGATTGACGAACTCCGGTCGAACATAGTAACCGGCGATACACGGTTTTCCTGTGTCCTGAGCAACCCGCCATTCTCGATGACTTATGAAAGGAAGAAACCAAACGAGAAAGCAATATTAGATGATTACGAATTATCGGTTGATGAAAAGGGAAAGCCAAGAACGTCACTACGTTCTTCCGTAATGTTCTTGGAAAGATATTGGGACTTACTAACGGACGATGGCCGCCTCATTACCATTATGGACGAAAGCGTCCTCAATACGCTCACGTCCAAACCATTCAGGGAATACCTGCTAGAAAAGTTTATCATCAAGGGTGTTATCGCGCTTCCCAAAAACACTTTTGTCAAGGCGCAGACCGCAGTTAAGACTTCCGTACTCTTTCTGCGAAAGAAGACCGATCCCGACGAACGCCAACCGGATATATTCATGGCGATTTGCCGGAATGTCGGGCACAGTGACTCTGGAAAGGAAAGGCCGCACCTCAACGAACTTCCTAATATCCTAAAGGCATTTCGCGTGTTTCAGGAAAAGGGGTCTGTAAAATCTTCAGATCAAGTATTCACCGTTCCTGACTTGCTGCCGAACAACCCAACTCTGCGTATTGACGCGCATTACTTTAATCCAAAGTATTTCTCTACGATGAAAGCCCTAGATAAAATGGCCTCAGATAGAGGATGGAAAATTGATACTCTCCAAGACCTGCTAAGGGAAAGCAAGACAGCACTTGCTGGTGGAGCAACCCCGCGAGGCGCATTGTATCCAGATGACGGCCCAAAATTCATTCGTGTCCAGAACGTAAAGCCAAACAGATTAGATTGGGACTCAGACGATGCTTGTATTGACACGCGAACACATACGGTAACTCTAAAGAGGTCTCAGTTAAAAGAAGGTGATGTTGTTCTTACCATTACCGGCAGTTATGGGATTGCCGCAGTTGTTCCGGCAGGATTCGGAGAGGCAAACATCAATCAGCATTCCGTTAAGATCGAAGTCGGAGACAAGATCATACCGGAGTACCTTAGCGTCTTTCTAAATTCCAATTTATGCAGACCTCAGTTTGAGAGGGCAGTAACAGGGTCAAGCAGGCTGGCTTTAGATTACACTTCAATCCGCAATCTACGCATTCTCTATCCAGAGGACAAAGACGAACAACGTAGAATTGCGAACACCATAATGAAGCAGCTAGAGGCAGTTTCAAATCTGAGGCGTGATGCCACCGCTTTAGATAAAGCGATGGGCGAAGTTCTAACTAACCTTTAGACCCCCACTTTTAATTTTTGTGCAAGTTAACATCCTGCACAAAAATTCCATTCTGACCGCTTCTTTTGGTGACGCTTTCTTAATTGTTGTGCAAAGCTACGACTAGCGCAACGGTGAGATGCGGCGTCTATCTTCTAAGGGTTGCAGGGCGCGGCGGCGGCGTCGCAGTTGATACCATTTCGGCGGCGGCTCTCCCTTGGCGGGTTCGAGCAGGTGTCTGATCCTTTCGATGGTGACGCGCGCGGCCTCCTCGCCTGCCTTGATCAACTCTGCGGCGCGCGTCATCTCGTCCCAGCGTATGTGTCCGACCTTGGGTCTGACCACCAGGTCGGCATCCATCAACTGGTGCGCGCTGGCTGTGCGTTGCACGACCATCATCGACTGTAAAAGGACGCCGATGGCAGACTGCGGCTGACCCAGGAATTTTGCGCCCTCACAGTTGACATCAACCGCGATGACGATGTCTGCGCCGAGAGAGCGCGCGGCTGCCGTGGGGATGTTAGCGACCAGCCCGCCGTCTATCAGTTGACGGCCATGCTCGTCTATAACCGGCACGTACCAGCCGGGAATCGCGCAACTGGCGCGAATGGCGAAGGGGAGGTCGCCCTCGCCGCTCAGGATGACAGCCGAGCCTGTATGAAGGTCTGTGGCGACCGCCGCGAAAGGGATGTGTAAATCCTCGAAGCGCGTGACGGGCAGGCGAGCGCGCATGTACTCTTCCATGCGTGCGTTCGATTGAACTCCGAGGCGCGAGAGCGTCATGCGTCCTATGTCGCGCCAGCGCAAGCTTCGCCCGATCTCCTCAAGCTCGCCCGTAGACATCCCCGCCGCGCATGCGCCGCCGACGAGCGCTCCGGCTGATGTGCCCGCGATGAAGTCCAACGGAATACCATTCTCTTCGAGCACTTTGAGAACGCCGACATGCGCCAGCCCGCGCGCCCCGCCGCCAGACAACGCCAGCCCAACTGTAGGTCTATCTTTCTTTCCTGAATCCCTCATAAGACAGATGTTAGATGTCAGATGCCAGATGTTAGATGTCGGCTCGCGGTCATAGACTCACATCTAACATCTGGCATCTGACATCTGCTTTTTACACCGGATTCAGGATGATGATCTCGGCGTTTTCCCGCGCGTTGTCGAGGAAGGCATCCGTTTCGGATTCGATCTTGCTTTCGGTCAAGGTGCGCTCAAGCTGTTCGCGCACTTCATCAAGCTTGGGCACGATCTGTCCGGGTGATTGTTTTTGCAGCCGTGGGATGTACACGTCGCGGTAGTAATCGGAGACCTCCTGCGGCGTGACGACGGTGAAGGAGCGGAAACGGAAATCCAGGTACTTATCTATCGCCACGCGCTGGCGTATGATCTCGCGCAACTGATCCGCGCTCAATCCGACGCTACCCATGCGCTGGTAAAACTCTTCGCGCGAGGGAAATCGATTGATAAGGTCTGCCAGGGCATCCTCGACCTCTTTATCGGTCGGAGCAATCGGCGGCAGCTTTTCCGCCTCCTGCACGATGAGACGCTGGTTGATGATTAATTGGAGCGCGCGGTTAAGCTCTTCCGAATTGGGGCGGGCGACGGGCGTGCCCGGCTCAAGAGCCAGTTGCCATAAAAGGTCTGAATAGGTGATGAGGGTGGTACGCGCGCCGTTGCTGACGGTCGCCACCATCTTGTCAACCACATCCTGAGCTTGCGCCTGCGACGAAAGCGCAAAGCAAAAGGTCAAAGTAAAAAGGCAAAAGTTTAAGACCAAAAGACAGAAGCCATATCGCAAGCGGTCTGTTTCTCTTTTTCTTAACTTTTGCATCTTTCTTTTTCCTTTGACCTTTTACTTTTGCCTTCTTCAGAACGCCTGCGTGAAGCGGAAGTGGAGCTTGCCGCGATGCAGGCGAATGACGGCCTGGTCGCCACCGGCCTGTGGAATCAGGAACTCAGGCGGATTAAGCAGGAATCCGTAATCGACCGAGAGCGTCCCGCCCAGGGGGGTCTTGATTCTGAATCCGAGCCCCAGCGTATGCGTCCACTGCGCGCGCAGGTTGGGGTCTTCGCCGGGCTGCGAGTTTCGGCCAAAGAGATCGCCGACGCGACGGAAGACGTTGCCGCCATCGTAGAAGGGCACAACGCCGAAAGCCTTCGAGAGAGGCACACGCGCTTCCAGATTCAGAACCGCCAGAGCGTTGCCGCCGATGGGGACGAGAAACGGGTTGAGCGTGACGGGCTCGCCCTTCTGGTTACGAAAGAGCCCGCAGGTTGATGGAATCGGATTGAGAAGGAAGCACTGCGGGGCAACCACGCGCGGGCCAGCCTCTTCGTAACCGAAGCCGCGCAGTGTGGTCGAACCGCCCGAGAAGAATCGCTCGCTGATGGGCAGCGTCTCATCTACGTCGTCTATCACGCCGTTATCGTTGCGATCCTGCGGATTGAAGAGATTGGCGAGACCGAGCGTGACGCTTCCGGCGAGCACCGTCCCGCGAAATCGATTCAGCTTGTAGTAGTGGCGGTAGTTGGACTGGAATTTATTGAACGAGAGATTGCCGCCGAGTTGCCGAAGCGCGAGCGAATAGTCGAGGTTGAGATAGTTGCCGCGCGTCGGATCAAACTGGCTGTCGCGCGTATCGCGCACGAAGGTCGCGCCCAAACGCGCGAGCCGAATCTTGCGGTCGGGTCTGAGAATTTCCGAGATCAGCAGGCTCTCGATGTTTAAGAGGCGCACATCCTCGTAGTTAAAGCGCAGGAAGAGGATGCTGCGCGTGTCGCGGTCGATGACGCGCTGGGTTTCGGCGTTGAAGGTGAAGCGGTTGATCGTCGGCTCGCCCGCCGGGTTGCCAAAGACGTCGACCGGATTTCCTTCCTCGTCGAAACGCTGGACGATGCCGAAGTTGCCGCGATCAATGGTCGAGCGGAAGAAGCGCGTCACAGTGCTGTCGCGCTGGTACTGGAGCGAGAGTGCGAGCGGCGCAAACTGCCCTTCGCCGTAGCGCTGAAAGCGCGGATCGAAATATTCCAGGCGCATGAGCTGCTGGCGCTGGCTGGCGCGGATGCGGAAAGAGCCCTGGCGGAGCTTACCGAAGAGGTTGACGTTGCGTATGTCAACGAAGCCGAGCGGGCCGTTGTCTGTCGAATAGCCGCCGCCGTAGCTCAGAATGCGCGGCTTCAACTCTTCGACATCTATCACGACATCGCGCTTCTTGAAACCGGCAGCCGTTTCGCCCGCGCGCTCCGTGCGAATGATGACCTGGCGGAAAGCATCCGTCGCATAAAGGATGCGCTCACTTTCGGCCAGCTTGTCGGCGCGCAGCACTTCGCCTTCGACCAGGGGGATCGACCTGACGATGGCCTCCCTGTGGGTTCTGATGTTGCCGTTGACGAGAATGCGGTTGATGAAGACCTTGTCGCCTTCGTTGGTGATCGTGTAGACGAGACGCACCTGCTCGTCCTCGCCCTTCGTCGGCAGATCGACGGTCGAGAAGTCCAGGCGGGCATCTATGTAGCCGTTGCGGGCGTAGAGATTGAGGATGCGGTCACCGGCGGCGCGCGCCTCCGAACGCGAGAAGGGGCCGCCCGCCACCTCTCCCAACTCGTCGCGCAGGCGCGCTTCCGTGTAGATTTGATTGCCGCGAATCTCTACGCCCGCTATGCGCGTGAGCGGCCCTTCGTTGACGACAAACGTGATGATGAGACCCTCGCCCTGGATCGCGACGCCCTGGCGAACAGTGACCTCTGCCTTCCTGTAGCCCAGGTCGCGCATGCGCGCGCGGATCGTGCGTTGATCTTCCGCCAGAAGCTCACGGCTCGTATAGCCGCGCCCGTATCCGAGCAGAGGGATGAAGCCGAGCACGGTCGCTCTTTGCGTGCGCAGGTCTGGCTCGATCTCTTCGATGGTCAGCTTGGTTGTGCCTTCGAGGCGTATGTCTTTGAGCTTGAAGCGGCGACCGCGCTCGACGTTGTAAGTGACGTTGACGGTGCGCCCGGTCAGTTCCGCCGGGTTCAGGCTCTTGCAAGCCTCTTCAGTGCCGTTGGCAGGCATGTCCGGCATGATGGGTGTGACGGTGCAGGCGGCTGTCACTTCGGCGAAGAAGTAGCCGCTCTCCTGCAACCTATTACGCAAACGACGCGCGCCCTCGATGATCACAGAGTAGTCTATGCTGCCCTCGCGCTTGATGGGCAGAATCTCGCGCGCGCTCTTTTCTTTCAACTGGTAGTCGTGAATGGTGACGGTCACGGCCGGGCCGATGCCGCCCGTCAGGCCGACCGTCACCTGTGTGCCCGACGGGTCGAGCGTGACCTTCGGATCATCCAGTTGCGGCGCAAGGTATCCGAGGGCGATGATGGCCTGGCGGATGCGACCTATGTCTTCGCCGAGCGCCGGACGTGTGAAGGGCGCACCCTGTTGTAGACGCAGAGAAGGTCGGACGCGCGACGCATCGAAGCCTTTGATTTGAATGTCGAAGGCGGCGACGCGCGCCTGCTCTCCAGGCTGGATGCGAAAGGTGACGATGGCGCGCGTGCCGCTCGCGTCCGTCTGCTGTGTGAAGTCAACCTCCGCCCTGTAGAAGCCACGGTCGCGCAGGTAAGCCTGAATCAGGTCGGCGTTCTGTTTGAGCTTCTGCTCCGTGAGCGGCGTTCCTGGCTCGAGCATGTTGAGGCGCGTGCGCAGCTCGTCCTCCGAGATGGGCGCGCCCGTCGGCAGGACACCCAGATCGAGCAGAACTTCCCCGACCCGCACCTGAAGCCTGACGACGAAGCGCACGCGCACGGGGCGGCTGCTGCCAGGCGCACCCGTTTGACTCACCTCGACGCGTGCCGACGAGACGCGACCGGAATCAAAGAGCGCCTGTAAAGATTCGCGCACGCGCACGGCTGAATATTCCGTGTTCGGCGCAACGCGCAGGAGCGAGAGGAATTCGGCTTCGGCTGTCGCATCGCGTGGCGAGCCTTCGAGCACCACCTCGACATCGGCAATCAATCGTCCCTCATAGTCGCCAACATCGGCTGTGCCGTACGTATCGAACGACGCACGTCTGAGCAGGCCGGAGGAGAACGCTGAATGTCGCGCGTTCTTGCGGCGGGCAGAGCGCGCGGCGGGTGGAGCGATCATGCCAACGGTCTGACGCGCACGGCGCGGCGCGTTGAAGAAGATGTCTATCCGGTTGAATTTTCGCTCCAGGCGGGCGCTGCCGCCCTCTATTAAACCGAACGACAGCACAATCGCGCTGCCGCGTCGTTCGACCCGCGCATCCGTGAAGGCGCGACCCATGACGCGCTCGTCCCAGGCAGAGGCGACACTCGCCTGCGGAATGAAAACGTAGAACCGACCTTCATATTGATAGGAGCTACAGTCGCCGAGCGGCAGATCGGAGGTGATCGTCACATGCGACCCTTGAGGCGTGTCTGTGCTGCGAAGCGGCGCGATGGTTCTCGTCTGCGCCGACGCCAACACACCTTCTTGCGCCCACACGCTCGCTCGCGCCGCCGAGATCAATGCAAGCGCGAGGAACATGGCGGCAAGCGTGCGCCGACGACTTTTGAAGATGAGGCCCTTGGGTATCGCGTGCATGAATAAGTAGACAGTAGACAGTAGCCAGTAGTCAGTAGAAAAGAACATCCGTTGATGCTATTCAATCATAGACTTCAGCGACAGCGTTCAATGCGCGGAGCGCCTACTGACTACTGTCTACTGGCTACTGACTACTGCTTTTCAAAATCTCTTTCTGAAACGAATCTCGAAACTGAAATTATCGTTACGTGAGCTGAAGCCATTAACAGAGCCTTGCTCATATTGCGCGACGAACGACAGACGGTTTGAGACGCGATATTCGAGCGCCAGCACCTGATTCTGATCCGAAGTCAGGTTGGTCGAATAGGTGATCGACAGGTCTTTATTGATCTGCCGCCCGACCGTCAGGCGCGCCGTCGGGCTCGCCCCGCCGCGTCCCGCGATTAAAGGATCGATCTCGAAGCGGTTCAAGCCGAAAAGCTTGTCTGTGGCGCGCCGCACCGGAGCGTTAATCAGAGTATCTGTAAGCAGGCTGGTCGCCGTTCCCAGTCCGGTCTGCGCGAGCGTGGAAGTGCCCGTATCGCCCCCTTCCAGATTACCCGTCAGGATGAGGGAGACGACATCTGTCTGCGGCAGCGCCGGATCGGAGCGGACGGTCGTCGTGAGCTGCGATAGTGGGCCGGTCAATCCGACGAGCACCTGATAGCCTTTGATCTCCGACTCCGCTTGAATATTGAGGATCGGATCAGCGTCGCGAGCAGGCGGGAGGTCTATGAAGCCGCGCGTCACTTCGTAAGCGTCGTTGCGGAAGTTGAGCGTGCCGCGCGTCAGGGAAATGCGTCCCGAAATAATGGGGTCTTCGACGGGGCCGACGGCGCGCACCGAAAGTGAGCCGACGATGTCCGCCAGATTGTTGCGCACGACGAGCGCATCGCGACCCTCGACCCGCACGTCCAACTGGGTTGTGGCGGCAAAGGCGGAATCGCCGCCCGTGCCTTCCGTCAACGAAGCTTCCCGGCGACGATTGATAATATCGGCCAGCTCTATGTCCTCTGTGTATTCGGCGCGACGCAGATTGACGACGCCGGTGATGAACTGTCCGCGCGTCGCGCCGTTGATCTCAAGGTCTGCGTCGGCAGTCGTTCTGAAGCCTTGAGGGTACGGGACGGTCACGTCGTCGCCGTGGACGCTGAAGCGATAGCTCGTAGGCGTAAATCCGGCGAGCAGCGCGCCGCCCGAAACCACGACGCGCCCGCCGCCGAGGTTGCCCGTCAAGGTGTCTATCTGCGCCTGATTGGAGTTGAAGCGAACGCGGCCATTGACGTTTGAGACGGTCAATCTCTCGTCGCCGATGAGGGTCGCAATGGACGCGCCCGCAACGTTGGCCGTACCGAAGAGACGCGGCTGCTCGTACGTGCCCGTCATACGCACGCTGGCTTCGGCAATTCCTGACAGGAAGATGTTGGGCGAGAGGCCGTTCAGAACTCTCAGGTTCAATTTGCCGTCGATGGTCAGACTCTGGCGGCCACCGGGGCCGAGCGCCGCCGTGCCGCCGAAGAGAATGTTCGTGCCGGGGCCTGTGAACTGCGTCTTCTCAAAGAAGACCTCCTCGCTTGAGAACTGCACCTGAAGCGGCGAGACGGCCTGAAGCGGGATGTCTTCGACCTGTATGGTCAGGTCTGTGAAGTTGGCCGTGCCACGCAGTCCCGCGAGGCTGAACACGTCTTCATCTTTCTCGTTCGGCGTGATGAGATTTCCGCTCGCCTTGAGCGTGCCAGTCGCGTGGCCGATCACCTTGACGTTTGATTGCGGCAGGAGCAGCGCGAAGAGCGGCGTCAGGTCTGCGCCCGCAAGCGTCGTCTCGATGTTCGTCGCCAGACGCTCGCTGCCGAGATCGACGCGCGCCGCGATGGTCTGCGGCTGTCCCAGCAAATCTGTCGTCAGGCGCAGATCGAACTGTTTATTCTCCGTGCGCCCCACAAGCGTGAGACGCCCCGTCGTGCGACCGTTCACGGTCACGTCTCTGCCTTCGCCGTCGATGTTGATCTGGTAGGTCGAGAAATCCGTAAAGACTCCAGTGGCGTGCGCCACGAGGTCGGCTGTGCCGGTCAGTTGCGGCAGCCCCGAAGTATTCTTGGCAAAGCTCTCCAGGCGGTCGAGTTTAATCCCCTCGCCCCGCGCCTGTATGTCGAACCCCTGGGTCGTCGTATTGTATGTCCCGCTCGCCGTGATCCGCCCGGCACTAAAGCGCGCGTCAACATTTTCAAGATTGATGGCCGAGCCGTTGAAGGTCGCGCGCGCGATGATGCTTTCAAACGGTTCGCCCGCGATGCGCCCCGGACTGAAACTGAGTTCTGCATTGCCGCTCATCGCACCCGGCAGCCCTGTCACGTTAATGCGCCCCGAAAGGTCTGACTGCACGTCGCCCAAACGATCAAGCGCGCCTTGATTCGCTTCTCCACCCATACGAGGTCTGAGGGCGGCAACGGCAGCGAGCAGGTTTCCGGCGTTGGCACGATCAAGCGTCAAGTCGAGCGCGATGTTGTTATCGCCGACGCGTGGAGCAAGCAGGCTGAACTGCGCTCCGCCGCCGTCGCGCTCCGTGAGTCGGCCATCGCTCAAGCGGATTTCGTCTGGAGTCACGCTCAGGTTGGCTGCGACCGAGCCGAGGTCACGATCCTGAACAAGCAGGGAATCAAGCGCGGCGTGGCCGTCGATGGTCGGGTTCGTCAAGTCTCCACGGACATTTCCGTTGAAGGCGAAGTTTCCGCCGAGACGGATTCCGCTCTCGCGTAGCTGCTGATCGAGGTCGGGGAAGAGACCGGAAGCGAGCAGGACATTCTGTAGCTCTGTCGCGTCGCTCGATTTGACGTTGAGCTGAAGATCGGATTCGGAGCGGATGAAGGAGAAGCGTCCCGTGGCGCTCAGCTCTGAAGAGGCCGTGCGCAGGTTGGCGCGCTCGATGTTGAAGAGGCCGCGCGTCGCACTCAAGGTGACATCACCGTTGAGCGCTGTGCGCGAGTCGCTGGCCTCATTGCCCGCTACGTCGCCATTGAACTCCGCACGCACAGTTCCGCTCGCCGCCTTGATATTCGATCCCGGAAATGCCAGATCAATCGTGCCGGAGGTTTTGCCCGTCAGAGGCACAATACGCTGCGAGAAGGTGGCGAGCAGGTTGTCTATGTCCAGATTATTAAAGTCTGCCGTGACGTGCGACGCACCATTTCTAGCCGTGCTGATAGTGGCGTTGCCGCTGGCGTTGCCGTTGAGCACGTCGGCTGTGAAATTGTTGAGGCGTATCTGATCGTTGGTTGCGACCACATTGCTGCGCGCCGCGCCCAGGTTTATTTTGCCGAGCACGCCGCCGCCCAGGCTCAGGTCTGCGCTCGCGCGATAACGCCCCTGCGGCTCGATCACGAAGACCGGGCGCGCGAGCCGTACGTTTTCGACATGACCATCCTGGAGAGCCACCGTTCCGGCGTTGATGTCGCCCGATGACCCTTCGACGCGCCCGTCGCGAATCGTCAGTCGAACGCCCGCTATATTGAGGCTGCCGATGCGTGCGCCGCCCTGTGCGTTGATGCCGCCAACGCGAACGTTATTTGCGACGACAGCGGTTGCGCCATCTCGGTTGACGATCTCCACACCGCCCGCCGTGACGCCGTTTACGCGCACGCCCGAAGCATCGACAGTTCCCGCACGCACGCTCCCCAGGGAAGCGGTCGTGACATCGTTTTCCGAGCGCACGCGCACGTCCGATGCTTGCGCCCCGTTGATTGATGCGCCCGAAGTCTGAAGACGGTTGGCGCTGGCCGAAGAGGCAGAGGCCGTCAGCAGGTTATCGCGCGATTCGGCCACCACGTCTTTGAGGATCAACCCGGCAAGGGTTGTGCCCGCGCCGCGCGCTGCCGCCGCGCGCAGCTCTCCGACCCAGCGAAAGTCCGTGCCCGTGCCCATCAAGCCCCCTGCAAGTTGCAGCGTGTTCAATTGAAAATCGCCCGCCGCCAGCACCTCCGCAACGGCGCGACCGTTGATGTCGTAGCTCGCGCCGTCGCCCGTGCCCTTAGCCGTCAGGTTCAGATTCTGCAAGCGCACACCGTCCGCCGCCAGCGCGTCCGCTTTGACCTCGCCGTCAACCTGATAACGCGAGCCTTCGCCCGACACAGTGCCTTCCAGATTGCCGACGCCGCGCAAGGCCGTACCCGATTGCAAGATGTCCGAAGCCTGTGTGAGGTCGATCATAGACGTGATACGCATCTGGTAACGCAGGTTGCGCCAGTCGTCCATAGTGCCCTGCAAGTGCGCCTCGGCCACGGGCGAGCGCAAAACAAGCTCTTGAATCTCTGCGCGCGTCTGGTTGACGCGCCCGTGCGCCTCCACTGAGATGTCGTTGACGGGGCGGCCATCGTAGACGAAGGTTGAATTGGAGAGCGCGAGGGTGACTGTGTTCATCCAGCTTTCGGCTGGCGCTTGTGGGTCATCCGGCTGAATTGTGGCGACGATATTGCGCGCTTCGCCGGAGAGACGGTGCTGCTCGTCGCCGTAGTGTATGAGCGCGTTGTTGATGATGACCTTCGCCGTCGAATAAGAGAAAAGGATGCGGCGGTTCGGGTCGGGCTCAGGCAGCTTGATGTTGCGAAAGTTTGAGTTGCCCTGCGCGTCAAACTTCACCCACAGCTCTGCCCCGTCAACCTGCAAAGATTCCAGGTTGACGTTGCGGCGCAGGTTGAGCGCGTAAAGGTCTGTGACGCGAACTGTCGCCAGCAGGCGATCAATCTTGCCAAGCTGCTCGCCCGTCTGAGAGTCGTAGAGCTCGATGCCCGTCATCTCGACGGTGCGCGGCCCGAACTTCGTGTGAAACTCCTTGATCTCAGCGCGGATGCCGTACTCCGCGAAGGTCGTCTTGATCTGCCCCGCGATGTAGCGGTCGATGTAGCCGAGGCGGTACACGATGATCGCGACCAGCACCAGGGCGACCGCGCCGACGGCAACTGCAATGGTCGCGATGAAGGCATTGCGCCGGGTGAGATAACGCCGCCGACGCCCCTGCGGCGTGACGGGCTCCGGGCGATCCGCATCGCGCTCGGCGACCCGTTCGGCCACGGGCGGCAAGGGCTCGTCCGTCTCCGAAGAAAGCGCCTCGGTGAGGGTTTCCTTTTCAGTCTCAGGCTTGCTTTGAGACGAAGCGTCGTCGCGATCATCAACAGGCATAATTATGGGGGCGAGCCTATCAGGCACACGCGGCTCGCGAGTAAATCGAATTAAGAATGGGAGAGCCTCAGCGACAGAAGCTCGACCGTACGCGTTGGGCGTACGGCCACCCACGCGTCGGGCGAGGGCGCGTGCTTCTGCCTTCTTTCAACTAGCTGCTGGCTGTCGTCTTTTCCCGCCCCGCCACAGCGGCGTTTGCTGGCGAGCCGAGCGGAACGTTGCCGACAACTTCCAGATCGAAACCTTCGAGCGCCGCCACCTTGGGCGGATTGTTCGTCAAGAGCAGGATGCGACTGAGCCCCAGCTCGTGCAGGATTTGCGCGCCGACGCCGTAGTCTCGATTGACGCCGTAGCCAGTCTGGACGCTCGCCTCCTGTAAGCTTAACTCGCCTTCCTGCATCAACTGGTAGGTGCGCAACTGGTGGCGCAGATCAAGGCCGTGCTCGCGCTGTCTCAAATAGAGCACGACGCCGCGACCCTCTGCGGCGATTTTTTCCAGCGCCGTGTGAAGCTGAAAGCCCGTATCGCCGATCAGGGAACCGAACATCGCGAAGGTGACGTTCTCCGTGTGCACGCGCACGAGCACAGGCTCCTCTGTGGTCGAGACATCGCCCATCACCATCGCCAGGTGCATCTCACCGTTGACGATGTTCTCGAAGGCGATGGCGCGAAAGAGCCCGTAGACGGTCGGCAAGGAAGTTTCGGCGACGCGCCTGACCAGCACCTCTTTGCGTATGCGATAACGCACCAGGTCGGCCACGGAGATGATCTTCAAACGGTGTCGGCGCGCAAACTCTTCCAGTTCGGGCAGGCGCGCCATCGTCCCGTCCGGGTTCATGATCTCGCAGATGACGCCCGCCGGATAAAGCCCCGCGATGCGCGCCATGTCAACGCTCGCTTCCGTTTGTCCGGGGCGCACCAG
The DNA here is from genome assembly GCA_036386415.1 of Pyrinomonadaceae bacterium. Taxonomy (GTDB): domain Bacteria; phylum Acidobacteriota; class Blastocatellia; order Pyrinomonadales; family Pyrinomonadaceae; genus DASVVT01. The sequence goes on from DASVVT010000088.1 coordinate 25,927, forward strand.
CACGCCGCCCTTGCGAGCCCGCAAGGGGAAGACATGGCCTGGACGCGCCAAATCCTGCGGGCGCGTCGCGGGATCGACCGCCGTCAGAATCGTCGTCGCGCGATCCGCCGCCGAGATGCCCGTCGTCACGCCCCTTCGCGCCTCAATCGAGACCGTAAAGGCCGTGCCCAGGAAAGAGGTGTTGTCGGCCACCTGCATCGTCAGGTGCAGCTCGTCGCAGCGCTCCTCAGTCAAAGGCATGCAGATGAGTCCGCGCGCGTGCGTCGCCATGAAGTTGATGATCTCCGGCGTGATCTTCTCAGCCGCGCAGACCAGGTCGCCCTCGTTCTCGCGATCCTCGTCATCGACGATGATAATCATGCGCCCGTCGCTGATGTCTGCGGCGGCGTCTTCGATGGTAGCGAAAGGCATGTCGGTTAAATCAGTAAACTGCCGGGAGAGCTAAAAATGACAGAAGCTATGTTACCCGAAAGCCCATTTTTTTGCGACTGGTAATTCGAGGAAAGAAGAGAATAAACCGCAAAGGACGCAAAGAATGAAGACGCTAAGGGCGCGAAGAAGAGTTTCCTTTGCGTCTTCAAGTTTGCGTCCTTTGCGTTTAGAGTTTTCCGTATCGACAAAGGAGACCCGACCTCGTCAGTAATGGGTGCTCCTCACTGTGGGTTATGCCACCTCGCTATCTGGACGGATGGTTTGCCCCCGGCCCTGGAAAAATCGCCGACGACAAATATGTCGTCTCCACGGATAGCCGCTCCCCCTGCCGTGCTACTAAGCCCGCTCCCCATCGCAGACCAACCGCTCCCATCCCAGACGGCGATGTTATTAGCAGCAGTGCCACCGGCCTCCATGAAATAGCCTGTGGCGATCAAGCTGTCATCGTCGAACTTGAGGCCAAGGACGTACGGCAACCCCTCCGACGTAGAGCCTGTCAGGCCGGAGCCGAGGCCGCTCCACTTGCTCCCGTTCCACTTCGCTATATTGTTGACGGTGCTGCCTCCGGCGAAGTCGAAAGAGCCTCCGACATATACGTCACGACCTTTGTGAGCAACTGCAAAGACGGGGCCATTGACCCCGTTATATCCGCCTTCGCCGCCGGGTATCGGAACGATAAAGGCCGACCACCTGTTGCCGTCCCATTTCGCGATGTTGTTAGCGCCGCTTCCGCCAGCCAGCGAAAAAGAGCCCCCGACATACAGATTGTTTCCACTGGCTTCGAGAGCAAACACGTAGCCCTGGTAGATACCGTTCAGCTCTCCCTTGCCGAGCGTAGACCAGCTCACTCCGTCCCACCTGGCGATACTGTTGGCGGGCACGTCCCCCGCTACGTCAAAGAATCCTCCGGCGTACAGATTACCCTTATCGTCCAGGGTGAGAGAGAAAACAATATCATCTACACTGTCGCCGATCCCGCTCCCCAGGGCAGACCAGTTCATCCCGTCCCACCTGGCGATCCTGTTGGCCGGAGTGTCCCCGGCGAATGAGAAATAGCCGCCGACGTAAAGATCGTCTCCCTTGATCGCAATCGCGTTTATAAAGCCGTTGACGCCGTCGTGTACCCCCGATCCTAAGGTTGACCACCTCCTTCCGTTCCACCTGGCAATGCCGTTCGCCAGGATGCCCCCGATCCACATCTTATCTCCGGCCACGTAGATGTCGTCCCCGCTGATTGCGATGGCGCTGAGGTTGCCCTCATTAACTCCGTTGTGCGCCCCGGCATCCGCCATCGCCGCCCACGACTGTGCGGCGGCATCCCACTTCGCCACGTGAAATACGCGCTCATCTCCCGCCTGGTTGAACGCGCCGACCGCGTAGAGGCCGCTCTCATTTCCGGCGATTCCGAGGACGGAAGCGTTGTATCTGAAGCCCTCCTCGAATCCACCTGTAAGCCCCTCGTCAAGGGGCAGCCACCTGCCGTCCCAACGCGCGATGCTATTGGCCCGGACTCCGCCCGCAGAGTTGAAGTCTCCCGCCGCGTAGAGACGGTGATTGATGACGGCCAGTCCTCTAACGCGGGCGCTTACCTCTCCGCCGTTCTGCAACAGCCCGTCTCCCAGGCCGCTCCACGCGCGCCCGTTCCAGCGTGCGATATGGTTAATATTGTTTCCGCCCGCGTGACGAAAGAAGCCGCTCGCATAAACGGTCGCCCCATCGACGGCGAGCGCGAGCACCCAGTCGTCCATCCCCGTCGCGAGCGGCGACCAGGTGGCGTCCGCGCGATTCCACATCGCCACGTAGTTGGCCGCAAGCGTCCCGGCCAACTCGAACTTGCCTCCAACGTAGACCTGATTTCCCCTCACGGCGATGGCGGCGATAAAAGCAGGGTCTTCCGGGTCGGGCATGCTTACGCCGCCCCCCGCATCCGACCATGTTTGACTCGCCGTATCCCAGCGTGCCAGGTTCGATACCGGCAGACCGCCCGCTTTCGAGAAGTGCCCCCCGGCGTAGAGTTCCTGCCCCGCTGTCGCCAGGGCGTAGACGAGGACGCCGAACGTGCCTTGCAGTCCGTTACTCTCTCCTGCACCGAGCGGATACCACAATCCGCCCCGCCACCTGGCGATGTTATGAGCACGAACTTTACCGGCCTGGGAGAAGCTGCCTCCGACGTAAACATCCTCGCCGGAAAAAGCGATGCTGTAGACTGTGCCGTTGACGCCGTTGTTCTCGTTGATCCCAAGCGAGCGCCAGCGCAGGCCGTCCCACCTCGCGATATTATTGACGCTCGCGTGACTGACGGTCATAAATCTGCCCCCGATAAAGACCTCTGAGCCACGGACTGCGACCGTATAGACTTCCGGCTGATCCGTACCGGGCGAGCTCCAGCGTGGGTCCCAGTTGCGGTCTGAGGGGACGGTCTGGATGCCTGCTTCAGCTTCTACAGTCAAAGGCTCGAACCTGGGTTGCCCGCTCGAATCCGTCCTCAGCCTCCAGCCTCTGGCATCGAACGATTCATGTAGGTTCTGCTTCAGCGTCCCATCCGGGTTGAGCGCCTCCCGGATCAGTTTCCGCGTCGCAAGCGGCGTCGCATCTCTATCTTTGGGTGGCGGGATGCTTCTTTGAGCGTGAGCAGGCCAGACCAGCAGTAAAAGCAGTGGTAAAATGGCAATCCTCAGAACAAACCTTGCAACCGGCATGAGCTAATCTTCTCCAAATAGTTTAGGAAATATGATCAAAGAGAGTATGAAGGATACGCGACAAGGCTCTACATAGTTTCCGGAATCTACGCCGTGAGCATCATCGTCTCTCCCTGCGCGGCATTCTATGTACTATCGCTCTTTATTCACAAGAGCGCGGCGCGCAGAGTGAGTTCGCTGTAATACAAAAAAAAGCCCGACTACTGATGAGTGCAGGTAGCCGGGCTTGTTCAATTCTATTCCGCTTAGGTTTACTTCACAGGAGCCTTCGATCCGTTCTCCGCCGGAATATTCAAGCGATCCTTGAAGAGATTGAGCAGGAGCAGCGTGCCGAGGTTGCCTGCGCCGTCGCCCGTGCCGCCCGAAGCCATCACGTCGGGCGTGATGCGCACATTTTTCTCGCCGATCACTTTCAAGGTTTCGACGAGGGCGACGCCCTGCGCGCCGAGCGCGTTGACCTGTTCGCGGTAGGCCACACCCTGAGCTTCACCCATCAGGCGCACCTTCTCTGCTTCGGCGCGGCCTGTGGCGAGAATGTAGTGCGCCTCGCCTTCGGCTTCAGCCTTGCGCTGTTCGGCACGCTTGCCGGAGATTTCGACGCCGACCGTGGCCGCCATCAAATCTTTCTGGTTGTTGGCGTGGGCGGTGGTCTTCTCAAGCTGGATGCGCTTCTCTTCGGCCTCGCGCTGCGCGTCGAACATGTTCTGGCGCTGCTCTGCGAGAATCTTCTCGGTCTGCGTCTTCATCAGCTCCTCGGGCAGATGAATGTGGCAGATCAGGACGTTGACGACATCGACATGGTACTTCAAGAGGTGCGCGCGCACGCGTGCTTCGGCGCGCTCCTGTTCCTCGTGGCGATTCTGCAAGTAGGCCATAGCCGAAGATTCGGATGCCTGGTTGCGGAAGATCGAGTCGATCAGAGGGTGCATGACGTTCTGAATCAGCTTGTCTATAGAGCCGATCTTGGCGACCATGAAGGGCGCATCCTCCGGCTTGACGCGAAAGACGACGCGGACTTCCAGTTGCATCGTGAAACCGTCTTTCGAGATGACCTCGAACGGGTCGAACGTGTTGGCTACTTCGCCCGCCGTCCACTCGACCGTCTGGTTGGTGGTCGGGATGACGATGGGCGTGATCGCCAGCGTGTTGACGTAGTAGCGTCCGGGGCCGACGACCGTCTCCTGTATGCCGCGATAGCCTTCGGGGACGACGTAAGCCTCGTGCGCGCCCTGATCCAGACGGCGGTCAGCCGGATCGCCTGAGAGCAGGTCTTCCTGAATCTCCGCGACCGTGCGGCTCTCGTCTTCGAGCTTGTCCAGGCGCTCGGCTGCTTTGCTGATCTGTTCCTCTTCCTCCCGTTCTAAGCGCTCGCGCACTTTCGCCGCCATCTCGCGCCGCACTTCATCCGAAGGGTCTTTGCCGACGTTTGAGACGACGACGGCAACTTCGCCCGGTCTGACCTCCTTGGCCGTTTCAGGAATCACTTTGAAGAGCAGCGGGTTGATGTAGTAGGTGCCGGGCAGCAGGATGTCCTTCTGCGGCCCACGTTGTCCGCCGCGACCGATGAACTCATGGCCGTCCTGAAAATTGTCGTGGCCTGCGACGGGCGCGGCGACGTAATCGCGTTGATCGAGCGGCGCGCCGTCCAGAGCTTCGACCAGTCCGATCTGGTTCTCGCTGATGACGGTCGCGTCGAAGAGTCGCACGTTGAAGAGTCCGGCCTTGACCTCGTTCGTGTTGTCGAGGTTGACGGAGTTTGTCAGGATGCGATAGGTGCCGGGCGTCAGGATGTCCACCTGCGGCCCTTTCTGCCCGCCGGAGGCGATGAACTGTTCGGCATTCTGAAAGTTGAGGTGGCCTTCAATGGCTTTGCCGAGCAGGCGACCCGCATCGAGCTGAGCGCCGTCGGCTGCCGTCACAATGCCCACCTTGCCCTGCGGAACGACGGTCGTCTTCGTCACAGAGACGCGAAACAGGTATGGATGAATCGGCCATAGCCCGGGCGGCAGCGTGCGAAGCTGTATGCCCTTGACGCCTCCCTGCTTGATGAAGGCAATCGGGTCCTGGAAATTGTTGTGTGCGTTCTGCGCGCGGTCGGGCGCGAAGATTCTTCCGGGAGCCATCGGCTCGCCGTCCACGGCTTCGATCACGCCCATCTCGTCAGCGCCGATCTCGATCAAGGGCACTTTGTGGACGACGCGCTCGAACGGGTACTTGATGAGATGCAGCCCAGGCTTCAGGACGTCGGCCTGAATGCCGACCTCGCCTTCCGTCGCCACGACGCGTCCGGGCGGCATCTTGTGTCCGAAGTAGCGCCGCTCTTTAATCGCGATCTCTTTCGCGCCGACGTTGACCAGGATGCGGCTCAGAATGACGAGCAGCAAGATGAGCGCGATCCCTGCGACGACCGCGATAGGGACGAGTGAATAGATGTCTATATCCATCGGTTAAAGTCCTCAGCTTCTAGCGAAGGGTTTAGGGATTCAAGCGTCATTGAATGCTTTCAATCGCCGCCGCTAGTTCACGGCGAAGCCCTGCGAGCTTTAGTTTCAAGACAAAGCCCGCGCCAGAATTTCTCACACCCGTCGTCAGCAACCAGTATTCGCTCTCCATGAGCGTGCGCAGCTCCTGCGCAGAGATGCCCGCGAGGCGACGCTCGCGCCAGAATTGAAAGGCCGTTTCGATGGCCTTCTGATAGAGGGCGGCATCATCGGCCAGCGCCGCGACGTGCAGCATCTTGGGGAGCGCCCCTCTGTCGGGAGAGGTCTTCCACGCTTCGATGAAGGCTTCTGCCAGCCGACGGTTGACGCGCAACTCTTCACTACGTGTGATGTGCGAGACGAGAGCCAGCAGTTTCTGATCCGAATCCGCCCGCTCGACGAGCGCATTCAGAATTTCGTCATAGAGAGCAGCATCGCCGCACGCCGCAGCGTCGCTTAGGGCTGTCCTATCGCTACGCGCTGCGCGTTCATGCAAGGCCGCACGCGCTTCCGAAGTGACGCTGTTTGCCTTGACCGGAGCACGACCCGCCTGCGGCTCTTCGACCGTATCGACGCTAAACAGTCCGCCAAAGCGCGGCGGAATCCGGCCCTGCTCGGCATCGCGTTCGGATGGCGTGCGTTGCCAGCAATAGAAAGCGTAAGAGATTGCAGCGATTAGAAGAAACGAGGTGATGAGAACGGTGACCATTTTGGCCTTCGACGCCCTGTGCGATGGCTTTCCAACGTGTCCGCACTTCTGCCGGGGCGTCCGATCCGCTTAGTATTATACGACAGTCCGGCTATTGAAGTTTATCTTTTCTTAGCGTCCTTTGCGCCAATCCTTTGCGTTCTTTGCGTTGAGAGGTTTTTCAACGCACAGAACGCAAAGGAGGAAGACGCTGGAGGTGCGCGAAGAATGATCTATTTAATGGACATCGCTTGCGCGCCGGATAACCATCTGAGCAAACAGGCGGGCAGGAATTCCGCCCAAACACCACGCAAATCGTCCGGGAATTATGGAAAACCGGCTTGCTCAGATCGTGCAGAGCGCGGTAAAGTAGCAGCCGATTAACAATCCCCGCGCACTCCCTCGGTTTTCAAAAGCTTGCTGGAGGTCACTTCTGATGTCTGGTGGAATTGTCGAACTCGAAAAGCCGACCAATGAGTATCCTGATATCGTCGGCGCGCATCCCGAAAATCCATTGGCCGCTTCATTTCGCCCGTACATTCCCGCACGCGTGAAATTACGCGAACTGACTCCGCTTCCCTTAATCGTCGGAACACTTCTCGGCATCGTGTTCGGAGCATCCTCGCTCTACCTTGTGCTCAAGGTCGGTTTGACCGTGAGCGCATCAATCCCTGTCGCAGTCATTTCGATCACGCTCTTTCGCGTCCTTTCAAAGTTCGGGTTGAGAGACGCGACGATCCTTGAGAACAACATCGTCCAGACGGCGGGCTCGGCTGGAGAATCCATAGCCTTCGGCCTCGGCGTGACGATGCCCGCCATCATGATCCTCGGCTTCGACCTTGACGTCACGCGCGTGATGCTCGTCGCCGTTCTGGGCGGCCTGCTCGGCATCCTGATGATGATTCCCTTGCGGCGCGCGCTCATCGTCGCACAGCACGGCATCCTGAAATACCCTGAAGGGACGGCCTGCGCCGAAGTGCTCAAAGCAGGGGCTTCGGATGAGTCAAGGCGGGCGGCGCACGAAGACCCTGCGTCCGCTGCCGTCGCAGACGAAGCGACCGTCGGCGGCAAGACGATCATCGCGGGCTTCGGCATAGGCTTCATTTATTACGGGCTCCAACAGATTTTCAAGACGTGGAAGGAGATTCCGACCAAAGTTTTCGGGCGGCCATTCGAGGCCGGTTCTCTCTCGATTGAAAACAATCCGGCGCTGCTTGGCGTCGGCTACATCATCGGGCCGCGTATCGCCTCGATCATGGCGGCGGGCGGTGTCCTGTCTTACCTCGTGCTGATTCCGGCGATCAAGTTTTTCGGCTCCGGCCTGGCGGCTCCACTTGCGCCTGAGACCGCGCACCTCATCAAAGATATGTCGGTAGGGGATATTCAGAAGGCATACATTCTCTACATCGGCGCGGGCGCGGTCGCGGCGGGCGGCATCATCAGCCTCTTTCGCTCGCTGCCCGTCATCTGGCACGGGTTGAAGGGAGGGCTCGCTGACCTGCGTAGAACGAAGGCTGCGAGCGATAATGCGCCGCGCACAGACCGCGACCTTTCGATGAAGTTCGTGCTTGGCGGGATTGTCGCCCTGCTGGTGGCGATCATGATCTTCCCGCATCTTAATCTGCAATTCAATCTGCTTGGCGCGTTTCTCATTGTCGCCTTCGGCTTTCTCTTCGTCACCGTTTCGTCGCGCCTGACGGGCGAGGTCGGCTCCTCTTCGAACCCGATCTCGGGCATGACGGTGGCGACGCTGCTGCTGACCTGCCTGGCCTTCCTGATTATCGGCTGGACTGCGCCGCCCTACTTTGTGACGGCGCTGTCAATCGGCGGCATCGTCTGCATCGCCGCGTCGAACGGCGGCACGACCTCGCAGGATTTGAAGACCGGCTTTCTGGTCGGCGCGACGCCGAGCGCTCAACAGATTGCCATCCTCGTGGGCGCGCTCTCTTCGGCGCTCGTGCTCGGCTATATACTCCTCTGGTTGAACCAGTCCTCGTCTGTCTACGTTCCGGTCGCCAACAACACACAGATCAGTCTCCCGGCGGATTTTCGATTTGACCCCGCCAAATGCGAACAGAGCGGCGGGCAGCCCAAGCGTGAGCAGTTGCTGGGGCCGCAGGCATCGTCTGATACGGCGAGCTATCTGGTCTGTCACCAGACAGAGACCTCCGTAGGCCAGGTGGGTCGCTACCTTGTTAACGATCAGGGCGTGCCGGTTTACTTCTCAGACCCGGGCATCAACGGCATTATCACGGAGCGCCCCGGCGGCGGCAGCGTGACCAAGTACAACGCGCCGAAGGCGACGCTCATGTCCTACATCATCAAGGGTATTTTGAGCGGCGAACTTCCCTGGGGGCTCGTGCTCCTGGGCGTCTTCATCGCCATCGTGCTTGAGCTTTCGGGCATCCCGTCCTTAGCCTTCGCCGTCGGCGTCTACCTGCCCCTCTCAACCTCTGCGCCGATCTTCGTCGGCGGCATGGTGCGCTGGGGTGTGGACAAATACCTGCGGGGCAAACCTGAGAATAAGAAGCTGACCGAGGAGCAACTCATCGCCGAGGGCGACAAGAGTTCCGGCGTGCTGCTCGCATCCGGCTACATCGCGGGCGGAGCGCTCGCAGGCGTCGTCCACGCCTTCCTCAACCTGAGCGAAGGCGTCGCAACCCGCCTCACGGGCTTCGAGCATTGGTCAGCCGCCAACAACCCTTTCTTCGAGGGGCCAATGTCAGACCTCCTGGCTCTCATCCCGCTTATAGTACTGACGGTGCTGCTCTATCTGGTCGGACGCGAGATGATCTTCGGCGGGCGGGCTGGCCGCGCCGGAGGCTGAGGCATCAGGTCAGTACCGCCTGCTTAAGCCGGGCGGGAGATAGGATTGCGGAATGCGGATTTCGGATTGCGGATTTATGCTTCTTAATCTCGAATCTGAAATTTGAGATTCCAGATCACAAATCTTGTAATCCGCAATCCACAATCTACAATCCCCATTTGGCAGAGGCGCGCTCAGAATTACCTGACGGGCGCGCCTCGAATTTCGTATCCAAGGAAATCAGATGAACGAACGTTCCACGCACGGCCACCCGGCGCGCACGCTCTCCAGGGGTCTGATGGCCGCGCTTCTGCTATCGGCAATGAGCGCGCCCCTGATAGTCTCGGCGCAGACCGCGGCGCAGCAGAAGCTACAGCGCACGCCGACGGAGACTGTGCGCGAGTTCTACAAGGCGCTGCGCGAGAGACGTTTTCGCGAAGCCTTCGCGCTCTCCATCTACAAGCCTGCGATTGACGGCTTGAGCCGCGAGGAGTTTGAAGACCTGCGCCCGGATTTCGATAGGATGGGGGCGGCTATCCCCGACAAAGTGGAGATCAGCGGCGAGCAGATCAGCAGTGATACGGCAACGGTCTTCGTCAAAATCCTCGGTGATGAGACGGGCGCGACGGCGCAGGCCGAACCCATCTCCTTGATGCGCACGAAAGGCGGCGAGTGGATCGTCGGCGACCCCGCGAACGAAAAGATTGTTCAGAAGGACGGCAAAGAGTTCTTTTTCAAGGCGCGCATCAACACCCATCACACCGAAGTGCGCGCCATGATGCAGCGCATCATGCTCGCAGAGGTCGTCTACGGCAAACAGCATAACGGCCAGTTTGCAGACCTCTCGATGCTCATCAATGCCGGACTCATCCCGAAGGACATAGAGGCGACCGAATCCACAGGCTACCGTTTCCACATCACGCTCGCGCCCGACAGGAAAAGTTACACAGCCGGAGCCGAGCCCGCGCGCTACAATCGCACGGGTCGCTACTCCTTCTACCTGGACAATAAATCGGGGATTCAGGAAGACGACGTGGGGGGCAAGCCGCTCGTCCCCTCGCCGAAAAAAGATTGACGGCGCTGGGCTGGCGGCGGCCACGGCCTTCCGACGTCTGTCGATAGATTGATGCGGCGAGAAAGGATCATTGATGAAAATCTCCCGGCATCCGCTTCTCACCCGCTCTCACGCAAAGATTGAAAGCAGCCGCCACCAACACCACGCCGCTCTCATCTGCGTCCTCTTCGCCTGTTTATCTCTGGCCGCCAACACGAGCGCGCAAACATCCGTCTCGACAAAGACGCCTGATACGGCGTCTCAGACGGCGACGGCCTCGCGCGGCAAGTCAACCGTGCGCGGGCGCGTCGTCTATGACGATACGGGGCGTCCTTTGCGCCGCGTGCAGATCAGGATTTATGACCCCGGCGCTATTGGTAACAGGCAGCAGCGGGGAGCCTGGACGGATGGTAACGGCGAGTTCATGCTGAAGGATGTCGTCGCCGGTAAATACTACGTGCTCGTAGAAGCTCCTGGAATCATCAGGCAGGAGGCTTTCAACCCAGAAGGTGATCTGTCCGATATAGCGACCGCTTCAGTCAATGGCGTAAACAGCGCTGAGGTGAAGATTCGCGTCCGGCGCGGCGGCGTCATCTCAGGCAAGGTCACATACCCGGACGGAGACCCAGCCATCGGCGCGACGCTCAACATTATGCGGAGAAAGGGAGGGAAGCTGTTCCCTGTCCATGTGAGCGAAGATTGCGGCAACGGCATTCAGACGGATGAGCGCGGCTTCTATCGCATTTCCGGTCTGCCGACTGGCGAATACGTCATCGGCGCAGCCGAACAGAAGATGCGCGAGGTCAGCCAGGAGAACGGTGAGGGGACGATCCTTCACCGCGCGTCGCTGGGGATGACCTACTATGAGGGAGGCACAACAATCCGTGACGCCTCTCCCATTCAGGTGGACGCAGGAAACGAAATCAACAATATCAACATCACACTCATTGAACGGAGCACACATAGAATATCCGGCACTGTGACGATGCGCGGCACAGGTCGCCCGGTCACACGTGCCATGATTAGCCTCCAGGGTAAAGACGAGGCAGACGGCACACCATCCTACCTTGAAACGCAGACCGCAGACTCCGATGCGCAAGGACGATGGTCTTTGGACGATATTGAAGAGGGCACGTACACACTGACCTTCTCTCCGGCGAGAGATCATGAAGGCTATCTCTTGAGGACACCGGATTCGACAGTCCGCTCCAACACAGCGCCACAGCCGTTCATCGTCAAACACCAGGACGTGACGGTTGGCGGCGGCGACCTGACGGGTCTCGTGATCGAAGTATCTACGGGCGGGCGCATTTCGGGTACGGTCACGGTCGAGGGGAATCATCCGCTTCCGCCGAACATCGCTATCTATGTGGAAACGGCCAGCGCAGAGAGACCCGTTTCATACGCCAACGCGGTGCGCGTCCGTCAGGATGGAACGTTCACGGCAGACGGTATCCCGTCCGAAGGCATCTGGATCAGGGCGTTTTCGTGGCAGGACCGCAACAAGTACTACACCAAGTCAGTCACAGCCAATGGCGTAGACCTGATGAGCGAGCCGCTGATAGTTAAAGATGGAAGCGAAGTCCAGGGCGTGCGGGTCTTGATCTCGACGGAGATAGCGACGCTCACAGGGCGCGTCCTCGCCGGAGACGGGGGCACACACTTCTTGCGCGGCGCAGTCGTCGTACTCATCCCGGCAGAACCGCACAAGCAACGCATCCGTAACGCACGGCTCAACGGATACACGAACGCAGAGGGCGGTTTTACCATCATGGGCGCGCCGGGCGAATACATGGTGATCGTCCTGCGCCCCGGCACAGAGCCGTACGCGCTCGGCGATCAAAGTCTCAAAGCGCTGATGGCAAACGCGCAGCGCATCACTTTGCAGGCGAACGAGCGCAAGACGATGGACTTCATCGCACCTGCAAGCAAGTGAAAGCGCCGGAGCAATTCTTGAGGCTCAAACAGTCAAAAGACGGAGAGATTTATCATGAACCCTTCAAGATTGGCTGACAACAAGAGTGGCGGAAAAAGTTTTCGGTACGCCATGATGCATGTCTTCGTGCTCCTCATCTCAATCGCATGTCTCGCCAGCCGCGCCAGCGCGCAATCGCCCGCCAACACCTCGCCGCAGCCGGGTAGCGGTCTTGACGCTACAGCTAATGCACAGACTGGCACGCAAGGGCGTTCGGTCTTGCGTGGGCGCGTCGTCTACGAAGAGAGCGGGCGACCTTTGAGCGACACGTCTGTTGCAATCTTCAGGATGACTCAACCGCATCAGGGCTACGGCGCGATGACCGATGCGCGCGGCGAATTTAAGGTGGAGAATCTGCCTGCGGGCAAGTATGCAGTCATGGCCGACGGCCCCGACATTATGGAAGCAGGATTCCTACTTCAGTCTTCGGAGAGCACTACTGAAAGACCAATCGTTGAGCTTGACGGAACGAGCGCGGCTTCAGTGCAGGTTCGCGTCCGGCGCGGCGGCGCGATCACAGGTCAGGTCACACGCGCCGACGGCAGCCCCGCCGTCGATGCCTTGATTATGCTCATGATTAAAAGGGACGGTCGCATGCTCCCGTTCAAGCGTCGCAACGTGCGTACAGATAAGCAGGGCTTTTATCGCTTCGGCGGTTTGCCGACCGGCGACTACATAGTTAGCGCAGACGAGTCGTATGAAGAAGTGCAGGCTGATGAAACGCCACGGGACACCAGCTACGGAACACTGGTCGGCACTCTCTACCCCGGCACGACCAAAATCAGCGACGCCACGACCGTCCACGTTCAGGAAGGCGGAGAAACGAGCGGCATTAACATCACACTCATCAAGCGTGCGACCCACAGAGTCTACGGCACGATCCGCACGCTGCGCGGCGGACTCCCGCGCGGGGAGGCCAGCATCTCCATCCGCGAGAAGGATGAGACGCGCAACCTGTCTGCGCTCGAGCAGATAAAGCCGGTTGATGCCGAGGGCAGATGGTGGTTCGACGGTGTGCCTGACGGCACGTATATCTTAAACGTCATCCCCAGTGGCAAGCGTCCAGCCGGTTCCGTAGATACGCTGGAGCACGCACAACTTCGCGAGGAGCTTGTCTACCCGTTCCTCTATAAACGTCAGGAAGTGACGGTGGCGGGTGCTGATCTCAAAGACCTTGTCATAGAGCTATCCGAGGGCGCGAGCGTTTCCGGGACTATCGAGACGGAAAACGGCCAGCCTCTCCCGCCGGATATAAGCATCGGTGCGCAAGCGGACTTTGCAGTTTCTGCTGCGGCTCGCGTCCGGCCCGACAGAACCTTCAAGCTTCAGGGCATACCGGCAGGAAACGTTTACCCCTACATCTATACCACTTCGTTCGGCGAGTCTTCGATGAAGGTGATGTTTGACGAGTATTACGTGAAGTCGATCTACGTGGGCGGCATAGAACTACAGGGCGAGCCGCTCAAGGTTGAAGAGGGAGCGGAGATTAAAGGCGTGCGCATGGTGATCTCGCGCGAGGTGGCAACGGTGACGGGACATGTGCGCTCAGCAAAAGATGGCACACCCCAGCGCGGAATCAACGTCGTGCTGCTGCCCACAGACCCCGCACGCCAGCGAGCCGTCAAAGGGCTGCCCTTTGGATTCACAAACGCGAAGGGAGCTTTTAGCGCCAGCGGCCCGCCCGGCGAATATTTTGTGGTGGCCTTTGGGGAGAGCGACCTGCCTGTCACCGATGAAAAGATCAAAGCGCTCGCCGCCGTCGCCCCGCGCGTTCGGCTTCAACCGAATGAGCGCAAGACCGTAGACCTCACCAGGCAAGAAAGTAAGAAATGATGAATGCGGAATGCGGAATGATGAATTAAGAACAGAACCGAAAGGAACGGCTTCCTTCTTTTCATTCATCATTCCGCATTCCGCATTCATCATTTGCTTTTTCGTTTGATCTGGCTACAATGATGTGGTCGCAAACGGCATGGGCCATACTCACCGTCTACGCCAATTATCAATCAAAGTTTCCCCCGGCCCTTTTGCCCTCCCGGAAATTTTCGCTCTCCCGCCTGTTTCCCCGTAAGCGTTTGGTTGTGGCTTGAGAAATCTGCGAGGTGTCTAGCGAAATGGCTGAACTGTTGCGCGCACTCGCCGCACGGCTGCACAGGTACATAGGTGATCGTCGTCGCGCCCCACGACACGGGGTGCGCCTGGCCGTCACTCTCTGGCTGCCTGACGGCCCGCTCAATTCAAACGGCGTGCGCCGACGCTCGCCCGTGCTTGAGGGCTTCACACGCGATGTGAGCGCAACCGGGCTGGCGCTCATCCTGCCCGCCATTCGCATCGGCGAACACTACCTGATCGGCGAAGGCCGCAACCTGCGCCTCCGGCTTGAACTTCCGACGGGGGCGATCCAGATGGATGTCACTCCCGTGCGCTACGAGCGTCTTGAAGAGGAGCAGGCGGAAAAGGGCTACCTCATCGGCGTCCTGATCGCGGAGATGAGCGACGAAGATCGCCAACGCTACAACGAAGGAATGAAAACAGTAGACAGTAGCCAGTAGTCAGTAGCCAGTAGAAAAGAAAATCGGTTGATGCGGTTGATACGGCTCATCTAACTTCATAGTAGGCAGCAAAGCTTGATGCCCTGCTTTCGTTTCTACTGGCTACTGACTACTGGCTACTGTCTACTCCTCCTCAAACCCGAGCCAGCCGAAGACTTCCGGCACGTGAAAGTTGGGCTGCGCGGTGCGCGTCGGTTGCCAGGCGAGGTAGCCGCGCTCCGGGCCTGCGCCGACGCAGCGAAAGAGGTTTACGCGCCAGCGCTCCCCAGCCTGCGGCGCATGCGGAAAAGCCCTCCAGGGCACGCGCATGGCAATCGTCACACGGGCTTCAAGGATACGCGCGGCGGCTGACATTCCTGAACGGTATTGCCAGTCTGTCTCGCGCGCTGCTCGTTTCTGCCGGATCGCCAGGTCCAGCCATTCGCCCGTCGGCGCGGCCTCGAACTCGAAATAACGCTCAGGCTCACGCGCCTCCACGGCGACGAAGATTTCGCACACGTCGCGCTCCCAGAGGCCGACTGTTTTCTCTTCTCTCTGCGGCGCGGCGCTCATCACGAGAGGTTCATCCTGACGACAGTCGAAGCGCACACACAGCGCCGTCTCCGACCACAGGATGCGCACCTTTGCCTGACGTCCGGCAGGGGCTTCCTCGCCAGACCAGTATCGCTTGATGTGAACAGGAGACGCCCCCTCCCATTCGTCGTGATCCAGATCGGAGGCCATCACATCCGCGCTCGCACGATGCGCGACGATCAAATCGGAAGTCTCAGTTACCATATTTAGTAGACAGTAGTCGGTAGACAGCAGACAGTAGAAAAGAAAATCTGTTGACGCGGTTGATGCTGCTCATCTCAATCATCGTAGGCAACGTAGTAGATACTCTGTTTTATCTACTGCCTACTGACTACTGACTACTGTCTACTTCTTCCATTGTTCCAGCGCATCCATGCAGGTCTTGAGCAGGCGTGCCGGATCGTCATTATGAAAGACGCTCGCACCAGTTTTCTTGGGCAACGTTTGAAGAAGACGGGCGACTTCATCGGCGACACCTCCCGTCCCCGTCAGGCAGCCGATGATGCGACCCTCGTCGTGGGCGATGGTGAATTCGTTGAGTGCGCCCATCGAGCCTCCGATGACGATCACTATATCGCATGACCGCACGAGCACGACGTTGCGTCCCTTGAGCCCGAAGCCCGTGTAGATGATGAGGTCGCAGGCGTCCACCGGAAGCCCGTAAGCGCCAATGTGCTCGTGCTCGTTCGCGGCAGGCGAGACGCCGACGTGGAGCCCGCCCGCTTCATGCGCGGCGCGCCCCGCGATGTCAGGCAATCCCGTCGTCGCACCCGTCAGCAGCACCAGACCGCGCGCGGCGCACTGTCGTCCGAGCGCTTCCGATTTCTCACGCACAGCAACAGCTACGCCCCCTGCTGGCAGCGTATCGTCTGCCGAACCCATGATGCCGACCTTAATCTTCATGAAAAGCAGGAGACAGAATACAGAATACAGGAGACAGAATAAAACCGTAGGGGCCATTTAAACGCAGAGGACGCAAAGGTATTTCGCAAAGGAGGCCAAAGAGTAAATCCTCTGCGTACTCTGCGTAGAACCTTTGCGCCCTCTGCGTTTAAATTGCGCTCGTCTGAGGCGTTTCCTCTGTTTCCTCTGCATCACGCGCGTCGTTCCACCACCGCTCCGTGGTGAACCAGAGCGCGCCGGGCACTAGAAAAAGAAGGCCGATGCCGACGGTCACGGTACGCGGCGAGAACTGGAAGCGGTCGAGCAGCTCGCCCGTCACGTAATTCGAGGCGGCCATCGTCAGCGTGAACAGTGCCAGCTCGGCGGCAAAGACGCGCCCGCGAAAGTTGTCTTCGACCACGCGTTGCAGCAGCACCGTCGAGAAGACCCAGAGGATGCTGCCGCCCATGTGAGCGACGAGCAGCACCAGGAGTGCCACCATGAAGTTCGTCGCCCGACCGAAAGCGATGTAGAAGATACCGCCCATGATGAATGCGCCGCCGATAGCGCGTTGCATGTCCCAGCGCATTTCACCACTAAAGCGCCGGGCAGCGAGCGGCCCGATGGCCGTGCCGATTCCGCGCGCCGCGTAGAGCACGCCGATTCCGGTCGCGGTGCTGCCGCCGACGGGAAAAATCTTTTCGCCGAAGACGGCCAGCAGAGCGAGTATGCCGCCGCCCAATCCCCAGGCCGGTTTGACCAGCATCAGGGCGAGCACGCGCGGGCGCTTTAACACGTAGCGCATACCATCCAACGTATCCGTGATCCCGAGCGCATGCTTGATGGTCAGCCTACGCTTAACGCGCGGCTCTCGTCCGGGGAAGCGCACCCTGGCGATGAGGGCTGCCGAAGCGAGATAGGTCAGCGAATCGAGCACGAAGGCTGCGTCCGTGCCGAACCAACCCGTGACCACGCCGCCAATTGCTGCGCCCAGCGTGAGCATGACAGACCAGGTGACAGACGAGATGGCGTTTGCCGCGACCAGCTCGCGCGGCGCGACGAGAGACGGAATGGCAGCCGTTTTCGCCGGTTCGAAGAAGGTCGAAAAGACCAGTTGCAGAACCGTCAGCGCGTAGACGAGCCACATCTGGTCAGGACGGCGCACCAGCAGAAACCCGAGCACGACTATGGCGCGCAAGAGGTCTGACACGATCATGATCGAGCGACGGCTGAAGCGATCCGCAACGACGCCAGAGAGCGGTCCCAAAATGAAGCTCGGCACAAAGCGCGCCACAAGGACGAGGCCGACGGCGCGACCCGACCCCGTCAGGTTCAGGACAATCGTGTAGAGGGCGATGGTGTCGAACCAGTCACCCATCTGGCTGACGACCTGGCCTAGCCAGAGCTGCCGGAAATTGCGGTTCGTGCGAAGCAGCTCGAGATAGCCGACCGCTCGCCTTTCACCTGCGCTCAACGTCTCACCTTCCGCTTTCAATATTGAAAGAGGGTGCACCCTTGAGAAAACGGTTGTCAACCGCACGGAGATTTAAACGCAAAGGACGCAAAGGCTCTTCGCAAAGGGCGCAGAGAAAGAAGAACCTCTTTGCGCGCCTCCAGCGTCTTCCTCCTTCGCGTCCTTTGCGTTTAAATCCTTCCTCACCAGAACGGTTTCAAAAGGTTTCAGTCACAGCGTTGACCGAAATTATCAATCTGACCTATCAGATTGACGAACAACTTCGTCCTGCGGCCTCACGTCGGAGAGCGATCTGCTTGCGATAAGCGCAGTGCCTTGCAGCATTTAGCTCATCCCGGTCGTCTCTCGCAAACTCGCGGCACATGGTTTGTTAAGTATCAGTGCGCGGCTCGAAGCGCCCTTAAAAAAGCGCTTCCCGAACTCTCCGCACGGAGTTCGGCTGAGGGCCGCGCCAAATTTGAAAAGCTGTAGCGTCCCCGTAACTTTTCCGGCGCTCTCATGGCCGGATCAATGACGCTCAAATGGACCCACTCACCCCCAGACAGGCGGGAACATGCGTTACCACAGCCCGCCGCTTGCCCCGTCCTATGCCGGAAGCGAGAGCTGAGTTGCTCCCAGCAATCGCTTCCGGCGATGGACTTTTTTGACAAATACCACGCGATCAGGCGTCCCGTGTGGCCGCGAGTGTGAATGGTTAAGCATAGAGAGAACGCACAGAGGGCGAAGTTCATCATCCGGACTGGAGAGTGCGAGTGAAATTCATAGAGATGTTTGATTACAATCGCGCGGCGCGGGCTTACTGGTCGGCGATGGTTATCGCCGGTGCGCTCGTCGGCGCATGGGGTGTGTCTCAAGCTCTCTCTTTCACATCCGTGCAGTGGGCGCAGTTTCTTGCGCTCTTGAGCCTCGTCGTCGTCACCGCTTCACACCCGATTCGCATCCCGAACACGAAAGCGAGCGTCACGGCAGGCGACACGTTCACTTTTCTGAGCGTCCTGCTGTTGGGCGTGCCCTCAGGCATCCTGCTCGGCATCGTCGATTCCTTCGTCAGCTCGCACCGGACGACGCGGCGTGCGACGAGCTGGCTGGCCGCGCCCGCGATGATGGCGCTGACGGTGCTCGTTGCGGGCAACGCTTTTTACCTGACCCTCGCCGCGACGGCGCACAGCACGGACTCTCCGCTTCGCACCTCGGACGTGCATCTGGATGACCTGATCGTGCCGCTGGCCGTGATGACGCTCCTACAGTATTTCCTGAACGGTATGACTGTCGCCACCCTGTGCGCTTTGAAGGGGCGGCGCTCGATCTGGAAGTTCTGGCGCGACGGCTACCTCTGGACATCCTGGACATTTTTTGGGGCGGCGATTGCAGCCGCCTTGATCTACTCAGCCATTTCGAGATTTGGTTTCGTCTACGTGCTGCTGAGTGCGCCCATCATCGCTGCGACCTACGCGACCTATCGCATCTACTTCGAGCGGATGAACGAGAAGACGCGCGAGGCGAAAGAGTTGAGCCGCCTGCACCTGGCGACGGTCGAAGCGCTGGCGACCGCCATTGACGCCAAGGATCAGACGACCCATTGCCATGTCCGTCGCGTGCAAATCTACGCCGCCGGGATGGGCAGAGTCTTTGGCCTCTCCGACAGCGAGATCGAGGCGCTCAAGGCGGGCGCGCTCCTGCACGACATCGGCAAGCTGGCCGTGCCCGATCACATTCTGAACAAGCCAGGCCGCCTCTCCGCTGCCGAGTTCGAGAAGATGAAGGTGCACACCACGGTCGGCGCCGAGATTCTCAGGCGCGTCAACTTCCCTTATCCGGTCGTGCCCGTCGTGCGCCATCATCACGAGCAATGGGACGGGCAGGGCTATCCGGACGGACTGCGTGGCGAAGAGATTCCGATCACGGCGCGCATCCTCTCGGTCGTCGATTGCTTCGACTCCGTGCGCGAAGATCGCCCTTACCGTCGCGGCATGACGACGGAGGAGGCGAGCGCGCTGCTGCTCAGAGGCGCTGGAAAACATTTCGACCCCAAGGTCGTCGAGCAGTTTTTCAAGCACCTGCCGCGTTTTGAATCTGAGATTGCGGCGCTCGGCCTAGACCGGCACGGCCTGACGGATGAGGAGTGTGAGCCGCGCGCGCTGACCGAGGCTGAAGTCGCGCAAGGGAGAGACGAAGCATCGACGGTCGCTTATCTAGACCAGATCAAGAATGCGCATCGTGAAGTCTACGCGCTCTACGAGATTGCGCGCACCTTCGGCTCATCCTTAGACATACAGGATACGGTCACGATTCTCGTCAACAAGGTCAGGCACATCGTCCCCTTCGATACCTGCGTCGTTTACCTCTATGACGAATTGAAAGGCTATGCGACCGCCGCGCACGTGGCCGGAAAGAACGCCGAGGCCTTGCGGGATCGCTGCATCGCGCCCGGCGAAGGCGTCACTGGTTTCGCGCTCGCCAATCGCCGCGCCATTAACCGGATCGACCCCAGCCTTGACTTCACGGGCGTTGAGCTTGCGCCCGGCAACCCTTATCGCTCGATGGCGGCGCTCCCCCTCGTCAAAGATGAACGACTGCTCGGCACGCTCTCCATCTATTCGATGGAGATGAATGATTACACGGACGACCACATGCGTCTCCTGGACACTGTGGCGCGGCTCGCTTCGGATGCGCTCGCCAACGCCGTCCAGCACGCGCAGGCCGAGTCACACGCCCTCACAGACCCGCTCACGGGACTTCCCAACGCTCGCTGCATGTACATGCGCTTCGAGCAGGAGGCGTCACGCGCGCGCCGCTCGGGTCGCCCCTTCCAGGTCATCATGCTCGATCTGGACGACTTCAAGCAGGTCAACGATACCTTCGGCCACAAGGTCGGCGATCAGATGCTGCGCGAAGTGGCGCGCCTGCTCCACTCGCAGCTACGCGAGTACGACTTCCTCGCGCGTTATGCGGGCGACGAGTTCGTCGCCATCGTGCAGGAAGTCATCGGCGAGCAGGTCGAAGAACTGCGCGAGCGTATCGAAGAGACCATCTCGAAGTTCACGCTTCGCGTCCGCGCAGAGCACCACGCGCGCGTCGGCATCAGCGTCGGAGCCGCGACCTACGGCACGGACGGCGAAACCCTCGACCAGCTCCTGATCGCCGCCGACGAAGCCATGTACAGCGCCAAGTCCGTGCACAAACAGCGACGCCTAGAAGCGGAGACAAAGGTCGAATCCCCCGTCGACATCTCGGATAATCTCGCCTCTACAGCGATAAATTAACGTGAGTTCGACATAAGCGGCACAGCCGCTTATGTCGAACTCACGTTAAATTAAGGGGCGCTTAAGGCTCAGGCAGAAGAAGCAATCCTGTTTTTGCTTCCTGCTGCCTCCTGCTTTTTGCCCTCTGCCTTCTGTTATATTATGGGCTGGGAGCGTTTTCCCCCCGGCGATGGTCGAAGAGGCCGCCGGAGCGCTTTCTGGAATCGCTTGCTGCCATGTCGGCTTCCATCAAGACATTTGAAACGGGCGGAACCTTGCTCGTCGTAGACGACGAAGCGAGTGTGCGCAAACGTCTGCGGCGCATCTTTGAGGGCGCAGGCCACCGCGTCCTGACCGCCTCGGATGGCCCTTCGGCCCTGCGCCTGCTACACAAAGAGCATTGCGATCTAATCGTGCTCGATGTCGAGATGCCGGGCGTGGATGGGCTCACTCTCTGTCGTCTGCTGCGTGCGCAGGCGGCGACCAAGCAGATGCCGGTCATCATGCTCTCGGCGAGCGATAACGAGGAGAGCAAGGTTGAAGCCTTCACCGCCGGAGCCGACGACTATATCGTCAAGCCCTCGACGCCGGGCGAGCTTCTCTCACGCGCCAAAGCTCATCTCGGAGCCGCGCAACGCGAATGGGTGCTGGTCGGCATCAATCGTGAGCTACAGTTTCTGGCAGACCTCGGTCGCGGACTGTTGCGCGCGCACGAGCCGGAGCAGGTCGTGCGACGTGTGGCGGGCGCGACCTATGAGGGCACGGGCGCTCAGCTCTGCGCCGCCGCGTTAAAGACGGACGAAAAGCGTGGCGTGGCCTGCGTCTTCGACCGTGAAGGAGTGGCTGACGACGGCTCGCTTCTCGACATGAATCGTCTGGACTCATGGCTCGCGTCCAATACTGCGACCACGCCCGCGCTCATTGATGACCCGGACAAGTTCTTGCTGCGCGAGCACAATCACGTGGTCGAATACGTCTCGCCGCTGCGCTTCAGTGGCCGCCCGAAGGGAGCGCTCGTCGTCTGTTTCGACCGTCGCGAAGATTTGAGCGAAGAGATCGGGCGACTGGTGGATGCGGCGGCGCAGCAGGCGGCGCTCGCCGCGCACATCTCTTCGCTCTACGCGGCGGCGCGCGAGTCCTCCGTCACCCTCGCGAAAGAGGTCGAGCGCCGCACCGCCGAGGCAGAGGCGCAGCGCCGCTTCACCGAAGCGATCATCGACAGCCTGCCCATCTCGCTCTACGCGATAGACCGCAACTACCGGATCGTTGCCTGGAATCGCAACCGCGAGCTGGGCGGTCAGGGTATCCCGCGCCGCGCCGCACTGGGGCGTCGCATCTTCGACGTCTTGACGAAGCAGAAGCGCGAAGTGCTGGAGCGCGAGTTCCGGCGCGCCTTTGAGACCGGCCACATAGAGCGCATAGAGCAGGAGACCACCACGCCCGATGGCGAGACACGCCACTGGCTTGTGAGCAAGATTCCGATGCGCGCCGAAGGAACGGATGAGGTCTCGCACGTCATCACCGTCGGCGAAGACATCACGACCCGCGTCGAGGCGAACCGCGCCGTCGCGCGTGCGGAAAAGCTGGCGGCGGTCGGACGCCTCGCGGCAGGCGTCGTGCACGAGATCAACAACCCCCTGGCGACCATCTCGGCCTGCGCCGAAGCCCTTGAGTCGCGCGTACGCGAGGGCGCTTTCGATTCCTCGCCCGAAGTGGAAGACCTGCGCGAGTACCTGGGGCTCATCCGCAACGAGGCTTTCCGCTGCAAGTCGATCACGAACGGCCTCCTGGATTTCAGCCGCACGCGCGCCGCCTCCCTGCAAGCGCCCGTCCATCTGCCCGACGTGATCAATTCGGCGGCGCGGCTCATCGCGCACCAGCGGCGCGGCGACTCGATAGAGATTCTCGTTGACGCAGCCGATGATGTGGCTCCGGTCTCCGGCGACGAAGGCCAGTTGCAGCAGGCTGTGATCGCGCTCGCCACCAACGCCATCGATGCGATGCCGGAAGGTGGCAGCCTCTCTTTGCGCGCGCGCAACGAAGATGCTCACGTGCTGGTCGAGGTGAGCGATACAGGCGTCGGCATCGCGCCCGAGAACCTGACGAAAATCTTCGATCCGTTTTTCACCACGAAAGAGGTCGGACGCGGCACGGGACTTGGTCTCGCCGTCTGTTATGGTATTGTAACGGATCATGGCGGACGCCTGAACGTCCAGTCCACGGTCGGGGTCGGAACGACGTTCACTATTTCGCTCCCGGCTGTGGCGAACTCTTGACGGAGACTGAAACATTTGAGCGACATGCAAGCGACACGACTCCTCGTTGCCGAAGACGAAGCCAATCTGCGCCTCGTGATTCAAAAGGAATTGCAGCGCCTGGGATTTCGTGTGGATGTTGTGCCGGACGGCGAGGCCGCCTTGCGCCGCCTCGAAGAGGGCAATGTCGATGTCCTCTTAAGCGACATCAACATGCCGCGCATTGACGGGATGGAGCTGCTCAAACGCGTGAGAGAGCGTCCCAACCCGCCCGAAGTGATCTTGCTCACAGGCCACGCCACGGTCGAGACCGCTATTGAAGCGATGAAGCTCGGCGCGTATGACTATCTGACCAAGCCGTATCACATCACGGAGCTGGACGCGCTCGTCAAACAGGCTGCGGAAAAGCGTCGGCTGCGCGTTGACAACCAGCGCCTGCGTCAGCAACTGGCTCGCCAGTCGGAGATGCCGGAGATCGTCTCCGTCTCCGACCTCATGCGCGAGGCGCTACGCCTTGTCGAGCGCGTCGCGCCTTCGGACGCCTCCGTCTTAATCACGGGCGAATCCGGAACCGGCAAGGAGCTGATCGCGCACGCCATTCACAGACTCTCGACTCGCGCCGATGCATCCTTCATTGATCTCAACTGCGCCGCGTTTCAGGAGTCGCTTCTCGAATCAGAGCTTTTCGGTTACGAGGCGGGCGCATTCTCCGGCGCGAAGGGTCGCAAGCTCGGACTGATAGAACTGGCCGACGGCGGCACGCTCTTTCTGGACGAAGTGACGGAGCTGCCCACGCAGCTTCAATCGAAGCTGCTGCGCGCCATTGAGACGCGCACCTTCTACCGTGTCGGCGGCGTGCGCAAAGTCGAAGTCGATGTCCGCATCGTCGCGGCCACGAATCGCAATCTCGATCAGGTGGTCACGGATGGAACGTTCCGCTCCGACCTGCTCTATCGCATCAACGGATTCCAGATAGACCTCTCGCCCCTGCGCGAAAGACCCGAAGACATAGAACCCCTGGCGCGCCATCTGCTCAAGCAGCTTTGTGGCGCGAATACTCCCGACCTGACACCCGAAGCGCTCGAAGCCCTGCGCGCCTATAGCTGGCCTGGCAACGTGCGCCAGTTGCGCAACTGCCTTGAGCGCGCCGTGCTGCTGGCAAACGACTCGCTCATCACCCTTAACGAGCTACCGCCGGAGGTCGCGCGCCAGGCGGGCGCACCGCTGCCGATCATGACCGCTATGTCGGGCAGCACGGCGGAAGCGGGCAGCACCAGCGCACAAAGTTCTTCCGGCTCCGCTTCGCCCGCATCGCTGCGCGAAGTCGAGCGCCAGCAGATTCTCGCCGCGCTCGAACAAACGGGCTGGCATCGCGGCAAGACAGCCGAAATCCTCGGCATCTCGCCCTCCACGCTCTATCGCCGCCTGCGTGACTATAATCTTGAGCGTCGTAATTAAACGCAAAGTACGCAAAGGAAAGGCGCGCAAAGGTCGCAAAGAATCAACCCCTTTGCGATAACCTTTGCGTCCTTTGCGTTTAAATCTTCCCTTAAAAAAGCATAACTTGACAACCATACCACGCAGGTTTGAATATACTCCGAATCGAATCATATGGCCGTAGCTTCACCTAGACCGCCCGCCGCGCCGACGACGCAGACCGCGCCGGGTCGTGCGTCCGCCCAGTCGAAACACGCGGCGGAGACCGTGACGGAGTGGTGGGTCGAGTGGCTCAAGTGGCTCGCGCTCGCCGTCTTCATCGCCGTCCCCATTTTCGCGCACCTGCCCTTCATGCAGCCCTATGCGGGGCGCGTCGTGTGGACGATGGTTGTGGCGAGCCTTCCGCTCTTCATCGTGCTCGTCGGTTATCATCGCTGGCGGAGACTGTGTCCGCTCGCCTTCTTCGCACAGATTCCCGTGCGCCTTCGCCGTCCAGGCGTGAAGAAGGCATCCCCCTGGCTCGAAGCTAACTATTATTACGTCGCGTTCACAGTCTTTTTCTTATCACTCTGGATACGCCTGATCGCCACCAACGGCGACGGCCATGCTATCGCGGCCTTCTTCGTCATGATCGCGCTGGCCGCTCTGATCTTCGGCGCGTTCTACACGGGCAAGACCTGGTGCAACTACATCTGCCCGCTCTCCTTCATCGAGAAGATTTATACGGAGCCGCACGGCCTGCGCGAGACGCCGAACTCGCAATGCACCAAGTGTACCGCGTGCAAGAAGCTCTGCCCGGACATCAACGAGGAGAACGGCTACTGGAAGGAGATTCTGTCGCGCCCGAAGAGGTTCGTCTACTTCGCCTTCCCCGGCCTCGTCTTCGGTTTCTACTTCTATTACTACCTTCAATCGGGGACGTGGGATTATTACTTCAAGGGCTGGTGGGTCGATCAACCGATGGTCATCCACTACGCCTTTCTTCCCGGCTACAACGCGGAGACGGCAGGCTTCTTCTTCCTCCCGTTTGTGCCGCGCGCGCTCGCCTCCATTCTGACGCTGGCCGTTTGCGCACTCCTCAGCATCCTTATCTTCTCGCAGCTTGAAAAGCCTATCGGAGAATGGCTCCGCCGACAGGAGCCGGAAGCGGACGCCGCGCGCATACGCCACATGATGTTTACCATCACGGCCTTCGCGGCCTTCGTCACCTTCTACACTTTCGCGGGTGCGCCGACGCTGAGAAGAATCTCGCCCCATTGGGCTCCGCATTTCTTCACGATCCTCGCCGTGCTGACGGCGACCATCTTTCTCGTGCGCCGCATGTTCCGCACACAGAAGGTCTTTGCCGAAGAGACGGTCGCGCGCAACATCATCAAGCGCTGGGAGTGGACGGACATGCAGCCTCCGAAAGATTTGCACGAGGCTTTCCTGATTCATACGATCCGCACGCGCGAGAGCGCAAAGGGTTCGGCACAGGTGCTTGAGATGTACAAGGAGGCCGTGCGCGAGACGCTCGCCAACGGCTTCGTCACGCGCGAGGAAGTGCAGCTTCTGGAGTCTCTGCGTAATCAGTTGCAGATCAAGAAGGCGGATCATGAGAAGGTGATGGCCGCGCTCGCAGAAGAGGAGCGCGCCCTGATCGCCGACCCGTCGAAGCAGATTTCAGCCGAAAAGCGCCTTCAGCTTGAGACCTACTCGCACGCCCTACAGAACTACCTTGAGCGTGTCATGACGACGGACGCGCCCGCCGACGACACCTTCATCATACAGTTGCGCTCCGAATATCGCGTGACGAAAGAGGAGCACGAGGCCGTCCTGGACGAGCTGCTGGGCGGCGAGCAAGGAATGGCGGCGCAACTGGCCGAAGAGATACGCTCGGTCGAGCGCGCCGCGAAGACGATGCAGGCGCTGGAGCTTTCGCCTTCGCCTTCGCACGACTTCCTGCATGATCTCCTGCGGCGGCGTCGCGCGCGCGCCGTCGAGCGTCTCGTGCGCGGCCTGAGCTTCACGCTCGAAGATGACACGAGTCGCGGTCTTCGCGCAGGCTTAACCAGCCCGGACGAAGCTCTGCGCCAGTCCGTCATAGAGCAACTGAGCCTGAGCGTCGCGCCCGTCATCAGCGAGCGGCTGCTCGCGGCCTATCGTGAAACGTCTGTTCTGGAATCCTCTATGCCGACGCTCACGGAGATGCTGGCGGCGCGCACAGAGAGCCTCGATCCGTATGTGCGCGCCGTCGCGCTCTACGCCCTGGGCGAGCGCGGCGCGGCTGGCGTCCGCATACTTGAGCGATTGAGCGCGGACGAGCACGAGCTGGTGCGCGAGACGGCGCTGCACCTCGTCTCAAGAAAGGGGAAAGAGGAAGAGGGCGGCCACAGCGGTCTCATCACCATCGAGAAGATGATCGCTCTGCGCTCCGCGCCGATCTTCTCAAGCCTTGCGCCTGAAGGTCTGGCGGAACTGGCGCGCGCCAGCCTCGAAGATGATTACGCGCCGAATGAGACCCTCTGCCTGGAGGGCGAGCCGGGCAACGAGGTCTTCATCCTGCTCGCGGGTGAAGTGAAAGTCCTGCGCCGCAATGGCGCTGAAGAGAAGGTGATCGCCACGGAGAAGGCTGGCAGTTTCATAGGCGAGATGGCTGTGCTAGACCCTGCGCCGCGCTCTGCCACAGTCGCCGCGTCCGATGGGGGCGCGCGCGTCCTGCGTCTGGACGGCACAGCCTTTCGTGAATCGCTCAAGGTCGATCCGGCCATCGCCTCCGGCGTCATACGCACGCTCGCACAAAGGCTGCGAAACATTCAGAAGTAAGGTCAAAATGGATGGGACAGCGTAGTGTGAGACTATCGGCGCTGGCGTTAAGAATCTAAGCTGATGCGCTAAGACTCTCATCATGGCTGCTTAGCTTCTCATCACGGCAGACGAGATTATATTTCCCACGCGTGAGAGTCTCGGCGGCAGTGATGAGAGTCTCATCACTGTAAATCGGGTTCCCATCAAAGCTGGTGAGAGGTTCATCGCGCATGAATACCTCCTGCTCAGAGATGATAAGAACCTGAGCACAGCCGATTTCAAAGGAGTCACGCATTAAGAGGTGACATTTCTTTCTCTCCAAAACATCTCGAAGCGATACGACGCGACCGTGGCCGTCGCCGATCTTTCGCTCGCCATCGAGCGGGGCGAGTTCTTCGGGCTGCTCGGCCCGTCCGGGTGCGGCAAGACGACTACGCTGCGTATGATCGCAGGCCTGGAGACGCCGGACAGAGGGGTCATACAGTTCGATGGTCGGGACATCACGCGGCTCTCGCCCGAGCGGCGCGGCTTCGGCATGGTCTTTCAAAACTACGCGCTCTTCCCTCACCTAGACGTCTTTGAGAACGTCGCCTTCGGCCTGCGCGCGCGCCGTCGCCCGAAGGCGGAGATCACGGAGCGCGTCAAGAGCGCCCTCCAACTGGTGCAGCTTCCAGGCTACGAGCGGCGTCGCACGGGCGAGCTTTCGGGCGGCCAGCAACAGAGAGTCGCCATCGCGCGCGCCATCAGTATTGAGCCTGCGCTCCTGCTCTTTGACGAGCCACTCTCGAACCTGGACGTAGCCCTGCGCGAAGAGACGCGCGGCGAATTGCGCGAGCTGGTGGCACGCCTGAACCTGACCGCCGTTTACGTCACGCACGACCAGGAGGAAGCCTTCGCGCTCTGCGACCGCATCTGCGTGATGAGCGAAGGCCGCAGCCTGCAAACAGGAACGCCGCGCGAGCTTTACGAACGTCCCGCAGAGGCGCTGGTCGCACGCTTTCTCGGACGCAACAATCTCATCAAAGCCATGCGCCTGAGCGCCAGCCACGTCCGCAGCGCAACCTTCAAGACCCTCGAAGGCGGCCACACGCTCAACGTCTTCGTCCGGAAGGAGGATTTAAGCCCTCTCAACTCCGCCGCGACGCTCGCCATACGCCCGGAGTATCTACGTCTCAGTAAGACAGAAATAGTGGAAGATAACACTCTCCAAGCGACCGTTCGTGAGATCAACTTCACGGGCGCAACGACAAGCATCAAGCTGGACGCGGGCGGTCTCGCCCTCGAAGCCCTCGTCATTCAGGCGGACGGCCTCTCCGTCGGCGACGCCTGCATGGTCATGCTGCCCCCTCAACACATCACGATCTTAGGGATGAACAAAGGGATGAGGGATGAACGAAGGGATGAGGGATGAGGGATGAGGGATGAAGAAAAGAAAGCAGCAGGCGGCAAGCAGAGCGCAGTAAGCGGAAAGCGTGAGAGCGTAAGCAACAAAAATCCAACCTCTGCTGGCTTTAGCTTTTTGTCTTCATTCATCCCTCATCCCTCATCCCTCATCCCTTCGCAAGTCCCTCATCCCTCATCCCTCATCCTTTCGTTTGTTGTCTTCCTCGTTCTCCTTTACGGCGTCGTCTATCCGAATCTTCATGTGCTCGTCGCTTCGCTCTTGCGCGACGGCGCATGGTCTGTGGGTAATTACGTAGAGGCGCTCTCTAGCCGCACGGTGCAGGAATCAATCGCGTCGAGCATCGGCCTGTCGCTGCTGACGGTTCTGTTGTGCGCGCTGGTCGGTGTGCCGCTGGCTTTCCTCTTCGAGCGCTATGCGTTTCCGGCGCGGCGGCTCTTTGCGACGCTCGCGACGCTCCCGCTCGTGCTTCCGCCCCTGGTCGGCACGGTCGCCTTCATCTTCCTGTGCGGCGAGTCTGGCATTCTGGCGCGCGCCGTCCAGTGGGCGTTTGATTTAAGGAGCGCGCCGTGGTCTTTGCGCGGGTGGACGGCGCTTTTGATCTTTCACACCTACACGATGTACCCGTTCTTTTACGTCCTGACAGGAGCCGGACTCAGGCTGACGGACGCAGGGCTCAGCGAAGCCGCGCGCAGTCTCGGCGCACAGCCCTTCACAGTTCTGCGTCGCGTCGTGCTGCCGCAACTGACGCCTTCTCTCATCGCCGCCGCGCTCCTGACCTTTATGACTTCAATGGCATCGTTTAGCGCGCCGCTTCTGTTCGGGGGCGGCGTGCGCGTGCTGACGCTTGAAATCTACAACGCGCGACAGCGCGGCGACGGGGCGGTGGCGCTCACGGAGACCGTCATCCTGGCGATAATCTCGCTTTGCGCGCTCCTCTTCTTTCAGCGCTACGAGGGGACGCGCCGGTTCGTCGCGGCGGCCATGAAGGGCACTGCGCGCCGCCGCTCGCCCATTAAGAGCGGGACGACGCGCGCCGTAGCCGTCATCTGCGGCTCCGTTTTCAGCATCGCCCTGGCGCTGCCGGTCGCCACGCTCGTGCTCGTCAGTTTCGCACGCGAAGGAGGCTGGACGACGCAAGCCCTGCCTCCCTCATACACGCTCGATAACTACGCGCGTCTGCTCACCGAAGGCGGGACGGGCGAGGTGATTATCAACAGCCTGTTGATGTCCGGCATCGCGGCTCTCGCGGCGCTCTGCTGGAGTTTCTGCGCAGCATCTCTGGTGGCGGGTGGTAAAAGATCAAGCGGCGTGAGATCAAGATGGCGGCGCGTGGTCTCGCTGCTCGTGCTCGTCCCCTGGGCTTTGCCGGGCACGGTCGTCGCTATCAGCATCAGTGAAGCTTACGGCGAGACGAACCCGCTCACGGGCTCCTTCATTCTCGTCGGCACGTTCTGGATTCTACCCGTCATCTACTTTCTGCGTTTTATGCCGCTCGTGGTGCGCGCCGTGCAGGCCAGCATGGAGCAGATAGACCCTGCGCTGGAAGAAGCGGCGGGGAGCCTCGGCGCGCATTGGTGGCAGCGCTTCTGGCGTGTGCGGCTGCCGCTCATCTGGCACGGCGCGCTCGCAGGCGCGCTGCTGGCGTTCGTCATCGCGCTCGGCGAATACGTCGCCAGCGTGCTCGTCTTCGTCCCTTCAAACCGCCCCATCTCAATCGCCATCGCGAGCGAGATGCGCGACTTTCGACTGGGCACTGCCGCCGCCTACGGCGTGATACTCATCTTCATCATCGCCGCCAGCATGGCAATCGCCGCAAGGCTGGAAAAAAGGAGACGGTAAGTCAGTAGACAGTAGTCAGTAGTCAGTAGCCAGTAGAAAAGCGTTCGCTAGCGAGCGCGTCATGGTGACGGCGTCAGTACCCGCAGCGCGGAGCGCCTACTGACTACTGACTACTGTCTACTGTCTACTGTATTGTATATTCTTCCCTTGATGGCTCTCTTTAACTGTCTGAAGTGGCCTGAGATGCGGGAGGTTGCGCTCGAACTCATCGCGAGGGTGCATGAGGGGCACGGGCGCGGGCGCTTCTCGATCCCTGTGGTCGATTTCGCGCGCGTCTTTGCGCCCGGTGCGAGTGAGACGGAATTAGCGAAAGTCGCAGAGCGCGGCGACATTCATTTCACGGCGCAGGGTGAGAGCGGCGGCACGTTCACACTTACAGCGGGGCTGCGTGCGACCTTCGATCTGGGACGCGAGGGGCTGGTCATGCGCGTCCCCGAACGCATGAGCGGCCACTACGAGGTTCGCGCTCGCGCTTTCAATATAGAATTCAACAAAGGCGAAGAGCTGGAAGGCTGCAAACGTCTTCTGATTCTCGTCTGCCATCGCGTCGTCAGCGTGGAGGTCTCTTCCGCGCGCGTCGATGTGCACTTACCGAGCAGGATTTTTGACCTGTGTGTAGAGTTCGGATGATTATCAATCAAAGATCACAGAACAAGCATCTGCACCACGCGGTGCGCGCTTTCCTCGCGTTCTCTCTCGCGGCGCTGCTGGCCGTCTCCTGGCTCGACGATGTCGCGCCGCGATCCCTGGCAGCCAGCACGTCGAAAGAGGATGCGGCGCTCTATCAGGCGCTGCTTGACCTGACCAATCCCTGGACGGTGATGTGCGTCGCCGCGCACCCGGACGACGAGGACGGCGCGACGCTGACCCTGCTCCGGCGCAAATACGGCGTGCATACCGTGACGCTCTTTTCCACTTACGGCGAAGGCGGCCAGAACGCCGTCGGGCCGGAGTTGTACGAAGAGTTGGGCGCGATGCGCGCGCGTGAGACGCTGGAAGCGGCGGAGATTCAAGGCTCTGAAGCCTACTTTCTGGGGCTGCGTGATTTCGGCTTCTCGAAGTCCGCTGAGGAGGCTTTTCGCGTCTGGGGTCACGAAGAGGCGCTCAAACGCATGGTCTTACAGATTCGGCGGCTGCGCCCGGACGTGATCATCACCAACCACGACACAGGAAGCGGCCACGGCCATCACCAGGCGACCGGACGGCTCGTGCTGGAAGCTTTCGATATGGCTGCCGACCCCGCACGATTCCCCGAACAACTGCGCGCCGGTCTGAGCGTCTGGCAGCCGCAGAGGCTTTTCGTACGCACCTTCTCTGAAAGCGGAGCTGGCGACAAAAAGGGCGCAGATGAAGCCCGTGGTCTGATTTCCATAGATGTCAACGAGCGCGACGCGGCGTGGGGATCGACGTACGCGCAGCAGGCTTTGCGCGCTCTGCAACGCCATGCCACGCAGGGCCCCTGGCCGCCAACGATTCCCGCAGGCGGACGCCCGCTCATTCGCTATCGCCTCGCGCGCACAGCGAAAGAGGCCGCGCCGTTGCCCGGCAATGCATCTTCATTCCTCGATGGTCTGACTCTGCCCGAATCCGTTGCAGGAAAACTCAGGCTATCGGCAGCGAGGACTTTCCTGGCGCTTTACGCCGATGCGGGAGGAGAAGGCGAACGCGTGCTCGGCGCGCTCATCGCTGCACGAAAAGAACGCGGACTCTTTGCACTGACCACAAACGATGACCCGCGCTTCCTCTTGATGTCCGCGCGCTTCGACCGCGCGCTGGCTGTGGCGAGCGGCGTCTCAGTAAACTTCGAGCCGCGCCGCGAGCCTTTGATACCCGGCGTGCACGCCGCTTTCAACATCAACATAGAAAATCGAGGCACTCTGCCCGTCACCGTCAAGAGCCTGTCTTTCAGCGGAGGCGGGCAAGGCGCGACGCCTCTGCTCAAGGAGCCCGTAGAGGTTGCGCCAGGCAAAACGTTTGTCGCCAAGGCCGAGTATACCGGCGCGAAGGCTTTAACGATCAACGTACCCCACGCGGCGCATCTTTACGATGGACGCGTCTTCGGCGAGCAGTTCAGCGCAGAAGCGTTAGTCAATCTGGGCGGCACGAGCTTTCCCGTCGTCTCGAAAACAATGGTCGATGTCGCGCCCGCCGTGGAGATCAAAAGCATCACGCCGTCGCCCATCGTCCTGACGCCGACAACTATCAATAAGCCCGTGCCTTTTACGCTCCGTCTTGTCAATCACCAGCGCGCGGAGTTCAGAGGAAGGGTCAAACTCGGCGGCCTGATAAATACAACGCGCTCTGATCTACGGTTCACGATTGGAGCCAATGAGACGCTCGATTTTAAGAACCAGTTGAGCTTTCCCGCAGACCGCAATCGGCCAGGTCACGCCAACAAGCCTGTCCCGGATGTGTTGGCGTTCGCAATCATCCCAGAGGGCAGGCAGAAACCGCTCACGCAGCAGACAGTCCGGGTCGCATACAGCGACGCGCGCGTTGCGGCTGGACTTCGCGTCGGCTACGTGCGCAGTTTCGACGACACATTGCGCGATGCCCTGGCTGCGCTCGGCGTCGAAGCGAAAGAGTTAACGGTCGATGATATTCGCGTCGGCGATTTAAAGCCGTATGACACGATCATCATCGACAATCGCGGTTATCAGGCGCACACGGAACTGATCGCCGCCAACCCGCGCCTGCTTGAGTACGTGAGCGCAGGGGGCACGCTGATCGTTTTCTATCACAAGCCGAATGAGTGGAATCCAGACCCCTCGAAGGGGCGCACGCAGCTTGCGCCCTACACGATCATGGCAGGCAACGAGCGCGTCACGGACGAGAACGCAGGCGTAGCCTTCGTCGAGCCCGCGCACGCGCTGCTCAACTTTCCGAACAAGATCACGGCGGACGATTTCAGAGGCTGGATTCAAGAGCGCGGCCTCTATTATCCGGATCAATGGGATGAGCATTACAGCGCTCCGCTCGCCTCAAGCGATGCGGGCGAGAAGCCTTTGCGGGGCGGCTTGCTGGCCGCTGATTATGGGCGCGGGCGCTACATCTACACGAGCATGGTCTGGTACAGACAACTGCGCGCCGGCATCCCCGGTGCTTATCGTATGTTCGCCAACATGCTCAGCTATGGGCGTATGCGGAATGCTGATTTCGGATTGCGGATTGAAAGATTTGTGATCTCAAATCTCAGACTTCAGATTCGAGATTCCAGGAGCGCCAATCCGCATTCCGCATTCCGAAATCCGCATTCCGTTTGGGGTTTTGAATGACACTAAAGATTTTGCTGATCTTTGCCGTCACGGAACTGCTCTTGTCTATGACGCCCGGCCCGGCTGTGCTCTTAGTCATCTCGCAGGGAATGCGATTCGGTTTCGCGTCGAGCATCAGGGGCACGCTCGGCATCCTGACAGGCAACGCCATCTACTTCGCCCTCTCGGCGGCGGGGCTGGGCGCTCTGCTCATCGCTTCCGCCACGCTGTTTGAAGTAATCAGGTGGGTTGGAATCGCCTATCTGGTCTACGTCGGTTTTCGGATGCTCATCTCGAAACCGGATCCACAGGAGGGACAAGATGGATCGACGCGGCTCGAGCGAAGGCGCTCGCTGAGATTATTCTCGCAGGGTTTGATAACTCAATTGTCTAACCCCAAAGCAATCGTCTTCTTTACAGCTCTCCTTCCACAGTTCATCTCTCCCGGCAACCATGTCTTTCAGCAATTCCTGTTGCTGGGCATCACGTCGATCAGCGTTGAGCTCCCCGTTCTCCTGGTCTACGGCTTGATCGCCGAGCGGGGCGTCAGTCTGATTCCAAAGGGTCGTCTGTCGGCGCTGCCAGATCGTGTGGCCGGTGCGTTTCTGATCGGCGCGGGGATCGGGCTGGCATCTATGCGGAAGCCTTGAAGCGCACGCGACGGACGCAGTCGGATTCGCCACGCTTCATAACAACAGATAGCAATAAACTTTGCTATTCCTTCGCGAAAATAAATCATCTTCTGGTCCAGAGGAATGTAATTTATTCTTTGACAAAATGCTTTCACGCATGTAAGTTGTATGTATACCTTCACAGAGGAGATTTGTGTACCAAAAATAAAACTATGGCGAAGTGTGGTCATAAAGGCATCAGCCGCATCGATCAACCGGAGAGGAAAACGCACGGTTGGTACGTCAGGGTCAGCTTTAACGGTCAAAGGCGAGTGAAGTTCTTCAGCGACGCAGCGCATGGAGGCAAGGAACAGGCGCTTGAACGTGCTCTTGTTTACCGCAACGAAGCGGAAAAGGAGCTGGGCAAGCCTCGCACGAACCGTCTGGTCATCGCGCGTAATCCACGCAACCGCTCCGGGATTACGGGCGTGCAGCGAAAGACCAAGACAGTACGGACAAAGACGGGCGAGCGTGTGGTCAGAAACGTCTATGAAGTGACCTGGAACCCGGAGCCCGGCAGGTTGAAGCGGACATGGGTTTCGATAGACGAGTATGGCGAGGAAGCAGCTTTCCGCAAGGCTTGCGCAATCCGTCGGGAGAAGGAGCGCGAGATGTACGGCGAGGTGGTAGCGCCCAACTGGGAGGAGAGCCTCAGCAAGCTTTTCGCAACCTAGCAGATCATTCCCGTAGACGGGCAGCCTGCTGCTCATGCTGACAGGCTGGCGATTAAGTCGCTGTGCATGCGGTGCGCTTTTGAGCGCGACCGGCTCTGTCATGAGGCCGTCCTGAACCTGACGGCGACGCGTCAGTTGACTGGCGCGAGGTAGGGGAGAAGTGTCTCATCGATTTCCGGCTCATCTTCTGCATCTCGCCACGCTCGGTCACCCCCATCATTAAACTCTAGCCGCAGTGCCGACTCGCTCACTCGTCTCTCACCTTTGATTCAGATTGCGCACTACACACCTGTGAGCGTTAATCGCCATCTCTTGCGTACGTTTTCATTGTGCTATCATCTAGAGCGGATTCGATTCGCCTGTACGGAAGATAAACTGCAAAGGTCGCCAAGGAAACCGCAGAGGGCGCTGGAGATTCCTTTTGCGCCCTCTGCGTCTTCATCCTTTGCGTCCTTTGCGGTGGCATGGCTCTCGCCGTACACACGATTGAAATTTGTTCTAGATCCGCTGCATTTCCCTGCTAGATTGAAAGGCTCACCTCTGATACAGCCGTCATGACGATTCATGAATCAGACAGACCGCTCGTTGCGCTCACCATCGCCGGATTCGACCCTTCCGGCGGCGCGGGCATCATCGCGGACGTTAAAACTTTCACGGCCTTTGGCTGCTTTGCGACGGCCGCCGTCACCTCGCTGACTTTCCAGAACACGACTGGCGTTTTTGGCGCGGTACACCAGACAGCGGCAGATGTGCGCGCGCAGGTGATGCCGGTCGTTGAGGATTTCAGGGTCGCGTGTGTCAAGACCGGTATGCTGCCGACGCGTGAGGTGATTGCGGAGGTCGCGCGGC
This sequence comes from Pyrinomonadaceae bacterium, assembly GCA_036386415.1. Classification (GTDB taxonomy): domain Bacteria; phylum Acidobacteriota; class Blastocatellia; order Pyrinomonadales; family Pyrinomonadaceae; genus DASVVT01. The sequence continues at coordinate 61,955 of DASVVT010000088.1, forward strand.
TGCTCGGCGAGACTGAGATGCCCGCACCGGTGGTCGATCCGGTTGTCCGCTCGACCTCCGGCTATGATCTGGTAGACGATGCGGCGCTCAAGGCATTGACCGAAGAGCTCTTACCACTGGCGCGCGTCCTGACGCCGAACATTCCGGAGGCAGAGCGTATCACGGGTCTTCGCATTACAGATGAAGAAGGGATGAAACAGGCCGCGCGCGTCATGCGAGAGATGGGAGCGCGCGCCGTGCTCGTCAAAGGCGGACACCTGAAAGCGCAGCGGGCAACAGGCAAGCCGTTGGCTGTAGATATACTTGATGATGGCGGGCGGATCACAGTCTTTCGTGAAGAGATGATCGAAACAACCGCCACTCACGGGACGGGCTGCACGCTGGCCGCTGCTATAGCGGCCTGCCTCGGTCGCGGCTTGAGCCTGGAGGAAGCCACAGCGACCGCCAAACGCTTCGTCACAGACGCCATACGCCGCGCCTCGCATCTAGGCCACGGCCACAGCCCCATCGAACAGTCGAGAGTCTGGGGTCATGAGTCATGAGTCAAAAGCTAAACGGTAGAGTCCTGCTGTGATTAGTGCTCTGTGCCGCCTCTCTCGTCCTGCGGTGTCTGCGGTGGTGAGTGGTTCTGAAAGTTGATTCACCACCGCAGACACCGCAGAACGCGGAGGATGCACAGAGAAGAGATGGAACCAGGAGACTACTAGCTAAACAGTCTTTATCTTCTGATTTCTGACTCCAGACTCTAAACTCATGACTCTTCGATGGTGACTTTCTCCATGGTCACGTCCGAGAGCGGCTTGTCATTGCGGTCTTTGTCGGTCGAGGCGATCTTGTCTACCACATCCTGTCCCTCTGTGACGCGACCGAAGATGGTGTAGCTGGGCGGCAGCGGATAATCGACATGCATGATGAAGAACTGCGAGCCGTTGGTGTTCGGCCCGGCGTTAGCCATTGCCACCGTGCCTGCTTTATAACCGCGCCTGTAAACATCGGACGAGCTATTGATCTCGTCATTGAAGCGCCCGCCCCATGCTGATGCGCCGCCGCGTCCGGTGCCCGTCGGATCGCCCCCCTGAATCATGAATCCCTTGATGACCCTATGAAAGATGACGCCGTCGTAATAACCCTTCTCGGCCAGGAGACGGAAATTCTCTGTCGTCTTCGGCGCGTCCTCTTCAAGCAACTCGAAGCGGATCGTGCCCATGTTCGTCTTGATGACTGCGGTGCGATTTGCCATATGTGCTCCTTTGGAAGAAGTAGTCAGTAGTCAGTAGTCAGTAATCAGTAGAAAGAAAGACCGCCTTTGCTGTCAACTTTGATTTAGATGCTCAATACGAGAACGCGTCAACCGCTTTTCTTTCCTACTGGCTACTGACTACTGACTACTGTCTCCTGTTGTTGAGTATAAACTTCTCAATCGCGTCGGCCACGCCGTCTTCGTCGTTGGTGGCGGTGACGTGAAAATCCGTGATGCCGTTCAGGCTGTCGCGCAGGTCTGGTTCGGCGTTGCCCATCACGACGCTGATCCCGGCGAAGCCGAGCATCTCAAGGTCATTGAAATTATCGCCGATAGCCATCACCTCTTCACGCTTGAGGCCATATTCGGTAGCGACCGCCTCGACGCCGACGCCCTTCGAGACAGCCGGATGCAGCACGTCCACGAGCGCGAAGTCCTGTTTCGGATACATAGTGGTCAGGACTTTGACGCTCTCTCCAAGCTCGCGCCGCAGTGCTTCGTCCAGACGCCTCATCGTCGAACAGTTGCCGGAGAAAGCCACGTGTACCGGCGCGTGATCGAGATACTCTTCGAGCGAAGGAACGCGGCGCACGGCCTCTTCCGCCTCGTCGCCATGGATGCGGCGCGACCAGGCGATGTACTTCAAAAGCGCCGTGTTGTCTTCGCTCAGATGATCGTAGACCAGGAGCCCCGCACCAACGGGGTCGTCGCTCACGAGCGCGTCTGCCCCTTCCCTGCGCCCGACACGCAGCACCTCGTGCGCGGCTTCGAGCGGCAGCAGATTGACGGCCACCGTTTCCAGCGTGCGCGCATGCTTGGTGAGCGCCCCATTATGCGCGATGACCGGCACGTCGAGTCCGAGTTCGAGCGCCAGCGGGCGCGCGTCGCGAAAGCGGCGACCCGTCACCAGAGCGACGCGCACGCCCCGCGCACGCGCCTCCCCAATCGCCCGCACGTTTCCCTCCGGCAGCAAGCCACGAGAGTTAAGCAGTGTCCCATCCAGATCGAGGGCGAGTAAGCGTACAGGCATAAGAGAACAGTGATAAGTGACGACTGACAAGATAAAACATCGCGCCTCACTTGTCACTCGTCTACCAGAGAGCAGAATGAAAAGACGGCGTGCGACCGATCCACGAAGTAACACGAATCAACACGAAACCGCCCTTTCTGTTCATCTCATTTCGTGTTATTTCGTGTGGCTTCGTGGATCGTTCCCCGTCCTCTTTTGTTTGCATCCTGATAGTCGCCCGCCGTTCGTCACACTTTCCAGGGGTGCAGGATGATTGCTCCACCTGACGGAAATATTTTGGGGCGGTATGATGGGATAAAAGTGGACGGGCGCGAATGGGATTCCGAGTTACGGGGAGCTGGCCGAAGAGCCGTGCGTGCAGTCTATGTGCCTTTTATGATAATCCATGCCAGCGCCGTTTGATGCGTAAACCACGTGCCTTGGCGCGTTGTTACGATTAATTGAAGGGAATACTGACTGGAAAATGAACGTCACACATCTGGAATGCGCCGCGTGTGGTCTCTCGCACGAGGCACGGCGTTTGCACAATCTTTGCATAAGTTGCGGCAAGCCGCTGCTCGTCTCCTACGACCTTGAGCGGGCAAGAGAAACTTTGACAAAGGAATCTTTGAAGGAGCGTAGAGCAGACCTCTGGCGCTACCGCGAGGTGCTGCCCGTCGAAAGCGATGCGCACATAGTCTCGCTCGGCGAAGGCTGGACACCGCTCCTCAAAGCGTCGCGCCTCGGCGCGCAGCTTGGTCTTGAGCGCGGGCTGTACATCAAGGACGAATCGCAGAACCCGACGCAGAGCTTTAAGGCGCGCGGGATGGCTGTGGCGGTCTCGATGGCGCTTGAGCTGGGCGCGCGGAAGCTGGCCGTGCCCTCTGCTGGAAACGCTGCGGGCGCGCTTGCGGCCTATGCGGCGCGTGCGGGTCTTGAAGCCTACATCTTCATGCCGCGTGACACGCCGCGCGCCAACGTCGTCGAGTGTGAACAGACGGGCGCGCATGTGACGCTTCTTGACGGGCTCGTCACGGACTGCGGCGCGGAGGTGGCGAGGCGTAAAGAGTCGGAAGGCTGGTTCGACGTTTCGACGCTGAAAGAGCCGTATCGGGTCGAAGGCAAGAAGACGCTCGGCTACGAGTTGGCCGAACAGCTCGGTTGGCAGCTTCCAGACGTAGTGCTCTATCCGACCGGCGGCGGCACAGGGTTGATCGGCATGTGGAAAGCTTTCGATGAGATGGAGGCGATGGGCTGGATCGACGGAAAGCGCCCGCGTATGGTCACGGTGCAGGCTGCCGGGTGCGCCCCCATCGTGCGCGCGTTTTCGGAAGGAAAGCGCACGGCAGATGAGTTTCCGAACGCCGCGACCGTTGCTGCGGGTCTGCGCGTGCCCCGCGCGATCGGTGATTTTTTGATTCTAGACGCGCTGCACGCCTCCTGTGGCACAGCCCTGAGCGTGACGGATGAAGAGTTGATCCGGGCGACGCGCGAGATCGGCGCGGCGGAAGGTCTCTTTGTTGCACCCGAAGGGGCGGCGTGCCTGCCCGCTTTGAAAAAGCTGATTGCCACCGGGGAGGTCAGGGCGGATGAGCAAGTTGTTTTATTCAATACCGGCGCAGGCGTAAAATATCTTGAGAGTTACGACACATGAACTTAAACGCAAAGGCCGCGAAGGGGCAGACGCAGAGGAGCGCAAAGAATCTACTCCTTTGCGATGTACTTCGCGTCCTCTGCGTTTAAATATCTCTTTTCAGTCATGCCCCTAGAGATGCTAAATATGAGATGTCGAATTCGCTATCTTCTCCCCTTGCTCTTGCTCATCACATCAAGCGTCGCTTCAGGTCAGGAGGCACTGAAGATGAAGCCTGTGGATGCCGAGCGAGTGCAGTTCGACGACCTGCGCAGAGAGGGATTCGAGGCGCTCTACAACCTGGACTACGAAGGCGCGAACCGTCGCTTCAAGCAGATCGCGCGTCAGTTCCCGGATCATCCGGCTGGCCTACAGTTTCTCGCCGCCGCCTTGTGGGCGCAGACCTTGAACCAGTCGCGCCGCCTACAGGCTTCGCTCTACAGCTCTGACTCTTTCTACGCGCAGAGCGAGGATAAGGTTGACCCGCACACGGTCGCGCAGTTCCGCGAATGGACGCAGGCCGCGAAGCAACTGGCCGAAGCGCGTCTCAAGCGCGATCCGCGCGATGTCGAGGCGCTCTATTTCCTCGGCGCGGCGGAAGGATTGAAAGCGGCCTTTGCCGTGGCGGTCGAGCGCCGCTTTATGGCCGCGCTCCGTGATGGCTCGCGCAGCGTCGAACGCCACCGCCAGGTGATTAAGCTCGATCCAAACTTTCACGACGCGGAGCTGACCATAGGCATTTATGATTACACGGTCGGAGGGCTTCCGTTGCCGGTCAAGCTGCTGGCAAGCATAGGCGGCGTGCGCGGCTCGAAAAAGCGCGGCCTTGAGACGCTTCAGCGCGTGGCGAGCGAAGGGCGGTGGGCGAAAGATGACGCCAAATCGCTGCTCCTCGTCCTCTATAAGCGCGAGAAGCGATTCAATGATGCGCTCGCCATCTCGCGCGAGCTGTCGGCAAAATACCCGCGCAACTATCTCCTCAAGCTCGAATCAGCCGACGCGCTCATCTCTCAAGCTAATGCTGCACGCAAGGAGAGCAAGCTGGACGTGGCTGCCAGCGCGGAGCGTGAGGTGTACACTATCTTCGACGCGCTCTTGCGTGAGCGCGCCGCGTCCGGCTATTTCGATCTCATACATTTTCGATACGGCGAAACCCTTCTTCAGGCGGGGCAACCGGAGCGCGCTGCCCTTGAGTTTCTGGCGGCGGCAAACGTCAAGGGCGCTGAAACTGCGGTCGCCACGATGGCGCACCTGCGCGCAGCGCAGTCTCTCGATCTGGCGTCCAAGAGGAGCGAGGCGCTGGCCGAATACCGCGTTGTTCTCGCCCGCCAGGACGTTTACAATGCACACGAGGAAGCAAAGCGCGGATTGCGCGAGCCATACAAGCGATGAAGAACAAAGGGAAGAACGAACAAGGGGGCGCAGGCCGCACACGCCCGCGACGATTATTGCTCTGCCTGGACGGCGTGCCTTACGAGATCATCGAGGCGGCGCGGACGCGCGGGCTCTTCGATGCCTTTAACGCGCCATCGTGTCTGCTGTCGCCTTTCCCGACGCTGACCAACGTGGCGCTCGCGGCCATGTTCAAAGCCAGCGCGCCGATGGGCTACGAGAGCCTCTACTTCGACCGCGCGGAGCGCGTCGTGCGCGGCGGCGTCAGTAAATACATTGGCCGACGCACGCCGGACAAAGTCCCCTCGTCCTACATGGACGAGCTTGACTACCAGGAGCCGCTGCCCTTCGAGTTTCTCATTTACGTCGCGCCGGAAGCGGTCTGGCGAGCCGACATGCGACGCTTCCACGAGCGCTTTCGCGCTGCGCCTCAGGACAGAGACTACTTCGCTTTCCTCAAAGGCACGGACGGTTTGCTGCACATCTGTGGTCGCGAGCGCCTGGATGCGGCGCTTGTTTCGCTCGACCGAATACTGAGCGACATACATGCAACCTGCGGCGCGGAGACGGAGATCGTGCTCTTCTCCGATCACGGCATGAATCTACAGGAGAACCGTCGCTCTCACCTGCAAACGCAACTTCGGCGCTCAGGATTCGAGATGATGGATCGTCTCGGCGGTCGCAATCGCCTTGCGGTAGCTTCTCCGGCCTTCGGCCTCTGCGGGTATGCCGCGCTCTACTGCTCGGATGAAGAGACCGCGCCACTGGTCGCCGACGCGCTCGTCCCGCTCGAAGGTCTAGACTTTGCCATCCACCGCGACGGCCCGTCGGCCATCATGGTGAAAGGCGCGCGCGGCACGGCGCGCATCGAGCGGCAAGAGAACGGGCGCGGCACGCTGTACCGCTACGAGCAGCTCGCAGGCGATCCCCTACAGCTCGCGCCCATCCTTCGCAGCCTCGACGCAGAAGGATTGCTGGAGCAAAATGGTTATGCCACGGACGAGACGTGGTTCGCGCACACGGCCAGCCACGTCTACCCGGACGCGCTCGCTAACCTTTACGAATCCCTGCACGCCCCGCGCGTGCATCACACAGCCGACGTGCTCGCCAGTTTCCAGGACGGCTACTACTACGGCTCATCCCTCTTCAGCCGCTTCGTCCACATCGCCGCCACACACGGCAACGCCCTGCGCTCCAGCTCTTCGGCCTTCCTCATGAGTACCCATCGCACCTTCGCAGAGCATGTCCGCGCCACCGAAGCGCGACCGCTTCTCAAGGGATGAGGGATGAGGGATGAGGGATGAATAAGAAAAGCTTCTGTCTTTCTTTTAATTCATCCCTCATCCCTCATCCCTTCCTTGACTCTCTCTGCCCGCCGCGCGTACAAACCTATGCATGAGAGACGCAGCCTCGCCTGAGACGCCCGCGCAGCCTGCGGTCGAGACCGTCAATCTCGTGCGGCGCTTCGGGAATTTCAAGGCTGTCGATTCCATCAACCTGATTGTCGAGCGCGGGCGGTTCTTCGGTTTCTTAGGCCCGAACGGGGCGGGCAAATCTACGACCATCAAGATGCTCACAGGCTTGCTCGCGCCGACCTCAGGCCGTGTGCGCGTGCTCGGGCGCGACATAGAGGCCGAGCCGATGGAGGTCAAACGAAGGATCGGCGTCGTGCCCGAAGACCTGAACCTGTTTGAGCGGCTGACGGGCGCGGAGATGCTCACCTTCACCGCACGCATGTACGGGCTTGAGAAGGCTTTGATCGCGGAGCGCACGCGCGAGCTTCTCCTTCTGATGGAGCTGGACGAAGAGCCGAAGAAGCTGATCGTCGAATACTCGCACGGCATGAAGAAGAAGCTATCGCTGGCCTGCGCGCTCATACACCGCCCGGAAATACTGTTTTTAGATGAGCCGTTTGAAGGCATCGACGCCATCGCCACGCGCACGCTCAAGGATTTACTCTCCAGGCTGACGGCGCGCGGGCTCACAGTCTTTCTCACCTCGCACGTGCTTGAGATCATCGAGCGACTCTGCACGGACATCGCCATCATCTCTCAGGGCAAACTCGTCGCCTCTGGCTCGCTCGACGAGCTGCGGCGCGGCATCAAGGTTGAAGGCGACGGGCGCACGCAGGCGAGCCCCATGTCGCTCGAAGACTATTTCATACAGGTCGTCGGCGGAGCGCGATTGGCGGGCGACGACGTGCTTCGTTGGCTGACTTGATTACGGAATGCTGATTTCGGATTGCGGATTGAAAGATTTGAGATTTGAAATCTCAGATTTCAGATTCGAGATTCCCGAAGTGCCAATCCGAAATCAGCATTCCGCATTCCGCAACCGTTATGACTGAGCTTCAGATCGAACAGTTCCGGCCATCGGACGAGGACGCGCTTCTTTCATTTCTGCGCGCGGCCTACCCGGACGACCCGCGCCGCAGCGACCGTGCCTTCTGGAGGTGGCATTTCCTTGAGCACCCGCACGTCAAGCGGGACGATATTCCAATCTGGCTTGTGAAGGACAAAGAGCGTATTGCCGCACAGTTGGCCGCGATTCCCGCCTCGCTCAAAATAGGCGATGAGAGAGAGCGCGCCATCTGGATCATGGATGTTTACGTCCATTCGGACTACCGCAGGCGGGGACTGGCGCGGCGCTTGTGGCTGGCCGCCGGTCAGTCCTACTCGCGCATGTTCGGGCTGGGCATCAACGAGCAATCGAAGGCGGTCGTGATGGGTTTGAGCTGGGTCGAGATGGGACACATACATCGCTACCACAGGCTACTGTTTCCAGGCGACGCGCTCAAGGATATTCAAAAACTGGGGGCGCTGCGTGAGTTGGTGAATCTCGGCTACGCCCCGTTTCGCCGCCGCCTTGCCGGACGCGCGCGACAGGCGGCGGGCACAGGAGCCGTGCGCGAGGTCAGGGAGTTCGACGCCTCGTTTGACGATCTCTGGCGGAGAGCCCGCGCACAGTGGCCCTGCGCCGTCGAGCGCGATGCACGCTACCTAGAATGGCAGTTCATGCGCCAGCCCGGAAAAAGGTTTGACGTGCTGGGGCTTTACATGGGCGAGCAACTGACAGGCTACGTGGTTCTCTTCTTCAGAAAGCCGGAGAGGGCGGGCGCACCGCCCAAGGCCGCCATCACAGACCTGTGTTACGACGCCAGCGCAACGCCCGAAGTGATTGACGAGCTTTTGAAAGCAGCCCTGCGCCTCGCGCTGGAAAGGCGCGCCGGAAGTCTTGTCACGGACGTACTTGACCCGCGCGTTGAGGAGCGATTGAGAGCCTTCGGCTTCCGGCGCATCAAGACCGCCCCGGAGTTTATCGCCAACGGGGGCGCACCCCCCTTGATGTACGATCCCGGCAACTGGTTTTTAACGCGCGCCGATTCAGACGTGAGCATCTTCGAGCAGCCGAATCTTTGAGTAGACAGTAGACAGTAGTCAGTAGCCAGTAGAAAAGAAAATCCGTTGATGAAGTTAGACGCTGAACCTTTCAATCATAATAGACAACCAAGCGTGATGCTCTGTCTTTCTTTTCTACTGACTACTGGCTACTGTCTACTGTCTACTTTACAATCTTCGAGATGCCCACTCCCGTCATTCTGTATCACAAGATAGACAGGCCGTCGCGCGATTCCCTGCTGCGCGGCGCGTTCACTCCGCCTGCGCGCTTTGCAAGGCAGATGACTTATCTCAAGCGACAGGGTTTCATTTTCTACACGGCCTCAGAGTTGATCGAACACTTCCGCGAGCGCGGGGCGTTCCCTGCAAACGGGATCACGCTGACCTTCGACGATGGATGGAAAGACAATTACACGAACGCCTTTCCGGTCTTACGACGCCTGGGCATTCGTGCCACGATCTTTCTCGTCCCTTCCTGCATCGGGCAGGTGTCAGACAAAGTTCAAGGTGAAGGCGAAGGAGCGCGCGCGCACCTCTCGCGCGAAGAGATAATGGTGATGTCCGAGCACGGCATAGAGTTCGGCTCTCATTCGATGAACCATAAACTGCTGGATCGGATTCCGGCTGAGGAAGTCTCCTTCGAGGTTAAGGAGGCCAAGCGACAACTCGAAGACCTGCTCCAGAAGCCCTGCAAGACGTTCGCTTATCCTGCCGGTTTTTTTTCAGACGTGGCTCGCAAGGCGGTCGAAGAGGCAGGCCATATCGCAGCCTTCTCGACCCATTACGGCCCGGAAGACTCCGTAGACATCTTTGCCCTCAATCGGACGGAGATTCTGCGTCGTGAGCGATTCATCTTCCAGTTCGCGCGCAAGGTCAAGGCGCTCAAGCTCCCCGGTTGAGATTTCAACGCAAAGGACGCAAAGGGTTTCGCAAAGGACGCGAAGAAGAGGAATCTCCTTTGCGCCCTTTGCGAGCTTTCCTTTGCGTCCTTTGCGTTTAATTCTCCTCTTTCCCTGAGACTCAATTTCTAGTGTATGGCGACTCCGAAGCCGACGGTGAAGTTGTGCTGCGTAGTGCCCTTGAAGGTCTCACCCATGATGGTCTCGTCACCATGAAAGATCGGGTTGTAGTTAAACTCTATGACGCGCAGGTCGACTCGCGGGTGGACGCGAACGTCCAGACCGCCGCCGAACTTCATGGCGAAGCTGTTATCGTTCAGGTCAAAGCTATCGGCGATGTCCGGGCTGGTCAGCCTGATGCTCTGATGAGCTACGCCCGCCAGCGCATGACCGAACGGCTTGAAGCGCGATTCCTTCCGGTTGTCCTTGAACTGAACGCCTCCGAGAAAGTTGTAGAGGCGCTCGCGCGTGTTGACATCGACGGTGTCAAGGCCGTCCGTCACGGTGAAGTCGTCTGACTTGAAGTGCGCCGAAAAATTGAACTTCAAGCCGACGTACTTGTGAAGGTTTCCCGTGATGGCCGTATCGAACCCGTTGAAGCCACGACGCTCGCGCAGGAAATCGCCGAAGTCTTCGTCCGTATCCTGATCGTCAACGCCTGTGTCAACGCGCGCGTGCGAGTAGCCGCCGGAAACTTCTACCTTGTGGTAGTCATCCGTTGACTGCGCAAAGGCCAGAGGCGCAGAGCAGGCAATCAAAATTGCCAGAAACATTAATTTACGCATTGCTGAATTAATTTACCTTCCTTGTCCGTGATGTTGTTTAAGAGGAGCGCGGCCAAATGCCCGCGCCCTTCAGCTTTCGCTACCAGAGTGCCAGAGCAAACCTGATGCCCCGGCATGAAAAGGCTGGAATCCCCTTGAAATAAGAGTAAACCTCTAATACTCCTGTGGGATGTCCGAAGCCGGTTGCTGCCGTAAAAGCACGACAGGTGCAACATTTCAAGCGCTGCCCAAACGGTCGCGCTCTTGCCCCTACGCACACACGCATCCGCCCGCCGCAGGGTTCGCCCGCTTCAAAAGCTTACGGGTGACGTATGAAGTTAAGGGAGCGATTTTTTGTGACAGCTTCTGATGTGCCGCAGAGTCGGACGGTTGCTTGAGTTGAATTGGTTGGCTGAGAAATTATCAGGCGTCAGGCTTCTCTCGCTTGACGCCGTGCGGGTTCGAGGAGCGCTCGCCGCGTTTACGCGTGGAGCGGCGGCGCGCAGGACGCACCTCTCCCGTCTGATCCACGGAGCGAATGGGTTGAAGGTCTTCCGCCGCCCCTTCCGGGTCGTCCAGACGCGTCTCTATCAGTTCGGGCTCTGTCTCTTCGTAGATGGCGGCTGGTTCATCAGTGCCCGCCGGTTGACTACCTTGCTCGCCTCCGGCCAATGCGCGCTGACGCTCGAAGTGTGTGACGATCTCCTCGGCGGTCTTGCGACCGACGAAGGGCGAGAGCTCTGCGACGCTGGCGTTTGCGACGCGCTGGATCGAGCCCAGGTTTCGCAAGAGCCGTGTCTTGCGCTTCTCCCCGACGCCCGGAATCTCAGACAACTCGGAAGTGAAATCGCGCAGCTCGCGCCGCTTGCGGTGATAGGAGACCGCCGTGCGGTGCGTCTCGTCGCGGATCATCTGGATGAGGCGCAGGACTGGCGAGTGCGGATCGAGGAAGACGGGCTCGTGCTCTCGCCCCTTGACGAGCAGGTGCGACACCTCTTTGTGACGGCGCGGCGGCTTGACCACGCCGATCATCGGTATCGCTTCCAGCTCAAGCTCGCGCATGGCGTCAGCCGCTGCGCCCAGTTGCCCTTTGCCTCCGTCGATCATGACCAGATCGGGCAGAGGCTTTGCCTCTTCAAGCTGCCGACGATAACGGCGGAAGACAGCCTCGCGCATGGAGGCCACGTCGTTAGAGCCCTCGACCGTCTTGATGCGAAATTTTCTGTACTCTGCGCGGTTCATCTTGCCGTTTTCGCAGACGACCATTCCGGCGACGTTCTCCGCGCCGGAGATGTTCGAGATGTCGAAGGATTCGATGCGCGCGGGAAAGCGCGGCAGCTCCAGAACTTCCTGCATCTCTTCGAGCACACGCTCCATATCAGGCTTGAGTACGCGGAAGCGCTGCTCGAAGGCGAGCTTGGCGTTCTTCTCCACCAGGTCAACCAGGTCGCGCTTCTCGCCGCGCCGGGGGTCCAGGATACGCACGCGACGGCCTCGCCGCTCCGTGAGGGCTTTCTCCAGCACCTCACGATCAGCGAAATCCACGGGTACGTGTATTTCGAGCGGCACGTAGTCGGTCGAATAATACTGTCCCAGAATCTCGCTCAGGAAAGCGGACGGGTCGAAGCCATCTTCCGATAAATCCTCCCAGAAGAACTCGCGGCGTCCGACGACCTTGCCCTCACGCATCGTGAAGAGTTGCAGCGCGAGGCGTGCGCCCTCGCGGTAGTAACCGAAGATGTCCACGTCGCGCTCAGGGCTTGTCGCCATCTTCTGCTGCTCGGTCAGCGCCTGCACGGTCTTGCCCATGTCGCGATACCGCGCCGCCATCTCGAAGCGCATCTCCTCGGATGCCTGTAGCATGCGCGCCTCAAGCTGTTCGGCCAGCTCACGGTTCTTTCCTTCCAGGAGCAGCCGCACGTCGCGCACGGCCTCCTGGTATTCGGCGGGCGTGCATAATCCCCTCACACACGGCCCCAGACAACGCTTAATATGATATTCAAGACACGGGCGCGGCAACTTGCCGTCGATCTCTATGTCGCAGGTGCGCAGTTGAAACGTCCGGTTGATCAGATCAATCGTGCGCCGCGCCATCGAAGCGGGCAGGAAGGGGCCGAAATAGAGCGCGCCGTCGCGCTGTATGCGTCGCGTGATCATGACGCGCGGAAACGGCTCGTTAATCGTCAGCTTCAGGTGCGGGTACTGCTTGTCATCCTTGAGCAGCACGTTGTAGCGCGGCTTATGCTGCTTGATGAGATTCGATTCGAGAACGAGCGCCTCGACCTCGTTGTCCGTGACGATGAATTCCAGATCGCATATGCGGCGCACAAGCTCGCGCGTCTTGCGATCATGCCCGCGCCCCGATTGAAAATAGGAGCGGACACGATTGCGCAAGTTCTTCGCCTTGCCCACGTAGATGATCTTGCCCGCTTCATCCTTGTGCAGGTAGACGCCGGGCGAGATGGGAAGATTTTGAAGTTTCTCTTCGAGAGTCAACGCCTTGCAACCTTATGCTTTTTCGACAGTCTCTGGAGAGAGATAGTGTAACGCATTGAGTTGCCTAAATCGAACGTACATGAAGAGGAGGCATCAACAAGCAGAGATGAGGATTGATCTAGGAATGACGCAGGATGCTTTCGGCTCATCACCTCGAAGGCTTCCACACATAACGGCCTGTGCAGTCGATATAGCCGTCTTTTCTATCAAAGGCCGGACGATCACACGTTCCTCCGATTGAGACATGTGCCAGACCTTCTATGAATTCCCCGCCCCCGTCGAATTGCGGCTTGATGACCATCTGCCCCGACGCATCAATGTAGGGTAATAATATAGTCGACTCGCTTATGATCCACAGGGCGCATCGGCGAGCGCTGAACGACCTCACAAGACCTTCGCTTGCAGTGGGCGGGCGATCCCTCCCGGCCAAAGATACGCCGCCTGCGTGTCAACCACGTTGCCGCCCTAAGTTTAGCCGTCGGCTGCCAGGGATGAAACCTCGCAGCCGACGGCCATCTACTCAAGCGTCACTTCTCGGAGATTCCGGACGGCCAGGCACCCTGAACTTGAGAGCCGGGTTGATCCTCATCTTGCTCGGAGATTCCGGACGGCCAGGCGTCCTGATCCTGCGCGGGAGCTTCAGGCGGGGCTGTGCCCTTAGCCGCACCCTGCTTCGCGCCGCCTTTAGCCGCACCCTTCTTTGCGGAGCCTTTAGCCGCACCCTTCTTGCTCGACTTGGTCGCGGGCTCCGGTTGGATTGGAGCTGTCAACGTGCCCGGGGGCAGCGTGTTGACACACCCTCCGACCGATGCTGGTTGCGCGGGGGCGACGGGCATCGGCGAGTTGGGCGGGGGCGTAATGATCGGCGGGAGGGCGGCGTTATTCGGAGTCCTCCTGGGTGCCAGCCCGTTGCCGGACGCGAAAATATCTCTGGCAATACGCAAGCCCAAGCCTACGCCGCCGATGTTCTCGTTGGTCAGGTTGGGGACGAGTTTACCATCTTTGTCCTCTGCGAAGTCGAAGGCGTCGAATATCCAGTGAACCCCGAGCAGGACGCGGCTGGTGGCGTTCTCGATGATCATCTCCCACAGGCCGCCGGGGAAAAAGCGCGTGTGGCGCGGGCGGACTGTCCCGTCGTTGTCCCGGTTGCGGCCGTTGAATTCGTCGGAGACGGCGAACCTCGGGAATAGGTTGTCGTTGCTCTTGTTGTTCGGGGCGACGCCGTAAAACATCCGTGTGATGTGGAAAGCTGCGGCCCCGAAGGTGGCGTGTCCCGACGGGTAGGCCGGAAAGTTCGGCGTAAAATTCTTCACGCCGGGCGAGTTCGTGCTGGGCGCGCCGAGCGGCAGCCACCCCGGATCGCCGTCGCCGAAATTGACGTTCACGCTATGCGGCGCAGCGGGCCCGAGCTTTTCGTCGTGCTCGCGGATGCCAACGACCGGGCGCCAGAAGTCGTGGCAAAACTTCTGCTCCCACGCCAGAATCCCCGCGTCGCCCATCGCCGCGTTGACGAAGGCGAAGAGCCGCGCGTTCTGTCCTTCGTTGTTGCCCTGTTGCACAGCCACCTGGCGGATGATCTGGTTATAGAAGCGTGGAGGTGTGCCCAGACGGTTCGAGCCGTCGTACCCCCAGTAGATGCCGACGAGCGTGTCGAGTGGGCTTCTACGGTTGTCGAAAAGGTCGTTGGGCAAGGTCGCCGTCAGGTCGGGCCTGATGCCTCTGGCCCGTACGTCTTTCAGCGCCAGCAGGTATTGCGGGTCGGTGCCGTTGGCGAAGGGTGGCCGGGCAAGCGCGTGCCTGGTGGAGATGGCGAAGCCCTTCGTCTGCGCCCCGTAAAAGGGGGCGTGGAAACCCTGACCGGGATTGTCCGGGTCGGGGCGATGCCTGCCGCGGTTGTTCGAGGTTCTGTAACCGCAGTCGCGCGCGTCCATGTCGTTAGCCCGAAGTCCGAGGAGGGCCTGACCGACCGCCCGACCGAAGACGAAGCTCGGATTGGCGGTGTCGAAAGCGCTCAACTGCGCGTCGAAGAATTCTCTCTGGGTACTGAAGAGGGCGGAGAGCGTCGTGTGGGCGGCTCCCGCCACGGCGTCGCGCGCCGACGAACCGACAGCCGGCGGCGGAGGCGGCGCGGTTAGATAGCGCGGGAAGGTCGCGGGGTTGTTGGCGACGCCGGCGAATGCGTCGTACATCGCCAGGTGAACAATCGCCAACGCCCTCGACGAAAGCGTCGGCCCGTTCTGCTCTCTTTTATCGGGGTCGCTGTGGCTAACGCGGTTGGCTTCGAGCGCAACGGCGTTCCAGAAAAGGATTGAGTCTTGCATCGATGATTCCTCCCTACTGAGGTTGATGAGGTTAAAAGGGTGCGGGCGACGAGCGCGACGGGCGCGTAGCGTGGTGGGGTATTTTCCCTGAAAATTCCCGACCCGGTAGGGCCGCGGCGTGCATAGTGAGCCTGCCGATGAAGTTTGCGTCCGCCTGCTTACGCTATGGCCGGCAGGCGCGCTTGTGATGTACCCCTTGATGAGAGCCGACGGATTGATGGATTCGTCAGCGTAAAAGTAGTGCCTTAGACGCAGGCAGGATATGCCCTTAGTTTGTAGATGTCAATAGTCAAGAGGGCGGCGCCAGAGCGGGCAGCGGCTCACACTTCCAAGCAAGCTCCAGGCTTTAGGTGCGCTCACTGTGTAGGATCGATGCTTCTACCACTTGTTAGGAGATTGCAGCTAATAGTAGCCGGAATTAAACGGGGTTCCACCAGACGGGTCAGCACCGTGTAATTCAAATATGTTATTGCCCAATGTAGCCCCATTTACCTTTGACCTCGACAGCCGCCAGCCCTTCGGAAAAGTCGTACACGCTATTGTACTGCGGCTGTATGACGACCTTGCCCGTCGTATCAATGAAATCTTCTTTCGTGCGAAAGCCGGGCAGGCCACCATCCTCACGCTCGACGGAGATGATCGCCAGCCCTCCCGAGAATGGCGTGAAACTCGCGAATTGAAGATAACCGGGGTTAAACTGCGGCTCGATGGTCTTACCCGTTCTGTCTATGAAACCCAGCTTGTGCTTCACGCTGATGGGGAATAATCTTTCCGGCGCAGGCGTAGGTGGATGGTCAGGCGTCTGACTTTGCGTGTGTACGCTATGGCAGGAGACCGTCAACGAAAGTAAGACCGGAACGGAAATGATCGTCCTCAACTTCCTCGCTCTCCTTCAGGGAAAATGCTCGACCCTTTGCGATCCTTTGCGTGATTTACTTTGCGTCCTTTGCGTTTAAACGCCCTTTCAAACGCAAAGGACGCAAAGGATTTCGCAAAGGACGCCGCAGAGACACTTCCGACCCTTGCCTCTCATCATTGATTGAAATGATAAAAGGCACGATTATTCCTCGCTTACTCTTTCATCCCTGCTTCCGTGTGAGATTCAAAACATAGGCCGTCTGGTCTGCGGTTAAGACAAACAGCTTTTGACCATCGGCGCTGAACTGTGCCAGCGAGACGGCGCTGGGAAAGAGGAACTGCTCACGCTTCTGCATGGTCGAAAGATCGTAGACGATCAACTGGCCGCGCTCGTTTTCGACGCAGAGGAGACCGCCCGATTTGGAGATGGCCGGGTGGCCTCCGAAGAAGTGCCCCTTCTGCTCGCCGCTCGAAAGTGAATAGACGAGGACGCGATTCCTCGTATCGGAGATGACAACCCAGTTCCCGGCCACGCTTATGTCCGAGATGCGAAAAGAGCCTTTGCCCGTTTCAATCAGGAGCGCGCCCGTCCGGTTGCCCGTCTGCGCGTCGAGCGTTTGAATGAAATAGTCTCCCTCTTTCTCTTTCATCATCGACAACCGGCTGCTTAAAACAGGATCGGCCTTGATCAACGCCCTGGCTGCGCCGGTCGTGACAGACCACAGGAGCGCAAGCGCCCCCTCGTTCGGATTGAGATAGACCTGCGGTGCTTCCTTCGGAAAGCTACGTGTCCAGAGCGTCGCGCCGGAGCGCGCGTCGTGAATCTCCACAAGGACGTTCTCTGTCGGGGAGCCACCCTTTTTGGCCGGTTTTGTCAGGACGACGAAAGGGCCGTGCTGGCTGGCCTTTGTCTCCTCGTCGATCTTCATCCCCTGGCTCGCCTTGCGGCTCGCGAGGTCGAATCGTGCGATTAATCGTCCGGTCTCCTCGAATTTAGGGAAATCGGCGTAGAGCGACCCGTCCGCGATGTGTGCGCCGCGAAAGCCGCGAATGTGTAGAATGCGCTCACCCCTGTTTAAATCCCAGACCGCGCCGCGCGTGCGCTCGGAAACGGCCAACCACTTCAGATCAGGGGAGAGCGCGGCGGCGCGCAGTCGGCCAAAGGAGGTTCGCGGCAGGATCACTTTCGCACGCAAAGCCCCGCTCTCCAACTCGTAGAGCCCAAGCTCGCCGTTGCGCTGTTCGCCGACTAACACCTGATCGTAGATGTCTACGGCAGACTGCTTGTTCGCCATGAAAATCTTCTTCGTGTTGAGGTCCATGATGCCTACGGGGAAGTCCTCGACGGGGCGAATCATCAGATAGTCGCCATGCGCGGCGGGCGTCAGGCTGGCGCGCCCGACCGAAAGCTCGCTCAGCACACGCCCCTCCGGGAAACTGACGAGCGCCGCCTTTTTCACGTCTTCGTGGCTGATTCCGACAATCCGATCCGGGGCGGTGAAAGCGAACCCGCCTCCGATATACTTCTTAGCCTGGCCGCGCAAAGGGGTGGCCTCACGCGTCGTCATATCGACAGCAATGGCCGAATCACTATAACCCGCAACGAAGTAACGCGCGTCGGGCGAAAACCCCATGTTGAGGATGTTCACCTCCTCATCTTCATTGAGCAGCGCGAATAAGGTCAGAATCAAATACTCAAGGTCATTCTTCGGCGTATAGATGGCCTTCTTCTGGAAGACCTGCGTATCTGTGGCAACATCGAAGAGCGTCAGGTCGAAAGTCCTGTTCAGGCAGGCGAGCGTCTTGCCGTCCGGTGAGAGCGCCGTCTGCATGCATCCCTTGAGGATCACCATCTCGCGCACAGATTTCAACTTCTGGTCGGCGAGACTCCAGGACTCGACGCGCAGATTCGAGTTGTAAAAGACGATGAAGTGCGAGTCGGGCGTAAACTGCGCGGGACGCGCTTCAGGAGCGTCGATGCGAAACAGTAGCTTGAAGGGGTCGCGCGAGAGCACGTTGATTCCCGAATCGTCCTGGGCCAGCACGTACTTGCCATCGGGGCTGAAGCGCAGGTGCGTGACGTCGCCCCTGAGCGGCGGCTCAAGCTGCTTCTTCCAGACCACATCATGCAGCGCCTCCTTGCCCCCCAGACCGGAGTAGTTGATAACCTCTGCCTGCCATTTCTGAAACTCTCCTGCGTTTGCGGCGGCACGCTGCTCAATGCACTCGGCTGGAACAGAAGAGACGACCTTGAGTATCTCGCGCAGGCGTCGCTCATCGGGCCTGGTCGCGCCAAAGACATCGGAGAACCATCCGCCCGTTCTGCCCTTGGTCTCGGCCAGGCGATCCCAGAAGGTGGCGAAGGCTTGCGGGTTGTAGCCCGCGCTCGTCATCGCGTAGAGCGCGATCTGATCGGCGACCAGTTGCCCCTTCTCGCCGTGCCCGTCGCCGCGACCGCAGGCTTCGGGTTTGCGCCCTATGTTCTCCAGAAACTGGTTATACTTTTCAAAGATGTCGCGCCGGTCTCCCACCTGCTCGACCTTGAGCACCTGGCGCCATAGGCACGTCATACCTATCGCGCCCTCGTGCGCGATATTGTGTCCAAGCTCGTGCGCCAGCACGCCCGCCAGCTCATCTTCGCTGCGCGCGAAGGCGATCAGCTTGCGCGAGACGTAGACGCGCCCGCCCGGCAAAGTAAAAGCGTTGGCTTCGGCTTGATCGTAGATGAAAAATTGAAGGCGCAGCCCGGTCGGGAGCTGACGGGCTAAGCGTTCGCCAATACGCCGTAAGTAAGCGCTCAGCTCATCATCCTGAATGACACGATAATCGCGCTGGATCCGCTCGGCGATGACCTCACCCAGGTCCATCTCCTGCTGAGGCGTGAAGATATTTTTCCCCGGCGGGATCACCGGAGGCGCGGGCGGCTGACATCGTTGCTGTGCCCAGACGGGCAATGCGAGCAGGCCGCCAACGAGCAATAGCAGGAGGCAGACGCGAAGCAAGTGATGCTTATTCATAGCGACTCCCGATCAGCTCTTTTAAAATTTATCAGGGGAATACTTTTCTTCTTTCAGAAGCATCCGGGGAACTGTCTATGTCGGAGGCTGCTTGAGACGACTGCGTTGAGGCAGCAGTCATGTAAAACTCTGATGCGTAATTGATTTTACCGCAGAGCAACTCTCAACGTAAAATCGAATGATGAATGATGAATTAAAAGAAGAGCAGAAATACGCGTTGTCTTTCTTTTCATTCATCATTCATCATTCCTAATTCATCATTTTCTTTTAGAGGAAGAGCAACGTGCGATTCCCTTTCAAGTTACCGACTGAAAAAGAGTTTGATGCTGTCGGCTTCGGCCTCAACGCCGTAGACCATCTCGTGGTCGTGCCTGAATACCCGGCTTTCAATGCCAAGGTACGGTTCATCGAGCACAAGCAGTCAGCCGGAGGGCAGACCGCTTCGGCGATGGTCGGATTACAGCGGCTGGGTTTGCGCACGGCATACGCGGGACGCTTCGGCTCGGATGCGGAAGGGCAGTTTGGCCTCATGTCGCTCAAGGGTGAAGGCGTTGACGTGAGGTTTGCGGAAGTTATCGAAGGGGCGCGCACGCAGACGGCCTTCATTATCATAGATGCACGGAGCGGCGAGCGAACGATCACCTGGGATCGAGACGAGCGTCTGGGTTATCGCGCGGATGAAGCGCCGATAGAGCTGGCTGCGCGCGGGCGTGTCCTGCACCTGGACGCGCACGACCCCGTAGCGTGCGCGCGACTGGCACAGAGGGCACGCGCGGTTGGGGCAGCCGTTTCCGCCGACATAGATAATATCTACGAGGGGCTGCCGGAGCTTCTGCCGCTCATAGATATTCTCATCGCCTCGACGGAATTCCCGCATCGCCTGACGGGCATTCGCGACGAACGCGCGGCGCTCATCGAAACGAAAGCGCGTTACGGCTGCCGACTCGTTGGCATGACGCTCGGAGTGCGGGGCGCGCTTCTTTATCACGATGGCGTGTTCCTGGAGGCTCCAGCCTATGCTGTGCCGGGCGGGTGCCGCGACACGACGGGAGCGGGCGACGCCTTTCACGCGGGCTTTCTCTATGGGCTGCTTCGCGGCGAGGAGATCGAGACGAGCTTGAAGCTCGCCAACGCCACCGCCGCATTGAAATGCAGAAGCCTGGGAGCGCGCACCTCTCTCCCGTCTGAAACGCAGTTACACGAGTTCATCGAAGAGCAGCCGATGCCTCTCGGATAATTAAAGCCGTAGTGTGTCAAACTGAGTGGATGGCAAAGGTTGTTCACCGCCTGGGCGCAGATTGACCACCGCAGACATTGTGAACAAAGAGAGGGTACAGAGATTTGAAGAGCAGCGGACGCCTCTGTTGTGTCAGCTCTCTGCGTGACTGTGCGCCCCGGTGGTTAATCTTCGCTCGCATCCAATCAAAAATCTGGTACAATCTCGCTCGCTCGTAATCTACAGATCTTTCCACTCAATCAAAAGGGTGGGGCGTGCGTGGGGGTTTTCACACGCTTTCTCTGGTTCGAGGAGATGGTTCGCCACGCCACAACGCACGTAACCCAGTCCGACAGGAAAAACTTGCCATGAAACGATGCCCATCGTGCCAGCAAACTTATACGGATGACGCGCTCAGCTATTGCCCTGCTGACGGGACGCGCCTGGAAAACGAGCGGGCTGCTGCTCCGGCCATGGACCTTCAAGCCACGATCATGGCTCCGCCGCCGCCGAGCCCGCCGCCGCTCTCAGAGTCCTTCGGCGCCGAAGAGCAACCCTTGTCCGGCTATGAGACCAATGTGACGCCCTCTCTCTCCGGCTTTGAGACGACCACGCCGCCGGTTCAGACGCCTTCATGGGAATCCCTCCCGACCGCTGTGCAGCAACAGCATCAGAGCTTCACAGCGCCGCCCGCGCCCGAGGGCGCGAAGCGGCCAAAACCGATGGTCGCCTACATCACCATCGGGGCATCAATCGTCATCGCAGGCTTTCTGCTTTTCATCTGGCTCATTGGATTCATTTTAGGCGCTGGCGGCGCGCTCATACATCTCTTACTCCTCCTGGCGCTGCTCATCGGATTCGTCGGCATCGCCATAGGAGTATTTCTGCTGTTGACGGGTAAAAAGCAGTAGCCTCAGCGCTTTTACGCGAGCAGGTCATCTACATCCAGAATCATTCTCTGATGAGAATGGCTTCCGGCTCACCCTCCCTGTCACGTTGAAACACTCTCCAAACCCAGTCCCCTTTCCACAACCGAAATGCAACGAAGGCTGAGGACGGGGAACGATCCACGAAGACACACGAAGCAACACGAATAAGGCTCAATCTGGTTCGTGTTGCTTCGTGTGTCTTCGTGGATCGGTCGCTGGCTCTCTTTTATTCTGCTATCTGGTTTAAGAGGTTAGCCCCTGAAACGGGAGATAGATAATCAAGTAGATTCCATCTCCATTTCCAGAGGGTTGGCGTGCGTTGATCTATCTGGTGGCAGCTATTTACGCAAACGCTCTTGGAACAGTGTGAGCACGCGCTGCCAGGCATCCGCAGCCGCTTGCGCGTTGTAGACTTCGGGGCGCGTGTCGTTGAAGAAAGCGTGGTCTGCGTCGTAGCTGACGACTTCGACCGGCAAGTCATACTTGCGAGCCGCTTCCTTGAGCCCTTCGACCTTCTCAGGCGTAATCCAGTTGTCGCGCGCGCCTGCGATAAAAAGGGTCGGGACTTTCAATCGTGCGAGCGTCTCTTCGTCTGGGATGTCGCCGTAGAACGGAGCCGCCGCACGAAGCGACGCCATCTCGCAGGCGGCGCGAAGCGCGAACGTTCCGCCCATGCAGTAACCCGTGATGCAGACGCGCTCCGCAGCGTACGCGCGCCGCGCTTCTTCAATCGCCCGCCCTATCGTATCCAGCCCATCTTCCATCGCCAGCTCGTGCATGAGCCTCGATGCTTCCTCCGCGTCCTGCGCGATCTTTCCTCGATAAAGGTCGGGCGCGATGCAAAGATAGCCCTCTTTCGCGTAACGCCCGGCGAGGTCGCGCACGTGGCCGTTGACTCCCCACCACTCCTGTATGAGGATGACGGCTGCGCCTTCCACCCGGCCAGCATCTTCCGGGACGGCGACGAAAGCGGTCGTCGCCCCGTTCCGTGTCTCAAACTTTAGAGCCTCTGTTTTCATAGTGGTCAATGATCCCCGGTCTGGAAAAGTAATTATCTGTAGCGCGAGCGAGCGAGCTTCTGTTTTGAGCGAGCAGATTATATGGTATTCGTCGCGAACTTCCCAAATTCCTTGTCAGTTGTCAGTTGTCCGTAGTCCGTTGTTTCCGTTTGCCTCTGCGAGCGGCTTCGGCGAAAATCGAGCAACGGACAATGGACAACTGACAACTGACTACGGACAGCCTTTTTATGAAAATCATCACAGCCACATTAACAAGCATCGCGCTCTGTCTCATGACCGTCGGCGCGAGAGTTGAGACGGCAGACCTCATCTTTAAGAACGGCAACATCTACACGGTCAACGACCGCGCGCCGCGCGCGCAGGCGCTAGCGGTCAAAGGCGACCGCATCGTTTTCGTCGGCTCTGATAGTGGGGCGATGAAGTACGCTGGAAAGCAGACGCGCGTCATAGACCTGCACGGCCAGACGGTCGTGCCCGGAATGACAGACGCGCACTATCACCTCATCGGCGTAGGCCAGCGCGAGATGACCCTTAACCTGGAAGGCACGACCGGCCTCGAAGATTTTCTGGCGAAGGTTAAAGCGCGCGTTGACCGCGCCCGTCCCGGCGAATGGGTCACAGGGCGCGGCTGGATCGAGACCTTCTGGAAGCCGCCAGTCTTTCCCACACGCCAAGACCTGGATCGCGTCGCGCCTCATAATCCGGTCTTCCTCGAACGAGCCGACGGCCACGGAGCAGTAGTCAACAGTGCGGCGCTGAAGATCGCCGCGATTGATCGAAAGACGCCCAACCCTTTCGGCGGAGAGATATCGAAAGATAAGGTGACGGGCGAGCCCAATGGGATGCTTCTGGACAACGCTCATGATCTGATCACCAAACACATTCCGCCCACGACTGCTGCCGAACTGGAGCAGGCCGTTCTGCTCGGAGTCCGCCGCAGCATCGAGTTGGGCTGGTGTCAGATTCATGATGCGGGCGGAAGCTACGCTGACGTTGCGCTCTACAGAAAACTCTATGGCGAAGGGAAGATCAAGCTACGCATCTACAAGGCCGTTTCCGGGCCGGGCGAGGAGGCGACGCGCCTGCTGAATGATGCGCCGCTCATCGGAGTCGATGAGGGGCGCTTTACGCTGCGCACGATCAAAGTCCACTTTGACGGCGCGCTCGGCTCAAGGGGTGCGGCGCTGCTTGAGCCATATGCGGACGCGCCGGAAACTTCTGGATTTCTCACGGTCAAAGAAGAAGAGCTGCTGCCAATGCTCACGGAAGCTCTGCGCCGTGGCATTCAGGTCGAGACGCACGCCATCGGCGACCGCGCCAATCGCACCATTCTGGATCTATATGAGAAGGCGTTGGCCGCCGTGCCTCCCGACGCGCGGAAGATACGCGAGCCTCGCTGGCGCGTCGAACACGCGCAGATCGTCAACCCCCTGGACATCCCGCGCTTTGCACGCCTCGGCGTGATCCCTTCGATGCAGGCATCGCACGCCATCGGCGACCTGCATTTTGCGCCGCGCCGCCTCGGCCTTAAGCGTTTGGAAGGGGCGTACGCCTGGCAGAGCTTCATCAAGGCGGGCTCTATCATCGCCGGGGGCTCCGATGCCCCGGTCGAGCGCGGCGAGCCGATGATAGAGTTTTACGCGGCGGTCGCGCGTCGCGACCAGAAGGGTTTCTCCGGCGAAGGATGGCACGCGGAACAGGCACTCTCGCGCGAGCAGGCGCTGAAGATGTTCACCATCTGGCCTGCTTACGCCGCATTTGAAGAGAAGCTCAAAGGCTCAATCGGGCCCGGCAAGCTCGCAGACCTGACAGTGCTCTCGGCTGACATCATGAAAATCTCAGAGCCGGAGATACTCAAGACGCGCTGCCTGATGACCGTCATCGGCGGTGAAGTGGTCTACGAGGCGGGTCTGTAGATGGGACTAGAAGTGAAGACGATCCACGAAATCACACGAAGCAACACGAACCAGATTGAGCCTTATTCGTGTTGCTTCGTGTGTCTTCGTGGATCGTCCTCTTCCTCTCTCTAGAAGGTTAGGCGCGCCCGGCGACCTCGCCCGTCTGTGTGTTGACGCGCACAACCTCGCCCTCTTTGATGAAGAGCGGGACGCGCACACCCAGGCCTGTCTCCAGGGTCGCCTGCTTGGTTGCGCCCCCGGCTGCCGTATCGCCGCGCATGCCCGGCTCGGTCGAGGTGACGATCAACTCGACGAACTGCGGCAGTTGCAGCGAGATGGCCGCGCCGTTGTGCTTTAAGACCTGTACGGACATTCCTTCCTTCAAATAGCTGCGATCATCGCCGACCGATTCATCCGTAAACATGAACTGCTCGTACGTCGCCTCGTCCATAAAATGAAAGCCCTCATTGTCGGCGTAAAGAAAGGAGGCGGGCGTCAACTGAACGTCCGGCTCGGCAAACTTCTCGCTCGATTTGAAGCTCTTTTCCAGCACTGCGCCCGTCAACAGGTGTCGCAGTTTTGTCCGCACCATCGTCGCCGCCCCGCGCGCCGTCGGGGAGGCGAAGAACACATCCACCACCGTATACGGCTGATCGTCCACGGCAATCAGCATCTTTCGTTTCAGCTCGTTTGCTCCGATGAGCGACATGATTAATAAGAAGTAGACAGTAGACAGTAGTCAGTAGTCAGTAGAAAGACAGAGTGTTACGCTTTGTTGTCTACTATGATTTGGAGATGAGCATCAACGGATTTTCTTTTCTACTGGCTCCTGACTACTGTCTACTGTCTACTTCCTTTTCCCTTTCTTCAGTCCATCATTGTGACTTCGCCATCGACGACGCGCGCCAGGTATTCGCCATCGCGCAGCACCCAGGCGATGCGGTGTCCACTCTGCGCCAGCCCGGCCCACTCGCTGCGCTTGTCGGGGTTCTGTTCGACGAGCACAGCGCCTTCAGCCAGCTCGACGTAGCGCAGGCCGGAGCGCTTGAAGCGCTTGACCCCGCGCCCGCCGCCGAACAACTTTTCAAAGGCGACGAGAATGACGCCTTGGCTCAGGCTCTCGCCCATGGTTTTGCTTGACTCTTTACTTTTCGCCATACAATGCTCTACGCGCCATTGCCTTCGCGCCCGATCAATCGCTCCACGGTGTCGATCAGTTCCTTGCCCTTGAAAGGCTTCGAGAGGTAGGCGTCGAAGCCCGCCGCCATGGCGCGCTCGCGCGTCGGGTCGGCGAAGGCCGTGACGGCGATGCAGGGCACGCGGCGCGTGCGCTCATCTGCACGCAGCTCTTCGAGCACGCCCCAGCCGTCAAGGATCGGCATCGAGAGATCGAGCAGAATAAGATCGGGCGGCTCCGTCTGCGCCATCAGGACGCACTCGCGCCCGTTGCGCGCCTCGCGTATACGGTAGCCGATCACTTCCAGCATGAGACGCAACAACTCCCGATTGTCATCGTAATCGTCTGCGATGAGAATACTGGCAGGCATCGGGCGCTTTCAGATTTCCGTATTTGAGACGAGCCCTTTAATCATAAATCTAAAATCTAAAATCGCAAATCCAAAACCGAGTTTTGTTCCCCACTTCGCAAATGAGTTGCTTGACACTCTCGTGCCCGCCCCCCATAATCCGCTAGTGGCCGTAAGTGCCTTCAATATCTTAGTAAACAGATCAAGAATGAGCATCCGAACGGGCAGTCTGAAATCCAAGATGACAAGCCGAAATGGAGGATAACAAGACGGTGGTCAGCGAAGAACTGGAAAAGAGTTTGCGCGCCGAAGTGGATGGCTACATCAATTCGCGCCTGAGCGGCTTGCAAGAGGAGATTACGCGTCTCCAGAGCCAGGTCAACGAGGCGTTCACACGTCTTCTGGAACGCTCTCAAAGCGAGACGCAGACGGACGCCTCCATCGCCGTTTCCATTTCGGAGTCGATACGCGCCGCGCACGAGAGCGGCATAGAGATGGCCGCCGCAGAATCTGCGCGCACTAAAGCATCGAGCGAGATAGCGATCCTCAAAAGCGCCATCGACGACCTTGATAACCAGCGCTCGCAGGCAGACATCCTTAACACGCTCGTCAACAACGCGGCTTCGTTTGCGCCGCGCATCGTCTTCTTCGTCGTCAAGAATGAGCAGGCCGTGGGCTGGCGTGGACGCGGGCTCGAAGGGACGGTCGGCGACAACTCTGTGCGCGAGATCGTGCTGCCGCTCTCGGCTGACACGCCGCTCTCTGATGTCATCAAATCGCGCGCCACCTGGAGCGGCACGCCGGGGGCGAATGCCGAAGACCATCTGCTCTTGAGTAAGCTCGGCTCCGAACCGCCGCAGCGCATGGTCGCCGTTCCGCTCATCGCGCGCGGCAAGGCTGTCGCCGTCCTCTACGCGGATTCCGCCGCGCTCGAATCGGATGCGATCAACCTTGAGGCTCTGGAAACGCTCGTCCGCGTGGCGGGCATGAGCGTCGAGCTGCTGTCGGTGACGCGCCCCGCTCCCTCTTCGCGCCCGGCGCGCGTCGAGGCTGAAGCTCCCGCGCCGCCTCAAACAGCACCGCAAACAGACGAGACGATGCAGGCGACCCCTTCGGCGGCGACGGGCGAAGAGGAAGCGCGCAGCGCGACGCAGGAGCAGCCGGAGGAGGCGGCTCAGCCCGTCGAGGCGGAAGCCCCGAAGACAGCGCCTGCGCCGGAAGAGTCAGCCCCTGCTGCTGCTACCCCTCCTCCGGTCGCCACAGGAGAAGCAGGCTTCGCCGCCGAAAGCGTGCCGCCGACAGCCGCCGCCTCGTCATCTCAATTTTCCGCCCCGCTGGGGACGGCCAGGCGCTATGGCAGCAGCGATGCGGAGTTGCCCGTTGACGTGAGCGACGAAGAGCGTCGGCTTCACAACGACGCGCGCCGCTTCGCGCGCCTACTGGTCTCCGAGATCAAGCTTTACAACGAGCAGAAGGTGAAAGAGGGGCGCTCGCAGGGCAACATCTACGAGCGGCTGCGCGAAGATATAGACCGCTCGCGCCAGATGTACGACAAGCGCGTCGCCCCGCCCGTCGCCGCCCGCTACGACTACTTCCACCAGGAGCTCGTCAACACGCTCGCCGAAGGCGACCCGTCAAAATTAGGTGACACCTATCCAGGCGCAACTGTTTCGGCGTAAACGAGAAGTGGCAAGTGGCAAGTGACTGGAGTGACAAGTGAGCAGCAAGACCGACCTTTAACTTGTCACTCGTCACTTGTCTTTTTTTTAAGAGGAGAAGATTGTCTTGAGCTTTAACTTTCGCAAGCATCGCCTGACGTTAATCATCGTCGGCCTGACGGTCGTCATCGGTGCGTCGATAGCGCCGTTTATGAGCGCGAGTTGCAGCACGCGGCAGGGGACACCGGGCGAGCAGAAGGCTCTCGAACAGTTGCGCGCGATGACGCGAGGCGGCGTGCTGCCTGCGGAAGATGCGGTCGCGCGAATAGAGTCCGAATTTCCGAACACGAAGGCGGCGGGGATCGCCCGCCTTGTGCGCGCGCGGATCAAGTTAAGAGCGAACGATTTTAATGGCGCGGCACAGCTTCTCGACGCCAGGGTTATAGGCGAGCGTACGGCGCTCGGCGACTATGCGCTGCTGATGCGCGCGCGCGCCCTGGAGCAACTGGGTCGTCGCACGGAGGCGCGCGCCGCCTACGAGCAACTGGCGCGTGATTATCCGTCCTCGCTCCGCGCGCGCGATGCCAGCCTGCGCGATGCCGAGATGGTCATGCAGGACGGCCAGGCGTCGGCTGTGCCCGCTCTCTTAAAAGACCTGTCGGCGAAAGGGGACGCAGGTGCGCTGCTGCTCACAGCTCGCGCCTACGAGCAGACATCTGATCCGACGCGCGCCCTTGCCGCTTACCGTCGCATCTATTTTTACGCCCCCGCAGCGGCAGAGAGCGCCGACGCCGCAACGGCGATCAACAGACTGAGCTCCACGACAGCGCCCGCGACGGCTGAAGAAGCCACGGCACGCGCCGATAAGCTTTACGAGGCGAAGCGGTACGCGGATGCCGCCGCCGCCTACGCGGATGCCTTCGCGCGCTTTCCGGCGGCGGCCAGCGCGCAGAATCAACTGCGTCGCGGCATCGCGGCCACCAGTGCCAAGCGGCTGCCGGATGCGGTCGCGGCTCTCAACAGCGTGCCCTCATCTGCGGGTGAAGTGCGCGCCGAGGCGCTCTATTATCTGGCTCAGGCTTACGCCACGGCGCGGCAATGGGAGATGGCGCGCACCGTCACGGAAGAGATGCGCCGCTCCTTCCCGCAAAGCTCGTTTACCCCGCGCGCCATCACGAGTGCAGGGGTAGCAGCCCGTGATGCGAAGAATCAGGGCCAAGCTTCCCAATTCTTTCGCGCGGCCATGAACTCCTATCCGAGCATGGTGGAGGTCGCGCAGGCGCAGTTCGAACTGGCATGGCTCAGTCATGAGGCGAAGAACTATCAGGAATCCTCGCGCCTCTTAACAGAGCACCTGGCGATCTATGCGGATAAGAACACGGATAATCGCGGGCGCGCAGGCTACTGGGCGGCGCGCGATTCGGAACGCGCCGGAAAACTCGCAGAGGCGCGCGCCCTTTATGAAGCGATGCAGGGGCGTTACGGCGCTAACTGGTACGGCTATCTCTCGCAGCAGCGCCTCGACACGATGAAGCGCAATGGTAGTAACGCGCCGCGCGCCGATTTCGCTCCCGACTCGATGGTGGGACGCGCCGTCGCCAACCTGCAAATCGTCACGGTCGCAGAAGAGACTGCCGGAGCGAATGAGCAGGAACGGATCACGAAGGCAGACCAGCTCAGCAATGCGGGCATAGATGATTGGGCTATGGAGGAGTTGAACGTGGCGGCTGCAGTCGCGCCAGCCAGCCCGCGCGTCAATCTTCAACTGGCGCGCATCTTTCGCTCGCGCGAAGAGAACCTGAACGCCTTCAACGCGCTCAAGCGCAGCTACCCGGACTACTCGCAGATGAAGCCGGAAGAGCTGACGAAGGATGAGTGGGATGTCTTTTACCCGCTCGCCTACTGGGACATTATCCAACAGGAGGCGCGCGCCCGTCGGCTCGACCCGCATCAGGTCGCCGGTCTCATCCGCCAGGAATCTGTCTTTGATCCGCGTGCGCGCTCATCGGCGAGAGCATACGGCCTGATGCAGTTGCTTGTGCCGACAGGCGCGATTGTCGCACGCAAATACGGCATCCAGCGCGACGTCACGGAGCAATCGCTCTACGAGCCGCGACTCAACATTCAGCTCGGCACGGGCTACATGCGGGATCAGTTCGACAAATACGGTCGCATCGAGTATGTCGCCGCCGCCTACAATGCAGGCCCGGGAAGGGTCGTGCAATGGCGCGCCTCCCTGCCACTGGAAATGGACGAGTGGGCCGAAGCTATCCCTTTCAAAGAGACGCGCCTCTATGTGCAGGGCGTCGTGCGCAACACCTTACAGTACGAGCGGCTCTATGACGACAACGGGCAGTTTCGCGCAGAGGTCGGCTCAAGCCCCATCTATCCAACCTCCAACGCGGCGCAGAGCGGCGCAAACTCAACAGTGCGCACGCGCCGCATCACGGGCAATGAAAAGGAGGAGTGAATAATAGTAGACAGTAGACAGTAGCCAGTAGAAAGAAAGCGCATGACGCTCTGTCATCTACTCTGATAAAAGGCTCAGCACGAAAACGCATCGACGGCTTTTCTTTTCTACTGACTACTGTCTACTGTCTCCTGTCTACTGCTTTATTATGCGGACTTACATCTATTCAAAGCCCCTGCTAGTGCTCACCGCGCTCTTCGTTTTAGTTTCGGCGAGTGTGTTGGATGTGCACGCGCAGAGACGAAAAAGCCGAGCGGCCAATTCCTCTCAGGCCAAATCCCTCACGGTTCGCACGGAGGCCGGGGCCGTCGTCTGGCTCGATGAAGTCAGGCGCGGTGTGACGGATGCCTCGGGCAAGCTCACGCTCTCGAACGTCTCGTCAGGCCGCCACACGCTGCGCGTGCGTGCGAGCGGTTTTAAAGAATCGACGACACCACTGCCTGCAACACGGCGCAGCGAGATTGTGATCAAGCTCGCGCGGACGACGGATGAAGCGGAACTAACGTTTCAGCAGGCGGAAAGCGCACGCGAGAAGGCGCGTGATGAAGAGGCGCGCAAGGCGGCGGCGGCGCTCTACAATCGCGCGCTTGAGCTGCGGCCAAGGTTTCCGGCGGCGCGTGTCGGCCTCGCGCGCGTTCTGCTTGACCTGAACGACTACAAGAATGCCCTGGCACAGATAGATGAAGCGCGCGCGTTGCGCCCCGTCTACCCGGAGGCGTCGGCGGTCGAAGGGCGCATCCTGCGCGAGAATGCCGATGCGGACGGCGCAATCCAAGCCTTCGAGCGCGCCATACGCGAGGCGCGCGGATTTCAGCCCGAAGCGCATACGGGGCTCGCGCTGGTCTTTGAAGATAAAGGAAGGAACGAGGAGGCTGTGGCGGAGTTTCGCAAAGCCATCGCGCAGCTCTCCGATACAGAGCCTTTGTTGTACCAACTGCTCGGCGCGCTCTACGAGAAGATGGAGAACTACAAAGAGGCCGTCGCCGCTTACGAGAAGTTTTTAGAGCTTGCGCCGGACAGCAATCTAGCGCCCGCCGTTCGCTCCGTCCTAGACCAGCTCCGGCGTCAGGCCGCCGAGCAAGAGGGAGCCTCACAGGGCTGAGATGGGATTGCGGATTGCGGAATGCGGATTAAAAAAGCAACGATGCCTGTTCTTCAATCCGCAATCCGAAATCCGCATTCCGCAATGTCAAACTTCCTCGTTATCGAGTATTTCCCTGGCCGTTAAAAGGTCTTTCCGGTGCTCCTCTGTGAGAACGGGGTAGCTCAAATCCAGTGACTTAAGCTTGGCGACGATGATGTCTGCGACCGCCGCGCGTGTGAACCATTTGTTATCGGCGGGGATGATGTGCCAGGGCGCCCACTCTGTGCTGGTGTGATTGAAAGCATCCTCGAACGCCTCCATGTACTGATCCCAGAAGGCGCGCTCTTTGACGTCGTTGAGAGAAAATTTCCAGTTCTTCTCCGGCGTCGTGATCCGTTTGAGAAACCTTCGCTTCTGCTCCTCTTTCGAGACGTGCAGAAAGAATTTGAGCACGATGATGCCGTTTCTGACCAGATAGCGCTCGAAGTCGTTGATCTCCTCAAACCGCTTCTTCCAGATATTTTCTTTCGCCTCGGGAGGAAGCCGCTGCGCGCTGAGAATGCCGGGATGCACGCGCACCACGAGCACCTCTTCATAATATGAGCGATTGAAGATGCCGATTCGTCCGCGCTCAGGAAGCGCCTTCATGGTACGCCAGAGATAGTCGTGATCGATCTCTTCTGCCGAAGGGCCGCGAAAGGAGTAGACCTGGCACCCCTGCGGGTTGACCCCCGACATGACATACTTGATGACACCGTCTTTGCCCGCCGCATCCATCGCCTGGAAAATAATCAACAGGGCGTAGGTGTCCTGCGCGTAGAGAATGTCCTGGAGCTCAGCCAGCCTGACAACATCCTCTCGCAGCTCGCTGAGCGCGTCCTCTTTGTGCTTAAACTCTCCTGTGAAGCCGGGGTCGTAATCCTTGAGCTGAATTTTCTTGCCCGGCGGCACGATGAAATGATCGTGATTCATAAACTCCTCTCGTGGCAGCTTGAAGATTGATACTGAAGTAACGTTCTACGGCGCGGCCAGGACGGCCTCCTGCGCTTCGGGGAAATGCGCCTCATCTCCGGCGACCGCAGCAGCGACCGGCACATCTTCTGCGACGGCGACTCTGGCTGACATGCTCGCTCTATTTGCCGTCAAATCTTGCATCGCCCTTTACTCCTTATGTGGCGGCGACAGGTGGGTATATCTGATGGCCTGCGGAAAGCCGGTGCGGCGATCCCCGTTCAGGATGAATGGCTTTTAAGCTATGTCAGGCATGGAAGTCAACTGTGAATTCAGGCGCGGCAGAGGCCAGCGCCCCAGGTGAAGCCTGCGCCGAAGGCCGGGAGCAAGAGGTGGTCGCCCGGTTGGATGCGACCTGAACGGCGCAGCGTGTCGAGCGCGATACCCATCGAGGCCGAAGAGGTATTGCCGTATTCTTCGAGCACGGAGACGACGCCTCCCTCGCCGGTGGGAAAGCGCAGAGAGCGTGCCACCTGTGCCAGCAGATTCGCGTTGGCCTGGTGTGGAACCATCCAGCGCACGTCACTCACCGCAAGGTTGTTGCGCTCAAGAACGGTCTGGCACGCGGCGACGATCTTTCTTGAAGCTTGCAGAATCACGGACTGCCCCACCATGCGCGCCGTGTAGTCGCTCATAAACTCTTCGCCAGCGTGCGTGCGCGCTGTGCCGTACTCCGTGCCAGGGCAGCGTATGCCCAGATCGTCAACGTATGTGCCGTCGGTGGCGAGATGAAGGTCTATGATCTCCAGAGCGCGCGCGCCGCTTTCGGCTGAGACGAGCAGGGCGGACGCGCCGTCGCCAAAGAGCATGGAGGTCGTGCCCGATGCGGGCGAGAGATCGAGCCATGCGGATTGAATCTCGGCGAGACAGATGGCGACGTGTCGAGCCGCGCCCGAAGTGACGAGCGCGCGTGCCAGTTGCAGAGCGTAAAGCGCGTTGCAGCAGGTGGCGCGAATATCCAGGCAGGGAATCTCATTAAGGCCAAGCGTCTTCTGCACAGCAGGGGCGCTGCCCGGTATGAAGCGGTCGGGCGTCATCGTGCCGAAGAGCAGGTAGTCCACGTCTGCCGCCGCAAGCTGAGCATCTTCGAGCGCGACTTGCAGCGCGGCTGAGGCCAACTGGCTGGTCGTCATGCCCGTGGCGGCCCAGCGGCGACGGCGTATGCCGGAGGACTTGAAAATCTGTTCGGGTTCGAGGCCGAGTCTTTCAGCAATCTCTTCGTTGCTGACCGTGCCGTCGGGGACGGCCATGCCAGAACCTGTGATGTAAGCTTTCACCCTGGTTCAACCCTTATGCGCCTGGACGTAGCTCTCGACCGCTTCGATGGTCTCAAAGTTGGCGGGGTTCACGTCCGAGTCGGGAATCCTGATGCCGCACTCCTGTTCGAGCACGGTCACGAAATCGACGAGCGCGAAGCTATCGAGCACGCCCATCTTGAAAAGATTATCGCCCGCGCGAGGCTGCTCCGCCCCGTTCGATTGCGCGCTCTCGTTAAGAAAATCGATCACACCCTGTGGTAACGCCATGATGTACACCCCTTAAAAGTAGACAGTAGACAGTAGTCAGTAGTCAGTAGAAAAGAAAAGCAGTTGATGCTTATGGTACTGCTCATCATACCTCACAGTAGATAGCCAGAGCGTCAAGACGCGCCGCCTTTTCTCTACTGACTACTGTCTACTGACTACTGCCGTTTTTGCTTTGCGCGACCAGCGAGGGCTCTGTTCTCACGGTGCGCGCTCTATATTTTGCGTATCCGTCGATGATGGCGTCGTAGATCAGACGACCGACCAGTTCCGAGCCCGGAGCGGTCGGATGGGTGAGGTCAGTGCTGACCAGATGGTTTTTGCCTTTGCCTTCGTACCATTTCGCCATCGTGCCGGAGCCGCCCATCGCATCGAAGGTATTGAAGAAGGCGCAATTGGTGTCGAGCGCAACGCGTCGCTGCATCTCGACGATGAGGGGAATGGTAGGCTTCGTGATGATCTTGCCTCCGGCAGCGCGCTCGCCTCTGTCCATAGGAGAGACGAGCAGGATGCTCGCCTCTGGCAATGCCTCGCGTACGCGGCGGATCACTTCGCGTAAATCCCTTTCGTAGCGCTCCATCTGCTGCGGGGTGGCATACTGACTCTCGTTCGTGCCGTAGTTGATGACGATCAGATCAGGGCTGCGATGCTGCAACTGCTGCTTCCAGTGCTCCTCACTCATGACGGTCGCGAGCAGACCGGCATAAGCGCCGTTGACGCCGAGGCTGTCGTAGACCACACCCGGCCCTTCGTTCTCCAGGACAGCGCCGAAGAGGCGCACGTCGCCGCCAAGGGTTGCGACCTGAAAAGTATTCGCGCCCGCCTGCTCCGCTTTGACTTCGTAGAAGCCGGAGCGCGTCGTATCGCCTGCGGTCGAAATCGTCTTGCCTCCCGCGTCGTTGACGCTGGTGCTGAACTGCCCGCCACCGGGTTGCTCTAGATAGTAGACCTCCATGCGCGAAAATGTTTTGCCCGTCTCGCCCTGACTCGCAGGTGAAAAGCGCGCGTACTTGCCGGGGCCGTTGGCGCGAAACGCGACGCCGCCGAGACCGTACTGCCCGTCCGAAACCTTCCCGCCGAAGATCGCCTCGTCCGTCCAGCCGCCGCCCGAAATGAACGTGATCGCGTCGTGGTTGTACCAGGCCCAGGGACGATCCATCAGGATGAAGCCATGCCCGGCATCGCCGAAGCGCGTTTGCAGAAGGCGGCGCACCGTGCCGGTAATTCCATCGCTGGTGATAGGGGAATCGCCGTAGTGTGTGATACGCGTGATCGCGCCCGCGCGCTTTTCCTCCGTAAGCACGAGCGCGGCGTAGAAAGGATCGAGCGCCTTCGCCGGGTCTTCAATCGGATGCTCCGAGCTGACTACAAGCGGGTCTGAAGCGGCGGTCGCAGAGTATGTCATGCTGCTACTGCTGTCGCCAGCGCCCTGTGAGCCGCCCGGAACGTCTTCGACCGCAGGCTGTTCGCTTCCTTTGAAGGAGATCAGCTCAGACGGGTGCGGGAGCATCTCACGCAAACCGTTGAGACGCGGCACGAAGAGAGGCAGCGAGCTGAAAGCGAGCACGAAGAGAATCGTCTGCGCAGGCTTCGTCAGAAGCACTTGACGCGCGCTCTGCTGTTCCTCTTCGATGGGCGCGCCATCTACGCCCGCGCACAACTCTTCAACGGTCACGGAGCGGTCGCCGAATTCTTCGTAGTTCAACAGACCAAGTCCGGTTAACATTGGAGGTTTCCGGGCTTTCTCCCTGAGAACCCGTGTAAAAGGAGGCGTAGTGGATGCTGTCACTGGAGAGTTAACCGCCAAAGGCGCGGAGTTCGTTCGCAAAGGACGCACAGCTTTGACTGCTTGGCCTGCTTTGCGTCTTCTTACTTTGCGTCCCTTGCGCTTAAATTTCGCTTTTGAAGACATGCTTTTAAAAATTCCCGTAAATAAACTGCACCTCTGTGCTCGACAGGTAGTAGAGGCCGTAGGCGACCGAGATGACCAGGGCAGCCTGCGCGGGTGAAGGCAGCCAGCTCCAGCCGTCGCGCACCTTCTCCAGCGCGAGACGGGGAAGCCAGTGCGACAGATAACCGGCGACGAGTACGAAGAGGACGGGCGGCGCGATGTTCGCCGTCTCGAACTTCAAAGCGGGAAGTCGCGCCAGCACCTCCCAAGCCTGATGCAAGCTCTCGGCGCGGAAGAAGACCCACGTCAGGCAGACAAAGTGGAAGGTCGCAAACACACACAGGGCTTTCACCCACCACTGTGTGCGGGGCTTAAGCCGGAGTTTGCGCCGACGATTCTCCCACCAGCGATTGAAGGCCAACCCGACCCCGTGCATGCTTCCCCAGACGACGAAGGTCCAGGCCGCGCCGTGCCAGAGTCCTCCGATGAGCATCGTCAGAATGAGATTGCGATACATATTGAAGGGGCGCTTGCGCAGCCCGCCGATGGAGAAGTAGACGTAATCCGTCAGCCAGTTTGAGAGCGTGATGTGCCAGCGCTTCCAGAAGTCCGGCAGACTGGCGGCGCGGTAGGGCGCGTTGAAATTGACGGGCAGACGGAAGCCCAGCAGGAGCGCCGAGCCGATGGCTATATCCGAGTAGCCGGAAAAGTCGCAGTAGATTTGCAGCGCGTAGCCGTAGATGGCGGCCAGCGTCTCCATCGAAGAATAGAGTTGCGGCTGATCGAAGACGCGCCCGACCAGATTGTTCGCCAGGTAGTCAGCGATGGCGACCTTTTTGACGAGGCCGAGCAGGATCAGGAAGATCGCCTGTGTGCCCTCTTCGCTCGTGAGCAGTGGGCGCTCGCGAAACTGCGGCAGGAGCTCCCTGGCGCGCACGACCGGCCCGGCCACGATCACCGGGAAGAACGAGACGAAAGCCAGGTAGTCTATGTAGCGTTCCGTCGCCGCCATCTGCCTGCGGTAAACATCTATCACGTAGCTCAGAGAACGGAACGTCAGGAAGGAGAGACCGAGCGGCCAGATGACTTTGAGCAGGACGGGCGAAGCAGTCCAGCCGAATCTATTGAGGGCTTCGGCCAGGGAGGCGCTGAAGAAGTTGAAATACTTGAAGACGAAGAGCGCGCCGATGTCCGTGCACGCGCTCGCCGCCAGAAGAAGCTTGCGATGACCCGCGTGATCGCTCCCGTAGATAGCGCGCGCCGTCAGGAAATCGACCGTCGAGATGAGAAGGACGAGCGCGAGAAACTCCGGATTCCAGAGCGCGTAGAAATAGTAGCTCGCAAGGAGAAGGAAAAGCACAGGCGCACGCCGCCGCCGCGCCGCCAGAAGCCAGTAGGCGAAGAAGACGACGGCGAGAAAGATCATGTACTTTCCGCTGGTTAAAGACATCTAAGGGTTCACTCCAAACACCACGACCGCGATTATCATTGAAAGCGAGCGAGCGTGTTGAGGCGGTTGCCAACGCTCCCCAGACCGAGCCAACATGGAAGAGGCGCTGCGCCTGCCACGCCTCCTTCCCCTGTGGTTAACCACACATGACAGGCTGCATCATCAGACAGATCGCGTCAGACAAAGATTCCCGACAGGCAAAGGTGCGCAATCTTGAGCCGAAGCGCTTCGACGCGCCGACATATTCCTGACCCACTCCGTTGAGCGTTGCGCATGTCACGGACACACCTCGCGACGGTCAGGGATTGGAGCGCTTCATTTGTGCGGTAAAAGGGCGGCGCACGTCTTTCTTCGAAAGGGGGTTTGCTTGAAGTGAAGCCGAAGAACGGCTTGGGGCAACACTTCTATTTCGAGGCCGCCTGAGAAGTGCGCTCATCCTGGCATGAGAAGCGCACGCCTGGTTACAGTTGCCGCGCCCACTCCACTTTTGAAGAAGCGAGGACGCGGGTCACAAACTTTACACGCCGCGCTTTGTGAGAGCGCCAACGGTAAACTTTGCTGGAAATCGGAACGCTTTTGTCTAATTATGCCGGGCTACTTCGGAAGGCAATCCGCGCAACCTTTGGAGGAGGCTGCGAGCAGGCCACGCGCGACGCTCGGCATAATCGAGAATATACAAAAGCTTGCTGCGCGCCGTCAATCTCCTAAAGGTAAAAGGGTTAAACCGATGGATAAAAGCAAATGATGAATGCGGAATGCGGAATGATGAATTAAAACCAGAACCGTCTTTCTTTTCATTCATCATTCCGCATTCATCATTCCGCATTTAATTCTGCTCAGGATCGACCTCTTCGCGGTGACGGCGGTGGGGCGTTGCGCGCGGGGCGCGTCTGAGACTGTTTGTAAGCTGCCATGAGGTCTTTATAGAAGAGGCCGCCAATCTTGATGTAACCGGCGCTCGTCAGGTGCACATGATCGTTCTGCCCGTAGCCCTGCTCGACCCAGTTGTTCATAGAGCCTGCGCCGCCCATCGCCGCGTACGAGTTCCAGAAAGCCGCGCCGACCTCGATGGCGGCGCGGCGCTGCGCCTCGATCATCGCGGGCATCTTGGAGACGGCCTTCTGATTGTCGGAGCGATCCGGCGGGCCGTAAACGAGAATGGAAGCCTGCGGCGCGGCGCGGCGGAAGCGCTTGAGGATATTGGCGAACATGCGCTCGTAGGATTCGACGCTCCAATCGTCGTCCGTCACTTCGTTGGTGCCATAGGCGACGATAATCAGGTCTGGCTTGCGCTGGAGGATGTTGTCTACGAAGGCCGTGTCGTTCCAGCTCAAGAGACGCACGGCTCGCGCGCCGTTAATGCCCAGCACATCGTAGCTGACGCCGGGCGCGATGTGCTCTGTGACGATTCCCAGCAGGCGCACGCGGCCTGTCCCGATAGTGCGTATCTCGATGCGATGGTTGCCGTCCGAAGGTGCGTCGAAGATAAAGTAGTCGGGCGCGGGCGCGCTTCCATCAAGCGAGAGCGGCTTGTCCAGCACGCTCGCGCCGTCAATCGAGATGTCTATGCGGCCACCGCCGGGCTGTTTCAGATAGTAGACTTCAAAGTGATTGCAGTTGGCCTGAAGCCAGGCGCGCTCGTCTGCTCGATCCGTGCTGAGACTGAAACCGGCGGGGCCATAGATGCCGTCAGTCGCTCCCTTGCCCGCGATGCCGTCGATCCACCAGCCTGCGGTCGTGCCCGTCTGCACACCGCGCCGGGGCGTGCTGAAGGGGTTACGCGCAGACACAAGGCCAGCGCCGCCGTCGCCAAAATCGCGCTGGAAACTTCTGCGTATCTCAGCCGTGAGAATATCTGCGGCGGTGTGCGAATCGCCGAAGTGCATGACGCGCACGGGCTCCATGCGTCGGCGCGCACTGGTCGCCGCAAGCGCGCGAAAGAATGAATCGAGGCCAGCGGCATTTTCTATCCCACGCGTCGTCGCTTGCGGCGTGGCGCGCGTCGCGGGCAGCAGCATAATGCCCGCGACGAGGGCTAAACCAAGCAAGACAATGACCAGCTTCTTCAACACGTTCCACATCTTCCTGCTGCCTATAATCTCCTGTCAAGCATCCACTTTTAAGGCTGCCGCGAGAGATTCCGGGCCGGGACTTTCACCAACCTTCAGACTGCGGCGCGAGGGAAGATCGTCAAGGGTGTTTGAGGAGTACCATCTCAAAGCAAGCGGCTACGCAGACTGTCCGAAGAGATGCGTCGAAGGTACGGGACGGTTGCCAGCCCCGTCCTCTCTGTGAGAGCATCATAATCAGCTTACCGCCCATTTAATCTTAAAGTTATCTGGAGAGAGCCGTCACACATGCCATCAAGCGTCACGACAAGACACACTCACGTCTCGCACAAGGCGAGCCGTTTCACCGAATCGGTCATACGCGAGATGACGCGCGAAGCCATCAAGCATGGAGCCGTCAATCTCTCGCAGGGCTTCCCAGACTTCGCCGCCCCGGAAGAGATCAAGCGCGTCGCCATGCAGGCCATCGCAGATGACATCAATCAATACGCGATCACCTGGGGTGCACGCGATT
The DNA here is from genome assembly GCA_036386415.1 of Pyrinomonadaceae bacterium. Taxonomy (GTDB): domain Bacteria; phylum Acidobacteriota; class Blastocatellia; order Pyrinomonadales; family Pyrinomonadaceae; genus DASVVT01. The sequence goes on from DASVVT010000088.1 coordinate 101,240, forward strand.
TCCGCGAGGCGATTGCGCGGAAAGTCGGCTGGTATCTGGGTCTTGAGATCGACCCGGAAACGGAGATCACGGTCACCTGCGGCTCGACCGAAGGGATGATCGCGGCGATGATGGCGACGGTTGATCCGGGCGAGGAGGTCGTCATCTTCGAGCCGTTTTATGAGAACTACGCGCCGGATGCGATTCTTTCGGACGCCCGCCCGCGCTACATCCCCCTTCGCCCACCGGATTGGAGCTTTGACAAGGACGAGCTGCGCGCCGCTTTCAATCAAAAGACGAAAGCGATCATTATCTGCAACCCTAATAACCCTACGGGGAAGGTTTTCACGCGCGACGAGCTGGAATTCATCGCCGCGCTCTGCCGCGAATACGACGCGCTCTGCTTCACAGATGAAATCTACGAGCATATCCTTTATCCGCGCGAAGGGGCAGAGATTAAACATATCTCGATGGCGCAGCTTGAAGGGATGCGCGAGCGCACAGTGATCGTCAACTCTATGTCCAAGACTTACTCTGTGACGGGATGGCGTGTCGGCTACTGCGTCGCTCCGCCCGAGATCACGGGCGCGATCCGCAAGGTGCACGACTTCCTCACGGTCGGGGCTGCCGCTCCGCTGCAAGCGGCGGGCGCTTATGCGCTCTCTCTGCCGCTCACATATTACGAGAAGCTTCAGCGAGACTATACGGCGCGGCGCGATCTGCTCCTGCCCGCGCTTGAAGAGGCAGGCTTCAAGACCTTCCGCCCTGACGGCGCTTACTACATCATGACGGACATCCGTCCCTTCGGTTTTAAAACGGATGTCGAATTCACGCGCCACCTGATAGGCGAGATCGGCGTCGCCTGTGTCCCCGGCTCAAGCTTCTATAGCCTCCCCGAACGGGGCGCGCAGCAGGTGCGCTTCTGTTTCTGCAAGCGTGACGAAACGCTGCACGCTGCGGCAGAACGGCTCAGCAAGCTTCAATCCAGAATCTGAGATTAAACCTCGTGTGGGATGCAAAACGTCAAACCATCTGGCTCGCGACCGCGCTCGTCATCGCCACATGGATCGTCTACCAGGACGCGCATGACGAAGATGGACGCTTCGACTTAGGCTACTTCGCACTCCTCGAAATAATCTTCCTGCTCGTCATCGTCCTCATGTTCTACATCTATTCAAGGAAGTAGACAGTAGACAGTAGTCAGTAGCCAGTAGAAAGAAAGCAACGACCTTGGTTTTCTTTTCTACTGGCTACTGTCTACTGTCTACTGTCTACTATTTATTATTACTTGATCGTTGGCGGCTGAAAAGTTTTGTAGCGAACGTTGATGCCGGGGTCTGCGACGACGAGCAGGCGGCGCGCGTCTACGTAAGAGAAGTTGGTGGGCGCGTATGAGAGCACGTAACGGTTCTTGCGCAGCTCGTCGCAGATGGCCTTGGCGGCTTCGCGCGGCTCCTTGATCGGGAAGACGAGGCCGCCCGTCCCTTCGGCGAGTTTCTCGACAACCTGCGCCGGTTTCGGCTGGTCGCGCCGCAGAGCGCCGCCCGTCCTGTCCGGCGCTTGCAGCGCATAGACGGTGATGTCCAGCGATTGCAGCTTGGCGAGCACCTCCGTAAATCGCGTCTTGCTGCCGCGATCCAGCCCGTCGCTGATGATGACGACGACACGCTTCTGCGTCGTGCCCGTCAGGGGTCTGAGCGCCTCTTCTGCGATGGCGTTCAAAGCATCGAAGAGGTGCGGCTCGCCTTTCTTGCGAAAGCTGGCGAGCGAATCCTCAATCTTCTTCGCGTCATCGGTCCAGTCTGCAACGATCTCTGCCTGCTCATCATAACCTACGATCAGCAGCTTATCGCCCTCGTAAATCTCGTAGGCGAACTCGCGCGCTGCCGCCTCCAGCTTCTGCACGTCGGCTCGGATGGTGAGCGAATTATCGACCAGCAGAACGATGCGCGCCGGAGACGGATCGGGCGTGAAGTTATCAACGGGCTGTTCGATCCCATTCTCGTAGAGCGCGATCTGTTTGGCTGTGATCGGACTACTGTTGCTGCCGCTTTCGCCGCCCTCGCGCGTCGCGACGATGCTGAGCATGACAGCGCCTTCAGGTGAAGCCGAAGGCCGCCTTCCGGCCTGTGCGAAAGCGACTGAGCAGAAGGCGAAAGGCAGAAGTAAAAAGGCAAAAGAGAGGCGGAAACCGCTTTTGATTAAAAATGCTTTGATCCTTACTTCTTCCTTCTGCATCTTCCTTTCACCTTTCCTTTAATTCCTGGTGATCTCTCTCTTTAGTCGCCGCTTGTTGCCGTGCCTTTGGATGAAGTGGACTTGGTTGTACCGCTCTTTTTCGCGGCGGGCGTCTCTTTTTGTGCGGCATTATCAGTGTTGGCGGAGGCAGATGGCTCGGCGGCAGAGGCTGTGCCCTTTTTCTCTTCGCCGGCATCCGATTTCTTACCCGCGTAATCCGTCACGTACCAGCCTGTGCCTTTGAATTGAAAGCTCGTCGGCGACCACTGCTTTTCCAGACGCCCCCCGCACTTGCGACATTTAGTGAGCGGCTTATCAGTAATCTTCTGCAAGATTTCAGTGTGCGCCTTACACTTGCGACACGCATACTCATAGATGGGCATAAATCTTCTATTCTCCTGTAGCTCTTCTCAAATTAGAGAGGCAAAAATTATACGAATCGCTTACGACGCTTGCAATCGTGACAAACATATGATGCACGATCATTAAAATCGTTTGCGTCGTCCTCCTTACCTCGAAAAAATTGTCTCCAAAACAACTTTTTTCGTAGCCATTCAGTACGCAAAAGAGCTCGTAGCCGCCCCAATTCACCCTTCATGATGAACGAATGAGTGTTGAACTTTAGCTATAGCTCAAGTTACGACCGGACGGATTAAATACATACAGGAAAAGGACTTAATTGCAATCTTTTCATTCGAAAAAAGCAACCTATGAAGTACGTCTCCCATCATAATACCGGTTTTCGATGAACTGCTCTTTGTAAGTTCGTCATCGCCATGCGTAGCCCCCATTCTGCGTTATAAATGCAGCTGTGATGGCCTCCAGCAAGCCATCGCTCACATGGAGATTGATAGAATGAAACTAACCCCTTTCGTTCCCCGTTTTCGCTCTTTTAAGTTTGCACCATTTACGATCATCGCCCTTTTCGTCTTCACCAATTTAACAGGCATCTTCTTTAATCGCGCTTTTGCCCCGGAAGCTCAGGCTCAGCCCGCAATTGTGCAGGTTGACGAAGATTTTATTCCTGCGGACATTCCTTCGTCTGGCGATCATGATCTTGATCTGATCATCTTCCGCGCAGGCAATCATCATGGCGTTGACCCGCGATTCATTCACGCGGTTATCTGGCAGGAATCGAAGTATAAGGTGCAGGCCAAATCGCACGCTGGCGCACAGGGCTTGATGCAGTTGATGCCCGCTACGGCGCGCCGCTTCGGTTGCACGGACGCCTACGATACCACGGCGAATATCGAAGCCGGAACGAAGTACCTGCGTTTTCTCTTGAAGCGGTTCAACGGCAACGTCTCGCTCGCGCTCGCCGGTTACAATGCCGGTGAAGGCTCCGTCGATAAATACAATGGCATCCCGCCATACGGCGAGACGCAGACTTACGTGCGCAATATCACTTCTCGCTACGGGAAATTCTTCCACCCGGTGCTCTCACCAGAGCAGGCGCGCGTCGAGTTTCATCTCTCACAGGAAATCGCACAGCTCCAGTCAGCTCTTTAAGATTTAAGCCCTTCCCTGACCCGTACCCCTCGGGAACCGCGCGCCAGAGTTAATTGCAACTCTGGCGCGCGGTTTCGCTTTTGCTTCACGGAGCCGTGTTCAACAAAAGCGCCGCGCGAAAAGAGGATGCGCGATTTGAACCACCATTGACTTCAGCGCCTGAGTCGGCGTAGAAGTCACCTGCCTGTTCATCGCTGGAACGAGCTATGAAAACAACCGATGATAGTGTGGCAGCAATCTCGCAACCTCCTGCGACCGCAGACCAAGGAGATGAGACTCACAAAGCCTCGCCAGAGACTAACGGTGCGTCTAAGCTCAGGCGCAAGCAGGTCATCATCATCGGCGCGCTCATCTTTCTCGCGACTTTCTGTACGCGGCTGCTGTACTGGCATAGCGCGCGTCTTGATGCCGCAAAAGTAGAATCAATGGCGACCGCCGGTTATAGAGATATTGCGCGCCTGATCGTAGAGAGCGGCGTCGCTTCTTTCTTCAGCACATCTTCACCGCTCAGTAGCCCGAACACGATCAGCTACCAGCCCGGCTACTCGCTGCTGATGGCGCTCTTCTACCGTTTGTTTGGCGAGCGGGACGCGGCGCTCCAATTTTTTCAGATGACGTGTGACGCGGCGGCGGCCCTGATGGTCTTTCTCATCGCAGCCGAGCTGTTGCCTGTCGGGGCGGCGATCATCAGCGGAGCGCTTGCTGCGCTCTGTCCTCAGTTCTCCTGGTACTCGATTGTGTTATTGCCGGATTCGATGGGGGTGCTGCCGATCCTCGTCGCTGCATACTGTCTGATTCGCGCAAGAAAGCGGCCACGCCTCGCCTTCGTCATAGCCGCAGGCTTACTTATCGGCCTCTCATGCTGGCTGAGGGCGAACGGTCTGCTTCTCGCGCCGTTTCTAGCCGTCACTCTGGTTCCGCTTCTGTTCGAGCGCGGCAGGCGACTGCGTTACGCTCTGGCGCTCGTGTGCAGCACTATTCTCATCCTCGCGCCGCTGTTCCTACGCAACTGGGTCATCCACGGCTACTTCCCTGTCTTCTCGCTGCGCGCCGGAAATACCATGATCGAGGGAATAGCCGATTACGATACCGAAGGGAGGTTCGGGCTGCCGAGAACAGATTTGAGCCTGATGAAATGGGAGTCTGAAATTTACAACCGGCCAGACTACTACGGCAATCTCTTCGAGCCTGATGGAATCGAGCGCGAGCGCATGCGCCTCAAGCGAGGGCTGGCTGTGATACGTTCTCATCCGTTCTGGTTCGCAGGGGTCATGGCACGGCGCGCCGCGTCCATGCTCAGGCTTGGCAGGGTTCACCTGATCTCGACCGAGCCGCCCGTTACCCATCCATTTCCAGCGAGCGAGGGAGAGTCGCCGCCCGTTTGGACAAGCTCGCCCGCACAGATGCTGGCACAAAGCATCATCCAATCGCCGCAGGCGAAAGTCACACTGACGCCTGACGGCGCGGCACTCTCTGTCACGGGCGATGATTCAAAATATGGAGATCAACTGGCCTCCGCGCCGATTCCCATTGAGGAGAACCATGATTACCTGTTGACGATTCCCATCAGGGTCGAACAGGGGCGCATGATGGTCAGCGTGTTGAGCGAGAACCGAAGCACCACGTACGCCTCGACAGTCTTTGAGGCGATGGAGGGTAAGACGCCTGAGGAACAGCCCCTCTCGACCATTGAGCTTCCTTTCGTAAGCAGAGAGGCAGGCCGCGTCCAGGTCGTCTTCAGCAACGCGGCATCAAAGCCCTCACATCCGCTCGTAGAGGTCGGCCAGATCAAAGTCTTCGCGCTCGGTCGGGCTTCATATCTCTGGACGCGCTACCCGCGCCTGGGGCTCTGGCTCGCGCAGAGACTCTTCTTAACCGCCGTCATGCTCCCGCTTGCTATCTTCGGCGCTGCGCTGCTCGGACTCTCGCGGCGTTGGCGCGTGCTTTTGATCCTGCTCGCCGTTCCGGCTTACTACTTTTGCGTGCAATCTGCCCTACATACCGAGTACAGGTATGTCCTGGCCGTCCATTATTTTCTTTTCATGCTAGCGGCACTGGCGCTTTACCAGCTTGGCGACCTGTTGTGGCGAGGCTTACGGAAGAGCAGTTCTCTCAGGAAAGGGAAGATGCAAACGCAGAGGACGCAAAGTACCTCGCAGAGGTCGCAAAGGATCAACTCCTTTGCGCTGCACTTTGCGCCCTTTGCGTTTGTATCTCTATTCACCAAACCACTCTGCTCCAATAGACCTGGCCGCATCATTTGACTTTTCATCCATCATCACGTAGAAGCCTGTGGCCTTCTTGAAATCGCTCAGGTGTCGGAATCGATGAAGCTCTCTGTCGTCATGCCGGTCTACAATGAAGTGGGAACGATCGAGGAGATCATTGCCCGCGTCCAGGCTGTTGAAGAGATCGAGAAAGAGTTGATTATCGTCGATGATTTTTCGACCGACGGGACGCGGGAAAAGCTTCGGCAGCTCGACGAGAGCGATCACATACGCGTCTTCTATCACGATAAAAATCGGGGCAAAGGCGCGGCTCTGCGTACAGGCTTCTCTGCCGTGACGGGTGAGATCGTGATCATTCAGGACGCAGACCTGGAGACCAATCCACATGAGTACCCGAAGCTCATCCAGCCAATCATGGAGGGCGCGGCGGACGTGGTCTTCGGATCACGCTTCGCGGGCGGCGAATCGCACAGCGTGGTCGGCTTCTGGCACTACGTCGGCAACAAGTTCTTAACCATCCTTTCCAACTGCTTCACGAACCTTTACCTCACGGACATGGAGACATGCTACAAGGTTTTCCGTCGCGAGATCATCCAGCGCATCACGATCGAAGAGGATCGTTTCGGATTCGAGCCGGAGATCACGGCGAAGGTCGCGGCGATGCGTTGTCAGGTTTACGAGGTGAGCATCTCCTATGGAGGCCGGACGCGCAAAGAGGGCAAGAAGATCGGCTGGAAGGATGGACTGCGCGCCATCTGGTGCATCCTGAAATACAACCTTAGAAGTAGACAGTAGTCAGTAGCCAGTAGTCAGTAGAACAGAAAATCAATTGACGCGGTTTGTGATACTCATCTAACATTCGTAGTAGACAGCAAAGCATCACACCCTGTTTCTATTTTCTACTGACTACTGACTACTGGCTACTGTCTACTTTATGATTCGCATTCCTATGTCAACGCTAAATATGTCCAGCACCGCGCAATCACTTTCGCTCGAGCGCAAGATCAAGATGCACGAGGCGCGCGAGGCGATCATCAACCGGCTGGCGCTCGACCTGCGTGCGAGCATCGATCTGGATAGATTCCTGCACGCCATCGTCTCCGAGCTGGGGCGGATGATGAACGCGGATCGCTGCGACGTGATCCAGCTCACCTCGGAGCGTGAATTGCGCATCAGCCATGAATGGCGCGCCACAGAAGATGTGCCTTCGAGCCTAGGCACGGTCATTCCCATAGACCTCAGCCAGTTGGCCGAGCATGTCGATCTGATGAAACCGATTCGCCTGGACGACACCAGCGCGCCGGGGCTAGACCATAAAGTGCGCTTGCTGGCCGCATCCCTGGGCACGCGTTCCTTACTCGTCGTGCCCGTCATTCTGGGCGGCGACCTGCTGGGACTGGTCGGTCTGCACAACACGCGCGCCCCGCGCAGGTGGCTCGACGACGAGGTCTCTTTTCTACAGTCTATCGCACGGCAGGTCGCCGTCGGCTATCAGTACACGCGTCTCTACACGGACAAGCAGCGCGAAGCGGAGACGACGCGCGCGCTGCTTGAGATCGCCAATGCCTTGAACGCGCGCTCGGATTTCGGCGAGGTGACTTCGCTCGTCCTGGAACGCGCCATCGCCTTGATCGGCGCTGACTACGGCGCGCTCGGCGTGCTCGACCCTTCGGGCGGAAGGATCAGCCTCGCCGCTTTCAAGGCCGCGCCGCATGCAGCGACGGATTCCGTGCGCGGACTGATAGACGTGCACGGGCAGTCTTTGGACATCACGGAATATCCGGCGATCATCGAAGTGCTGGCCGAAGGCAAGACGATGCGCGTCATGGACACGCAGCTTCCGGTCGCGTTTCGACTCATCTTCAACGCCACGCTCGGCGGGCGCGCGGCGCTCGTCGCGCCCGTGAGAATCGCGCGGCATACGTTCGGGCTGCTGGGTCTCGTGTGGAGCGCGGCGCGCGAAGGATTCGCGGATCACGAGGTCGCGCTCGTCGAAGGCATCGCGGATCAGATCGGCACGGCGCTTGAGCGCGATCAACTCTCCGCCGAGGTGATGCGCCTGAAGAGCGCCCTGCACGAGCGCAGCCCGGAGGGGCGCATCATCGGGCAGGCTCCGGCCATTCGTCGCGCCATAGAGCTTGCTTTGAGCGTCGCCGACACGCAGACCTCCGTTCTCATACAGGGTGAATCCGGCACGGGCAAAGAGCTGCTCGCCAACCTGATCCATTACAATTCGGGGCGCGAAGAGAGACCCTACGTCAAGCTCAACTGCGGCGCGATTCCCGAAACCCTGCTCGAATCCGAACTGTTCGGCCACGAGAAGGGCGCGTTCACGGATGCGCGCGCACGCCGTCGCGGACGCTTCGAGGAGGCCAACGGCGGCACGCTCTTTCTGGATGAGATAGGCGAGATGAGCCTCTCGGCTCAGGTGCGTCTGCTGCGGGTGCTTCAGGACGGCGAGTTTACGCGCGTCGGCGGCAATGAAGTTTTGAAGACGGACGTGAGGGTCATCGCCGCTTCCAACGTCAATCTTGAGCGCGCCGTCGAAGTGGGCAAGTTCCGGCGCGACCTCTTTTATCGTCTCTCCGTTTTTCCGATCCACCTGCCGCCCCTGCGTGAGCGCCTTGAAGACATTCATACGCTCGTCATACATTTTCTTGAACACTACAAACAGAAGACAGGGCGCTTCATCTCCGGCATCTCGAAGGACGCTCTGGCTGCGCTCGTCAGCTACGACTGGCCTGGCAACGTGCGCGAATTAGAGAACGCCATCGAGCGCGCCGTCATCATCGCTTCAGGACGCCAGATCGAGCTCACAGACCTGCCCGAAGCGATCAGCAAGAGCATGCAGGAAGACCGCTCGCGTCTGCGCGGCGAGCGCGCAGAGGCCGCCAATCGTGGGCGCGCTATCACACTGGAAGTCAACGTGCCTTCCTCTATGGATGAGATCGAGCGCCAGGCCATCGAAGCCACGCTCGACTACACGGGGGGCGACAAGACTCGCGCCGCACGCGCCCTTGGCATCGGGCGCAAAACCCTCTACCGCAAGTTACAGCAGTACAACGATTCGCCTGATGTAGAGGCCACTGATAAAGATTAGGCTCCGGCAAACCGTTTCTTGCGCGCCTTGACACGCATTTGCTATATTCTGCGACAGCAATTTTGCGTGCAATTTGTGATCCCGAAGCGTGGGCTTCAACCGGAGAAAGGACTCGATCAATGCGAAACGAGAGAGAAATGCGGCGGCGCGAGGGGTCGGACGCTTCAACCCGTCTCGCCTATCTTCTCATCGGCGGCGGTATCGGCGCGCTCGTGGCGCTTCTGTTTGCACCGAAATCGGGACAGGAGCTGCGCGGCGACATTGCCGATGCGACGCGTAAAGGCATCGACCGGACGCGCGAAACCGCAACGCAAATCGGCGCACGCGCGGGCGAGTATTACGAAGCGACGCTTGACAAGGCTGGCGATGTCGCCACGGCCGCGCGCGAAGCTGCCGCCCGACGTGGCGGACAACTCACCGCTGCTATCGAAGCTGGCAAACAGGCTTACGCCGAAGAGAAACGTCGCACGCAAATCTCCGGCATCGAACCCGCCGCGCCAGTTTATGACGAGGGGAAGAAAAGCTGATCGGCTGAGGGACGTCTGGTTTCATATCTAAAAGCTGAGATTTAAAATCGAATGGTATTGCTTGCCCTACAGATGAAGACGAACGATCCCATGTTCTGGGTGCTGGTGATTATCGCCCTCTCCTTCGTGGTGATCGCTATTGCGATGGTCGCCATCGCTCTCTTTGTCAATCGCGCCGTCAAGATGGTCAACCGTCTGGAAGAGCGCGTCGAGCCTTTGCTGCAAAAGGTTTCGGTGCTGAGCGACCAGGGCAAGCAAATCGCCGCGCAGGGCAAAGAGATTGCGGAACAGGTCGGCGTTATGTCCGGCCATCTTTCAACGGCGACGATGCACCTCTCCGAATCGGCCTCGATCATCAAGGATGAGGTGCGCGAGCTGAGGCTGCTCGTCAGTGAAACGGCCACACGGACGCGCGACAAAGTGGCGCTCGTCAGTCGCACGATAGACGAGACGCAGGAGCAGTTTTTGACGACCAGCTCCTACATACGCAACCGCGTGATCGAACCGGCGCGCGAGCTGGCGGCGATTATGGCGGGCTTCCGCCGTGGCCTCGAAGTCCTGGTTGCGCCCGCGCCGAAGCCCATTAATCAGACCTACGGAGACGAGGAGATGTTCATCGGTTAGAAGCCTTTGAAAACACCTGCGGCACTGAAGAGCCCGAACCATCGCCTCCGAATAAGGAAGCTGGTTCGGGCAAATTTTTTAGAGCGTGTCTGAAAAGGAGTAGAGAGAAGGGTGAGTTGAGATTTAAACGCAAAGGGCGCAAAGTGCTTCGCAAAGGAGTTGCTTCTTTGCGCTCTCTGCGTCTTCGTCCCTTGCGTCCTTTGCGTTTAAATTCCCTTGTTCTTTAACCGTTCTCCTTTTCACCCTTTACCGCTTTACTGCTAATATTATTGATTCAATCAATGGAAAGTGAAGACAGTATGTCAACCGAAACCCCGCTCGAACTGAAGAAGACGGTCAATCTCCCGAAGACAGGCTTCGCGCAGAAAGCGAACCTCGGACAAAGCGAGCCCGCACGCCTCAAGCGTTGGTCGGAAATGGGGCTTTACGAGATGATCCAACGCGCGCGTGAAGGGGCGGAAAAGTTTATCCTCCATGACGGGCCGCCCTATGCCAACGCCGACATACATCTCGGCACGGCGCTCAACAAGATTCTCAAAGACTTCATCGTCAAATCGCGCACGATGATGGGATTTGCTTCGCCCTACGTCCCCGGCTACGACTGCCACGGCCTGCCGATAGAGCTTTACGTAGACCGCAAGCTGGGCGCAAAGAAGGCGAACATGCCCGCCGTGAGCATACGCCGCGCCTGCCGCGAGCACGCCTCCGAAGCCTTAAAGCGGCAGACGAGAGACTTCCAGCGGCTCGGCATCTTCGGCGAGTGGGAGAACCCTTATCTGACGATGTCGAACACCTACGAGGCCGAGACGGCGCGCCTCTTCGGTCGCTTCATAGAGCGCGGCTACGTCTATAAAGGTGCGCGTCCCGTCTACTGGTGCATACACGATCAGACCGCGCTCGCTGAAGCCGAGGTCGAATATCAACAGCACCGTAGCCCGTCCGTCTACGTGAAGTTTCCGCTGGCAAGCGCTCCGGCGTTGGTTGACCCTGCGCTCGCAGGGCGCAAGGTTTTCTTTCTCGTCTGGACGACCACGCCCTGGACGCTGCCCGCCAATCTAGGCATCGCCGTCAATCCTGATTTCGAGTACGCGGCTATAGAGAATGGTGACGAGGTCTACATCGTCGCGCATGAGCTGGTCGGGGCGGTGGCGGCCAAGTGCGGCTTGACGGAAACGCACGTCTGCGATGGAGATGCGCCGCGCGAGCCGAAGATACTGGCGCGATTTCCGGGCGCAAAGCTAGACCGTCTTGAAGCTCGCCATGCCTGGCTTGATCGGCCTTCGCTCGTCATGCTTGGCGAACACGTCACACTGGGCGGCGAGGCCGACGCGGAGACGGAGCTTGATGTCAGAGACGCACGCGATAAGAGCCGGACGAGCAAGGCGGGCACGGGCTGCGTTCACACAGCGCCCGGCCACGGCCACGACGACTTTGTGATCGGCAAGCGCTACGGGCTGGACATCTACTGCCCCGTCGATAACGCCGGGCGCTTCACTGCGGATGTCGAGCGCTTTGCGGGCGAGCGCGTCTTTGAAGCCAACCCGCAGATCGTCGAGTTCATGCGCGAGCAGGGCTCGCTCCTTTTCAGCGAGGAGTACGAGCATCGCTACCCGCACTGCTGGCGCTGCAAAAACCCCGTCATCTTCCGCGCCACGCCGCAGTGGTTCATCTCTATGGACGCCATCTCGGCGGACGAAGCTGAGCTGGATGAAGACGGGCGCGCACGCTCCAATTTCACGGAGAACGAGGTCGAAGCCTCTCCCAGTTTGCGCGAAGGCGCATTGCGCGAAGTCGGGCGCGTGCGCTGGATTCCCGCCTGGGGCGAGGAGCGTATGCGCAACATGCTCAAGGGGCGGCCTGATTGGTGCGTCTCGCGCCAGAGGGTCTGGGGCGTGCCGATCCCGGTCTTTTATTGCGCCGGTTGCGAAGAGGCTGTCGCAGACACGCAGGTCGTCAATCACGTCGCAACGATCTTTGAACGCGAGACGGCGGATGCCTGGTATGCGCTTGAAGCAAGGGAGCTGCTGCCCGAAGGATTCAAGTGTCAGAAATGCGGCGGCGCTGAATGGAAGAAAGAGACGGATATTCTGGATGTCTGGTTCGATAGCGGCTCCTCAAGCGTCGCCGTGCTCGAACATCGCGATAACCTGCGCTGGCCCGCAGACGTTTACATAGAGGGCGGCGATCAGTATCGCGGCTGGTTCAACTCTTCCCTGATGGTCGGGCTCGCGACACATGATCGCGCGCCTTACGATGCTGTGCTGACGCACGGCTGGGTGGTCGATGGTGTGGGGAAAGCGATGCACAAGTCTACGGGCAATGCCGTTGCGCCCGACGAGGTGATCAAGGAATCGGGTGCGGAAATCCTGCGCCTCTGGTCTGCCTCGACTGACTACACGGAGGATGTGCGCTGCTCGCCCGAGATATTGCAGAGAGTCTCGGACGGCTATCGCAAGCTGCGCAACACGGCGCGCTTTGCGCTGGGCAATCTCAATGGCTTTGACGCGTGGCGCGATAGCCTCCCCGAAGAAGAGATGCTGGAGATAGACCGCTGGGCGCTCGCCGAGTTGAATCTCGTCACGAAGAATGTTCTCGAAGCCTACGAAAACTACGGCTTTCATACGGTCTATCACGCGCTTTACAACTTCTCGACGATCACGCTCTCGGCGCGCTACTTTGACATCATCAAGGATCGACTCTACACGGCAGCGCCGCGCAGCCACGCGCGCCGTTCCGCGCAGACTGCGCTCTACATCATCTGTGATGCGCTGGCTCGCCTGCTCGCGCCGATCCTGGTTTTCACCGCAGACGAAATCTGGGAGAACCTGCCGCAGGTCGGCGAGGGCAATGCGCGCCCCGCTTCCGTGCACATCGCGGAGTTTCCGGCGGCGCAAGGGAATGTAGATGCGTTGATGCTCAGGCGCTGGGCACAGGTGTTTGAAGTCCGGGATGTGGTGCTCAGGGCTTTGGAGGAGGCGCGCATGGCGAAGACCATTGGCAGCTCGCTCGAAGCCCGCGTACATCTCTCAGCCAGCGGCGACACCTATGAGCTGCTCAAGCAGTACGAGGACGATCTGCGTTACATCTTTATCGTCTCGCAGGTGGAGCTGAGCGAATCTGAGGGAGAAGCACGGGGCGCAGCAAGCGTCCATGTAGAGGTGACACGCGCAGAAGGTGTGAAGTGCGAGCGTTGCTGGAACTACTCGACGCGCGTTGGCGAATCCTCGCGCTACCCTACCGCCTGCGAGCGCTGCGTCGGGGCGCTGGCGGAGATCGAGCAGGAGACGCAACTATGAAGAGAGAGCAACTGGGCTGGCGTGCGGCCTACCTGCTGGCGGCCTTCGGCATCTACATGGTCGATCAGGCGTCGAAGGCTTGGGCTGTGCGTGCGCTCCGTTTCGGCCAGGCGAAGACGCTGATTAGCGGCCTGCTCGATTTAGAGTACGCGGAGAATCCCGGCATCGCATTCGGCCAGTTGCAGGAGGGCGGGGCTTTCGGGCGCTGGTTCTTCGTCGTGCTGGCGGCGGGGGCTGCCGTGGCCGTCATCTTCTACTTCTTTCGCACGCCGCGCTCAGATGATCGCGTGTTGGGCGCATGCTCGCTCCTGCTCGCGGGCATCCTTGGCAACCTGACGGATCGAGCGCGCCTCGGCTACGTGATAGATTTCATCAGCCTGCACGCAGGCTCCTTTCACTGGCCTACATTCAACGTGGCGGACGCCAGCATCTGCGCCGGAGCGCTGCTGCTGGCCGCCGACCTCTTCTTTTTTGAAGGAAGGAGACGGAAAACAGTGAGCAGTGAGCAGTAAGCAGTGAGCAGTTGGTTTGAGTGTAATAGTGGTGTTGTCCGATTGGCGAGGTGATGATGGAAAAACCACACAAACGACTCATTGCATGGCAGAAGAGCATGGAACTTGTGGTTCTGATCTATGACCTGAGCCAGAAATTTCCCAGAGAGGAAACTTATGGATTAACATCACAGATTCGTCGCGCCGCCGTATCAGTGCCCTCAAACATCAGTGAAGGTGCAGCAGGTCGCTCGACCGAACAATTCAAGAACTTTTTAAGCATTGCAATTGGCTCTCTTAACGAAATCAGCACACAGCTTGAGATTGCACATCGTGTTGGCTATCTTGACAAGTCTGCATCCGATGAGGCCCAAAAGATGGTAGACGAATGCTTGGCTCTTACTTATGGGCTCAAGAAAACTATAGGCAACGTACATTGAACATGATTCAAGCAAACTGCTTACTGCTTACTGCTCACTGCTTACTATAAAAGATGTTTCCAGAGCTTTTCCGCATCGGCAATTTTCCCATCAACACATACGGCGTGCTGCTGGCGCTCTCGTTTCTGGCGGCGCTGCTGGTGGCGGCGCGTTTGGGCGTGCATGATGGCCTGCCGCGCGAAAGGATTTACGATCTGGGGCTGTGGATGCTGCTGGCGGCGCTCGTCGGATCAAAACTCCTGATGCTGTGGACGGAGCCCAGTTATCGCGAAGACCCGTCGCATCTCTTCTCGCTCGATTTCCTGCGCTCCGGCGGAGTCTTTTACGGCGGGCTGATCGGGGCGGTCGTGACGGGATATTTTCTCGTGCGCTACTACGGTCTGCCCTGGTGGAAGACGGCGGACGCTTTCGCGCCTGGGATTGCGCTGGGGCAGGCTATCGGGCGGCTGGGCTGCTTCTCTGCCGGGTGCTGCTGGGGCAAGCCCACCTCCGAGCCCTGGGGTGTGCGCTTTACTCCTCTCGGCCACGAGATAACGGGCGTGCCCATCGATGTCGATCTGCATCCGACGCAGCTTTATGAATCGGCGGCGACCCTCCTGATCTTCCTTTTTCTGCTCTGGCTTCACCGTCGCAGGCGCTTCAGCGGCCAACTCATACTCTTCTACGCCGTGCTCTACAGCATCGCACGCTTCTCAATCGAATTCTTACGCGACGATCCGCGCGGCGACATCGCGGGCTTGACGACATGGACGGGTCTCTCGACATCGCAGCTCATCAGTCTCATTGTCGGCGTCGGCGGGCTCTTGATTCTCATTCTTCGCTGGCGTCGCGCTGCCACAGAGCCGCCCGAAAAGCTCTCCTCGACGCCGGACGCAGCGCGTGTTTGAGGAGTTAATAGCCTATTGAAGATGAGTGTCACTAAGAAAAAGATTTTCACCGCAGAGGATCGCAGTGGTAAGCAAAATGATGTTTTCTCGTTTTCCTCTGCAAACCTCCGCGTTCTCTGCGGTTAATCTTTGCTCACACCGAATCGCAAACTACTAAAGATGGAGAACGAAGCAGCGGAACAGGAAGTGACGGCGCTCACGCTTTGCGTCTCTGCTGAAGAGGCGGGCGCGCGTCTTGACGCATACCTAGCCGCGCACGTTGCCGATTGGAGTCGTGCCCGCATCAAGCGCCTGGTTGAAGACGGCGACGTGCTCGTAGAAGGGCGCACCGTCAAGCCTGCGTACAAGCTGCGCGCGGGTGAGCAGATCGAAGTGGAGCTCACGCAACCGACGCATCTCGCCGCGTTCACGCCCGAAGATATTCCCATCGAAGTGGTCTACGAGGATACGGACGTGCTCGTCGTCAACAAGCCCGCCGGGCTCATCGTGCATCCCGGCGCGGGGGCCGCCGGGGGAACGCTCGCCAATGCGCTCGCCTTTCGATTGCGGAATGCGGATTGCGGATTGCGGAATGAAGGAGAGCCGCATGATCTTTTAAATCCGCAATCCGTATTCCGCATTCCGCAATCCGTCCGTCCCGGCATCGTGCATCGATTAGACAAGGACACTTCAGGCCTCCTCGTGGTGGCGAAAACGGAGGCCGCGCATGAGAATCTCGCCGAGCAGTTTCGCGCGCGCGAAGTCTTCAAGTCTTACGCCGCGCTCGTGCACGGTCGCGTCGCGCAGGAGAGCGGGCGCATAGAGCAACCAATCGCACGCGACCCGCGCCAGCGCACGCGCATGGCCGTCGTGAAGGGAGGCCGTCCCGCGCTTTCGCTCTACAGCGTGCGCAGGCGTTTTGAGCGCTTCACTCTGCTTGACGTGGAGATTAAGACCGGAAGGACGCACCAGATCAGGGTGCATCTGGCCTGGCTGAAACATCCGGTCGTGGGCGATGAAGTTTACGGCGCTGGGCGCGATAAGACGGTGCAGGACGCGCGCGTGCGAAGCTCAATCCGCTCGCTCCGCCGATTGTTTCTACACGCCGAACAGTTGGGCTTCCGTCACCCACGCACAGGCGAGATGTTGCGCTTCAACGCGCCGCTGCCCGACGCGCTGGCAAACCTGCTCCCTCTTTTATAGAAATGTTTGCGCCGCGGTTAAGGCGTAAGACCGATGCGCCGCACCAGTTCCGTAAAGCGCGGGTCGGAGCGGAGGCTGTCGAATTTGGGATCGACGTTGACGAGGGCGATCCCCGGATGGCTCACCTCGTAGGCCTTTTCAAAGTAGGCGAAAGCTTGATCTTTGTCGCCTAATCCTGTGTAGATGGTGGCGATGAAGTAAGGCAACACGAAGCGCCGCTTGGAGAGTTCCTTCAGCTCCTCGATCACAGCTAGCGCCTCCGCGCGACGACCCGCCATCGCGTAAGCGTAGCCCAGCTCGGCGATGGTCTCGGGGTCTTCCCCGGACATTTCTCTAGCCTTTTGAAGCTCGGTGATGGCTTCCTTGTAGAGCCCCTTCTGGATAAGGGCGCGCCCGAGGTAGAAATGTGCGAGGCCGAAATCGGGATTGAGGTTGATCGTCTTGCGTAGCTGGTCGATGGCCTGATTGTACAGGCGCGCGTAGTAGTAATGCAGTCCCAGGTTCGAGTTGATGATGCGCGAGAGAGGATCGAGCGTTTGCGCGCGCTTGATCTCGTTGATCGATTCATCGAAGCGCCTCATCATCACCAGGTAGGAGGCGTACCACTGGTGAGCCGTCGCGTAGTTCGGGTTAAGCTCTATGGCGCGACGATACTCACGATCCGCGCCCGCCCAGTCGCCCTCGTAGGCCATCTTGACGAAGGCGAGCGAGGTGTGAGCCTCAGCGAGCGTGTCGTCCATCTCAAGGGCTTTGGAAGCGGCAGCCGCCGCGCGCGGGAAAGCCTCCTTGGGCGGGAGCACGCTGTAATCGGCGAGCATGTTGTAGGAATCTGCCAACCCGGCGTAAGCCAGCGCGTAAGAGGGGTCTAGATCAATCGCCTGCTGGAAGTATTCCGTGCCCTTCCTCAGCTCGTCTTCCGTCCTCTTGTTCCACGCGTAGCGACCTTTGAGATAGAGCTGGTAGGCCGCTATGTTATCCGTATAGCTCTTGGTCAGATGCTTCTTCTCTTCGCGCGTCAGATTCAACTTGAACTGCTTGGAAATGTCTTTGGCGATCTCTCCCTGCACGGCGAGGATTTCCGACAGTTTGGCGTTGTATTGATCGCCCCAGATGTGACTGTTGTCGCGCGCGTCAACCAGTTCGAGGCTGATCGACAGGGTGTCGCCGCGCTGGTTGATCCTGCCCGTCACGACTGACTGCACGCCAAGCTCGCGACCCACAGCCTGCGGGTCTGCCGCCTGCCCCTTGTAGCGGAAGACGGAACTGCGCGACATGACCTTCAGATCGGGAAGGCGCGAGAGGCTGTTGATGAGACTCTCCGTGATGCCGTCGGAGAGATACTCCGCGCTCGGATCAGCGGTGGCGTTGACCAGCGGTAAAACCGCCACGGAATTGATCGTCGGGCCTTCCTTCGTGAAATAGATGACGGCTCCTATCGCCAGGACGAGGAGCGCCATGAAGGCGAGCGCGATACGCTTGTGATGCCTGATGCCTTCGACGATATACTCGGCGCTCGAAGACGTGTGGATGTCTGTGCTCGCACGCGAGATGTGGCTTGTCGATTGACCGGAGCGCACAGTCGTCCTTGCGCCGGGGTTGGCCGTCGAATGCTCGCCGCTCTCAATGACCGTCTCTTCATCATAAAGCTCCGGTTGCTTGGAGTGTGAAAGCTTGGCCTCAAACTCCAGCTCGCGCTGTAGCAGGCGCAGGTCTATGAGGAGGTCTTTGGAGGTCTGGTAGCGCTCCTCCCTGTCCTTGGTCAGCGCTTTGGTGACGATGCGCTGAAGCTCCTGTGGAACTTCCCTCGCATAGCGCGTCAGGGGCAGCGGCTCTCTCTCCAGAATCGCGACGATCATGTCGCTCTTGGTCGCGGCTTCAAAGGGCGGTCGGCCAGCGATCATCTCGTAGAGCACGACGCCTAAGCTCCAGATGTCTGCGCGCGCATCTGCGGGAATCCCGCGCGTCTGCTCCGGCGACATGTAGACGTAAGTGCCGATGATCGAGCCCGGCTCCGTCTCAACCATCGGCACGGTCGCGGCATCGACATCGGTTGAATTGGTATGCTCCTCGGAAAGCTTGGCGAGCCCGAAGTCCAGGACTTTAACGTAGCCGTCCCGGCGCACCATGATGTTCTCCGGCTTGATGTCGCGATGGACGATCCCGGCCTGGTGCGCGGCACAAAGTGCGGTGGCGATCTGTATGGCAATATCGAGCACCGAACTCAGATGCACGCGCGTCTGCGACATATACTGGCGCAGCGTGACGCCATCGACATACTCCATCGAGATGAAGTGTAAGCCCTCTACTTCGCCGATCTCATAAATGGTCAGGATGTTCGGATGGTTCAGGCTGGAGACGGCGCGCGCCTCCTGCTGGAAGCGGCGCATACGCGAGATGTCTTCCGTAAACTGCTCGGGCAGCAGCTTGAGCGCGACCAGTCGCCCCAGCCGCGTGTCCTGCGCCAGATAAACCTCTCCCATCCCGCCCTCGCCGAGTTTCTGAAGGGTGTGATAATGAGTCTTTAAGCGTGAGACCACCGAAGTACTCTCTCAGGATAGGATTAAAGCTGCACGCACCGAATAAAAGCCCGGCTGAAAAAGGTAGACTGCGACTGGGCAAGATACAGCCATCTTCTGGGCAGTATTAGCGCTGTATATCGCGCCGGTATTGTATCACTAGGCTGTAGCGCGAGCTAAGAGCGACGCGCAGTCTTTGCCCTGAAAAGATCGTCAACAGGGGAATCGTAAATAGACGAGCCGACTTTTAGCTATTTGCGAGACCTCTTTAACGATCTACGAATTTTCGTGCCGCCGGATGTGCTTTCGCTTCCCGTATTGCTATACTCTTCGCGTTCACGAAGAGATCTAGAAGGGCAACGAGTTTTCCCGTCTACAACATCAAACCCGAGGGCGGCGCGACGAAGTCAAGCCCCCTTTATTTTGGCATCCATATTGATTTCGACAAATTATGCGCATGGTTATTCGCAGTCTCCTGTTCTTCGCCGTGCTGGCGCTGCTGGGCGCGCTGGTGATTTCAAAGACCGCTGCACAGGAAGGCGCATCTAAAGCGCCGCCGCAGCCCAGACCTACGCCATCGCCCGCTGCGCCCGCGCCGTCGTCGCCGCCGCAGCAGCAGCAGGCGCAGGATGATGAATCCATCACGGTGACGATTCGCCGCGTGCGTCTTCCGATCACGGTACTGGATAAGAAAGGGCAGCCCGTGACGGGACTGACCTCAAGCGATTTTATGATCCTGGAAGATAAGAAGCAGCAGCAGATCGAAACTTTCGCAGATGAAAAGGAGAGCGTGCCCATCTACGTCGGCGTACTGATGGACACCTCATCTTCGACCGCCGGTAAGCTCAAGTTCGAGCAGGAGTCGGCCAAGAATTTCATGTACTCCGTGGTGCGCCTGCGCAAGGATCGCATCGCGTTTGTCACCTTCGACGATGAGGTTCGGCTCCAACAGGACTTCACGGACAAGCTCGACCTGCTCGATAAAGCCGTCGATAGCGTGAAAAAGAGCGGCGGTCACACCTCGCTCTACGATGCCGTCTGGCAGCTCTGCGACGAGAAGATGCGAAATGTATCGGGGCGGCGCGTGCTGGTCGTCATCACAGATGGCACGGACACGTATAGCCGTGCCACCTTGCGCGACGCGATAGACATCGCGCAGCGCACGGAGACGATCATCTTCGGCGTCTCCACCAAGGCCGGATTCTCCGGCACGGTGCCGGGCGTCGAGGCCGGACAGCCGTCAAGCGGTGCCGACCGCGATCTCGTCAAGCTTTGTGAAGAGACGGGCGGCGCAGCCTTCTTCACGGGTGATATGCTGGCGCTCGAACGCGCTTTCACCAAAATCTCCAAGGAGCTGCACACGCAGTACATCGTCACCTACAAGCCCACGAACGACCGCTATGACGGGAGCTACCGCCAGATCGAGGTCAAGCTCGCCAATAAGCGCGACGGCATGAAGGTGAGAACCAAACACGGCTACACGGCGGTCGCTGATACAGTCAGACGGTAAATCGTGAAAAGAGAGATGTCTGTGACGATTTACAGTTGAGGATTCACGAGGAAAAAGATGTTTTATAGTAAGCAATTAAGGTGGCGCGCAGTAGCGCTCGTATTACTGCTTGTGGCTTCGCTCTGCTCGGCGGGCGGCATGCTGTTGGCGAGCGTGCGCGCGCAGAACACCGTTTCGCCACAGGACACGAGCCGCCCGCGCCGTGCCGGTGAGCAGGCGGCTCCGACGCCTCAGCCGACACCGACACCTGAGAAAGATGGCGAAGCGGTCGATGAAGATGATGTGCTGCGCGTCGAGACCGATCTGACCAACGTCCTGTTCACGGCTTATGATAAAAAGAGCAAACGTCTCATCACGACTCTGCGCCAGGAGGACGTTCGCATACTGGAAGACGGAGTGCCGCAGGAGATTTTCACGTTCCAGACGCAGACAGACCTCCCGCTCTCGCTCGCTATCCTGATTGATACGAGCGGCTCGCAGGAGCGCACATTGCCGGACGAAAAAGCCGCCGCGCGCGCGTTCGTCGATTCGGTCATTCGCCCTCAAAAAGATGAAGCGGCGGTCATCTCCTTCACAGGCGAAGCGACGCTCGAACAGGGATTGACCGGCAGCGTCTCACGCGTCCGCAGCGCTATTGATAAGATTGAGTTTGTGCCTCCTTCGGGTTATCTGGGCGGCGGCATCGTCGTCGGCGGCACGCCGCCCATCTCCGGCAGCAATACTTCGATTGCAGGCTCGACGGCGCTCTGGGACGCCCTCTGGGTGACCTCCGACGAAGTGCTCTCCGAGGCATCGGAAGGCACACGGCGCGCCATCATTCTGGTGACCGATGGGATAGATACCAGTAGCCGCGTGAAGATGCAGGAGGCTGTGGATCGCGCAATCAAATCCGACGCCGTCATCTACTCTATCGGCATCGGCGACAGCTACATGGAAGGAGTGGACGAGGGTTCGCTCCGCAAAGTCTCCGAGCGAACGGGAGGTCGCGCCTACTTTCCGAGGAGTGAAGCGGAGCTGCGCGATGCCTTCGCACAGATTCAGAGAGACCTGCGCGAGCAGTACCTGATCGCCTACTCTTCAACGAACAAGCGCCGCGACGGCTCGTTCCGTAAAATCCAGATCGACGTCGTCAGCCCCATTGAGAATAGAAAAGACTTGAGGCTCACCTACCGCCAGGGCTACTTCGCCAAGTCGGGTGCACCAGCCGCGAAGAAGAAATGATGAATGCGGAATGATGAATTGAAGAAAGACGTTCTTCTTTTCATTCCGCATTCCGCATTCATCATTCATCATTTCCTTATGTTATACTCACGATGTTGGGTCGAGCCCGAGCGCCGCCCAACATGGTGAACTACAAACGTGGGTGTGGGACACTGACGGTCACACGACGTAAAAGTCTGTATTAACCTCAACGCAGCTTCTTCTGCTGACCTCCGAATACTCCCAGGGTCACGCCTCGGCAAACAGCATCGTCGCCCACATCCAGAGTGCTCTAATCCTTGACGCGCCCCACGCGCTCTCCCGGCGGGTGCGGCCATAGAATAAGATGTCCACAGCCTCCTCGAAAAACCGTCCGATCGTGCTGGCCGTCAACGATGCGCCGGAAGTGCTTGAGCTGCTGGCCGTGCTGCTTGAGCATGAGGGCTACAGAGTGGTGACGGCTGACGACGGACGCCGCGCGCTGGAGCTGGCGCACACGGTTGAGCCTGACATCGTGATCAGCGATGTCGTCATGCCGGAGATGGACGGGCTGGAGTTCTGCCGCCAGCTCAAGCGGGAGACTTCCACGCGAGAAGTGCCCATCCTGCTCGTGAGCGCTGTCCGCACGGGCGAAGAGGATAACCTGCACGGTCTGGTCGCGGGCGCTGACGATTATCTGGAAATGCCGTTTCGTCGCCAGGAGCTGCTGGTCAAGGTAGCGCGGCTGACAGAGCGTCACCGCATCGAGCGACACTATCGCGAGATCGTCGAGCAGGCCGTTGACATCATCTATACGCGCGACATGCAGGGCAATCTGACCAGCATCAATGAAGCGGGCGCGCGCTTTTTCGGTCGCCCTGTCTCAGAGCTGACGGGAGCGCCTCTGAGCGACCTGATCGGGCAGGAAGCGGCAGCCGCAGACATCAAACAGACTCAGGAGTCCACCTCTAACCAACCTTTGCGCTCGCTCCACTACCTGAAGGATGCGCGCGGCGTGCCGCATTATCTGGAAGGGATGATTACGGTCGTGCGTGACGCAAAGGGTCTCCCCTCAAGTGTGCGCGGCGTCGTGCGCGATGTCACCGAACGAAAACTGGCGGAGGAGGCGCTCAAAGAGAGCGAAGAACGCTATCGCCGCCTGGTGGAATTATCTCCCGACGCGATAGTCGTCCACAGTGAAGGAAAGTTTGTTTACATCAACGCGGCGGGAACAAAGCTGCTTGGCGCGGCCAGCCCGGAAGAGTTGATCGGGAGATCCATTTTCGAGATCGTCCATCCGGACTATCTGCCAATCGTCAGGCAGAGGGTTCAGCAACTACAGACCGGGGGCAGGCAGACGGAGCTGCTCGAAGAGAAGCTCGTTCGGCTTGACGGTCAGATTATAGACGTTGAAGTGACAGGTATTCCCACCACTTATGACGGCAAGCCTGCGATTCAGCTCGTCGTACGCGACATCACGCAGCGCAAGCGCGCCGAAAGCGAGCGTCAGGTGATCTTTGAAATCCTCCAGGGGGTCATGCTCACGGCGAATATGGATGAGCTGTTCAGGCTCATCCATCAATCGATCAGCAAGGTGCTGTATGCTGAGAACTGTTTTGTCGCACTTTACGAACCCGCCACGGAGATGATCCACTTCGATTTCTTCGTCGATAAGTTCGATCCGCCGCCGCCGCCGCGCAACCTCTCCGCCAAAGCCTTGACGGCCTATGTGCTGCGCACTGGCCGCCCGCTGCTCTTCAGCGATGTGGGCGATGAGCTGTTTCGCCGTTTGGAGGCCGAGGGCGAAGTCGAACTGAGCGGGACGGACGCGCCTTCCTGGCTCGGCGTTCCACTACGCACGCCGACGAAGACGATGGGCGTGCTGGTCGTCCAGCATTACGAGGAGAAGGGCATCTATTCGGAGCGCGACATCGAATTCCTCGAATCGGTCGGAGGCCAGATCGCGCTCGCCATCGAGCGTAAGCGCGCCGAAGAGGCGCTCAGAGAGAATCAGGAGCGCTTTCGCAGCGCCTTTGATAATGCTCCCATCGGCATAGCGCTCGTGAGCCCGGAAGGCCGCTGGCTACAGGTCAACCACTCTATGTGCGAGATCGTCGGCTATACGGAGCAGGAGTTGCGGGCGACCACCTTTCAGGCCATCACGCACCCGGACGATCTCGACGCCGATCTGGATCATGTGCGCCAGATGCTCGACGGGGAGATTCGCACCTACCAGATGGAGAAACGTTATTTCCACAGTCAGGGGCATGTGGTCTTCGTGCTGTTGAGCGTTTCGCTCGTGCGTGATGCCGCAGGCCAACCGCTCTACTTCATCGCGCAGATTCAGGACATCACCGAACGCAAAGGAGCCGAGGTGGCGCTCGCGCAGCAGGTCAAGCGCGAGGCGCTCATCAACCGTATTACGAGCGCCGTTCACCGCTCGCTCGATCCGACGGAGGTGTTTCGCACCGCCGTCAATGAATTGGGCTCGCACCTCGGGGCAGACCGTTGCGTGATGTTCATGCAGGATAAAGGAGCGGGGGTTGTGCGGCCGGTCGCGGAGTACCGCGCCCCCGGAGTTTCTGCGGCCAGTCGCACCTATGACTTGTCTCAAGTCGCAGACCTCATCACAGGCATACGCGAGCACGGCGTCCTGGCCTTTGATGATGCGGCCACGGACGAACGCATCCGTCACCTCTATAATAATATCCTTCGCGCGGTCGGCACACGCTCGATCATGTACGTCGGCGTGAAAGTCGGCGACGAGATACCTGGAACTTTCGCCATCTCGACGACGCGCGGCGTGCGCCACTGGCACGAGACGGATATCGCGCTCGCGCGCGCCGTCGCGGATCAAACCGGAATCGCCATTCGCCAGGCGGAGCTCTACCAGAAGGCCGCCGCGACCTCCTCGCGCGAGGCGCTGATTAATCGCCTGAGCCTAGCCATCCGCGCCTCCCTGAGCCTGCCCGAAGTGCTGCGCACGGCGACGCACGAGCTGGGACGCGCGCTCGCGGCCTCGCGCGTCCACCTGCACCTTTACGACCCGGCGCACGCGGACGCACCAGCCGAGCACGAATACGTCGCCCCGAACTCTTTGAGCATCAGGGGTCTCGACGTGAGCTTTGACGATCCGGTCGGTCAGCGGCTGCTGCGTCTTTCGCAGCCCATCGTGATCGACGACGCGCTCAACTACGCGGACGGATCGACAGAGTTCAGCAACGCCATCCGCACTCATGCGGCGCGCGCACGGCTGCGCTCGCAGATCAGTTGCCCCCTCAACGTCCAGGGTCGCTTTCGCGGCGTGCTCTGCATACATCAGACGGATCGTCTACGGCGCTGGAAAGAGGACGATGTGGCGCTGGTCGAGGCGGTCGCGGCGCAACTCGCAACGGGGATCGCGCAGGCCGAGCTGTTCGAGATCACGCGCCGCGCCAAGAAAGAGTGGGAGACGACTTTCGACGCGATGTCGGACGGCATCTTCATCTTCGACAACGGGGGACAGTTGATCCGCGTCAATCGTGCCGGGGCTGCGATGGAAGACACCTGGCCGCACCTGCTCCTGGGGCGTCATTGCTGCGACATTTTACGCACGAGCGGCGACGAAGCCTGCATTGTCGAAAGAGCGCTGGCCGGAAGCCACAGCGTGACGATGGAGATCACGCCCGAACGTTATAATCGCCCGCTGCTGGTCACGGTCGAGCCGATCATCGAGAGCGGAAACAGGACGGTCGGCACGGTCTGCACGGCGCGCGATCTTTCAGATTTGAGGAAGGTTGAGGCCGTGGCGCGCGAGCGTCAATCTCTCTTGACGAACATCCTGGAGAGCGTGCGCGAGCCCATCTGCGCCATCGACGGCAAAGGCTCTTTCCTGTGGTGCAACACGGCCACGAGCACGGCGGGCGGCTATCGTCCGGAAGATTTGATCGGCCACCACTTTTTGGAGATCGTCTACGGGGCTGACCGCGAAATGGCGCGCGAATATTTCGAGAGCGCGCTCCGGGGCGAGACGCAAAGTTACGAGGCGCGCTACATGGCGCGCGATGGTGAAGTACGCTACGCGCTCTTTGACAACGCGCCGCTCGTCGTGGAAGGCCGCACGACGGGCGTGCTCTGCATCTGGCGCGACGTGACGGAACAGAAGCAGCAGCGTCAGCGTGCCGCGCAAGCCGATAAGCTGCGCGCTCTGGGGCAGCTCGCCTCCGGTGTGGCACACGATTTCAACAATGCGCTGGCCGCCATTCTCGGTCGCGCGCAGTTGATGCGCCGCGACGTGCAATCGCCTGCGGTGACGCGCAACCTGGAGATCATCCAGACCGCCGCCGAAGATGCTGCTGCCACCGTGCGCCGCATCCAGACCTTCGCGCGTCAATCCCAGATCAAGGAGTTCGAGATGCTGGACGTGAGCTCTCTGCTGCGCGACGCGGTGGAGATCACACGCACGCGCTGGGAGAACGAAGCGCGCATGCGTGGCCTGCACTACGACGTGGTGCTCGAAGCGGAATCTTCGTTCTACACTGAGGGCAGCGCCTCTGAGCTGCGCGAAGTCTTCGTCAATCTCATCGTCAATGCCGTGGACGCGATGCCCTACGGGGGTCGGCTGACGATCAGTTGTGAACAATGGGACGGGCGATTACGCTTGCGCTTTACGGATACCGGAACAGGTATGACGGAGGATGTGCGCGAGAAGATCTTCGAGCCCTTCTATACGACGAAGGGCGCGCACGGGACGGGGCTCGGACTGGCCGTCAGCTACGGCATCATCGAACGCCACGAGGGTTCGATCAGCGTCGAATCCGAAGTTGGACGCGGCGCGACCTTCTTGATTGATCTGCCCGTGGCCGAACACACGCACGTACAGGTAGACCTGAAGGCGGAAGAGACAGAGACGCCCTCTCTCTCTGTGCTTGTGATCGACGATGAATCAGTCGTGCGTGAGACTCTGGGCGATATGCTCGCGGCCTTAACGCACAGGGTCGCGACCGCAGAGAGCGGGCGTGAAGCGCTTGAGATGCTCGCCACAGACCACTTCGATCTGGTCTTCACAGACCTTTCGATGCCTGAGATGGATGGGTGGGAAGTGGCGCGCGAGATTCGCCGCCGCTGGCCGAACATGCGGATCGTGCTCGTCACAGGCTACGGTAAAGGAACCGCGCCGCCCGCCGGCGAAAAGAATCTCATCAATGGCGTCATCGGCAAGCCCTTCGATTTCGCACAAGTTTCGGAGACAATCGCAAAAATCGGAGGTTAGATGTCAGATGCTGGATGTTAGTAAAAGCCAACGACTAACATCCAGCATCTGACATCTAACATCTATTTCTCCCCTCTATCTTGCTCGACCTGTGTTTCCAGTTCGACAACGAGTTTGCGTACAGTTGGCTGATCGAGCGGCTCTATCCACCTGAGAGCTTCATCGAGCAAGCGCCGCTGGTGTTGAGGCCAACCGGGCTGGCCTGCGACGCGCCCGAACTCGCCCCGATAATATCCAGCGCGGGGTGGCCGCACCCTCTCTACGATCTCTCTCTCGACGGCGATCATCATCGTCGAGATTCCCGCCAGTTCGATGGCGCGCGCTGCCAGTGCGATTGACTGATGGCAGAGGCGCGAGGCAGGGATGAGCAGCGCCGCTTGAACCTCATAGCGCTTGAGTCGCCTGACCAGCTCCGGCAGCATCTCATCCACAAGGCGCGCGGCATCCGGGATGAAGCCCGCAAAGCTCCACCACACTGGATTCAGTTCTCCGATGATGCCGTTGCCCTGAAACTCAAGCAGCCGCTCGATTGGCACTTGCGAGTTCAGGTCTTCTTCGACGGCCCTTGGGTCGTACCCGCGTGCGGCAAAGCGCAGGTCATCCGCCTCCACCTCGACAGGTATCTCGCGCAATTGAACGTCACCACCCGTTGCATTCAAGTCGAATGGGTCTGTGCCGTCGATGTACGCGCCCGCCGAAGAAACAAGCGCGAGTTTGAGCATCGGAAGCGCGCGGCGCGCCGGAATAAAAGGCGCACGCTTGTTCTCTACATACGGGTAATCATCAGCCACGACGTCGCCGCCTGAAGCCCCCGCCCCACGCCCTTGCTGCCAGCGACCGTAAGCGTCTCGCCACTCGTCAACTCGCTCGATTATCTCCATCTATCTATCCTTCCTCAAAAGTCTGCCTTCTACGCGCGATGAGCAGCAGGGCGACCGTAGCGGCGATGATCCCTACGGCGAGGGCGGTGACGGAATAGCCGTGCAGGCTATTGAAGGCGATGCGCAGGGGATCGTTCTGAGCCACTTCGTCTATGGGACGTCCCAGCGCGGCGCGCAGCGCCAGCATCTTCGCCGCGATGACCCACTGCCCCGCGCCCGTCACGAGCAGTAACAACATGAGCGAGATGATCTCCATGTAGAACGCGCGTCGGCTGGCAGCGCGGATGAAAAGAAAGGCGCTCGCCAGCAGGAGCAGGCTGATGACGAAGCCGCCCGTGTTCACTACGGAGAGCGTGCGTGTGACGATTGACCCGGCCAGCTCGTTCGCATGCGGGACATTTCCCCTGCGCAGCACGATGAAGGCGCTCGGCGCGACGACAGCGCTGAAGAAGACAGCCGCGCCCAGCCACAGGGCGACGAGCAGCAAACGCACGTCGCGCACAACTGCTGCCGCCACAGGGAACGCGCCTCCCGCCGTCTCTCGCCGCACAGCCTCGCCCTTTTCCGCAACCTGCGCGCGGCTCTCTCCGATTTCAATGCTCATCTAATCGTACTCCATCACTT
Organism: Pyrinomonadaceae bacterium; assembly: GCA_036386415.1. GTDB lineage: Bacteria > Acidobacteriota > Blastocatellia > Pyrinomonadales > Pyrinomonadaceae > DASVVT01. The sequence goes on from DASVVT010000088.1 coordinate 129,702, forward strand.
CCGGCAGCAGGCGGATGACGGGCGGCTCAACCGGCGGCGGCTGCAACTCGCGCGGGTCGGGTACGGTCAGGAGCCAAGCGAGCGCGCGATCAAGCTGCGCCTGGTAATCCTCCAGATCGAGCGACATGAAGCGCCTCGTTCCCAATCGCGCGAACTTCTCTTTCGCCATCTGGTACATACGCCGCGCCGCGCCGGGTCGCCCGATCTCCAGGTGATGAAATGCCACCGCCGATTGAATCATCGCCTGAAGAAACAGTTTCTCCTGAGGCCCGACCTCGCCCATCCAACGATCCTCCCAGGCATCGTGCGCCGCATGAAACTCGCCCGCGTTGTAGAGGTCTATCCCGGCGATATATTCAACCGGATAAGCCAGGACATGCTGCTCAGTATACGCCGGACGCATGACGATAAATGCGGAATGCGGATTTCGGATTGCGGAATGGCGTTTCGGGAATCTCGAATCTGAGATTCCAAATCTCAAATCTTTTCATTCCGCAATCCGCATTCAGAAATCCGCATTCATCATTTCTTCTCCTCCTCCCAGTCTTTCTTGAGCAGCAGCTCTTCGATCCGGTAGGCGTGCAGCATGTCGTGCAGCGCCAGGTGGCGAAACATGATGAAGACGGAATAATGCGCGTACTCTTCATGCGCGGCGGTGCGCTGCCAGTCGTCTGTGGACAACGCTTTCAACCTTTCGACGAGCTGGCGGCGGTCGCTTGAAAAGCGCCCCATCGCTTCGTACAGATCCATCTTCAGCAGCGCGTCCTCATCCATGTCCCTGTCAGGATCGTACGGAGTGATGCGCGGGCTCTGCTCCCTCAGCATCAGGTCGAGACGGTTGAAGAAGAGCGTGTGCACTTCCGCCAGATGGCAGGCGTGTTCATGAGCAGACCATTTGCCGGGTCGCGGTCGCCGCTTGACGACCGCCCCCGAAATTTCACGGATCATCGGAATGATAATGCCCGGAGCGTTTTCCAGCGCCGCGATAACCGATTCAGGATTAGTCACCTCGCACTCCTATGAAGAGAAGTAGACAGTAGACAGTAGTCAGTAGCCAGTAGATGAAGATGGCTTGTTGGCTACGTTACCTGCCGTGATCTATGTTGAGCGGCATCAACTCGTTTTTCTTTTCTACTGACTACTGACTACTGTCTACTGTCTACTTTCTAGTATCGTGGCACGCTGGCATCTACCTCACACGACCAGGCATCTATGCCGCCCGCCAGATTGTAGAGCTTCTTGAATCCCTGCCGCGCCATAAAGGCGCAGACCTGCGCGCTCCTGATCCCGTGATGGCACATGAAGACGATCTCATCATCCGGATTGAGAGTCTCTGCCCATTCTGGAAACAGGCTGAGCGGCAGCAGCCGCGCGCCTTCAATACGCGCGTGGGCATACTCTTCCGGTTCGCGCACATCCACGAGCAGCACCTCTTCGCCGCGCCTCAGACGCTCATCCAGTTCCGCAGCCGAAACCGTCTCGTAATTCACATCCTTCTCCGCTTTACTGAAGATTGTCATGTCGTCAATCGTCAATCGTGAATGGAAAAGAGAACGCGTGAGTCGATTCACGATTGACGATCTAGTCCTCCGGTCAAGCGAGAAGCGATCACTTTCGCAGCAGTCGCGCCCGCGCCGGTCGCACCGCTGATGGTTGGCGCAAGGGGGTTGGAAACGTCGCCCACTGCGAAGACGTTTCCGATGCTCGTCTCCTGCTCACCCGTGACCACTATAAACCCACGCTCGTCCATGTGCACCTGATCGCGGAACAACTCCGTGTTCGGCTCGACCCCGATGCGTATGAGCACGCCCCGGACAGCCATCTGGAAAGGCTTGATCGCGTGTGCGCGCAGGATTTCCACCCCTTCGACTTCACTTTCGCCGATGATGCGCAGCACGACCGCTTCCGTGAACACAGTGATGCGATGATCCATTCGCAGACGCTCGACGAAATCTTTACGCGCGCGAAGCCTTTTGCCACGATGCACGAGCGTGACGGTCGGGCACACCTCGGCCAGCATCAAAGCGTTCTCCGCTGCCGCATCGCCGCCCCCGACCACTAACACATCTTTTCCTTCAAGAGACGCGCGGTCGCGCGTTCCAGACTCGACGACGCCGCGCCCGGTCAGCTCTATCTCGCCCGCAATGCCCAGACGCCTGCGGCGCACGCCCGTACCGATGATGATGCTGATCGCCCGTAGCTCTTCGCCACTGCGGAGCGCGATGCGCTTCGCACGCAGATCGACGCTCTCAATCAACACCTCCGTCCACAGATCGAAATCCGCACCATCGAGCTGACCGGCGAACAGGTCGCGCAACTCACGCCCGTCCCTGGCACGCACGCCCGGATAATTTTCGATTGCGTTATACGTCCACAGGAGCTGCCCGCCGACCTCCACCTCCTGTTCGAGCACGAGCGTATCCAGCCCCAACTCGTCACACCACAAAGCGGCTGACAATCCCGCAGGCCCCGCGCCAATGATGATAACGTCGTGCATAAGAAGCAGTAGACAGCAGACAGTAGTCAGTAGCCAGTAGAACAGAAAATCAGTTGATGCTGTTTGGTGTTGCTCATCATAATTCAGAGTAGGTAGCGTAGCCAACACGCGGTCTTCATCTACTGACTACTGACTACTGGCTACTGTCTACTGCTTTACCGTTCTTGCTTGCGACTATTTCTGCTGTCCGTCGTTGATGCTGGCCGGGGTCGTCATCTTGGAGCAGTGTTTCGTGATAGTGCTTGATGTCCCAGTCGCTGAATTCCGCGCGCAGCTCTTCGGGCTGAAGCAGGAACGCCGGATTCATGGGGCGCGTGTCGGCACTCTCGTCGATCAGGTGAATCGCGGCGACCACCAGCCCACCCGGGCGGACTCCGGCGCGAATCTGCGGCCAGAGGTCGTGTTGCAGGTAGTAGAAGATAATGATCAGATCATAAGCTTCCGGGTCGATGCTGAACTCTCCGCGCTCAAGGTCTGCGACACGCGCATCAACTGTGACGCCGCGCTCGCGCGCTCGCTGCTCTGTGAGCCTGATGCCGACGCTCGATGAATCCACGGCTGTGACCTGCCAGCCGTGTTCGGCCAGGAAAACAGCATGACGGCCAGCGCCGCACGCTATATCAAGGGCGCGTCCCGGCGCAAGGCCGCGCGCGACGCGCACGAGAAGACGGCTCGGCTCAGAGGTCGCGTGCTCGCCTAGACTGTAACGCTCGTCCCAATCAGCCACTATGTGCACCGGCGACAGGCGTTTTGGTTTCCAGCAACAACGAAGCGCGCACCTCTCGCGCCACAGCATCAGGCGTGAGGCTCGAAGCGGCCAGCCGCCCGCCCTGATCCATGAACTTGACTGCCGATGCAAGCTCGTTGCTATCCAGTTTCCAGCGCCCTTTCTGGTTTCCCTCGACCTCGTTAAGCGCGGCGACGAGCGGGACGAAATCGCGGCGCTTGACGCGTGGGCGCACGACCGTCACAGCCCAGGAGTAATAGGGATAGTCTATGCGGTAAGTCCACTTGTCATTGAAGGGCAGGGCGATCAGGTAGAGGCTGCCTTTCGCGTGATGCGTGATGGCCGTGTAGGGCGTGGCCGGACGTTGAGGATCGAAGCCCGCCGGGCTATATGACGACGGCGCGATGGTGATGATGGAGAGACTGACATCCTCTTGCTCTTCAACACGGGACGCGCCGCGCGCGAAGCTCTCTAAAGCCGCCGCGACGCGCTGCCAGCCGTCGCGCCATAATGGCTCGTAATCACCGATGCGCGTCAGCACGCGTTCCACTTCGGGCAGGACAAGCTCGTAGGCGCGCGCCTCGTCCGTGAGAGGATGACCCGCCAGATGAGCCGCCAGCGGCGAGATGGTCTGCTCATTCGGATCGGGCTGCTCGGAGCCCTGTATGACGATGCTCGCGCGCACAGCGTTCTCACCGCTGTATGCGGAGAAATCTCCATTCTCGGCGGCGGCGATCAATTCGCTTCGCAGCTCTCCGGCGCGCTCGCCCGTGAGCATAGTCCAGACGGAGAGCACGCCGTCCGTGTCGAAATGGTTATTGGTGACGAGCTCTATCCCCTGCGTCAGGTGATCTCTGTCAGGCGAGCCGATGACATTCAAGGCGATCTCCGTCGAAGTATCAGCTTTGACAGCCGTGGGCGTTTCGTTTCCCTGCCAGTGTGAAAAGTGAAGGCTGCGCGGGACAGTCCCGTCAACGGAAATCTTCCGCATATCGTCAAGCCCCGCGTGGTAATACTCGAATCTCATCTCCTGCACCTGTTGGTCTTCATGTATGTCGAGTCATCTGGAAAATTAACACCATCGCGGCCTTTGAAGCAAAGCAAGGTCGGTTGGTTCGGCCTGTAAACCCGTAGCCTGATATATAAAGGGCGAAGCAGCCCCCCGACTACTTCGCCCTTAGGAGAATTACCTTATGCAGGGGGATAAAGTAACCTGTGTTCCCCGTGATTTTTATACTCGATCCTGACTTTTGAGGCAAAGCCCGCACGGCTGGCTTTGCCCGCCGATAGGTTCTAGGGATGATTCTGGCGGGCAGAGGAAATAATTGGCGGGCAGGCGAAATTTAACGGCGGGTCTGCTTCGCAGGCAGCTTGGCGGGTAAATCCAGATCATCGTCTATCAAAATATCTGTACTGACATTGACTGCTCGCGCATACTGCAAAAGAATGGTAAGTGGCGGCTCATTCTTTCCTAACTCATAATCGGAAATCCGATGGTATGTAATGAGGTCTTGCACTCCTAATCTATGCAGCATTTCAGTCTGAGATAAACCCAAAGCCAGCCGAATATCCTTGAGCTTTCCCGCCAGACGTTCCGGCTTTGAACGCACGCCTTTGCCCATCAGGAGTGGCCTCCTGACAGGTGGAATGACGGCTTGTTGTTATACTTATTTAAGTATAACATGCCGTTGCCCAACTTGTGCGCGGTGAGAATGAACCTTTCATGCTCAACGGCGCTGCTCATCACTCATCAAGTTGGGAGTTGAGCCGTCGCATCAGCCGTTACTTTTTCAAAGACAAGAGCCGCGCAAATATACCATGCCTTCACACCGGATACATTGGAAATACCGACTACTGTATGTCGGGCGCGACCATGATTTAACTTCGTTCCTCAAGGATGCGCTCAAACGTCTGGATTGCTTTGTCGTGCGATGCCCTAGAGGGACAGAGGCGCGCATCTTCATTGAAAGCGAGATTCGATATTCACTCTTCCTTTTCGATGAAGAGTTGCCGGATATGACAGGACTGGAACTAAAGCGGTTTACACACTCACAGGCGCATCGTAAGAAAATACCTATTCTGATCGTCGCGAAGTCAGGTGACTTTAACAATCTGCTTGAGGCTATCATTCGCACGCTTGCCATGTAGTTACATTTAGTGCATAATCCGACATGCAAGACCGCTCAAGCATGAATGAAAAGCAGGCACACCATGAATAAAAAAATAAAAAGCATAACCGATCTGGCTACAGGTAATCCTATCAATGAAAATCCTTCACCCGTTGCACCTATAAGAGTAAAGAACATCGCAGCCGTTACACTCGGACGCTTAGGCGGTCTGAAGGGTGGCAAAGCTCGCGCAGCGAAGTTATCAGCCAAGAGACGCAAGAAAATCGCCCAAGACGCTGCTAAAGCCAGATGGTCTAAAGAAAAAACCAAAGAATAAGCGTATATACAACTTGTATACAATGTGTATACGTTTCCCTTGTACGTACATGGCGCAAAAGTGTATAGTTTGTAGTTACAAGCTAGGTCTAGGCTATTTCTAGGTAGTCTAGGCCGTTTTTCTCCCAACGTAGCGTAAGGGAGGACATATGATAAAAGAATTAAGCGAGAAAGAAGTGTCTTACCTTAACGAACTCAGAAAGCATGAAGGCCAGTGGGTTGCTGTGCTTAAATCTGAGGACGGGGATATTATTGTAGGTAGTGGTAAAGACGCCGTCGAAGCCAAGCGTAACGCACAGTCGAATGGCTTTAGCGAGGCTGTTTTACTTTGGGTGCGGCCATTTAATGGGAAGTACATTGCTAGGCTTTGGTCTTGAGTTTATCTCAAAAGTTTTCTCATATCCTCGGAACGTGATTTCGTAATTCTCAAAAAAACCATCCTGGCCTAGCACGCACATCTCACTATCCCTTGAGAATCCAGCCCGAATTTGTATCCGCTCATCAAAGTCGAAAATCTGTAGTTCGATTGTATGCATATAGCATTGGAGCGGTGTCATTCCTAGAGCGTAATGAGTTACCGGCTCGCCGCTTTCTAAATCAATCCCAAGATTTTCGGCGACGGATGAATGAAACATACACCCATCCGCGCCTGAATCCACAAGACAACTAACATCATCTTGCTGCCCGCGATAAAAAAGGCGTACATCTAATAATGGAATCTCAACATAGCCTTTTGGAACTGTATCATCTGGAAATACCGTGTACTCAAAAATCATATAGGCAAAGTGGCCTCCTTCTTGTCCTTCCGATATGGCGCTTTCATAGATTCAGGCCATTCTGCCAGCGCCCATGTGTTGCTGCCTAGATTCTCAAATCGCTGTTTCGGGTCTTTTCTAAGAGGGGTGCTCAAGTTTACAGCTTTCGTGATTATACCTTTCCCTGCGAGCATCGTAAGCAAGACAGTTATATGTAGGGGCTTCTTTGCCTCACGTAAGAAAACCTCACAATGATCTGGTTGAGTCATTGCGCCTTGCTCGCGTGCGATTGGTGTTACGTTACTTTTGGCGGGAGATTCTTTTTCAGCCGCAGCCTCTTGCGGCTTTGAATTTTGCTTAGTTTGTCGTTTGGCGGTGGGGTTAGTAGGATACCATTCAGCCAAGCCGTAGCTACCATCAGGAAGCTTGATTACGTCTCCGACCTGCTCTCTGCGCGTGAGAGCGGTATAAACCGCATTGTATTTTGTATGGGGCAGTCCACCTTGTTTCAGTGCTTCCCAAATCTGAGGAAGGGTCTGCGCGCTTCTCACCATTCCCAAATATTTTATAGCCGCTTCGGCAATAGTCAGCCCAAAAAACGCATCAGGAGCAATATCCTGCGCGCTTCTAATGCGGGTTGATCCTGTTGGTGTTCGTCCAACTGCAGCCAAGATGCCTTTAACTGCGTCTATCGCAGCATCTATTTTGCTGCGCCTCTCGTGAAGATCAGCCAATACCGCTTCGTAATCTATCTCTTCTGAACTCATAATTTAACTTGCTCCTATAGTTATTTTTTGCTATAAACATAGAAGGACGGTGGGGCGGTGGAGCTACTTTCGTAGCTCCGTTGCCCGCTCACATAAGCATCACCTCCTACATGCAAGGGCTGACTCTAAGGTTTGGGTTTCGCGACTACAAAACCTAAGAGTTGGCCTTTAGCATTTTCAGATTACCATACACGACACACTCAGCACAAGGTTTAATTTGTTGCCGAGCCTTCACTCCTGATCTTCCCCTGATTGCAGACTAGCCTTACCGCCTTGGCCTCCAAGGCTATGTCAAGTTTTCTTGACATCCTGTAAATATATCTTGACAATCCTTGACCGCTCAAGCATAATATAGGTGGGTTATTTGAGAAGTAAAAAGCCCCGCCAGTTGCGCTAACAACCAGCGAGGCCATTTTCCCACACAGCCGAAGCTGTAAGGTACTCGCAACACTGATTATACGCTTCGCGCCGTGTGGACTCAACATTAAAAGGAGAGTTCACAATGGACATCAGACAGCAAAAAGGTCTTGCCATAGCCAACAAAGCTACCATCAAAAAAGACGGCAATCTCTATTTAGTCCCAAGCCAATCTGGACGCGGCAAATACAAAGTAGACGCCGATGCCAAGCATTGCACATGCCCTGACTTCGACTTTCGACAAGCGAAGTGTAAACACATCTACGCCGTCGAGCACACCATCGAACAGACGGAGAAAACTAAAACAACGGTCACGGCGAACGGCAAGACTACAACGACGGAGACGGTCAAAGTCACTCGCCAGACGTACCGTCAAGAATGGCCTGCTTATAACAAAGCGCAGATGAACGAGAAAAGGCTTTTCCTCTACCTGCTCCACCAACTCTGTCAGGGTGTCGGCTCTCCTGCTCAACACGGCGCAGGACAGAGACGCATGTCGCTTGAAGATATGATTTTCGCTATGGCCTTCAAAGTTTATAGCACTGTCTCAGGCCGTCGCTTTATGACAGACCTGCGCGATGCTCAAGGCAAAGGCTACCTATCACAAGCCCCAAGCTATAACGTGATCTTCGATTACTTTCAATCGGAGATGTTGACACCTTACTTGCAGATGCTTATTGAAGAGAGCAGCTTGCCGCTCGCCGCTATTGAAAAAGACTTTGCCGTTGACAGTAGCGGTCTTTCAACTTGCCGCTTCGTGCAATGGATAAGTGCCAAGTATACCGACTCTCAGTTGTTGGAAGCTAAGGACTGGATAAAGGTACATCTCATGTGCGGAGTGAAAACCAACGTTGTAACAGCCGTTGAAATCACAGACCGCTACGCTGGCGACAGCCCACACTTCAAGCCACTCGTAGAAGCGACAGCAAAGAACTTCTACATGATGCAGGAAGTGAGTGCGGATAAAGCCTATCTTTCATCTGCTAACCTCAAGGTTGTTCAAGATGCTCACGCGATGCCGTACATTGCATTTAGAGCGAATAGTAACGCGAGCGGCAGACGCCAGAGCGAGCTATGGAAAAGGATGTATCACTACTACTCGCATAATCAGGAGTGGTTCATGCAGCACTATCACAAACGCTCAAATGTTGAGACAACATTCCACATGATTAAATCTAAGTTCGGGGATGCTCTGAGAAGCAAGACCAAGAGAGCGCAGATTAACGAAGCACTTTGCAAGATACTCTGTCACAACATCTGTTGCCTCATTCAGAGTATGTATGAGTTGAATCTGAAACCAAAATTTTGGTCAGTAGCAGCCTGACTTATGGTAGTATTGCATCGGCGCAATTTCGTGCCATGTATCGAACAAAGGAGAACTACAATGGTAAACAAGGAAACCTCGCCAAAGGTTGCGAAGAAGGCCAGCAATGTGTTGGGCGATGATAGGCATTCGTCAAAAGTGAAGAGTGTTGCAGCATCGGACTTGTCACAAGCGGAGGGCAACGCAAGCAGCAAAGGCGGTAAGAAGGGCGGAGCAAAGAAGGGCGGAGGGAAGAAAGGTAAGTAGTTAACCCTTTCTTTGTTTACGAGATGATCTAGTCTCTCTCAAATTAACCATCTTCAAAACGGCGGCTGTGGGGATAGTCATATCTCCGCAGCCTTGCCGTTTTACGTGGGCGGAATCAGTTAAATGAGGTACTACCACCTTACATTCCTTGCCGTCGTGAATTAGCCACCCTACCGACTTACACACCACGACGGACGGCTTGCACTGGCTAAGATACTGCCAGTCAGATGATACGCCGTGTGAATCTTCCCACTCTATATAAACTGAAGCATGGACATAAATCATAACTGAATTCGCCATCTGGCTAACTCTATTTGTTCTTTGACATCCGCTGCCGCTGTGCCTTGCCGGTAATTGCACCAGAAGATCAGTTGATACAACCATACACTGGCTAAGACAAAAGCTCCGTTGTAGCACAGCCCTTTACTCGGACAAGCTTTCAAGTCAGAGGCTTGCAGCACTCTCTGGAAAAGCAGTTCAATCGTCTCCTTGCGATACGAGAACAAGTCATCTTTCCAGGTGCGCCGTTTCTCCGAGAGTTGCTTGGGCGTCAGTAAAAAGCCTCCGGCACGCCAGTAAGCTGTGGTCAATGGCTTGCCGCCAAAAGTTTCATCACCCAGCAGAACCGAGGTGACCGGCAAACGATCTTCTGCGAGCGCCGTTTTGACCACCGTGGCTTCACCTCTATCGTTCATCATCTAAGTGGCAAACAGCGGGACGGGCTGCGGAAAGACTAAGCCTTGCAGCACAAGGCGATAGCCTTGAACCCAGCCGCGATACCCGCTCTTGAACCAGCGTGATTCGGTGTCTACGTTGCGCAAGCCATTGGGGACGCGCTCAACTGCACGGTCTTGTTTATGCCACTTCGGCCCCGTTGCTTCATACATCCGCCCGTCAATGGCGCTGATGGCCGCAGCCTCCGCATGGGTGGTGGCCGCAAGTATCTCGCTGCCGAGGTCTTTGATTTGTCGCTCTGCTTCCGGCAACAGCCTGACTAAGCGGCGCGCAATGGTTTTGCGATGCGGTCTGCGTTCAAAGCCTAAAGCGCTGCACAGCAAGGCGTCGCGTAAGAGGAGACGCTCCAACTCCGCAGCCTTGAAACAGCGCAAGACGACAGCGCAGACGGCGAGCAGGAAAAATGATTTGGTGTCAAAGAACAAGGGTCTGCCGCGCGAGGGTTTGCCTCTGGGCGGCAGTTGTTTGTAATGTTCCTGTGCTTGTTGAATAAGACGCAACAAGCAGTCGGGTGGTGGAGTTTGGTTGGTAGCCATAACTCCATAGAGTGGCAAAAATCCACATGTTTTTGCCACTCGCCCGATTTATGTCCAGGCTTCATATAAACTAACCTGTATTCTTTTTCCTTACTCATTGGCGGGCAACCTCAAATTCCGGCGGGCAACTAGGCATCGGCGGGCAAAGCCCGCACGGCTAATACTTCGTTCGCAGTGCATATTTTGTTCGCACTAAAAGCAAAGCCCTGTAGTTACAATCTAAAAGCTTCAAACCACAGCTCACACCCAGCAGAGAGCGCATACTTTGTTCGCATTTCACTAGCGCCTGATCGCTTATTCAGGGTCAGATAGCCGTATTTCTGCCTGGCACACACGTTGCAATGAGTTGAAGTGTCAGAGGCATTCATCATCCACTGATTAAATTTTAAATGTAAGGATAAGGAAAATGAAAAAAATTCAAGCAATTCTACTCACGGGTCTGATGGTTCTGGCAATGACCATCTCCACCTCAACCTCAGCTTCAGCCCAAAGCCGTATCCGCACGGCATCTACCACGGCCAGCAAAGTTCAGCCTCCGCAGAGGGTGCCACCGCAGTGCGGGACTTTAAGTGAGAGCGTATGTCTTCCAGCGCCCGTAAGCATCTTCCAGTTAGCGGGTGTACTGATCACGGTCGCGAATCTAGTGCGCTAAATGCGCCTGGTAGCCAGTCCGTTGTGAACAATTAATGCGAAGGGGCAGGCGTCGTCCTCGGAAGACGACGCCTGTCCTTTTACTGTCTTGTCCACTTTTCCGTACGCGAGTTACAATGCGGCTGGATTCAAAAGCAGAAGCAATAATTTATCGAATGCTGACGGAGGGTCGTATGAGCCAGCCTAATTCACAACAGATGACGGAGATTACCGCAACCGAACTTAAAGAGCGCCTGGACAGGGGCGACGACGTGCAGATTATAGATGTGCGCGAGCCCGCAGAGTATGCCGTCGCGCGTATTCCAGACTCGAAGCACATCCCGCTCGGACAGGTGGTCAATCGCATGTCGGAGATAGACCCTGAGAGGGACACCGTGGTGCATTGCAAGATGGGTGGCCGCAGCGCGAAAGCCATCGAGGCGCTCAAGCGTGCAGGCTTTACGGGTCGCCTCACAAAC
>DASVVT010000089.1:0-7033 GCA_036386415.1 Pyrinomonadaceae bacterium
CCGCTTGCGGTGGGGATGAATCAGTCTTCGCGCTTGGGTTTCCAAAGGGGCGCAGCATCCCTTTGGTCAAGGGTGGGGTGAATGCCCCACCTGCGAGGACGAGGCGTGCGGCATCTGTTTAGCCGCCGCCGAGTTTACTTCTTGAAGAGCAGCCCCAATTTTAACTTCTGGACTATAGTCGTCTCGCACTGGGCGCAGGGTAGGTGGGGGACGCCCTCAGTCGCGGAGTTCTCAGGCCAGTACAGAGATGCCGACCCATTCATCACGCCTGACGGCTTGAAACTGTACTTCATCTCAGACCGGCCTGTGGCTGGCAAGACGCAAAGAGACCTGGACATCTGGGTGATGGAAAAGCTTGGGACAGGATGGGGCGAGCCGAAAAATCTGGGGGCGCCGATTAGCAGTCCCGGCGATGAATGGTTTCCGACCGTGACCATGGATGGAACGCTCTATTTCGGCTCGGATCGTGAGGGGGGCAAGGGGCGAACAGACCTTTATCGCTCGCGCCTGGTCAACGGGAAATATGCGACACCGGAGAACCTGGGCGAGGCGATCAACACGGAGTTCAATGAGTTCGAGCCCTTCATCGCACCGGACGAGAGCTATCTGATCTTCATGGCCGCAGGGCGTCCTGACTCTTTAGGGAGCGGTGATCTATATCTCAGCCACAGGCGGAATGGCGCTTGGACGAAAGCCGTAAACCTTGGAGAAGGGATCAATTCAAGCGGCTTCGAGATTTCACCCAAGGTGTCGCCGGATGGAAAATACTTTTTTTGGACGAGCACGCGAGGGCTTGGCAGCGCGCCGCTGGAGAAGCGTCTGGACTATCAGGAGCTGACGCGCAGGCTGCGGAGCACGCGCAACGGGCTCGGCGACATCTACCAGATAGACATCGGCGCGCTGAAATTAAACTCTGGAGCGCGTGCCAATTGAGTGTCAGGCGAAGAAGAAGATTAAACGCAAAGGACGCAAAGGAAGGCACGCAAAGAGCGCGAAGAAGAACTTCCTTTGCGTCTTCCTCCTTTGCGCCCTTGGCGTTAAGATTTTTCCGTATTGATAGCTTTGGCCTCCTGCCAGAGCGCTTCCATTTCATCCAGGGTCGCCGCGTCAAGCGAGGTTCGGCGCGCAGCCAGACCTAGCTCTATGTGGCGAAAGCGGCGTCGGAACTTGCGGTTGGTGACTTTCAAGGCGGCCTCCGGCTCGACCTGTAAATGGCGCGCGATGTTCGTCACGGCGAAGAGAATGTCCCCGATCTCTTCGCGCACGCGAGCCGCTGCGGCTTCGCCCGATTCCGCCTGCTGTTTGATCGCGTCGCGAAGCTCGTCTATCTCTTCGTGGAGCTTATCGAAGATGTCTTCGAGGCGCTGCCAGTCAAAGCCTACGCGCGCGGCCTTCGTCGCAAGCTGGTGCGCTTCCATGAGCGCAGGCGCTTTTTGCGAGACGCCGTCAAGAAGCGATGATTCGACATCACTCGCGCCCTTGCCTCCTGCCAGCCGCTTCTCTTCAGCCTTGATCGCCTCCCAGTTGCGCAGGACTTGCGCCGCATCCTCTGCCTGCGCGTCGCCGAAGACGTGTGGGTGGCGGCGCACCATCTTGGAATGGATTGCTTCCGTCACGTCCAGGATCGTAAACTCGCCGCGCTCTGCGGCGACCTGCGCATAGAAGACGATCTGAAAAAGCAGATCGCCCAGCTCGTCGCGAAGCTCAAGGGGGCGTCCCTCGCGCGCCTCTTCGACGGCTTCAAACGCTTCATAAGCCTCTTCTAAAAGCATCGGCGCTAATGTCTCGTAGGTCTGCTCCCTGTCCCACGGACATCCTTCAGGTGAGCGCAGGCGTGCCATCAACGCGACGAGATCGTCAAAAGAAGCGGGCATAAAAGTTTCGGCTCTACTCGGCTCCGAGATGATTGATGAATAGCGTCTGGGAATTGTACGTGAGCGCCGAAGAGGTGTGCAAGGAGGTGATGTGCGAGACGGCTTTCGCGTATCAAGCTTCGACCAGGTTGAAATAGAAATGGCGAGCCACCTCACAGGGCTCGCCATTTCATCCACCACGCGAAAGGAATCTCAAGGAAAACGTGGTGTCTCCCACGCGCCACGGATAATAACATATAAACGATCACCTGCGACTAAAATAATCGGTAGAGTCCTCATATGATTACTGCTCTGTGCCCCCTCTGCGCCCTGCGGTGTCTGCGGTGGTGAGTGTCTTGAGACTTCACTCACCACCGCAGACCCGAGAGAACACGGAGATGGCACAGAGAGTTGAGTTGAAACTTGGGACACTGCTAAATAACCCGCCTTCTTGCGAGGGCACGGATGGAGGTGCTACCATCATCACATAAAGCTTTAAATCCAATTGGAAAGATATGGAAGCGCAGCCTCCCGGCCTCGTCGAGAGTTGCGCCTTCGAGACAAGCACGATGAGCGAAGAACAGACCGGGTTCAAAGTTACTGATCGACGCCTCTTTAATCCAGACGGGACACCGCGCGAAGTCGAACGCGACGATCCGGCGGATCAATCGGTCGGCGCGGGCAGCGATGCGCACGCCGCTTCTTCAGCCAGCGAAAGCCGTGCGGGCGAATCTTCTGCCTCCGCTTCACAGGAGACGCCTCAGCAACAGCATGGTGGTATTGACGCCGCACGCGCTGCCACAGAAGGAGAAGAGGGAGAAGGAGTCGGCACAAGAAGTGCCGGGCGCGCCTCGCGTGCCGAGGCGCACGACGAGAGCCACACAGCGGAGAGAACCATTCCGGGCGCTGACGATCCGGCGAGCTTTATCAATTTCCTGATGTCAATCGCTTCAAATGCTGCCGCTTCACTCGGCATGATGGAGCATCCCGTGACAGGAGAGCACGGCGTCGATCTACAGCTTGCCAAGCACTGGATCGACGTGCTCGGCATGCTTCAGGAGAGGACGCGCGGCAACCTCGCGGCACAAGAGCAGCAGATCTTTGAGGGATTACTCTCAGACCTCCGCATGCAATACGTTTCGCTCACCAATACCGCGCCCCCCACGACGAAACGCGGATTTACTGGACGCGACATCATCGGGGGAAAGTAGACAGTAGACAGTAGTCAGTAGCCAGTAGAAAAAACGACGGATTTTCTTTCTACTGGCTACTGACTACTGTCTACTGTCTACTGCTTTTATGAAACTGACTTTCCTCGGCACAGGGACATCGACGGGCGTGCCGTCCATCGGGTGCGAGTGTGAGACGTGTACCTCGGATGATCCGCGTGACAAGCGTTTGCGCGTCTCCGTGTTGATCGAGCATGGCGGGCAGACTGTGCTTGTCGATACCTCTTCGGACTTTCGCCAGCAGGCGCTCAAACAAAAACTGAAATGGCTCGATGCGGTGCTCATCACGCACTGCCACGCCGACCACATCTTCGGCCTTGACGACATACGCCCGCTGAACTTTCGCCACGGCGCGCTCGGCGTCTACGCCAACGACAGAGCATGGGTCGATATACGGCGAATCTTCAAGTACATCTTCGAGCCCTCGCATTTCGGCGGCGGGCTGCCGCAGGTTGTGCCGCACACGGTCATACCCGGCGCGACCTTCTGTCTCGGACGCGACCTGCACGTGACCCCGCTCGAAGTCATACATGGACGGCTGCCGGTCATCGCTTACCGCTTCAACGATTTCGCCTATGCGACGGATTTAAGCGAGATTCCGAAGGAGACCATGAACGGCCTGCGCGGCCTCGACGTGCTCGTCCTTGACTGTCTGCGCCTGAAGCCGCACTCGACACACCTCTCACTGGAACGCGCGCTCTCCTACGTCGATCAACTCAAGCCGCGACGCACTTTCTTCACACACATCGCGCACGACATCAAACACGCGCGTGACTCGGCCACGTTACCCTATGGCGTTCAATTCAGCTATGACGGCTTAACCGTAAGTGATGAGTACTGAGTACTGAGCACTGAGTTAAAAGCAACTACTCAGTACTCAGTACTCAGTACTCAGTACCCAGTACTTCTATGAGACTTTTTCACGGAACAGATAGCGCGAGCATCATTCGGCCAACAGTCCTGACGCTCGGCGTGTTCGACGGGCTGCACCTGGGACACCAGTTGATTATCCGCACGGTGACGGAGCGCGCACGCGCCGTCGGCGCTGTGCCGACCGTCATTACTTTCGATCCCCACCCGCGCGCCGTGCTGCATCCTGAATCCGCGCCGCCCCTGCTTCAGACTTTTGACCAGAAGGTAGAAGCTTTCGGCATGCTCGGATTGGAGCAGACTATTATCATACGTTTCACCAGGGAGTTCGCGCGTGTGCGGGCGGAGGACTTTCTGCGCGAGGTGGTGCGCGACCGCTTGCAGGCCAGAGAGGTCTATCTCGGGCGCGGCTTCGCTTTCGGGCATAATCGTGAAGGCAACATAGAGCTTCTCAAGAAGGTGTCCGGGCAACTGGCCTTCCGTGCCGAAGAGGTGCCGGAGGTACGCTTGCGCGGCCAGCGGATCAGCTCAAGCAGGATTCGGGGGCTGCTCGCCGAAGGGCGTGTCAATCTCGCACGGCGCATGCTGGGGCGGCCTTACGGAGTCGAAGGCCGCGTCGAGCGCGGGCAAGCGCGTGGCCGCGCGCTCGGCTTCCCGACGGCCAACCTGCGCCCGCAGAATCGCGTCATCCCTCGCGGCGGCGTCTACGTCACGGCAACTTTGATTGAAGGCGAGTGGAGGCGTAGCCTGACCAATATCGGCACACGCCCGACCTTTGAGACCGCGACTGAGCCTTCGGTTGAGACATACGTCATCAACTGGTCTGGAGACATCTACGGTGATGTGGTGCGCGTACGCTTTCTTCATCGCCTGCGCGACGAGAAGAAGTTCGCGTCTGTAGATGAGCTGAAATCTCAGATCGAGTTAGACCTGAAGCGCGCCGTCAGCTATTTTAAACGAAGCGGCGTGCGGCGCACGCTGGCGATCCTTTAAATAGCGGAGAGTAGTTCTAGCAAGTGCGATCTTTGCGGCCTCCTTTTGCGGCCCCCCGCATTTAAATCTTCTCTTTCACCACAAAAGTATGCGCGCGGGAGGTCGCCTCCGAGATGATCCGTGGAGCGACGCGTCCCTTGACGGGCATACTAAAATTCCCGCCATGATCGTGTTTCATTGGTAATCATTATCGTGTATCCCCTTACGGGACAATCCCCAAACTTTTCAGACTTCAGATTTTGCTTGTAATACCAAGTTGCAGGATAAAAGAAGGTCACAAACGATCCACGAAGTAACACGAAACGACACGAAGACAGGCTGTTTCGTGCCCTTTCGTGTGATTTTGTGGATCGTCTCCAGCCTCTCTTTTCACTGCAATTCAGTATAAGATTCTGTGAACGAGTCGAGACGGTAATACGTTTAAGATGAGGGGGCGAATCATCAATTAATTGCCGCTAATTGCTTTCAACCCACAGCTCGAAACTTTATATTACCGGCACAGGATTGCGACAGATCTCTTCTATTTTATTAAGCATAATGGCAGTATTGGAAGATAAACAGATAGCTTTACGCGCGCAGAGCGAGCGGCCAAATGGATCGAACGGAAATTCGGGCAGCGGCTCGAACGGGAAGGGTCTGGCCGGATCATCTCTTCCGGCGCTCATGCCTCCTCCTCCTGCGCGAGAGTCTGCTACAGTCCACGATGACGGGCAGCCAGCAGGACGGCTTCCGGGCGGCACACCGTCCGCAACTTATCAGGAGAAAGAGACGATCAGGGGACATGGGGTGCGCGGCTGGGTGCGCACCCTGAAGATCGGGCATGTGCTCGGGCTGCTCTCGCTCTACCTGTACCTGGACAGCTACGACATACGTGCCAGCTTCAACCGGCGCATGGCTGAGCGTCGGCGCGAAGAGGCGCGTGCGCGTGGCCGTCTCGCGCTCTTTCAAGAGTGGAGTCGTGATGTAGACAGACGCGCTCTGGATCGCGCCATACGCGTGCTGCGCTTCCTCGTTTTTCGCGGGGCTGCCGAAGGAACGAGCAACAAAGAGGCGCGCTTGCAGCAACAGGCCGTGTGGCTGAAAGAGAGCCTCATCGGGCTGGGGCCGACCTTCATCAAGATCGGGCAATCGCTCGGCACGCGCGGCGACCTGCTGCCGCTCGCGTATGTCAAAGAGCTGGCGACGCTACAGGATCAAGTCCCCGCCTTCCCGACCACCGAAGCATACGCGCGCATCGAAACGGAGCTGGGACGCAGTCTGCAAGAAGCTTACGCGGAGATAGATGCTGAGCCAGTGGCTTCCGCGTCGCTCGGCCAGGTCTATCGCGCGCGCCTGCACACTGGGCAGGAGGTGGCCGTCAAGGTACAGCGCCCCAACCTTCAGCAGATCATCAACTTCGACATCAGTGTGCTCGGCCGCATCGTCCGTCTCATTGATCGCTTTCTTCCCGCGGCGAACCAGAACGCCGACTGGGAAGGGATGCTGCGCGAGTTCGGCGCAACCGTCTCTGAAGAGATGGACTACCTTCAGGAGGGGCGCAACGCAGACCGCTTCCGCCAGAACTTCAAAGATTGGCGCGCCATTCGTGTGCCGAAGATTTACTGGTCGCATACATCAGCGCGCGTCCTCACGATGGAGTTCATACGCGGCACGAAGGTGGTCGATATCGCAGAGTTGCGCGCGCGCCGTATCTCGCCCGTTAAGGTCAATCGCCTGCTCGTGCGCACCTATCTCAAGCAACTGCTGGAGGACGGCTTCTTTCACGCCGACCCGCATCCTGGGAATCTGCTGGTGATGGACAGCGGCCATCTGGCCTTCTTCGATTTCGGGATGACGGGCAGGATTACGCCGCGCCTGCAATCGCAGATGATTGACGCCTTCTTTCACGTCGTGGGGCGAGACGTTCACGGCCTCGCGCAGGACCTGATTAACCTTAACTTCCTCAAGCCGGGCGTGGACCCGGAACAGGTGCGCCCCGTCGTCGAGGGACTCTTTCAGCACTACCTGAACCTCAAGCTCGGCGAGGTCAACTTCAAAGAGCTGACTTACGATTTGGCGGAGGTGATGTACGACTACCCGTTTCGCCTC
>DASVVT010000090.1:0-20398 GCA_036386415.1 Pyrinomonadaceae bacterium
TGACGGGGATGGGAAGACAGACGTGGCGGTGTTCCGTCCCTCGGACGGATACTGGTACATCCTGGGCAGCACGGCAGGCTTCACGGCAGCGCCGTTTGGTCAGGGCAGCGACACACCGGTTCCATCTGCATACAACCGTTAAGGAGAGCTATTAAGGTAGATTGAGGACTCACCACAGAGGCACAGAGAGCACAAAGGAGGCACAGAGGCTAGATTGATTTTATCTGTGCACACTTTGTGCTCTCTGTGCCTCTGTGGTGAAAAGCCATCGTTACTACCACAACGATAATAATTTACCCTTGGCCGTTGGTCAGCGGCTCCGCCACAAGAGCGAAAACATCTCTGAACTTTCTTGTCTGCGTCTCTGCGTGTTCATCTGTGGCTCTTCCGTACCTTCATTCGCACCCGACCCTAAAGCTTTGACCGGCGGATGAAGTTTAAGAGGTCGTCGTATGAGCCGTTGAAAACATTATGGTCAATGTCCCCTGAAAAACCTTCGATCCGCCCCCTGTCAGAGTATTGCCAGAAAGTCCAGCCTACTTGCTCCCATACTTTAAGAAAGTCCGGCTGAGAGACCTGAAGATGGTATTGCGCAATCCACAGTGAATAATCGCCAAGCCAATCTACTGCCATTTCCCTAAAATATATAGGAACATAAACAATTGGCTTGCGTTTCATTCTTTGCCCGACTATTTCGAGCCATACTTTAGCTTTATTCAAGTAAGCCGCTTTCTCCGCCGAGGTCGCCGTTATGGTAGACACCGTAAAGTCCAGAGTAGGCGGCAAATCTCCATCTTCTAATGGCTGCACTGCCTGTAGGAATGTCTCTGCTTGCCGGGCTGCATCTATATCACCTTGAAGTATATGATACGCTCCGTGAATGACACCTGCCCTTTTGCTTGCCTGCCAGTTGAACTTGAATTTCGGGTCAAGGGTTTCACCAAAGCTTGCTCTAATGAAAGCGAACGAGATACCGGCTGCCTGAGCCTTCTCCCACTTCACATCATTATGGCTGGATACATCAACACCCGTAACTTTACCTTCAGCTATAAACTGTGAAGTCTGTTTCGCTACTTGTTTATCAACCTCCGTGGACAGATCACCCCCTCCGTCAGAACTGCCATCTTCGCCCGTGTTGGTCTCGGATAGATTGCCGTTTTGCGATGCATTTGAATTCGACGCCTGGTTAGCTAGACCATTATTTGACGATGAGCCTGGGTCGGAAGGCTCGAAGTATAGGACGAGGAAGACGACGAGAACTATAAAAGGAATAATGTAGATAAACGTTTTGGGTCTCCTCCATCGGTTAATATTGTCGAAAAGTTCATCTGCTCTCCGTCTTTTAGCCTCCTCCTTCTCCGATTCTTCAAAGAACTTGATTTGAAGAGCAGTCATGTCGCTGCTTGATCGCTTGTGGGAATCGCGCAGCCGATCAAGGTCTGGTGGACGCCAGAGCAAGCCGCGCGGCATGCCGTTCTCTTTCCAGTGCTGGACGGCCTGCTCCAGCCTGTCTTGAAACAATAGGTTATTTCTCGCCTCCTCAATCCACCTCTGTAGCTGCGTCCAATGCTCCAGTAAGGCTTCGTGTGTGATCCTCGCTGTTTCAGTGCCATCACGTTCGGCTGAGAGTGTGAGAATGCGCGCTCCCGGCGATGCGAACCGATTGAGCACCTCCTTGACATGACCGGCGTCTTCATGATGAGCGACGATTTCCCTGATGGTCAGGGTGCGGCGAGTCGTCGGAATATCTTTGCCCACGCGTATGAGCCTGAGGAAAGCACGGCGCGCGATAGCCTTGTCGGCCTCGTTCTGTAAACTATCGTAGAGCCGCTGCGCCTCAACCGCTAAAGCGCCGCCCACACCTTCAATCAGCCGCAGCGTCTCATCCGGTTCGACGCCTTTCGCCATCCCTTCCCAGATGCGCGTGAGTGCGAACTGAAGCAGCGGTAAGACGCCCTCGCGCCCCTTCGACTGCGCGACGAGCAAATCTACGGTCGCCTCGTCGAGCGGATGACCCGCCCGCCTCGCAGGCTCTGCGATAGCTCTCCGCAGCTCATCTCTGCTCATCACAGGGACGAGCACGCCCTGCGCGGCAATCAGGCGGCTGAGTTCCTCCTGATTGTTGGTCTCGCCAATGAAGTCCGTGCGGAGCGTCAGAATCACAGACGCGCGAGCGGCGCGGTCGCTCGCAGCTTCCAGCAGATTGTTGACGAATATATGGCGCTCCTGCGGGTCGTCGCAAAGCGAATAGACCTCTTCAAACTGGTCTACGAGGATGATGAGCGGAGTCTGGACGGTGTTAAAAATCGCATCCACAATGCGACGCAGTCCGTCGTACTTGCCATCTTCGGCAGCCAGCTTTAGCTCGCCGACCATCTCGCGAACCCTCGCGACAGACACTTCATCGCGCCTGGCAGTAATCCCGGCCAGTACAAAAGAGAGTGCTTCTAAAGGGTGTGCGCCCGGAGTACAGACCGCTACGCGTGCAGACTCGCGGCCAGGGATCGAGCGGCGAGCCAGACCAGGGATTAGTCCGGCGCGTGCCACCGAAGATTTACCTGATCCTGATGGGCCAAGGATGGGAAGAATGCGGGCGGGCAGGGGAGCACCCGGTTGCGGCTCGTGCAGGCTGCGAAACCTCTCCCAGAGTTGCTCAATCAGTGCTTCACGACCGAAAAAATAGTCGGCATCCTTTTCTTGAAAGGCGGCCAGCCCTTTGTAAGGATTACGACCAATCTCCGGAACTGCCGTCGTCTGTTCCGGCTCAGGTATGCGGGTGGTATGAACGATGACAACATGATTGCTGTGGCCTGTAATAATAACGTTGCCACTGGCATCACCCTCAATCTTTACGCTCCCCATACTCTCAGCCATATTAGTCTGCGGCGCATCAGGATCGGCGAACCCGGTTGTCGTCGCCGGTGATGATGATGTTATCCGTCGCATCTCCGCCGATGGCGACGCTGCCTTCACCCCATGCGACTACATTTCTGTGGTCGGCTGCTTTCGCTTCCTGAATCAAGCGGCCAACCGTCGCCGCGAACTCCTGGTCGGCCTGCATCTTATCCACCAGAACTTCCTGAAGCGTGGCCTGCCTGGCCCCCGACTCCGGCTTCACTTCGGCCAGCGCTAACACCTGCTCGGCTTCAGGATCACCTGTGAACTTCTTTTTAATCGCCTGGTAGGTCGCTTCGGCTTTTGCTGCCAACTCTTCACCAGCCTACTTAGCGAAGCTCTTGCCCGCTTCAGCCAGGTAGAGGCCTGGTAGGGCGACTACTCCGGCTGCTATAGCTTCGATAACCATTAGTTGACTACCTTCCTGTTAAACTTTCCATGTCCTTGATGATTATGAGAGAAGACTTCCTCAGACACAAAGAAAATTTTTAGTTGGTCGCCGGTTAACAAGGATGATCTTGTGCCCCGGCATCTCAAAGCGGGCTTGCCGCAACACCTTGATTCATCCATTAAAGATTGTCAAGGGATATACAGAACGGCCTGGTGTCAAAGAATCGGCCTTGGCGTTCAGTAATTGGCTGGAGCGGCGCGGGTTTCGCGTAATCCCATGTAAGGGCTAAGTTGTTGATTCGGCTCAAGAATCAGATCGAATTTGAATCTCCACTCACCAAACCTCAAGAATTCCTCAAGTCTGATTTTCTAAAGTGAGCCTCAGGGTTTTGGTGTGGATTGTGCCGAAACCGATTTGCGCGCCATCGTCTTGCTGCTGTGGCAGCCAGCCGAAACTCAAAAAAGCTTGGCTGAGTAGGTTCTCCTGACTTTCGTGTGGGCACAGCCGGGTCAAAGGAATGGAAACATGCGCTTCATCCTCGATAAAATCACGCTGCCAACTGAGCGACCGCGTGTACCGCGCGAAGGTTTGCTCAACGTCCTTCACAGCAGCCTCAAGTCTTGTACCTCGACGATCATCAACGGGCGCGCGGGCACGGGTAAGACCCTGCTGGCGGCGGATTTCGCGCATCGCTCGGGGCGTCGCGTCGCCTGGTACAAGGTTGACGCCTCGGATAGCGACCTCTCCATCTTCTTTCACTATCTGACGGAGAGCGTGCGCAGGCAGCGCCTTAATTTCGGCCACGAGACGCTGGCGCGCCTGCTCGAAGAGACCGAAACGGTTGAAGACACCCCTCTGCTCGCGGAGGCTTTCGTCTACGAATTGCTGGAAAGCGGCGATGCTCCGCTTCTGATCGTGATAGATGATCTACATCTGGTCTACGACGCGCCGTGGGTCGTGCCGTTCTTCCGACGCCTTCTGCCGCTGCTGCCCGCAGAGGCGCACATGCTGATTACCGGGCGCGGCCTGCCGCCTGCGCCGCTCTGGCGGATGCGCTCTAAACAGACGCTCTGTGTGATTGAAGAATCGAACCTCGCCTTCTCAGCCGAGGAGACGAAGAGACTACTGAGGAGCTATGGCCTCTTTGATGCTATGGCTAGCGCTGCGGTGGAACAGACGCACGGGCGTGCCGCCGCCCTGAATGCGTTAGCGCAGTTGACGAGCGCGTCCGAACAGGCTTCGCTTGAGAGTTTTACTGTGGCAAAAGATGAGCAGCGTACGCGCCGTGTGCGGCACGTACACGGCTACTCTTATTGAGGATGCGCGCTCAAGGGTCGGAAATTATCTTTCACATTCTTTACGGTTAAAGGCTCTCTCGCGAAACGCCGGAGGCCACAAAGCGTTTCGCGAAAGAACATAAAGTGTAAGGCCTTTGCCGTGCAGCCTGGTCACCTCGCACTCGCTTCCCATAAAGGGCTCCAGGGGGAGCGTTCAAGAATTCGTATATGTAACGTGGATAGCCTGATAGAGCTATGATAAGCTTCCCCCATCCACAGACACCTGCGAGGCACAAGCCGATGGCTCAGAAGCCCCGTCAGCCCAGGGCGTCCCGTCATACGCTGGTAGAGGAGGCGTTGACGCCGCCGCCGCCAAAGACGAACCGATCAGCACAGGCCGCGCCGCAGTCCGCCTTTTTCCTGCGTACAAAGCTGCTGCCGCCCCGCCCCGCCCCGGCGCTTCTGTCGCGCCCGCGCCTGACGGATCGCCTGCTGGGGAATCTGGCTCATCCGGTCACGCTCGTCACGGCCAATGCCGGATCAGGGAAAACGACGCTCGTCGCCGATTTTGTGCACACGCACGCGCGGCAGTTCGTCTGGTATCAGCTCGATCATACGGATGCCGACCCGTTCGTCTTTCTACGCTACGTCACACACGGGATCAAGCAGGCTGTGCCGGGTTTCGGTGAGGTCACCTTCTCCTACTTACAGCAATCGGCGGACGAGCTGGCGCGCCAGCCCGAACGCGCCGTCGATGTCCTGCTCAACGAGGTGCTGGAAAAGGTCGACCAGCAGCTCATCTTTGTGCTTGACGATTATCACCACCTCGGCGCGGAGACAGCCGTTCATACGGTCGTCGACCGGCTGCTCGCCTACCTGCCGGATGTCATGCACGTCATCATCATCTCGCGCGACGTGCCGCCACTAGCTCTGGCGCGCCTCAGGTCTCAGGCTTCGCTCGCCATCATTGATCGCAACGAGCTGCTCTTTACGGATGATGAGACACAGGAACTGTTTCGCAAGGTCTTCGATCTTGAGCTGACGCCAGCGCAGTTGACCGAATACCGCGAGCGCACACACGGCTGGATCACTGCGCTGCAACTGGTCAGGCAGGTGGCTCAGCGCCAGGCCTTGGCGCGTGGCGACGGCGGCACGGGCGGCGTCGATGCGCCCGACCTGGTGGAGATTCTGCGCCAGTCCGAGCGCGACATCTTCGACTATTTCGCCGAAGAGGTCTTCGCAGACGAGCCAGAGCATGTGCAGCGCCTGCTCCTTCGCATCTCCCTGCTTGATCGCGTCGAGCTTGATACGTGCGCGCGCCTCTTCCCGGAAATGCATTGCGCTTCTGTGCTGCCCGCGCTGGTGCGTGCCAACGTCTTCATCACGGTCGCATCGGACGAGCGCGGCGAGGAGTATCGCTTACACCCGCTCTTTCAGAGTTTCCTGCGCCGACGCCTGCGCGGCGAGCTGGGACGCGCAGGACTGGCCTCCGAGCATACGCGCTTTGCGGATCACTTTCTGGAGCGCGGCTTCTGGGAGCAGGCCATACACCATCTGCTCGCGGCGGAGGATTTCGAGCGCGCCGGGCAGGTCATAGCCGAGAGGGGCGGCGACTGGATAGCCCGTGGCGCGCTCGGCTCGCTCGTCTCATTTGTCGAGGCGCTGCCCGCCAAGGTGCTTGAAAGACACCCGCGCGCGCTCGCGCATCAGGCGGAAGTGGCGCGGCTGCGCGGCGAATATGATGCGGCACAGATGCTGTTCCGGCGCGCGGCGACGCTCCTACGCGAACAGAATGATTCGGAGGCAGAGGCCGAAGTCCTCAATTTCCTGGCGACCATCGCACGGCGGCGCGGCCAGTGTGACGTGGCTTTCGACTACCTGGATCGCGCGCTTTCTTTGACGGACGAGAATTCGAGCGTGCGTATGAAGTGCGGCAACACGCGCGGGCTGTGTCTGGTGGCGATGAACCAGTGGACGAAAGCAGAGCACGAATTCCGCACCGCCCTGCAAGCCGCCGAAGAGCTCTCGGACGAGCGCTATATACGCCTCATCGCACACAATCTGGGGCTGCCCGCCCTGATGCGCGGCGATTTCGGTGAAGCGCTGCGCTGGTTTCGGCGTATGCTGCGCGACCGCGACGCCACAGCGCCGATGCCGCAGGAGGTCTGGGCGCATCTGAACATGGCGCGTTGCCATCTCTATCGCGGTGACCTCACGGCCTGCGAAGAGCAGCTCGATAAGGCGCTCGAATGCTGCCAGATTTTCAGTATGATCGCGCAGCGCGCCGAAGCGTTCGAGACCTACGGCAACCTCTATCGCGAGCGCAATGATGTCGCGCGCGCCCACGAGTTTTATGAGCGAGCCGCGCGCGCCTACGACGAGGCGGGGATCGACCTGACGCGTTGCGAGCTGCTGGAAGAACAGGCTTTGCTCCACCTGCAATTAGGAGATTTGACGGCGGCGAGAAAGCTGCTGGACAGACTCGTCAGCGCTCGCGCCGCCGCCCGTAACGAGATCGGAGGCTTCTCTGCGACGCTCGCGCGTGGGCGCGTCATGCTTGCGCAGGGTGAGCACGAGGCCGCGCGCACGGAGCTTGAGCCCGCGCTTCAATACTTTCACGCGCAGGGACTCTATTATTACGAGGCGCAGGCTTGCATGGCGCTCGCCGCGTGCGAGCAGGCTGCGGGCAGGGACACCCGTGTGCTGGAACACTTGCGGCGCGCGCTCGATCTGGCCGCGCGCTACGATTACGAGTTCTGGCTCAAACGCGAAGTCGTCAACAATCCAGGCCTCTTCAGTATGCCGGAGGCCGCAGAATTATTGCCGCCGGACGTGCGCGAGCTGATCCCTGCTGCGACCGAGCAGGAGACCGAGAAGCAGCAGACAACGCTCGCGCGCACGGCGACGGTCATCGTCGCGCCTGCTTCTCTCGCAGACCTGACGATCAACATGCTCGGCCCCGTTGAAATCTTCCGCGATCCCGCGCGTCCGCTCGCCGCCGATGCCTGGACGACCAAGCGTGCGCGCGACATCCTCTGCTTCATCGCTTCGCGCCGCCATCGTCGCGCCTCTAAAGACACGATCATAGACACCTTCTGGGGCGAGGTCGATTTTGACGCCGTCGAGAAGAACTTTCACCCGACCGTGTCCCACATTCGCAAGGCGCTTAACAGTAACCAGCCGCTGAAACAGAATTTCCTGCTCTACCGCGACGGCGATTACCAGTTGAGCCCGGAATTCTCCTACCGCATCGACACGGAGGAGTTCGACCGCACTTTGAGCGAAGGCGAGACGGCGCGGCGCGCACGCCAGTTCGAAGAGTGCATCAGCGCTTATGAACGAGCGGTCGCGCTTTATCGCGGCGACTTCATGCAGGGCAACTACGATGAATGGGTCGAGGAGCAGCGCTCCTATTACCGCGAGCAGTACCTGCGCATGCTTGAGGCTCTGGCGGCGGTCGCGCAGAAGTCTGAGGACTGGCTGCGCTCGCTCAATATGGCGCAACAGATCCTGCGCGATGATCCTTTTCGCGAGGACATTCACTGCATGGTGATGCGCTCTTACGCTGCGCTCGGCAACCGCGCCGCCGTCAAAGAGCAGTACGAGACTGTCCGCCGTCTGCTCAAAAAGGAGCTCGGAGTCGATCCAGCGTCTGAGACGCAGACGACCTACCGGCAGTTGATGGAATAGCCCTGGGGGCATCTCTGCTCTCTCCAGTCTTATGCGCGGCATTGTTCTGGGGGGCGGTTAGCTTTTGGGGCTGGAAAAGGCTATTGAATTACAACGGTAATGCAATGAAAGGAGGGGGTGGCGTATGGTATCCTATTGTGTTATACTGAGTACCCGTCCTCGCAATACTCGCCATCAGGCCTTCGCCGAGTAAAGCGCTGAAAATCGTAACAATTTAAAACAGAATTGAAAATCCCGATGTCGATCTTGCTATGAGTAAATTCAAGAGGCTGCGACAATTCACGGCGCTCGTCCTGACCCTTCTGCTGGGAGTCGGATCGGCGTTCGCTGGGATCACCATCACCGGCTCGAACGGCATCACGGCTTCGGGCGCGGATGGGGTTGACTTCGTGAACGTCAACGGCATCACGGCTTCGGGCGCGGACGGCTACCTCGCTTTCGGGCCGAACGGCATCACGGCTTCGGGCGCGGACGGTCTCCCGCTCTTCAACCCTGCGGGCATCACGGCTTCGGGCGCGGACGGCGTCACTTATCCCGGCTTAAACGGCATCACGGCTTCGGGCGCGGACGGCATCACAATCTCCGGCGCGGATGGGATCACGGCTTCGGGCGCGGACGGCATCATCATCGTAGACGCAAACAATGCGACCTATCATGCGGATTCTGTAGTCATCAGAGAGGCGAGCGGCATCACGGCTTCGGGCGCTGATAACGTGACGGCATTTGGCACGGACGGCATCACGGCTTCGGGCGCGGATGGGCTTGATATCGTCAGCGCGGACGGCATCATGATCTCCGGCGCGGACGGCATCACGATCTCCGGCGCGGATGGCATCACGGCCTCAGGCGCGGACGGTCAGACCTTTAACATCTCGCCAAACGGCATCACGATCTCCGGCGCAGACGGCATCACGGCTTCGGGTGCGGACGGCATTACAATCTCCGGCGCGGACACGATCAACAGGCTCGGGTTCGATGAGCTTCTCAATTCGGTCTATAACTCTGAGCAGCGAACCGGATTGCAGAGCGTCGATCCTGAGCTGGCGTCACAACTGAACCGGATCACGGACGACAGCAACGTCAACGCGGTCATCGTCTATCATCATCTGCCGACCACGGCAGACATCGCAGACCTCATCAGCGTGGGCGTCACGGGCGGCACGCGCTACCGCCAGCTTCCGATGATCTCGCTCACCACGACCAAAAGACGGCTTCTCAGCATCTCGCATTTCAGCACTGTGCGCTCGATCTACGGCAACCGCACGCTGCAATCGACGGCTGTCGATCCCTACATGGCGATCAACGGCACTGAGCGCATGCGGCAGGACAAAGACCTGAGAAACGATAACGGGGGCACGCCTCTAACCGGACAGGGCGTGACGGTCGCCGTGCTCGACACAGGACTCGACGGCACGCACGCAGACCTGGCCGGTCGCGTCGCGCAGAACGTCAAGCTCGCGGACACCCAGAGCGTTGGCGTCGGCTTCGGCTATCCTGCCAATGTCGAGAACGTGACGAACACAGATCATGTCTACGGCCACGGCACGTTCGTCTCCGGCATCATCGCCGGTAGCGGCGCGCAATCAAACGGGAAGTATAACGGGATCGCGCCCGGAGCGCGGCTGTTGGGTCTGAGCGCGGGCGATCTGACCCTCTCTTTTGTGCTGGCGGGCTTCGATTATCTTCTTTATCGCGGCCCCAGCTACAAGGTGCGAGCCGTCAATTGCAGTTTCTCCGCCAACACGGTCTTCGACGCCAACGATCCGGTCAACGTCGCCACGCGTATGCTCTTCGACAAGGGCATCAACGTCGTCTTCTCGGCGGGCAACACGGGGCCCGGGTTGCACACGCTGAATCCTTACGCTGTCGCTCCGTGGGTCATCTCGGTGGGCGCAACCGATGCGCGCGGACGCCTCGCAGACTTCTCATCGCGCGGCGCTTTCGCGAACCGCATGTTTCGTCCGACGCTCGTCGCGCCCGGCACGAGCGTCATCAGCCTGCGCAGCGCGACCGCACCGAGTGTGACAGGCGTCTTCGGTGTCGAATCCGGCACAGACCTTGAGCGGCTCAGCGCTGCCGAGCGTCCCTACTACACGACCTCTAGCGGAACCAGTTTCTCAGCGCCCCAGGTGGTAGGAGCAATCGCGCTTATGCTCCAGGCCAATTCACGCCTGACGCCGCGCCAGGTACGCGACATCCTGCAACGAACAGCCACGCCGCTTGCGCCTTACTATCAACATGAAGTGGGGGCAGGGCTCTTGAACGTGCATGCAGCAGTGCTCGAAGCCGCTTTTCCTGAGCGACGGATGGGCACGTTCCGCGCCACGCTTGATCGCGGCCAGGTGCGTTTCATCAATGATCGGCTGCGACAATTCTCCGGTACGGTTCTGCCGACAAGTATTTCCCAGACGAACGTGGCTATACCGCAGAATGCCATACTCGCTTCCGTGCAGATCAGTTGGCCGCTCATCAGCGCAAATGATCTGGGGCTCTCCCTCTATGATCCGGGTGGCGTGAAGCGGGCGCAATCAAACACCATCAACCTGCCCGGCTTAACCGGCAGACGCGAGCGCACGTCCCTGTCTATGCCTGCGGCGGGCACATGGCGCGTTAGTGTGACGAACACGCTCGGCGCTGCCGGTACGCCGCAGCAGTTCTCAGGCGTGCTTGAAGTCACACGCGCACAATACTCTTCGATTCTTGACCTAAACGGTCTCAGTGCCACAGCGCGCGCGGAAGTCTACAGCAACATACGCTCGCTTGTGATGTCGCCCACGAGCAGGCGCTTTCGACCCGCATTCAGTGTCACGCGCTCCGACCTGGCCGCCGCTCTGGTGACGGGCGCGCATGTGCCGCAGTATTTGCCGGGACAACCCAGCTACATAGACGTCAGCGATGCCACGAGGATGATCTTCGTGGAGAGCGCGCAGGCCGCTCCGGGCGGGGCGCTCTTCACGGGCGCAGTACGCGGCGGTCGCTTCCGTCCAGATGATGCTGTGACGAGGCTGGAGGCGGCAGTCGCCATGGTTCGCGCAGCGGGTTTGCAAGCGGAAGCTAAAGCGAAGGCCGGAGCCCCACTCGGCGTGACGGACGCGGCGGCTATTCCAGCGTCCATGCGCGGCTTTGTCGTCGTCGCGCTGGAGCGTGGGCTACTCACGAAAATCGGCACGCAGTTTCAACCGCAGAGCGCGCTCAAGCGAAGCGACCTCGCGCATGCAATGGTCGGCATTCAGAAGATAGAGACGGAATGAAAGCTCTGAAGGAAGATTTTTAAACGCAAAGGACGCAATGTTCGTTCGCAAAGGGCGCAGAGAATTACACACTCTCTCTGCGCCCTTTGCATCTTCCGCCTTTGCGTCCTTTGCGTTTATTTCTGCACGAACAACTCTTCGGCATTCCACATCGAATACGGCAACGTCGTGCTCGGACGGTAATTGCCGACGCGTTTGTTCGCGGCGGACGCGACGTGGCGCGCGACGATTGGGATGACGGGCATCTGCTCCACCAGTATCTTTTGAATGTCGCGAAAGATAGCGCGGCGGCGCTCTGTGTCTCTCTCATGCGCCTGCGCTGTGATTAGCTCGTCGATGCGCGCCTCCCAGTCGGTCGATGGCTTTCCCTGTTTCGGATACCACTGATGGGATGTGCTGCTGCTGAGCAGAAAATTCGCGTAGGCCGATGGGTCTGGCTCAGTCACGTCAGCGCCCAGCAGGATCGCGTCGTAATCATAAGTTTGATGCCAGCGCGCGGTCAGCGCTTGAAACTCAATCGGCGCGACCTGCATCCGGATGCCGAGGCGCGCGAGGTCCTCCTGAATGACCGCCGCCATCTTTGTGCGTGGCTCACTCTCGACAGGCACGATCAAAGTAAACTCCACGCGATGCCCCCCGGCGTCGTACAACGCGAGCGCGTCATCTGCGCCGCGCAACTCGTAACCCGCTTCGCGCAGGAGCGCGCCGGCCTGCTTCAGATCATACTCTGTGCGTGCAAGGTCTGTGGCCGCCCAAGCGTGATTGCCGGGCGAGACGAAGCCGTAGAGCGGCGTGGCGAGTCCCTGTAAAACGGAGGCTGCGATTGATTCTCGATCAATGGCATGCGAAACGGCTCGGCGAAAACGCACGTCTGAGAACCATGAGCGCTTAATTGTGTCGACGACTGCGTGGCCTTCGCGCGCGCCTGCGTTGAGATTGAACCAGAGGTGGTCTGTGTTCAACCCAGGCCCCAGATCGTAGGCACGCACGCTGCCTTTGATTGAGCGCAGGGCAGCGTAATCGGTCGGGCGTATGCGGTCAACTATGTCGAGCGTGCCCTGATTGAGGCGCGTCAGGGCGGCGTTTGAGTCGCCGACCACTTCGATGACGAGCGTGTCCAGGTAGGGAAGCGCAGCGCCTGCCTGATCCTTCTTCCAGTAATGAGGATTACGTTTGAGCGTGACGCGCTCGCCCGGCGCAGACGACTCAAGCGCGAAAGCCCCTGCGGTGACTATGCCCGAGGGATCGGAAGCAATGCCGTAAGTGTCGCGCAGCCGGCCCTTATTAAAATCCTCTTCGAGCACGTGGCGCGGCAGGACGGCCAGATTCGAGAGATAGCTTTCGGGCGTCGCCGTGAAGTCAGGAAAGACCAGGCGCAGGTGGCGCGCGTCCAGGACAGAGACCTCTATCTGACGACCGCCGATGGTCATCGCATCGCGGAAGATAGGCGATGCCGTGCGCTCATCGTAAAGGGCGCGAAAGGTGAACAGCACATCATCCGCCACGAGCGGATGTCCGTCGGAGAACTGAAGACGGTCGCGTAAGGTAAGCTCAAGGGTTCGCCCGTCATCGTTGAGCTTCCAGCTTTCGGCCAGGCCGGGCGTGTAGCTCTGCGTATCGGGATCAAACTCAACGAGCCGCCCGCCCATCAGAAAGAAGGAGACGACGATGGAATACTCTTCGGCTGCCATCAGGTAATTGAAGGTCTTTGGGGGGGAGGTCAGGCGATAGCGTAGCGAGCCGCCGTGTGTCCCCACGACGCGCTCACGCGTTGGTGGCGGTTCGTTCCCGTTGCGCGAGGTCGGCACAGTCTGACGCTGGCAGCCATGAAAAAGCAGCGCAGTAAATAGTAGGAGAAACGGGACGTACCTTGACGGCGTATGTCTCATCAATTCGAGCGGTGTGAATTGCGTGCCGGGAGATGATTGAAACCCGCCTTGATTATCAATCGCGTGGGCGAGATTCAATCATAGAAAGGTGCGTATGTCCAGACTCTTATTTAAACCCTCGCGGGACTTCAGGAGCGCGCGACCAGTAAAAGTGAGGAGACCCTGCGCGCTCGGCTCTTGTCGCGTTTTATGAATAGGTGTTACATAAAGCGCGTTGACTGGCTGTCGATCGCTCCTTTTCTCGGTTGCTTTCGTGCTGAAACTGATTCTCAACAGATGTGTGCAGGGCATACTCGTTCTGCTCGTCGTCTCCATGCTGACGTTCACGCTGCTGGCGGCTGCCGGAGGGGACGCTTTGACGGCGCTCGGAAGCGACCCACTGGTATCGGAAGAGACGATCCAGAGCCAGCGCCGCATCTATGATCTGGATCAACCGCTCGTCATACGCTACGCGCGCTGGCTCGGCGACATAGCGCGTGGCCGGATGGGTCACTCTCTGTTCTATAACGCGCCGGTGTGGACTATCATCCGCCCGCGCCTCTTCAACACGCTCACGCTCGCGGCCACCTCTTTATTGATCGCCTGGATGGTGGCGCTCGCATTCGGCTCGCTGGCTGCGCGACGCGCAGGAAGCTGGATTGATCGGCTGTGCGGAGCTGTGATCCTGACGGCGGCTTCGACGCCGCGCATCGTCCTCGCGCTTGCCGCGCTTGCCTTCACAGTACACAGCCCGCTCTTTGCCAGCGGCGCGCCGGGACGTGGGTTCGCAGGAGGTGAATCACTACCGCGTCTGCTGCTTGCGGCACTCGTCCTGTGCGTCCCGCTCGTCGCGCTCTTTCTCGCACAGACGCGCGATGGCGTGAGGAGCGCACTGGTTGAAGAGTTTGTGCAGGTGGCGCGAGCCAAAGGATTGCCGGAGAGAGCAGTCATCCTGCGCCACGCGCTGCGCGCCGCGCTCAATCCTTTGATCACGATCTTCGGCTATTCGCTGGGCGGTGTGTTAAGCGGGTCTGTGATCGTCGAGACGGTGCTCGGCTGGCCTGGCCTGGGGCAGTTGAGTGTGACAGCCGTGCGCAGCCGCGACGTGCCGTTGCTGATGGGCGTCGTAATGGTGACGGCGACTGCCGTGCTCGTCGGCAACCTGGTCGCGGATATTCTATTGCGCGTCAACGATCCGCGCCTGCGTCGCGAGCGTGCGCGCCCCCTGGCTGCTTCATCCAGTCCGACTATCACGCCTGCCACATAATGTCAGATGATAAATGCGACCACAACAGAAGAAGAAGCTGAGTTGGACGCAGCGCTTTCGACAGAAAAGGCAGCGGAGAAGAAGAGACGACGCTGGCAGCACGGAAGTCACTTTGTGCGGCAACGCTTCGGATTGGTCGCCGGTTTGAGTATCGTCTGCTTTTTCTACGCGATGGTGATCTTCGCAGATTTTCTCGCTCCCTACGACTATCGCGCGCAAACGCGGCGGGAGTTGCTCGCGCCGCCGACCCCGATTCACTTCTACAGCGAGCGCGAGGGTTGGCAGATGCGCCCTTTCATCTACGCGCGCCGCTCGGTCGCTGCGCTTGAGCGCCGGTACATCGAAGATCAAGCGCAGGCTTACCCGATTGCGTTCTTCACGCGCGGCTACTCGTACAGGCTCTTCGGACTGTTGACGACTGACAGGCATCTCTTCGGATTACAGGATCAGGCGGGTGTGGGCGCGCCGCGTCTTCACCTGCTCGGCACGGACGCGCTGGGGCGTGATCGTCTCTCGCGGCTGCTGGTCGCTTCGCGCTTCTCGCTCACAGTCGGCCCTTTGGGGACACTGCTGGCGAGCGCGCTCGGCATCCTGCTCGGATGCGTTGCGGGCTATGCCGGAAGAACTGCGGATGCTGCGCTGATGCGCACGGCGGATGCGATGATGGCGCTGCCCACGCTGGTCTTGATCCTGGCGGCACGCGCCGCGTTTCCGTTGGAGCTCCCACCCTCACGCGCGGCTTTGCTGCTCGTGATCATCTTCGTCGTCGTCGGCTGGGCTGAGATGGCGCGCCTCGCACGCGGCCTCGTCATGGCTCTGCGAAAGCGCGAATTTGTGCTGGCGGCAGAGAGCATCGGTCTGTCGCAGGCGCGCGTGCTCTTTCGTCACATCATGCCCAATGCCGCGCGCCCTCTCATCGTGCAGGTCACACTGATGCTGCCAGCTTTTCTGCTGGTGGAAACCTCGCTCTCATTCCTCGGTGTCGGATTGCAGGAGCCGGAAGCGAGCTGGGGCAATATGCTGGCGCAAGCTGGCGATATCACGCTGCTCGGCGAGCAGCCCGGTCTGCTATTGCTGCCAGCCTTAGCCATCTTCTTCTTTGTGCTCGGCGTGCACCTGATCGGCAACGATCTAAAGAAGCGGAAGTGAGAAAGCACGTCTGGGAGCGAGTCAAAAAAGGGAGCGGAGTGGTTAAGTGAGGAGAAATTTTAACGCAGAGGGCAGCGCAAAGGACGCAGAGAATAATCCTTTGCGCCCTCTGCGAAAACCCTTTGCGCCCTTTTGCGTTTACATCTACTTTTTCAGACAGGCTCTTGTTCCTACTTTAACAGACCCGAAAGCCAGTGCAGCACGTTGAGCGTAAACTGCCGGTCATCATTGCCAGGCATGTTCATCCCCATCTTGAACTCGCGCTGCTCATCGCCCTCCTTATAGCGTATGATCTGCGCCGAGAAGAGCGCCGCCTCACCCGCGACCACGAGCCTGCCCTTGCCGTACTTCATGGCGATTCCCTGGGCACGCCCACCCACAGGCCGGGCATGCGCCGCTATGTTCTCCCTGTTTTGTGTGAACTTTCCACTGGCATCCATCCCGACGGCGACCTGTAGCTCTTTGCCGGATGGTGATTCGTAAGCCGTAGGGCTGAGCTTCATGAGCGCGGTCGCGCCAGCGGGCACGCTCACAGACTGACCTGTGAAGGAGACGATGCGTTTGACCTCTTCCGAAGCGTTGCGACCCTGAAGCAGCGTATGTGCTCCTAAAAGCCCATTCTCTCGCGAGAAGACAAGGCCGAGCGGGCCTTCTTTCACAGAGTTTGAAAAATCGAACACATACCCTTTACCCATCTCGACGCCGAAGGCTCGCGCCAGATTCTCGGCGGCGCTTCCATACGGCGTGTGATCGGCGATCAACAGCAAAGAGCCTCCGCCATGCACCCAGGCGCGCACCGTCTCGCACTCCGCGTCTGTGAATGCCGGCCCGGACGTATCATTCGTGGCGTCAGGCGCAATCGCGTTGGAGATTACCAGCACGCGAACGCCCTTCAAGCTCCCCTTCTGGAATTTCTTCGTTCCCGCCACAACCCTGTAACCATCGCTCGTCAGGAGATCGGCAAACGGTTTGTAGTGCCCGCCGGCTGTGTGGTAATTCGCATGCGCCTCGTCGATCATGACGACCGGGTGCTTGTTGGGATAGGCCGGACGCTCCACCGGGGCCTTGAAGTCTGGATCGACGATCTGCTGCGCATGAGTTCCAAAACTCAGCAGCAGGATAATCGAGGCAGACCGTAGAACGATCCTGAGCAGTGCGTTTGGGGTCGCTTTTCTCATGTCACATGGAGCCTCCTTCATCAACGTTTAGGCTTAGGTCAGTAATGTCTGCGACGGCAGGCGTATCATCTAACTCTGAGCGCCCGCCCGGCTTAAGCCGTTGCTACTAAACTTGCCGCTTTTGAATGATCTGACGCGTGGATTATAAACGATCATTCGAGACACCCTCTGTCATATTTACGCTGAGAAATGAGTTGAGATCGAAACCCGGTAGTGTCCTCATGTGATTAGTCCTCTGTGCCGCCTCTGCGTCCTCTGTGTCTCTGTGGTGAATGAGCTTTAAGCAACACTCACCACAGAGACACAGAGAACACGGAGGATGCACAGAGAAGAGTTGAAACTAGGACACTACTCGAAACCCGAATAGCTTGACATTGCCCACATTCGGGCACTACATTCACGAATGAACGCGCTACTTAAGGCCGCAAATGATAATGAACGGTACTACCCGCAGAAGCCTTGAGATGACTGGTGTCTCGACCTCTAGTTTCACCTGCTGTTGTTCGCAATCCAGAGGGCAGAGCGGGCGTATGACGTAGGCAGTTTTAGTTAGAACTGGAGTTATACCAAGGCCGCTCGATGTGAGCGGCCTTTTCTCTCATCAGAGAGAAAGCGGTTACGGAGATAATTTGTGATGAGTCGTCCACTCGTCGAACCGCCAGCACGCGCTACCCGGACGGAAGATATTCTGTCGAGCATCGGGCGGACGCCCCTGTTACGTCTGCGGCGCGTGACGCGCGACCTGCCTGCGGGAGTCGAGGTCTATGCCAAGGCAGAGCATTTGAATCCGGGCGGCTCTGTGAAAGATCGCGCCGCGCGGGCGATGATTATTGAAGGCGAGCGCAATGGTCAGCTTCGTGCGGGCAAAACGATCCTCGACGCGACGAGCGGTAATACGGGAATCGCCTATGCGATGATCGGCGCGGCGCGCGGCTACGCGGTGACGCTCTGTCTGCCGAAAAATGCCAGCCTTGAGCGCAAGCGTCTGCTCGGCATCTACGGCGCAGCACTCGTCCTGACCGATCCGATGCAGGCCACAGACGGCGCGCAACTTCGTGCGCATGAGATGGCCGCCGTCAATCCCGAAAAATATTTTTATCCCGATCAGTACAACAACGATGCCAACTGGCGCGCGCATTTCGAGGGCACAGCGCCCGAAATCTGGGAGCAGACGGGCGGGCGCATCACACATTTTCTGGCGGGTTTGGGAACTTCCGGCACGTTCACAGGCACGGCGCGGCGCTTAAAAGAGTACGACCAACAGATTCGTGTGATCTCGATGCAGCCGGATTCACCCTTTCATGGTCTCGAAGGCATGAAGTACATGGGAAGCGCGCTCGTCCCGGGCATCTATGATCCGGCGCTGGCGGACGAGGCGGTCGAAGTCGCCACTGAAGACGCGCAAGGTATGACGCGACGGCTCGCGCGCGAAGAGGGTCTGCTGGTCGGAATCAGCTCCGGCGCGAATGTCTTTGCCGCATTACGGCTGGCACGCGGGCTTGCGGCAGGAGCGTTGGTCGTCACTATTTTGTGCGACGGCGGCGAGAAGTATCTGAGCGAAAAGTTCTGGGAGGATGATTCCTGATGATCGCACTCAGCCAGCAGCAGGAGGACGAAATCCGTCGGCATGGGGAGGAGGAGTATCCGCACGAATGCTGCGGCCTGCTGCTGGGGCGCTTCAGCCGGGACGGGCGCAAACAGGTCTTGGAAGTCCATCCGGTTTCAAATGCGCGCGAAGAGGAGGCGCGGCATAACCGATCCCTGATTCTCCCGGAAGAGTACATGCGCGGTGAGCGTTATGCGCGCCAGCACGAGCTAGAGGTGGTCGGAAACTATCACTCGCACCCGGATCAAGAGGCTGTGCCCTCGCAGTTTGATTTGGAGCATGCCTGGCCTACCTGGTCTTATCTCATCGTCTCGGTCAGAGGGGGACTATCAAGCGACCTGCGTGGATGGGAGATGAGAGCAGACCGTTCTAGATT
The DNA here is from genome assembly GCA_036386415.1 of Pyrinomonadaceae bacterium. GTDB lineage: Bacteria > Acidobacteriota > Blastocatellia > Pyrinomonadales > Pyrinomonadaceae > DASVVT01. Next base: position 18,949 of record DASVVT010000090.1, read on the forward strand.
TGATGAAGAGGAAATTCAGAGAGGAGGTTGACGGATGTCAGTCACAATTACAATCCCGACCGCGCTTCGCCAGTATGCAGGCGGAAGCTCCGAGATAGAGGTGGAAGCCAAAACCGCAGGCCAGGCGCTTGACAGCCTGACCGCGACCCACACAGAGCTGCGCAAACATCTCTATAACGATCAGAACGCGCTCAGGAATTTCGTCAACGTCTACGTCAACGACGAAGACATACGCCACAGAGAAGGAGCGTTGACGCCTGTCAAAGACGGCGACACGATCATGATCGTGCCCTCGATTGCCGGTGGAGCAATGACCGAAGAAGAGATGGTCACCGGCTTGCCTGCGCTTTCAAACGAAGAGATTGCGCGCTATAGCCGCCATCTCATCATGCCGGAGGTTGGCATGGAAGGTCAGCGTCGTCTGAAAGCGGCGAGCGTGCTGATGATCGGCACGGGGGGCCTGGGCGCGCCTGCGGGGATGTACCTGGCGGCGGCTGGCGTCGGGCGGCTCGGCATAGTGGACTTCGACGTGGTCGATGAATCCAACCTGCAACGTCAGATCATACATGGAACCAGCGATGTCGGACGCCCCAAGATCGCTTCGGCGCGCGACCGCCTACACAACATCAACCCGCACATTGACATCGAAACGTACGAGACACGTCTTTCAAGCGAGAACGCGCTTCAGCTATTTCGTGATTACGATGTCATCGTCGATGGGACGGACAACTTCCCGACGCGTTATCTGGTCAACGATGCGTGTGTCCTGACGGGCAAGCCCAATGTGTACGGCTCTATCTTTCGCTTCGAAGGGCAGGCGAGCGTCTTCTGGGCTGAGCGCGGCGCTTGTTATCGCTGCCTGTACCCGGAGCCGCCGCCGCCCGGCCTCGTTCCATCCTGCGCCGAAGGGGGTGTGCTTGGCGTTTTGCCAGGCATCGTCGGCGCGATTCAGGCCAACGAAACGATCAAGCTCATCCTCGGCGGCGACAGCCAGCCGCTCATCAACCGCCTCCTCTTATTCGACGCCTGGCGCATGCGCTTTCGCGAGTTGAAATTACGTAAAGACCCTTCGTGCCCGGTCTGCGGCGAGCACCCGACAATCAAAGAATTGATCGACTATGAAGAGTTCTGCGGGCTCAAGCCTCAGCCGCCTGCGAGTGCGGAGCAGCAGCAGCAGCAGGGGACGCAGATGTTGGAGATTTCAGCCACGGAGCTGAAGCAGCGCCTGGATCATGGCGATGACATTCAGATCATAGACGTGCGCGAGCCAAACGAGTACGAGATCGCGCGTCTCCCGAACACAAAGCTGATCCCGCTCGGACAGGTGGTCAATCGCATGTCGGAGATAGACCCTGAGAGGGACACCGTGGTGCATTGCAAGATGGGTGGCCGCAGCGCGAAAGCCATCGAGGCGCTCAAGCGTGCAGGCTTTACGGGTCGCCTCACAAAC
>DASVVT010000091.1:0-37071 GCA_036386415.1 Pyrinomonadaceae bacterium
GTGGCTCAAGCGGGAGAGTTCAGTTTTCTGCGCCCTTTGCGAGCTTTCCTTTGCGTCCTTTGCGTTTAAAGAGGCTTTCAAACGCAAAGGACGCAAAGGGATTTCGCAAAGGGCGCAAAGATAATTCCTTCCTTGACTGTATCATTACCGTAAAATTTACCATGAAAGACACTTTCGATGTACGAGAAGGCGCTTGCGGTTGTCAGCCCGCGTAAGATTCGTCCTGCTCGATCTTGGACAAGACCCAGTCGAACTCGCCGGAGCTTACTTTGCCGCCGCAAAACTCGCAGATGCCGGTGACGTTGACTTTGAGCGGCGCGCCGCAATTGGGGCACGAGAGGTCTGTGCGCGCGTGTGTGGGCTTCGCTTGACGGTTGCGTACGAAGGTCCAGTATTCCGTCCAGCGCCGCAGCTTCTTCTTCGAGCCGCTCATGACGCGCCCGCCTCCGTCCTCCGTGTAGTCGTAGCCTTCCGCGCCGATGCGCAAAGTGATGGCGTTGTAGAAAGCATCCTGCTTGATCTTGACGGGCTGCATGGAGGTGATCCGGCAAGAGTCCAGACGGTTGCGCAGCCCCTGGCGCTTGTAGGCGTCGATCCAGTAGCGGTGCATCTGGAAGATGTTGTCCGTCTCGTGCGGGCGCGCGCGCTCCCAGTCGAGCGAAGACCAGGCTGCCTGTAGCTCGTTGAAGATGAGGCGCGCGCGCTCCATGAACTCGCTCCACACAAACGTCGGGTTCTCCTTCTCGAAATGGGCGCGCACCATCTGGAAATTCTTCTGCACGACGGACGGTGAATCCGTCCCGACCTCCGGCACATCCGACGTGAGCAGCGGCCCTCGCTCCTGTCGGTCGAGCAGCGAGATTCTGTGGACGTACCATTGAAACTCGCCGCTCTCGATCCGTGCGCCGCAGAAGGCGCACGCGCCCGTCGTATCTTTCTGCAATGCCGCGCCGCATCGCGGGCAATGCAGGGCTGTGGCCTGCGCGGGCGGCGGCGAGAGCACCTCGCGTTTGCGCTCCAGCACCCAGCGCTCGCGCACATAGTAAGTCATCTCTGTGGGCGCGCCGCCGCCGCCATCGCGTTGTGCGGTCACTTCCGTATAGTTCGCCTCGAAGTTGACGCTGACCTGAACAACCGGGCTGGAAAGCCCGCTCACGTTTGTCACCTGCATCGCGCCGACGATGATGCCGCGAACCTCCTGCAAGCCGCGCGGATTGCGGCTCAAGAGCGCGGCGCGCGACTCAGCGCTGAGATAAGGCGAGAGGTCGTCGAGGCGACCCGTGGCGCGCTCGTGATGCGCTCTGCCGTAGAGCGCGTAACAAAAGTCCGTAAAGATGATCTCCGAAAAGTTCGGGTCGAAACGTCGCAGTTGGTTGAAGGCCTGGGCGATTTCCTGCTGGCTGCTGGCAGCAGATGCGACGCCGCCGGAGGCTGTCGGCGTGATGCCGGTCGAAGCGTTCGAGCAGAATTCCGGCTCGCCCTTCTTCTTCTTATCGCTCTTGAGGAAGAAATAGGCGACCGCCGCGATGAAGATAATGTCGAGCGGGATGCCGATGACCGGATACTCTATGGTCAGCCACAGCAGGACTCTGAAGATCAGGTAGACAAGATAGAATAGCCCGCCGCCGTCGCCGCCGCCGCTCCCTCCTTTGCCGCCGTAGGATGAACCGCCGCCCACACGCGCCAGCGCTTCCGCCGCCGGAGCCAGAGCCAGCAGGACGAGCCAGAGCGCCGCAGTTGTTGCCGTCGCGCGAGCGCAAGCGTTGATGAAGCGTTGGAGTTGGCGGTTCATCGAAGGTCGAAGCGCGGCATGTCGCTCAGCTCGTTCGGATTCTCGCCCGTCGGCGGCAGGCACTTTGCGAGCAGTGACCCGAGCGAGCCCAGGGACTCAAGCATGGCTTGCAGTTGCGGCCTACGCCCCGCCTTGTGCAGGTCAAACACGCACTCGTTCCACTCCAGGGGCGACACGGCAGCCAGTACCCCGCGATCCGCGATCAATTCCAGCCGCCGTTCCAGCAAGGACAGATAGATGAGCACGCCCATCTCGTTGAAGGTGTTTGCGATGCCCGCCTCGTAGAACATCGCCGCCGCCCCGGCGCGCACCCTCTCGGCGCGCTCCTTCTTCGTCGTCAACAGGCGGCGCAAGTGGTCGCTGCGCGACGAGATGAAAGCGCCGAGCGCAAAGAGCAGCGCGACATCTATCGCAACCCAGTAGTGCGTGAAAGTCCAGGGCGAGAAGAGCAGGAAGAGGAGACCGGCGTAGGCCAGCATCGCGCCGCAGAGATAGTCTGCATGACGGTACGCGCCGGAGCGTGCGCGCACGACGATGACCAGTTCGGCATCTGTTCGGGTCTCGATTTCGCGGACGCACTGCGCGAGGCGGTCGCACGCGGCTTGATCGAATTCGGCGCGGCTCATAAAGGGGAACGCTTCAGGAAATCTTCACCAGCGAGACAGTTCAGCTAGAACGTCATGACCTCTGTCACTCAGCCTAAAAGCCGGTCGCTGTCTCCAGAAGGTTTGAAACAACTTTTTGTTTGGTCAGGCGATCAGTCAACAAGACCTTCACTATCGCAGGTGGGTCTTGCCCTTCTGGAACGGCAAACCAGATACTGGTCAAATTATTCGGGGTCTTGAAACCGCAGAACGTTTGAAGCACCTTCCCTTTATCATCAACCACCGACACCCACATGCGCGCGGCGGCAGTGTTTTTGCCGCAAGGCGGAAGCTTAGGCGAAGGGGCGAAAAGCTTGGGCCAATAAGCAGACCAGTTATCCACTTTAAGCTTATATCTTCTCCACTTCTTGCCGCCCGCTGTATAGACTTCCGACCCGTTGGGAGATAATAACGGTTCGGGTAAAACCAGAGTGACCCTCGGTGTGGGTAAAGCAACCGGACTCGCTCCTGTGGGTAAGACAGGTGGCTGCGCTCTACTACCAGCGATAACAAACGTAAGGAGAGCCAAACAGACTGTCACTAGCATACTTATTTTTTTGGCAGATGATCGAGTATACATAGGTAAGCTCCTTTGGCGTCGGATAAACGAGCGTTCCCCGGAAATGATCCTTCTCGCCTGAGTCAACTTAGAATATCAGAGAAAGCACGCAGCAAAAAGATAAATCTGGCGCGGACAAGCAGGGCATGATGCCGTTCCAAAGCAACGCAAAACAGAGCATCATTAAAGCGATACGCATGTCGTGTCCGGCCTGCTCGACCTCCACCGGGCGCGTGTTCGATTAGAGTAACCATAACACTCTAAGATTCTCTGACTGGTATTCACCATCATACGTTACCAATTTACATCGCCTCCCCTTCAACCATTTCACAGGTTGTGCCGGAAGATAATTGGAGGGGTAGATGATGTTGGTGGATGCTTCTCCGATATACCTGAAGGCATTCGTCTCATTCGCACCCGGATCGACCGGATAAACGTAAGAAATTTGAGACTGTGACTTAACCGAAGGTTGTTGAGACGCGATGCTGATCGTAATCTCGCCCTTCGTCTGCGCGACGGTCACGTCGCTGATGACGCCTTCGAGTGTCTCTTTCACCTTGAAATCGACCAGCGGATCAAGCCTTCGAGCTTCTACTTGAGGATTGTTGAGCCATCTGTAAGGCACGTCCAGGCGGTCTAAGGTTCGACCACGCTCGTCGGCAAAACTATTAAGAAAGCGTCTCGCCATCAGCGATCTCTTCGCGACAGCTCGAAGCGCCCCATCCTGATAGCGCCACATCCGCCCGACCAGATAGAGACCCGCGCCGCGTCTCCCTCCAGGGTCTTTACTCCACAGCCACTTGGTCGCCAGTATGTGCACCTCTCTTCGGACTTGAACAAAGGTTCCGAAACTTCCGTACTCTTCCACGCTGAACATCAAAGGGCGCTCGAAGTCCTGCAAGCTCAGGCCGGGTAATATGGAGACAGTCCAGTAATTGACTCCAAGGCCATTGCTGGTCGCGTCATGATTGGCAACAATCAACTCCTTATCTCCGTCGCCATCCAGATCACCCGTGAGAACCTCGAAATCCGACGTCTCCCCTAAAAAAGCGCTCGCAGGCCACTTCCTTCTGATCGCGCCGCCTTTTTCCGCAATGAAGACATCTTCAGCTTCGGAGATGCATTTGCAGATACGAATCTCATCAGGAAGCGAAACACAATGAGCGCGCGCGTAACCGTTCACAGTTGCGGGTTCAGGGGGTTTAGCTTTAGCTAATGCCTGTTGACAAAAAGCACAGACGCCGGTTGAGATGATCAGCACGAAAGCTGAAAGTAATTTGCCGCACATAAATGGTAAGATGCTTGCCCGCCGACTGCTACAACGCTTCTTCTTCGTCTTGATAATCCACATCGGAAGCCATTTATCAAGACGCTGTACAACCAATTAACTATCTACGGCTTCTGGCGCTTGAAATAGAGCGCCCTCAGTGTGCCTTGCCTGATGTCGAGCGGCCCTTCCCCGACCATCTCCCAGCCTTCGTCAGCGAGTTTGGCAATCGCCTTGGCCGGGCCATTTCTTTCGAATGCGGTCTCCTCCATCTGCACCACCTGCACCCCTTTATCACTGAAATAACTGATCCAGTAGCGGCCACTGTTGCTTGATCCCACATAACCGGCCTGCGTGAGCGCGCAGTATTCCCACTTGGGCCCGGTGTAAATTTTCGACGCGCTCGATTGCTGCGCCTCAACTGGCGCGGCGGCAAGCAGCCTGCCGGAGATCGCTCCGCCGCATAGGCCCGCGATCATCAATACGGCTAAGGCCAGCACGTACTGCTTTTTGTTCATAGTTAAATCTCCTTACGCGATCCGAATTTCCCAAAACGCCGGTGGCATCGCACCATAACCGGAGGATGGATGATGAGAGGTAGTCGCGTCGAGCCGCAACGGCTCGACGCGATCCGTCAGGTGGCGGCGCTGCTCTGCCTCAGGCTACCTTTCCCGAACGCGCTCCCATGCACCATGACCAGAACGACACCCGCCGTATAGACCAGCAGCGTAGACTGCAACTCTCCATGAAGGCCATGAAACGCCATTGCGGCAGCGAATATCAAGAGCAAGGCACAGCCGCCTACTCTCAGCGTCGCAGGCCAGAGGAACAAAAGGGCAGCCAACACCTCCGCCCCGGCAAATAAGGCGAGGGCATAATTAGAGTGTCGAGCGCCGCCTGCGACGAACGCGCCTGAGACTGTGATAAGACTTTGTGCGAAGACGACAACCCCCAGAGTCAAGTGAAAAGCGATGAACGCGCGGCGAAGTGCAGGGCTGTTCATTCTCTAATCCTTTCTGCGCCGGGATTGATAGCAGGTAAACGCAACTGCCCCTCTCCCGTTACGTTTTATAGCTGTCTGCGGTTTCGTTCCGAACAAAGATTAACCACTGCACGGACACGGAGGCTCGCGGCTCAAAGAGAGGCGTTGAGCGTGCGCACATGCTGCTGTAGGGCGGCGCGGTACGGGGCAGCCGTGCGTGTCAGTGCGTTCGATGACCAGCGGGCGAGACGCACTGACTTTCTCCCGCGCGCGGTTTTGGATTCGACACTCAGGGTGTAGGTCTGGTGCGTGCGCGGCACGTAGAGCACGATGCGACAGCCGGCGTTGGAGTTTTTCGCGTTCGTGCCCGTGCAGAGCACTTCATCATAGCCGTCGCCGTCAACGTCCATGCTCTCAGCCGTCCAGTTTGCGCCGCGAAAACCCTTTGCGTCGAGCGGCGCATGCCCCGTCACGCGATAGCGCGTGCCGAGTCTCTCCATCACGAAGAGATGCGATGTGCCCGCGCGTCGTTCGTCGTGGATGGCGGCTATCGCCGTTGTGCCGCGTCCCTTGCGGACGACGCGCACGTCGCCTATCGGGCCGCGCGAGATAGAATCGGCGACACGCCGCGCCGCTTCCACCGTCGGCGCCGGAAGCGTCAATGGTTTTTTCGCCGCATAGGAAGAGGCGTCGCGCGAAGAGAGGGCGGAAGCAGAGGCGAGAAGTGGTGATGATTGTGATTCAGCGGTAGGCGGCTCGTTCAGGCGGTCGCGCGCCCAGACCATCAGGCCGAAGCCGAGCACGCCGATGATCAGCGCAGGAGTGACGACGCGAAAGGCTATGCTGCGGCGGCTGTTCACAGCCTGTATGGTTGAAGCCAGCGGCTCCACTTCAGGCGCGACCCGCTCAGGTCGCGTGAGACTCCTTTCGAGGAGCGTGCGCGCCGACGCCGCGTTCGAAGGGCGGTCTTCGGGTCGCTTGGCGAGCATCTTATGGACGGCGAGCGCGAGCGGGCGCGGCACGTCACGGCGCAGCCCAGGTAGCGGCGGAGGCTGGGCTGTCGCCTGTTTGACGAGCACCGCCGACGGCAGCAGGTCGACGAAGGGAGGCCGCCCGGCGAGCATCTCGTAGAGCAGCACGCCCAGACTGTAGAGGTCGCTGCGCACGCCTACCTTCTGTCCCAGACATTGTTCGGGCGACATGTAGCGCGGCGTGCCGACGATAGCGCCCGAGCCCGTCGTGGCGTGCGTCGAAGTCGAATCCGCAGAGGTCGCCAGCACTTTCGCCACGCCGAAATCGAGCACACAGACGCCGCGCTCGTTGAGCATGATGTTCGAAGGCTTGAGATCGCGGTGAATGATGCCGAGCTGGTGCGCTTCCATTAACACGTCGCAGATGTCTGAAGCGATCTGGACGGCGCGTTCGGGCGTGAAGCGGCCTTCGCGCGCGAGCGCTTCGGAGAGCGTCGCGCCTTCGACAAATTCCATGACGATGAAGTGGCGACCGTCGGGCAGGTTGCCCGCGTCGAAGATCATCGCGGCGTGCGGGTGGCGAAGACGTGCCATCGTGCGCGCTTCGCGCATGAAGCGTTCGGTCACGTCGCGGTCGGCGGCAAACTCAGGCTTGATGATCTTGACGGCGACGGGGCGTTCCAGCCCCAGATGCGTGGCGCGATAGACAGTGCCCATCCCGCCTGTTCCGATTTCGCATTCGGTGCGAAAGCGCCCGGCAATGATGTGGGGGACATCCATTTTGACCCTCATTTCGGGATAAAGGGTCGCTCGACTTTTAAGCTCAGCGAGAGAAGCTCGGGTTAAGCCGTGCGGCACTTGAAAGATTCAATTTTGTCGATTAGAACGGGAGAGGGGTGTGTCCGGCCAGATACCCCCTGACCGAACATGCCGGCAGTTTAGCACCTTTACGCTGCCATGCAAAGATTTTCTCTGGAAATTCGAAAACAGTAGACAGTAGACAGTAGACAGTAGAAAAAAAAGCACGCCATGCTTTGTTGTCTACCAAGATTAAGAGGATTATTCTCAAACGTATCAACCGCTTTTCTTTTCTACTGACTACTGTCTACTGGCTACTGTCTACTGTTGTTTACTGTCCGCCGCCTTCCATCGCTTGAATCAGACGGACGTTGGCGCGATCCGTGGGGGAGAGGTCTTGATCTGTGTAGTCCGGGCGCGGCCTGTACCACGGGCGGCTGTCGAAGTAGCGCTGAAGCTCCGGCGTATTGAAGGTGCGACCGTGACGCGCGTAGACGGCGTTGCGCAGACGCCGCAGCACGGGAGTGGAAAGCCCTGCGAGGTCGCTTTCGGTGAGCGGTGTGTCGCGCAGGATTTTGGCCTCGACACGCTCGGCAGAGCCAGCCGGTGGCGTCTGCGAGCCGTTGCTGTTAGCTCTGGTATTGTTGCTCGCTGGCGGAGAGCTGGTTGTGGTCGGGGCGGGCGAAGCATTGGCGTTCGCTTTATTGCTCACGCTGCTGTTCACGTTGACGTTCGCGTTGACGTTGGCGACGCTGTTCTTATTATCGACGTTGGTCGTCGTTCCCCTGCTGCCTTCCGGCGAGTTGCGAACGAGCAGGGCAATGCCTATGCCGACGAGCGCCAGCAGCAGAGCTGCGATGGTGACGACGCCCGCCGTCAGCATGCGGTTTGAAGAGGCTGGCGGAGAAGATGAAGAAGGCGCAAAAGCAGGAGCGGCAGCGGCGTCATGCGAGCCGGGTGTGGTCACGCGCGGTTGTTGCGGCGTCGTGTGCTGTGCGGGCTGTGGGGATAAGATGGTTGGCGCGGGGCGCGGGTTGAGAACTTCCGTCGGCATGTCGCTGCGGCTATCCGGCGCCGGGGGATTAACCAGCGTCGCATCCGAGTCGTAACCTCTCGGCACGCCGCTCACACCGACCAGGAGCGAGCCGTCTTGCAGGCAGAAACTGAGCGAATCATCCGTGTAGGTGCGCTGGCATGTCGGACATCGTTTCATGGTCGCCTCTCCCCCTCAATCTTCTCTGCTCCCACAATAGATGGGTCGGGTCAAAAAATTCCTTCTGCCTCTCACTTGTTGACGTAGTAGACCTGTAAATCCTTCTCGCCCGTGATGAGCCAGCGCCCTCCCGTGTTGGTGAGAGATATTCTCTGCTGGACTGAGCCGGACGAATACTTGCTGCCCTCGAAGTTCCAGGTTTTATCGAACGTCGCGCTGGCGCTTGAGCCGTTGCGCTCGACCGTCACTTTGATATTGCTCAAGCGTATGTCAATCGTGGAATAGACCGCATAGGCACGTTCGCGATCCGCCCGCACACGGCTCGCGCTCACGTTCGTGCTCGCGTAGTACGTATCGAGCGTGTCTGCGTAATAGCTCATATGCTTTTCAATGTCGTGCGCCATTGAAGCCGCCGCCCACCCGTTCAGAGTGGCCGTCACCTCGTCTCGTATCGCGGCTGTGTTGATGGACGGCGCTGTAGTCGTCGCAGAGGGCGAAGGGGTGGGCGTTCGCGGCGTCGCGCCCGGAGATACCGCAGCATCAGCCCGTCCGTTGCTCGAAGCCTGTGAGGCGCTGCTGTTCTGATTGTCTGTGGGCGGTGTCTTCCCTTTCGTCTCGCCGCTGCTGTCGTCTCTGAGCAGCATCCACGCGCCGACGCTGCCGAGCGCCAGCAGGAGGACGACGACCGTCACCGTGAGCCCGACGATGAGACCCGTGCTCTGTGGCTTCGACTGAGCAGGAGGGGGAGAAGAGAACCCCTCCGGCGCATCGCGCATGGTCGCGCGTGGCGAATGCGACGCAACGGTCGGCGGAGGAGGCGCGGAGACCTGAAGCGTCTGCTCTGAACGAAGCACTTCGGTCGGCGGCGGTTCGGCTCGACCCGGCTGCTTTGCTGGAAGGTGCAGCGTCGCGTTCGGATCAAAAGACTCGGATGCAGACGGCTCGCTCAACAGGAGCGAGCCGTCTTGCAGGCAGAAGCTGAGCGAATCATCCGTGTAGGTGCGCTGGCATGTCGGACATCGTTTCATGCTTTGCTCCGATGTAATACCTCAAGCGCGCGCTCAATGTCACGCCCCCTGATAGTTTAGCCGCACTTTCTGCTTTACCTGAAGAGCATTTGCCCCGTCAACGCAAGATGATTGCGCGGTGAGGCGGCCTGTACCTTTGATTCGGAAGCTCGCGCTACGGTCAGAGAGCGGCGCTACTGTTTATTCGGCGATGCGGCAGCGCGCGCAGTACATCCGGCCATTGCGGCTTACGCGCCACCTGTGGCCCAGACGCGAGCACACAAGCTTTCTGAGGAGTCTGTACCAGGGAGAGAGCAAGGACATCAGCCGTTTGTTCATTGATCCGTTTACCTTTTGCAGAGAAGTTGACGGCGTTCATTTTGTCACTATTGGCCTCCAAAACGGATCGTCAATCCGGCTGTGATGCTGAGTGGATAACCTCTGTGTCCGATGAATGCGCGCCTGCGCCTCGCCGCCGGGGCGCAGGCGCGACTCGAAATAATTTTGCGGCTCGTAATAGCGTTTGTTGGTCAGTTTGCCAGCCTAGAGATTAAAGTCAGCCCGTTGCCGTATGCGCTTGCTCACCGAACACGCTTGCTCATCATATCTCGAAATCTCAAGAGCTTTCTCTTTCGGCGTCCGTGAGCACGCTTCACGGCTCCATCTCAAACGCCACTTGTGAGATGGCCGTGTCGGGGTCTGTGCCGAAATAGACCTCTTTGATGACGATGCGAACCCACGCGGTTCTGACCCCGTTAACTTCAAGACGCTGTTCCTCCATGCGATCCGGGAAACGGAATTCGCGTGAGCTGCCATCGGAGAAGTGAAAGGTCGCAGCGGCAAGTCGGTTATTCTTGGCCCAGATTAGCGGGCTCTTAAAGTAGCCCGGAGCGATGAGTATGCGGCGGAGCTTGACCTCACGATCAAAATCGCAGCGTATCCATTCATTGATGCCAGGCCCGGTCGCGCCTTCGAGCCAGGCCGACCCCAGATTTTTATCCAGCACATTGGCCGCCTCGTAGCCGTTGCCCCGCACCGGAGACCTTGTCGAAGACGCCGTCACAGTGATTTTCAACGGCGCGGGCGGTGGCTCTGCGTTAGTGTTGTTCGTTTCAGGCGAAGCGTTGGCAGACACGTTGCCGTTTACGGCTGTAACGTTACTATTAGTCGCCCTCATGTTACGCCGTTCGCGCCAGGCCGACCCGCGCCGCAGCATCGCGATGCCGATCCCGACGAGCGCCAGCAGCAGGACGCTGATGATGATGACGCCTGCCACGAGAGCGCGATTCGATGACGCCGTCGTTGTGGCGGCCTCCGGCAAGTCGCGCGTGGCGGCGCGCAGGTGCGGCGTAGTGGACGGGGCTGGTCTGTCTGTGGTCTGCGATGTGCGCGCGTCAGGTGATTGCTTCTGTAGTGAATCTCCCGGAGGTGCGACTTCGCCGAGCGCTAACGTCGCCTGCGGGTCATAGGGCGTGAGCGGTTCCTCGCTCACGCTCAAGAGCGACGCGCCATCCTGAAGGCAGAATCTGAGCGAATCGTCCGTATAGGTGCGCCGACATGTGGGACAGCGTTTCATCCTTTATGCTCATTTTCGTCCCGATGCATCCCACACATTATTCAACTCACTCTGAATCATATACAAGGAGACAGGCGTCAACCCGACGATGGCGAGGATGAGCGAGACCAGCGAGATGTCGTTGCGCGGCTGCCCAGCCCTTTCCTGTAATTGAAGGAGAAGCTGCGGGTACTTGTAAGCCAGGTAGACCAGCCAGATATAGCAGGTCACAAGGGTGAGCACTGTGTCGAGCGCAGGATTGATATCCTCGCGTCCGAGCGCATCCCTGATCTCCGAGCTGGTCTTATAAACCCAGTAGAGGGCGTAAATCCCGCAGGTCACAAGACCCAGAATGAGCACCATCAGGGGATCGCGTTTTTCGCCGGGAGTTATGATTCCGCCGGTCTGCGGCTCCATGTAAGCGGGCTCTTCGTAAAGGGGCGTCGTCCAAGGGCTGCGGCTGCCCGCAGTTTGCGAACCGGCGCTCGCACGCTCTTCCGTCGTGAAAGGTGCGGGACCGCTCTTCCCACCGAACGACGCGCCGCAGCTCATACATATCCGCGCCGCATCGTCATTCGCCTGACCGCATTTTGTGCAATAGATCATTTGAAGAACAGGATACAGGAAACAGTAGCCAGTAGACAGTAGTCAGTAGTCAGTAGAAAAGAAAAACGGTTGATGCGGTTTCGTATTGAGCCTTTTAATTTTAGTAGATAGCGATGCGTGACGCTCCGGCTTTTCTTTCTACTGGGTACTGTCTACTGTCTACTGTCTACTTGAATTTACTCCCCCGTCACATTTGGAATCCAGAACAGTTGAGCCCCGGACTTGACGACGCGCAGACCGCGCGAGGGCAGGTCGCTCTCTGCGAAGCCGAGGTAAGTGAAATGCGGCAGATCGCTCTTGACGGTCTGGAACCAGCCGTGGCGGGCGAGTATGCGCCGCACGCGCTCGTCTGCGAACTGCGAGACATCCAGCGCCAGCATGCTGATGTGCTGCGATGTGCCGGGGGCAGCGATGGAGTAGAGGATCGATTTCGAAAAGTCCTTGCTGAAATAGATGCCGCTCTTCTCCAGCTCAAGCACCTCGCGCACCTGCTCGCGCAGCGGGAGGTTGCGCAAGTGCGCGACCTGCTTGCGCGAGAGGCGTCCGCGCTTATTCCAGTAAGAGAGCGCGGGCAGAAAGCGCGTATCCCATAGACGCAGCGTGTCCTCGAAGCTGCGACGCGCTGCTTCCGTGCCGCCGCGCGGTGTAATGTCCAGCCGCTGCTGGCGAGCCTCTTCGCGCGCCGCAAGCAGCGCCTCCATCGCCGCCGGTTGTAGTTCGATTCTCGCCCCACTGATGATGGCTGCCTTGCTTCCGGCTTCGTTCTGAAACCTCTCGACCTCCGCCTCGCTCTTGAACATGCAGACGGGCGGGGGCACAACCATGTCCGCGATGACGAACATTGCGCCGTAGTCTTCGAGCACGCGTCGCTCGACAGGGTCCCACTTCGAGCAGGTCGTTTCCAGCTTCATCCCGCGCTTTTCGAGAGCCTCTGCGAGCGCGGCGTAGAAGGGGACGGGAGCAGTGCTGCTATTTTTGTCTCTGTTTGTTTCGGGCATCTCGGTCTTGACGGTGTTGGCGCTCAAGTTCGTGTTAGCGGTCACGGGCTTACCGTTGTTGTCCGGGTCTTCTGCGACGCGGCGCGGTCGCGTCTCTTGATTCTGGTCTGCGGATTCTTGACTCGATTGCGCGCCGCCCGTCGCGAGCCACGCGCTTCCTGCCAGCAGCGCCGCGACGGCGCAGACGACGAGCGCCAGGGTCGAACGCGCGGGGGCGGCGCTATTTGAATCAGATGATCTGGTGTGGGAAGGCTCTGGGGGAAACATCAAATATGCTCTCTATACCACTCTGGCGAATCATAAAGGGCTGAACGAGATAAAAGCAAATGATGAGCGTTACGGGATGAAAAGAAAGTAGTGACCCTTGGTTTCAACTCAACTCTCTGTGCCATCTCCGTGCTCTCTGTGTCTCTGTGGTGAATCTACTTTAAGCTACACTCACCACCGAGACACAGAGAACACGGAGGATGCACAGAGACTTGTGACAAGAGGACACTACCGAAAAGAAGAGACCCTGAGCGGCACCTTCTTTCTTTCCATTACGCATTCATCATTTGCTTTCGCTGGTGTATACTGCGCCGCTTCCAGTCCAGGTCAATCGTCGTCGGTTGCGAGGCCAAAAAGAGAGCGCGCATTGTCCGGCGTTTATAAAAGCAGTAAGTTTTTGAGGAGAAGAGATGAACAGACTAAAGATCAATGCGTTTATCATGGCAGTTTTAGCTATCGCGCTTGTGACCGCCGCGTGCAACAAGGGGGGCGCGTCATCGCCGACAGTAGCCTTCACAGCTTTCTATGAGGCTTCGAGGAAGAAAGATGTAGACGCGGCCAAGAGGATGTTCTCGAAGAGAACGCTGGAGCTTTTTGAAGTACAGGCTAAGGCGCAAAGCAAGACGGTCGAGGATATGCTCAAGGCGGGTCTGGAGCGAAAGCCCATGCCCGAGAAGATGCCCGAAACGCGTAATGAGAAGATTAACGGCGATGAGGCGACGCTTGAGATCAAGGACGAGGAGAGCGGCAGGTGGGACACCCTGACCTTCGTCAAAGAGGACGGCCAATGGAGGATCGCGCTCGATAAGATGGGCACGCAGACGCCCAACTCCAAATAGGCGTCGGGTATCAGTAGAAGAGAAGCAACTGCCCGTCACCTGACACCCGTTTTTATGGATCAGCTTGAACGATTCAAGGAGATCATCGCCACTTATGGCAGGCATGGCTGGCATCTACGGCGCGTGTTGATGCTTCCGCAGACGCGCGCCGAAGTTACAGCATCACGCGAGGATCAGCTTTTCGGGGGCGTTCGGGTAGAGGAGGCGAGCGTGGATGCGCTCTGGTTTGCGCGCCCCTCACACGCAGGGCGCGAAGCCTGGGAACTGCGCCATGTGGCCGACACGCCCTACGCGCTGTTTGAAACATTTGAAGCCGAAGAAGCGGAAGAAGATCGAGAAGAGGTGCGTCGCGAGATGCTCGCGCGCCTCTACGAACGATTAGTCGTGAATCGTGAATAGCAAGAGAAAACCCGTTCGTCGATTGACGATTCACGGATTTTAATCGTCATGGCCGATCTTGACGGGAATCTCAAGGCGCTCTGTGCCTCGTATGACGACGACCTTGACGGTGCTGCGGGGCATGGCGCGGACGATGCGCGACTCAAGCTCGCGGCGGGTGCGCATCGGGAGGCCGTCGAACTCGATCACGATGTCGCCATCACGCAGGCCCGCGATGTCGGCTGGCTTATTCTCGCTAATGTCATTGAGCCGCACGCCGTTATGGTTGGTGCCGGGTGCCGGGACGACATCAATGTCATAGCCTTCGGCAATATAGCCTTCGCCTTCAGGCCGATCATCTGCTAAATCCTCGAGCCTCTCCTGCTCATCTTCGGAGATGGTCGTCATCTGCGTCTGTTTGGTTTCGCCGTCGCGAATGAAAGTGACATCGACGGTCTTGCCGACGGGCGTCGCTTCGAGCAGCTTTGACAGGTCTTTCGTGTTCCTGACCGGCTGGCCGTCGAAGGTGGTGATGATGTCGCCGCCGAGAAGTCCGGCCTTATCCGCAGGGCCGCCCGGCGGTGTGACGTAATCGAAGGTGACGCCGCCCGTGCCGTTCTTGAAGTTATCTAGACCGAGATAGGAGAGCGGCGCGCTGGTGTGGGTACTGGAACCGGAACGGCGCAGGCCGAAAGGCGAGAGCAGGCTGCCTCCGGTGACCGATCCGATGACCAGAGCCAACACCAGCCAGACGATCCAGTGAACTCGCCTGCGCCCGTGCTTCTTCTCCCACTGATTGAGATGAGCTGAAGCCTGCTGTAGAGCCTGATCTGTAGCCCTGTGCGCTGTCTGTGCGACCGTATTCCAATCGACGCCCGAAGATTTAACCGGCGGCTGCTCCGGGATGGCCGTCTCGCGACGCCCCCCCGTCGGCTGATTAGGCAGACGCACAGTCTCGACGTACTCTGCTAATCCTTCTCCGAGCCGGAAGCCGCACGCGCGACAAAAGCGCATCTGGCGCGGCATGGCTGCGCGGCAATTGGCACAGGTGATCGTCTCTTCAGCACCTGCCGAATCTGAGAGCGGCTGAACGCGTTTTGGTTCTGGTTGCATTGTCTGCTTCGTCTTTAAAGAAAGCGCCTGCGGGGGCTACTCTTCATCTAATCCGTGACATTATACGTCAACTGGAGCGCCGTGGTTGCATTTAGTTCGCCGGATTGCGGGGTTTCGACCGGAGACCATACGCTGTATAGTGGATGCGATCAATGGTTCAGCGCCCGAAGAGGAGGGCGAGCGGCGGGATGCGGCAGCGACCGGCATGGCTCGTGCATGTAAACCTGCACGCAAGGCTCAACACGCGTTTTCTGACATCCGATGCGCTCTCGCCCAGCGTACTCTGCTCTGACGACGGAAAGCGCATCTAATAGCAACGACGCCCCCATGAGCAACATCTACTGATGGTGACAAGATGATGCGCGTTGAAGTGTACGGTTGCTCGACGCGCCCCGCTGCTCGCCCCGTAGAGCGAGCAGCGCAACCTGGAAAGCAAGGACACGAACAGTGGAAATCACCAAAGCGCTCGCGGCTCTCAAGCCTTTGTACGGCAAAGGTAATATAGAGATCGTAACGGCAGACGGTAATCGCGTGCGCGGGGTCGTCCGCAGCATGAAGACCACGCAGGCTCTGACCAAGCCGAGCGTCAAGATCGAGCGCGCCGACGGCGAGATCATCAAAATCGTCTTCTCAGACATCGTCAAGGTTATAGATCACAATAATGCAGTAGACGGTAGTCAGTAGACAGGAGCCAGTAGAAAAGAAAAGCAGTTGACGCGGTTGATGTTGTTCATCGTAAATCATAATAGAGGGCAAAGCGGCGCGCTGCGGCTTTCTTTCGACTGACTACTGTCTACTGACTACTGTCTACTGCCTTCTTGGCTCTCCCGGCATCTAGGCGTTATAGTATCGTCGCGAAGCTTGCATGTAGCGTGCGGGCCTGAGGAGAAAAAGTATTGAGGATGATGATCGAGGATTTCGGGGCGCGCGTGGCGAGCGTTTGGGAGGGGATGCGCTCGACGACGCGGAGTCTCATCGTCGGCGCTTTGCAGACGCCCAATGCCGGAACCGCATCGACAGCGCGGAGCGGCAGTTCCTACGATGCACGCGCCGATTGGGAGCTGAGCCGTTTGCTGGCCGCGCTCGACGAGCGTGCGACGGAGGCGGGCGCGGCGCTCAACGCCGAACAGGTGCGAGAGCTGCGCCGCATGGCCGAGACCTGCGCCGTCGTCTTACAGAATCAGACGCAGTCAGCCGAGGTCTTCGCGCAACTGGTCGAACGCGCGTTCGGCCTTCACGACTACTCACGTATAGACGCCCTTGCAGACGCGCTCGCGGCACGTTTCGCGCCGAGCGAAGTCTGCGAGCTGGCACGCTTCCCTCACGTAGTTGTGCGGGCGCTGGCTCAGGAGGCTTTGGCTCAATCTCCGACGACGCTGCTCATAGGGCTGCTGGCCGACCCCGTTGATGCTGATGTCGCGCGCGATGCGCTCGAACGCCAGGCCGAAGAGTACGGCTCGGAGGAAGCGCGCCAGATTGTGCGCTTGCTTGACCAGGCAGACCTCCTCGAAGATGATGCCTGACGACGAATAGGATCACACGCTCCTGATGAACAGATCACTTCAATTTCCCCGTTAGCTTTCTCAAGGACTTTGACTTTTATAAGGGCTTCGGCATGGAGTGAGTCTACAACGGGGCGATTAAACGCAGAGGGCGCAAAGGAAGAGGACGCAAAGAGCGCGAAGAATCTGCTTCTTCGCGCTCTTTGCGTCCTTTGCGTTTAAATCCTGGCTATTTAACCGAGTTCGCGCAGTCTGTCTACCACCTGCTTGATGAGCCAGTCGGGTGTGGAGGCTCCGGCGGTGACGCCGACGCGGTTGATGCCCGCGAGGTCTTGCGGGTTGATCTCGTCCGGCGTTTCGATCAGGTAGCTCTTCTCGCACTGCTCTTTGCAGACGGCGAGGAGCTTGACGCTGTTGGATGAATGGCGGCCTCCTATGACGTAGAAGGCATCGACGTGCCCGGCCAGAGCGCGTGCGGCATCCTGGCGGTCGCGCGTCGCCGAGCAGATCGTGTTGACGACCTGCGGCTCTGCGTCGGCTCTGGCGCGGACGGCTTCCGCGACTTCGAGGAAAGTTTGCAGCTTGATGGTCGTCTGTGAAACGACGAGCGGCGCATGAAGGTGAGGCAGCCCGGCCACCTCGCTCGCGTCGCGCACCACGTACGTGTTGTCCGGCGCGTAGCCGACGACGCCGATCATCTCCGGATGATCTGGATTACCCGCGACGACGACATCGCGACCCTGCCTGGCCGCGCGCTCGGCCAGATGTTGAACACGGGTAACGAAAGGGCAGGTCGCATCTATGACGTGCGCCGCACGCTCTTCCAGCTCGCGCTGCACCTGCGGCGTCACGCCGTGCGCGCGAATCACAGCCGTCATCTCAGGGTCTGCTTCGTCCGGCGAATCGATGGTCGTCACGCCCCTGGCTTCGAGCCGTTGCATCTCCTGCGCGTTGTGTATCAGCGCGCCGAGGCTGCGAATAGGCTGACCCTCGCCGAGCGCTTCTTCGACCATCTCGACGGCGCGCTCGACGCCGAAACAGAATCCATATTCGTCAGCTAACAGGACTTCCATCTTGTGCCTTTTCCTTTTTTACTCGCGGCCTTATGTCAGATGCCGCTGCCGGATGTTCCGGTTGTGCTGCTACTACTACTGCGCGTCGCGCGCCGCCATTCTTCGCGCAGCCGGTCGCCGCCCGCCACGCGCGCATCTATCCACTCGATCTTTTTTTCCATCAACCAACAGACGCTGCTTAAAAGGTTCTTCTTAAACTCGCCGAGCCTGTGCGCCACGTCTTCGGGCAGCACGGCATACGACGCGTCGCCAAGATAACGAAGCGCATCACAGACGGCGTTGCCCGTCGAGTAGACGGACGATTCTTTCGTGTCTTGCATCTTGATAAACCTCCACGCGCCCGAGTGATCCGTTCAAGCCAGGTCTTGATCGCTCTCGCCTGAGCTTATTCTAGCATAGCGCCGCACCAAGCATGCACAGCCGGATGAAGAGAGGGTCTCTTCCTTGCTCGTGGCAGATAACGCAATTCGAGTTTCGGGAGACCGTTGCATCTTATCATTCATCTATCGCCGCTCTAACAGTCGGCCACATCATCTCCGCCCAACGCTCGTAGCCCTCGTCTGATGGATGAAAGCCGTCGTCGGAAAAGAAGGTGGGACTTGATCGGATAACCTCGTGCGTCGCGGTGTGAGCATCGACGACGATCAGGTTGTGGCGTCCGGCGACCTCTTTGATACGCTCGTTGAAGAGATTGACGCGCCTCGCCACATCATCGCGCATCGTCGCCGGAATGGCTGGCGCAAGCGAGATGTCCGGGATGTTAGTAATGACTATGCTCGCGCTCGTCCCTGCCCTTAGGCGCTTGATGATCTCTTCGTAGTTCTGCGCAAATCTTTCGACCGTCACGCCATGCCCGACATCGTTGATGCCGATGCCGAGCGTCAGGAGGGTGGGGCGCGCCGCGAGCGCCGTGCCTATCTGGGTGCGCAACACGTCTTCGGTCTGTGCGCCGCTCACGCACACGTTGGTCAAACGTGAATCAGGTCGCAGGCTCTTGATGCGCGCGAAGAGACGCGCGACATAGCCTCCCTCCTTCGCCCCGACGCCGACGCCCGTCGAATCTCCGAGCGCCGCGTAAATGACACGCTCATTCTTTGGCTCGTTCCCCATGCTCGTTCCCTTCCCTGTTGAATCGGAGTTTGAAGGCGCGCACGCTCCAAATGTGCAGACGAGAATCAGTAGAAGAGAGATATGAGAGGGACGGCATGTGTGAGTGTAAGAGAAATCGTGAGCCGCATCCCTGCTGCCTTTCCCTGCCGCCCTTTTAAACATTTCCCCTTTTACCCCTCTTGATCTTCAACGCACCGGCTCGCGCAGGATAGCTTCGGCGGCGCGCTCCGCCGTGCGTGCGGCGGCGGGCTGCGCCCTCCTGAGTCCGGCGACTTGAAGCAGCGATTCTCCCGTGCGCGAGAGCATACGCACGAGGTCGCCCTCTTCGGCGCGAGTCTCGTGAACCAGATCACTCCACGCCGCACCGGCGGCCCACATCGCGGCTGTCGCCGCCGCAGAAAAATTTATCTCCGGCGCGGGCTCAAGACCCTGCTTCCATTCCTCTGTCGCCACGTGATAGGCGATCTCTTCAAAATCCGCGAGCGTCGTGACGAGCGAATCCTCCAGAGGTAGCTGGCCGTACTCCCTATCGGCGTCCGAGGCGAGCGCTGCCATCAATCCGGCAGCCCGACCCGCGTCGAGCGAGGCGAAGAGACCTTTCTGGAGAGCCTCGCCGACCAGGAGCGGGCGGTCTACGTGCAGGTCTGCGAGCCAGCGCCCGCGCTCCGTGACGCGCTCCGCCGCCAGATCAAGATAATCGAAGGAGGCGAGCACGCGCGCGCGTCTTTCAAATGGCTGCCAGATTTCTGAGCGCAGGGTTTCGATGCGCTGCTCTGCGCGCTCTACCCTTTCGGCATCAGCGATCACAGACCACAAACTTTCGGCGCAGCGGGACCTGTCGGCTTCGCTCAAGTGTCCCGCGCCGAGGCTGTCTATCAGATCGTCTAAGAGACGGACGGCTTCCGTTTCGTACTCGCGCGACTCGCGCAAACGCGGTTCAGGCAGCGGCTGGTCGCGCCCTGCGCGCACCTCATCGAAAGCCGCCTCGATAGAGTCCTCGTCCAGGCGGTAGGTCTTCTCGTAGACTCTGCCGATGCGCTCTATGTCAAAGCTCGCGCTTCGCCCATCTTCGCGTAAGCCTATGACGCCAGCTCCGCGACGCCGCACGACGAACACCAGTCGCCGCCCGCTGCGCCCGATGCCGACGACGCGCCCCGCGATGACCGCCTCATCAAGCCATCTCTGAAGAACCTCGGCGCGTGTCTGCGGCAGCTTCTCCAATAAGTGCGCACGCGCGCTCACCAGTCGCTCAAGACCGAGCGCGACCGAGACGGGCAGCTCGCACCCGGCCTCATCCAGACGTTGACGTATCCGCCGCTCCGCTTCGTCGCGCTCTCTTTCAAGACGTGAGACGCGATGCGCCACCTCCCTGTACGCGAAGCTACGCTCACTGATCTCGCGCACACGCGCGAAGCTCTCATAGGCGTCGAGCAGGTTGAGGAGCGTCGAGTAGGTGGCGCGAAACTGGCTCTGGAGCGGATCGGGCTCGGATGCGAGCAGGTTGGCGATGCGCTCCGGGTCTTGATGAAGTCCGGGCGCGGCGACGATGAAGCCGACGCGGTCGCGGCCACGGCGTCCAGCACGCCCCGTCATCTGTTGTAGCTCCGAGGCTGTCAACATTCGCCAGCCGCTTCCCGTGCGGGCATCGACGTTGGTGATGACGACCGTGCGCGCTGGAAAGTCTACGCCCGCCGCGACCGTCGCCGTCGCAAAGATCGCGTCGAGCAGCCCTGCACTCATCAATCGCTCGATGACCAGCTTCCACGCAGGGATGTGCCCGGCGTGGTGCGCGGCGACGCCGCCCTTGATGATCGTCTCCCAGTGGCGATGCCCGCGCACTTCCGGGTGCTCTTCGACGAAGCTGCGCAGCACTGCGCGCCGCGCATCCCTTCGCTCAGCGCGATCATCGCGCCTGATGAGCGCGGCTTCGGACGCAGCCTCGTCACAACGCCTGCGCGTCGGCAGGAAAACTATGGCGGGCAGCAGATCGTAGCTTCCCAGTGCCGCCAGAAGCTGTGCGGGCGGCATCTCCGGCATGCTCAGTTTCAACGCGTCCCCCTCCTCGATCTCCACACGGGTCTTGGCGAGCGATCTCGCTGTTCCTGCTTTCGCTGCTCGCCGAGGAGTGCAATTTCAGGGTTCAAGCCTCCGTCATCGTTGAGCAAAGGCAGGAGGTTTCCATCCGGTAAGAGGAAAGCTGCGCGCAGGGGCACGGGTCGCGCTCCGGGGCGCGCGACGACGCCGCAACGCACGCCGCGCACTTCAGAAATCCAAGCGGCAAACTCCGCCGCGTTGCCGATGGTGGCCGACAGTAGCAGCAGGCGCACGCGCGGCGGCGAGAGGATGATGGCCTCTTCCCAGACGTGCCCGCGATCTTCATCGGCGAGGTAATGAGCTTCGTCTAAGACGACGAGGTCGCCGCGTATGTTGCTCCCGCTGCGCAGGGCATCGAAGAGTTGATTGCGATAGATTTCGGTCGTCCCGACGATGAGCGGAGCGTTCGCGTTCTCTTTTCTGTCGCCCGTCAGGATGCCGACCCGCTCCGCGCCGAACTCTTCCGCAAACTCCTGGTACTTGGAGTTGGTCAGCGCCTTGAGCGGGCTGGTGTACCAGGCGCGCCCCTCTCTTTCCAGGAGACGCCGAATCTCCTCGCGCGCAATCCAGGTCTTGCCGCTCCCTGTCGGCGCAGTCACCAGCACGTCCTCGTATTCGAGCGCGGCGAGCGCTTCGAGTTGAAACGGATCGGGCTTGAAAGGAGCAGGAGCCGGGCTGCCTATGCCTTCGAGCAGGCGTCGCAAGGCGCGCTTGCCAGCGCTGCTACTGCGCTGTGGGGTCGCGCCCCGCGCCTGATCCTCGCGCGCACGCGACGCGCGCCCCTCGCCATCTCCCTTCCGCCTTCCGCCTTCCGCCTTCCGCCCTCTATTCTCCGAGCCGCGTCTTCTACCGCGACGACCCTTTTCGCTGAAGCGTGCCATAGTGAGCGCATTCTAACTCAGAATGCGGGCGCGGGGCTTGTCCTCGATTCACTGTGCGCGACCCGGAGCAAATCTCGAATGATACAAAGGATCATGAAGGCTCAGCTCGCCGGGCTCCCGGCTGACGGTGAAGGTCAGCGCCGCTCACCGCCAGCGGTCGTGGCGGGCACGAACTCCTCCAGCTTGCGAAGTCGCAGAGTCGGGTCGGCGGCGAAATCCTGCCGCAGCCATCCCAGGTGTCCAGCCCCGAAGATCACCAGGACGCGGTCATCAGGATTCGCCACCAGCTTCATGACGTTGTTGTAGATGCGAATGTTCCGCCTGTACCACTCCGCCAGCAGGTCTGGCCCGGCGTAGTCACCGGGCTCGCCGTATCGCGCCTCCAGATAATAGAAGCCTACGTCCTGCGCTACCTTCGCGTCCGCGTTCATATAGAGCAGCGTCTGGAGCACTGTGTGGGTCTTCAAATACTCGTTCTGTGCCTTCACCATCTCCCCTATCTCTTTCATCAGCCCGTCCAGCTTGGCCGACTGCCCGGTCGCCCTGGCGTAGTTGACGACGCGCTGCCAGGGGAAATCGCCGTCAGCGTCAACCGGGTAGATGGTGGTGTGCCCCAACTCCTTCGCCAGCCGAAAGCCGACCTGCTCTATCTCGTTACGCGTGAGCTCGTGCTTGCCGGTGAGATACTCAGCATATTGCTTTTGGACAACGTCTGTACCGTAATCCCTTTCCACGGCAATTTTCGTCGGCTTGAACTTCTTGAGCACCGCAACGAGTTCGGCGATCTCCTGCTGGCGCTTGGGGGCAAGGACGTCGTCGGCCTGCATGTTGAAGACATCGCGCCCCGGGTTCGCCATGTGATAGACGCCTAGCACCAGCACTTCGGCTCGCTTTGCTTCTTCTTGGGACGACAAGCCTGTGCCTCTCCTCTTGCAGACGAGCGAGTAGCGTGAGTCGTCCGCCTGTGCGGAGAACCCTGCGGCGCAGAGCGCGACACCTGTCAGTACCATGGACGCTAAAATTGTTCCCCTCATCTTCGGCATCTCCTTAAAGATATGATCGCTTCGGTTGAAGCCCCGCAAACCCCGCCGCTTTATAGGACAAACACCGCACGCGCTCGTTTTATGGCAGGAATTTATAGACCCTCAGAGGCGCAGCCGGAGCGCCCCGACGGTCTTCTGCGAGATACAAGTTTGGAGCATTACAAGAGAGCGCCGGAGGCGCGATATATCAGTAGCCTATGGCGCTGGGCTGTGGGTCAGAAGCAGGATAAGAATCCAAGCCCCGGCAGGGGCGACATAATTGACCAGCTTGTCTGCTCTCACTCCGGCATATTATGTCGCCCTCTTCGAGGGCTTTCTTTTCTTATTCGTATCAGTCGCCCCTCACGGGGCTCTCTTGCGCTCCGGTGTGATCCGGTATCTTCCACCCCTTTTGAGCCTTTGAGAAAGCGGCTCATGTAGTGCTAACCTTATCCTTGCGTCTCGCAACTTTTAGCGTGCTGCGCGCGTCTAAGCGTGGTGCTCAGGGGCGGCACTCTCGCCGCCTGCGCCACAGGTGAGTGGATAACGTGACAGAGCTTTTCGACAATTTCGAGATTAATAGCGTGCCGCGCTGGCCTGTGCTCTCGCGCCTCGTCGCCGGTTCGTTCGCGCTCCATCTGCTTTTTGTACTTCTGGTGATCTACGTGCCCGGGGTGCGTAGCGCGTTGAACATCGCCAACATGTTTTCAGGCGTCGAGTACGTGGACGAAGACTATACCAAGACGGAGGTCGGCGAGCGCGCGGAGGTGATCGACCTCGCGCCGGAAAAATTCCAGTACCCGGAGGGCTATTTCTCACAGGGTGAGACGGCCATCGATCAGCTTGCTCCCGAAATCATAAACGAGACTCAAGCAGCGCCGCCTCCACCGCCTCCGCCGCCCAGTTTGCCGACGCCGACGCCGACGCCAACTCCGACACCTGCGCCGAGCCCGCAGGCGAGCCCTTCCGCTCAGCCGACACAGAGCCCTGCGGTTGCCTCTTCAACCGGATCAACCGCGGCAAATAGCCAGCCTGTGTCTGAGGAAGAGCGGGACAAGACTCTCGATAAGATAGCGGGAGAAGCGGGCGTCAAAAGACCGCCGCGTATCAACCCGAAGCCATTCAAAGTCCTCCTGGCTAAAGGGAAGGAGATGAAAGACAAGGGCGAGATCGACCTCAACGGGACGGTTGAACTGACCGTTGAAGGTGATCGCAACGCGGACGGAACGCTCAGCAACGTCGAAATCACCGGCGGCAAGGCCAGCGACGTGGCATTAAAGGAGCTTGCCAAAGAGTTCATCGCAGCCCTCAGCGATAGTCACGCCCTCGCGTTCATAGACGGCGCAGGCCATTTAATCATGAAGATCAAGTCAGACCCGCAGGGCATTAACGTCGTCATCGAGACTGAAATGGCGTCGGAAGCTGTGGCCTCAAGTAATTCGCAGGGCTATTCCCTGCTGCTGTATGGCGCGCGTGCCAAGGCCGAGGCCGACAGCGACGAGGAGAAAATCTTAAAAAGCACACACATCTCTTCAAGCGGCAAACAGTTGATCGTCAAATTTGAGATGCCGCGCGCGACCGTCGAAGAAATGCTCAAGAAGCAGATGAGCAAACCAAGGGCGGAGGGATGAGGGATGAAAAGGTTGAGTGATTGATTTAACGAGCGGTTGGCTCAATCATTCATCCCTCATCCCTCCGCCCTCATCCCTTGGTTCAGTTGCCCACATCATCCTGCTCCATTACAATTAGAGGTTATGCGCGGGGTGCGATTATTTAGTTTCTCCTCCTGTGCGTGACGTTTTCCGAAATGGCAGGACTGAGATCAAGATTATGATTGACAAGTTTTTAACCAAAGTTTTCGGCAGCAGCAACCAGCGTTACCTGAAGACCATCCGTCCGGTCATCGAGCGAATCAACGAGTTGGAGCCGTCCGTCAAGAAGCTCTCGGATGAAGAGCTGCGCGCGCGTACACCTCTCTTCAAAGAGCGCGTCGCGCGCGCCACCATGGATGCGCGCGACAAGGAGGATCGCAAGCGGCGCGAGCGTGAGATACTGGACGAGTTGTTGCCCGAAGCCTTCGCCACCGTCCGCGAGGCGAGCATCCGCTCGACAGGCATGCGCCACTTCGACGTGCAACTGATCGGCGGCCTCGTCCTGCACGAAGGCAAGATCGCGGAGATGCGCACGGGCGAAGGTAAAACGCTCGTCGCCACGCTCCCCTCATATTTGAACGCGCTGACGGGTCGCGGCGTCCACGTCATCACGGTCAACGATTACCTGGCCTCGCGCGACGCTGAGTGGATGGGACAGATTCACCGCTTCCTCGGCCTCGAAGTCGGCTGCATCCAGAACGACATGGACGATTTCGAGCGCCAGACAGCCTACGCCGCAGACATCACTTACGGCACGAACAACGAATTCGGCTTCGATTACCTGCGCGACAACATGAAGTTCGATCTGGCGACCTGCGTGCAGCGCGGCCACTACTTCGCCATCGTTGACGAGGTCGATTCAATCCTCATCGACGAAGCGCGCACGCCCTTGATTATCTCCGGCGCGTCCGACGAAGCGACAGACAAGTATTACAAGGCCGACGCCATCATCCCGCAGCTTCGTCGCGGCGAGAAGACGGACGAAGGCAAGACGACCGGCGATTACATCGTCGATGAGAAGCAACACACGGCTGTGCTGACGGAAGAGGGCGTGGATCGCGCCGAACGCCTGCTCGGCGTCGGCAATCTTTACGATCCCTCGAACATGGAGCTGCTGCACTGCGTCGAGCAGGCTTTGAAAGCGCACACGCTCTACAAGCTCGATCATCAGTACGTCGTGCAGGACGGCGAGGTCATCATCGTGGACGATTTCACGGGGCGCTTGATGAAGGGTCGCCGCTGGTCTGACGGGCTGCACCAGGCGGTTGAGGCCAAAGAGGGCGTCAAGATCGAGAAAGAGAACCAGACGCTCGCGACCATCACGCTCCAGAACTATTTCCGTCTCTACGAGAAGCTGTCTGGCATGACCGGCACGGCTGAGACCGAAGCCGCAGAGTTTCATTCGACCTACAAGCTGGATGTCGTCGTCATCCCGACCAACATGCCTATGGTGCGCGAGGATGCTTCGGACGTGATCTATCGCACGCTGCCCGAAAAGTGGGATGCGGTCGTGGAAGAGATCAAGGAGTGCCACGAGAAGGGGCAGCCCACGCTCGTCGGTACGGTCTCGGTGGAGAATTCCGAACTGATCGCGCGTCGCCTGCAAAAGGTCGGCATCCCGCATAACGTCCTGAACGCGAAGTATCACGAGCGCGAGGCAGAGATCGTCGCGCAGGCCGGACGCAAAGGCGCAGTCACCATCGCCACCAACATGGCCGGGCGTGGCACGGACATACTTTTAGGCGGCAACCCTGAATTCCTCGCACGCGAGGCGCTGAAGCGCCAGGAGATCGACCCGGACGAGGTGACTGAAGAGCAATGGGAAGAGGCGCTCGCGGCAGCCAAGCGCATCGTCGAAGAGGAGCACAAGGAGGTCGTCGGAGTGGGCGGCCTGCACATCATCGGCACGGAGCGTCACGAGTCGCGCCGCATCGACAACCAGTTGCGCGGACGCGCCGGACGCCAGGGCGATCCGGGCTCATCCCGCTTCTTCCTCTCCCTGGAAGACGACCTGATGCGCATCTTCGCGGGCGATAAGGTCAAAGCGTTGATGCAGCGCCTGGGGATGGAGAAAGGCGTCGCCATCGAATCACGTATGGTCAGTAAGCGCATCGAATCGGCGCAGAAGTCCGTCGAAGGACGCAACTTTGAATCGCGCAAGCACCTGCTGGAATACGACGACGTGATGAACAAGCAGCGCGAGACCATCTATGGATTGCGCCGCCAGTTGATGGAAGAGCCCGACCAGCGCGAGTACCTGTTGGGCGACACGGGCGTCGCGCGCGATCTGCTGGCAGACCTGACGAAGCAGTACATCAACCCGGAAGCTTCGCCCGATGATTGGGACATAGTTAACTATAAGATTCAGCTTCGCTCGATCTACGACTTCGACGTGGAATCGGAGGGCATAGATTTCGAGAGCGCGACCTCCGCTGAGATCGAGGAGACCATCTGGGAACGGCTCAAGGTGAAGTATGCCGAGAAAGAGGAGCAGGTCGGTGTAGAGGCGATGCGCACCTATGAGCGCATCATCATGCTCAACATCATTGACGCCCAGTGGAAGGATCACCTGCTCTCCATAGACCACTTGAAACAGGGCATAGGTCTGGTCGGGTACGGGCAGAAAGACCCGCTCGTCGAGTATAAGAAACAGAGCTTCGATATGTTCCAGGCCATGCTCGACCGCATCGACACCACCACGATCCGTTCCCTCTTCAACCTTCAGGTGGTCGCAGAGCAGCCGCCCGAAGCCCTCAGGCAGCGGCGTCCTCCGCGCCGTCAGTCGTCGCTCACCTTTACGGGGCCGAATCAGGGTGCTGCCGCCGCAGGCGAAGAGGCAGGCAAGGTCAAAACGGTGACGCGCGATCATCCGAAGATCGGTCGTAACGATCCTTGTCCCTGCGGGTCCGGCAAGAAGTACAAGAAGTGCTGCGGGGCTTGACGCGCCGAGAGCACGCGTAAGGAGACAGATGTCCAGACCTCGCGCCAATGGAGCAGGACGCATGATCGTCCTACTCCTCATGTGCACAGTTTCTTCTATCCCCGGCGTGCCTTCCAGTGTCTACGCGCAGCAGCAAACAGAAGCGGTCGCCGCAGATACTGCGCGTGGCATTGAATTGTACCGGCAGGGCGATACGCTCGGGGCGCTGGAAGCCCTGCACACGGCCACCAAGTATCATAAGGACGATGCGGAAGCATGGCTTTATCTTGGCCTCGCGCTTAGTCGCGTGGAGCGCATGAAGGAGGCTCGCAAAGCGTTCGAGAGGGCGGTGAAACTGAATCCGAACTCGGCGCAAGCGCACGCGGGTCTGGCTTATACCCTGCTCCTGGCTAACAAGGTGCGTGAGGGGACGCGCGAGGCGGAGAGAGCGCTGGCGCTCGACGCGCAGAATGCCGAAGCTCATTACCTGCTTGGCCTGGCGCGTATGAAGGAGCACGAGCCGTCGAACGCATTGAAGAATTTGGAAGCGGCGCTCTTGATCAAACCGGACTTCGCGCCCGCGCTGCTTTTGAAAAGCCAGGCCCTCCTCGGCGCTTACGCGGAGAAGATATTCTTCGCCGTACCTTCCACTAATACCACTGCTCCAGGTAACACTGAGCCTCAAGCGCTGCGCCATCAATTCCTTAAAGAGGCAGCCAGGAGTCTTGAGAAATATCTACAATTAAATCCAGCCGCCCGTGAAGCCCCTCTCTGGCGCGAGCAGTTGGCGGCTCTCCGCCCTTACGCAGAAGACGCTGATAAACCTGCTGCCGAGCGCACCTTTTTTTCTGCGAGAGAAGTGACGACGAGGGCGCGAATTATCAACAAGCCGGAGCCGGGGTACACATCTTCGGCGCAGAGCAATCAGGTTTCCGGCACGGTCATGTTGAATGCTGTGCTGGCTGCCGACGGCACCGTCAAGCACATCCTCGTGCTTAACGCGCTGCCTTACGGGCTGACTGAGAAAGCCGTCGAAGCGGCTAAAAAAATTAAGTTTGTGCCGGCGATCAAAGACGGGCGTCCGGTCTCCATGGTCGTCATCATCGAGTACAATTTTAATGTTTACTGAGAGATGTTACAGAGAGCCATGCTGAAACCACGTCGTATCACCCTCTCGCTTCTGTGCACGCTGCTCTTCGGCGCGCTCATCTCGATTGAAGACACGCATCGGAGCGTGCTCGCACAGGAGCCATCAACTGACGAATCTGCCGAGCGCGAGCGCGGCATACAGCTTTACCGGCAGGGTGATTTGAAGGGAGCCATAGAGGCGCTGAGCGTCGCCGTGAGAAAGAATCAGGATGATCTGATCGCCTGGGACAGCCTCGCTCATGCGCTCGCGAGCAAGGGCGATCAGGAGGGGGCACGTAAAGCTCTCAAGCGAGTTGCCGAACTGCGGGTCAGGCTTTTCCAAAAAGAGTTCGATGCGGCGAGTGAGAAGATCAACGGCGGTAACATCTCGCGCCTGGAGCTATTATATAAAGAGACACTCGGCAGCGTTGACGCCTATCTGGCAACCGGTGTCGCCGCATCTGCCTTACGTGGTTGGACGGAAGTATTTAATAGCTTGATGATGCAGGGCAAGTTTCTTGAGCTGGCGAGAGCAGCGCTCGCGCAGGGACAGTCTCCTCGATGGTCAGAAATACCAAAGATAAAGGCACGTATTCTGAAGAGGCCGTTTCCGCTCTACACCAGGGAAGCGCGGGAGAATCAAGTTTACGGTACAATCATCCTCTCAGCCATGCTTACTGCGGACGGTCAGGTGGTTGACATCAGAGTAGTCAAGGGTCTGGATCAAAGCTTGACAGAGGAATCGATGGAGGC
Organism: Pyrinomonadaceae bacterium; assembly: GCA_036386415.1. Classification (GTDB taxonomy): domain Bacteria; phylum Acidobacteriota; class Blastocatellia; order Pyrinomonadales; family Pyrinomonadaceae; genus DASVVT01. The sequence continues at coordinate 29,125 of DASVVT010000091.1, forward strand.
CGCGCGCCAGATCAAATTTCAACCGGCGACGGTCGGTGGCCGCCCAGTTTCCCAATATGTGAGGATCGACTATTCTTTTAATGTGCTTAAATAAGCGACGAGCGCTCAGAGATGCTGAAGCGCCTCAGCTAGCCTTTCCATTTACTACGGGAAAATCTGTCTGATGAGTACGAGCGTCACATCCACCAATCCGATTGTGCAGGCCATTATCTCAGGCCGTGCGCCGCAGCCTGCTCGTCTGGCCGCCGCGCGAGGGCTGTTGCCGCTCCCGCAGGCCGACATGCTCGAAGCCTTGGTGGCCCTGCGTGCAAGCGAGGATGCCGAGATCGCGAGCGCGGCTGAAGCGACGCTTGACTCGCAGGAGCCCGACCTCATGTTGAGCCTGGCCCGTGAAGCCGAAACTCCGCCCGCCGTGCTCGGCTATCTAGCCACACGCCAGAGTGCCGGACGTGAAGTTCACGAGGCCGCCACGCTCAACGCCAGTACGCCGGATGAAGCCATCGCCCTGCTCGCCAGTACAACCCCCGACGGAGCGCTCCTCGAATTGATCGCCATCAACCAGCAACGCTTGATTCGCGCTCCCGCTATCATCGAAGCCGTCATTAACAACCCTGCGCGCACGCCCGAGGCCGAGCGGCGAGTGCGCGAAACCCGACGCGAGTTCTTTGAGAAGGAGCGCGGCGCGCAGCAGATCGCCGAAGAACTGCGCGCGCGCGGGCGAACAGCCGCCGCCGAGTTCGTGGAAAGCTCCGAATCAATCGAGGCCGTAGGGGCTTTCTCTGTCGAGGACGCATGGCTCATCGCAGAGCATATAGAAGTCTCTGATACGGACATAGATGATTCATGGCTCGCGCTTGAATTGATTGAAGAGGTCTTCGAAGAGACCGCCGAGCAGCGCCTCGCCAACGCCGAACGCGTCATCGCAGATGTCAGCCGGGAAAGCACAGAGGTCACGCCCGAACGCATCTCACTCATCCGCCGCATCATGCTGATGACGGTCAAAGACCGCATCAAGCTCGCGATGAAAGGCGACCGTGAAGCCCGCGCCATCCTCATACGCGACTCGAATAAGGTCGTCGCCACAGGCGTCATTCATAACCCGCGCATCACGGAGCACGAAGTCGAAAACATCGCCGCCATGCGTACCGTCTCCGATGAAGTGCTTCGCCAGATCGCCATGAATCGCGCCTGGGCGCGCTCCTATCCGATCATCTACAATCTGGCACGCAACCCGCGCACGCCTATCGCCACCGCGATGGGCATACTGCCCCGCATACGCACCAAAGACCTGCAACACATCTCGCAGAATCGTAACGTCTCCGAGGCCGTGCGTCGCCAGTCTTATCGTCTCTCACAGGCACGCTCCGGACACTGAACCTGTTTGACACCCGATTGGTCTGGCTCGTAGAATTCGCGCGACCTGTTTTCCGTAGCTTCAATGTTGATTATCTGAAGCGCTCTGCTATTCGAGCGCTTGGGCGGATTGCTCTTTCCACCTCTTCAAATCCCTGAAGAGGCGAGCCACCCGTGGCCGGTCGTCGTCCATGCCTTCTGATTTAGGTCGCACCGGCTGCGTAGAGGAATGCACATGGATATAGGAGACATCATTTCCTGGATCGTCGTCGGCGCAATTGCAGGCATCATCGCCAAGCTTTTAATGCCAGGTAAGGATCCCGGCGGCTGCATCATCACCATCGTTCTGGGCATCGTCGGCGCAAGTTTAGCAGGCTACCTCGCGCATCTGCTCAGAATCTCAGCCGAGACCAAAGAATTAGGCGACCGTGGCTTTTTCACCAAAGTGGGCTTCGGCATCGTCGGCGCGATCATCATCCTGGCAGTCTATCGCCTTATCGCCGGGCGACGAACATAATGTGATCGGAGGATGCGTATGAGAAGATAAATGAGGTTAGGCGCTTAGGCTCGCTTCAGACTGAAGAGATGCACGCGCTTACTGCTTATCTGCTCTTTCTCTCTCTCTCTGCGTTCCAGCGCTCAAAATATCTCTGAGCCCTTTCGCATCACAGACCAGGCCACATCGGTCAACGTATGGCTGGCCGCGCCCCACCAGAGCCCGGCCAGCCCGGCCCACACTGCGTGCCTGCCGAGTCCCTCTTTGACGCCCGCTTCGATGGCACGCCACGCCTGCGCCATATCATCAAAGCTCGGCGGCGCACCATGAACCAGCAGAGCGCGCAGGTAAGCCGCCGCCGTGACGACGATCATGAGCACAAACGCAAAATAGATGACGCGGATCAACGTGCCAAAGATGATGCCGTGCGACCATCTGGAGCGATGTCGGAACATCATGCGGTACGGAAGCCAGAGGAAGCGGAATACACCCCAACGCGTGTACTGGCGCGATTGTATATCCAGATCAGGGCCGAACATCAATCCACCAAACAACATCGCGCAGGTCGCCAACACAGCCAGCGCGACACTTCCAGACAACCCCCACGCGACGGCGAAAGTCGGCGCAGCGAGTATGAACGTGATCGCGTCGTGCGTCTTTCCTGAAGGCATAGTAAGCAGTAGACAGTAGTCAGTAGTCAGTAGTCAGTAGAAAAGAAAAGCGGTCGATGTGGTTCATGTTGCTCATCATAAATTATAGTAGACGGCGAAGCGTCTCGCTCTGCTTTCTTTCTACTGGCTACTGACTACTGACTACTGTCTACTGCTTTATAACATTCTCCGGGCTGGCGCTGGAAGGCTTCTGTTTGCAGAGCGGGAAGTCCTCGCATTAAACTAGCCGTGTCCTGATTGCAAGATGGGTAAAAACGGAAAAGTACAGACCGCACTGGAATATGCCGCCGTGCGCGGGGTGCTCACAGGGCTCGGATGGCTGCCACGCCCGATTGCCGTTGCGACCGCTCGCGGTATCGGACGTCTCGCTTACAGCCTGGGCGGTAGACTTCGACATACGGGCGAGCGCAACATTGAGATCGCTTTTCCCAACCTAACGGAGCATGAACGCGCGGCCATCCTGCGCGGCTGCTTCAAGAGCCTTGGCCGCCTGCTCGGCGAGTTCAGCCAATTCCCGCACGCGACCCCTGAGAGCCTGCGTCGCATCATCGAGTTTGAAGGGCTGGAAAATCTTCAAGCAGCGGTGGCCGATGGTCGCGGCGTGATCGTCTTTACAGCCCACCTCGGTGCCTGGGAGCTATTGAGCTTCGCGCTCTCAGCCTTCGGTTATCCGATGAGCTTCCTGGTGCGGCGCATCGATAATTCTCAGGTCGAACAGTTGGTTGAGAAGACGCGTACGCGCTTCGGTAATCTTTCCATAGACAAGCGCGCCGCCGCGCGCCCCGTGATGCGAGTCCTACGTCAAGGTGGCATCGTGGGCATTCTCATAGACCTCAACACACAACAGCACGAAGGCGTCTTTGTAGATTTCTTCGGTATACCTGCCTCGACGACGACCAGCCTGGCCAAGCTCGCCCTACGCACGGATGCCGCCGTCATCCCCTTCTGTATGCCCTGGGACGAGCATCGCCAGCGCTTCCTGATGCGAATCGATCCGCCTTTAGAGATCACACGCACCGGCAATAAGGATCAGGATGTCCACCGGCTGACATCTTTGTTCACCTCTGTCATCGAAAGCTACGTCAGACTCTACCCGGATCAGTGGCTGTGGATTCATAAGCGCTGGAACACACGTCCGGCTGGAGAGAAAGAAATTTATCGATGAAACACAAGACGGCTTTGTATAAGGATAGACCTTAAAAAGAATTTTTTGTGCGGAGCCTACAAGACCCATTGCAATCAGAGCAATGACATCCGTTCTCTAGACTTAGCTAAACTCCCTTGATAAACCACTTTAAGGTTGCTCGCGGATTTTTCGTGCCCAGGATTTCGGTTTGTCACAAAATTATTGTGAATCGGTGAAAATTGTGCTTGACAACTCACAAAACTTCGGTATAATTTCACACATACTGAAGCAGGAGAAACCAAGCGGGCTTGCTTTGGTGATTTATAGATGGTTGAAAATCGTGGCTGATGCGCTTTTAAAGAGACCCTGTTGAAAGGTGCGTAGGGTTTCAAGATTTAAATGCTCTTACATCGAGGCCACAGGGAATTATCTCGCCCATACCAACGCACCGCCTATAAATTACGGGATCGGCCGTAAGTGACGATTCTCAGTTCATTGCCAACGCCACCCTGAATCTCCGAGCCTGCCCAAAAGTTTTGCCCCGTCAATCATCAAAGATTGACGGGGCTCCTCTCTTTTTATAAGTCTTCATGTATAATCGCGGGGTTGCGCCCGCCTGGAGTTGAACCAGGGAATGCAGGGTTTGCGAAACCCCGCGCCTTTCCTAGCGGGCGCACAATCTTTTTTATCTCTACATTGCTAATCCTCCATCGACCTGTATCACCTGTCCCGTGATGTAGCGTGCGTCTTCCGAGAGTAGGAAGCAGGCGATGCGCGCCACTTCTTGAGCTTCAGCGAAGCGCCCGAGCGGAATCTGTTCCAGGATTTTCGCACGATAGTTTTCATCGAGCGCGCCTGCCATATCGGTGGCGACCATACCAAGGGCGAGCGCATTGACAGTCACCTTGCGGCTCGCCACCTCTTTGGCAAGCGCTTTGGTCAGACCGATCATGCCGGCCTTCGAGGCGGAGTAATTTGACTGGCCGCCCATGCCTACGAGCCCGCTGATGGAAGTAATGTTTAGGATAGAGCCGCCCCCGTCCTGCCTGAGCATGACGCGCAATGCGGCCTTGGCGAAATTCCAGGCCCCTTTGAGATTCGTATCAATCACCGCATCCCAATCATCTTCCTTCATGCGCAGGATCAGTGTGTCGCGAGTGATGCCAGCGTTATTGACAAGGAAATCTATGCGCCCGAAACTTTCTTTGGTCTGTTTCACCATTTCGGCGGCCCGTTCCGTTTGCGCCACATCGCACTGCGTCGAGAGAGCGCCGACGCCGAGGGCCTCAATTTCAGCTTTCAGCGTCTCAGCCGCTTCCGCGCTGCGGGCGTAATTAAAGGCCACACTTGCACCGCGCCGGGCTAATTCCACAGCGATGGCGCGACCGATGCCGCGTGTCGCACCGGTGACAATCGCCACTCGTCCGTCAAAAGGTCTATCAGACACGCTCAAAATTTCTCTCCCTCCGTTTCAAATGGCAGATGTCGGCTCCGAGCATCTGAAATCTTTGGTAGTGGGTCATTTTGTGAACGCACTTATGATCTGGGCGATTCCAATACCAAGGAATACTACTCCGATTAGAATGATCAGAGCATAGGTGAAGGCGAGACCGCCGCGCGTGTATTTGCCCGTCCACATTTCACCGTAGCCGATAGGCCAGTCTTGCGCGTTCCGATCATCGCGCCGCTCTTTTATATCTTTATGAAAGATGATGATCGCCAGCCCGACTAGCGTGAGGAAAGCACCCACTATAAATTTATCAAGCGGACTGTCTTGCATACTGTGCATTATCCAGCAAAGCTACTATATCTTCAATATAGTTTCAGCGAGCGTAGATACTCCTTAAATTCAAGTCCCAGGGCCGGATGTTTCAGAGCGAACTGAACCGTTGCGATGAGGAACCCCAGTTTGTCTCCGGCATCGTGGCGCGTCCCTTGAAAACGGACTGCGTAGAAGGGGCGCTTCTTCAAAAGAGAGCGCATCGCGTCTGTGATCTGTATTTCGCCGCCTGCGCCGGGACGCGTCCCCTCGATCTCATCGAAAATGTCCGGCGTCAGGATGTAGCGCCCAATGATGGCGAGGTCAGAGGGCGCTTCCGCGAAGGGTGGTTTCTCGACCATATCTTTGATCTTGTAGACGCCCGCGCTCACCTCGTCCGCATCAATGACGCCGAAGCGTGAGATGGCTTCGCCTTCAACCTGCATCGTCCCGATGACGGGGGCGTCGTACTTTTCGTAGACCTCTATCATCTGCCGGAGGGCGGGCGTTTCGGCGTCAACGATATCATCGGCGAGCATGACGGCGAAGGGTTCTCCTTCGACAAAGTCGCGCGCCTGTAAGACGGCGTGCCCCAGGCCGAGCGCTTCGCGTTGCCGCACGTAACTGATGCGCGCCATCTCGGAAATGGCGCGCACTTGCTTGAGCTCTTTATCTTTGCCCCGCTCGCGGAGCAGGTGCTCAAGCTCGAACGAGATGTCGAAATGATCTTCGATGGCGGTCTTGTCGCGCCCCGTGACGATGATGACGGATTCAATCCCGGAGGCGACCGCCTCTTCGACGACATACTGAATGAGCGGCTTATCGACGAGCGGCAGCATCTCTTTCGGAGACGCTTTGGTCGCGGGCAAAAACCGTGTGCCCAATCCCGCCGCCGGGAACACGGCCTTGCGAATTCTCTGTGGCATACTTTGATCTCAATCCTATGATTTCAAATTTCAGATTTGCAGCAAGCCAAGAAGTCAATGGAAACCATGCTTGACACTCGCGCACTGCGTCCGCTAGCTTGATGCTTTTCGTTGCAACCTGAAGAGGTGCGTCTTTCATACCATACGATAAAGGGCAACGGCAAATCCCCGATTTAAAGAGGACACTCGGATCATGCTCGATCTCAACTTCGTCCGCGAGAATCTGGATCGTGTGCGCGCCTCGCTGGAAGCGAGAGGCTTTCCGACCGGGGCGCTCGACGATTTCGCGCAAGCGGATATGGAACGTCGCCGCGTCATCGCGGAGTCCGACCGTCTCAACGCAGAGCGCAACGCGGCGAGCCGCGAGATCGGCGCTCTGATGAAAGAAGGAAAGCGCGATGAAGCGGAGGCGCGCCGTCAGGCTGTAGGCCAGTTGAAAGACCGAATCGCTGAGCTTGATCGTGCGCGCGATGAAGCGGAGGCGCGCATGCATGATTTGCTCTCCACGCTTCCGAACATCCCGCATGAGAGCGTGCCTGTCGGAGCGGATGAGACGGCCAATGTGGAGGTGCGTCGCTGGGGCACACCGCGCGCCTTCGATTTCGAGCCGAAGGATCACGTCGATCTGGGCCTATCGCTCGGCATCCTCGACCTTGAGCGCGCGACGAAGATTGCGACCGCGCGCTTTGCCATCTTGCAGTCAGCGGGCGCTCAGCTCGAACGCGCGCTGATTAACTTCATGCTCGACGTGCACACGCGCGAGCACGGCTACACGGAGACGCTGCCGCCCTTCATCGTCAACAGCGATGCGCTCTACGGCACGGGTCAGTTGCCTAAGTTTGAGGATGATCTCTTCAAGCTGACGGACGAACGCGGCCTCTATCTGATCCCGACCGCCGAGGTTCCCGTGACGAACATACGCCGCGAAGAGATGCTCGACGCCTCGGAGCTTCCACTGAAGGCGGCGGCTTACACGCCTTGCTTCCGCTCCGAGGCCGGTAGCTACGGGCGCGACACGCGCGGTCTCATTCGCCAGCACCAGTTTGAGAAGGTAGAGTTGGTCAAGCTCACGCTGCCCGAACATTCTTACGATGAGTTGGAGTCCCTGACGCGAGATGCGGAAATGATCTTGCAGAAACTCGGACTGCCTTACCGCGTCATCACGCTCTCGACCGGGGATATGGGATTTCAGTCTTCCAAGACTTACGACATAGAGGTCTGGCTACCCTCGCAGAATACTTTTCGTGAAATCTCTTCCTGCTCGAACTGCGAAGCTTTTCAGGCGCGGCGCGCGCAGATTCGTTTCCGCCGCGCGGGCGGCGCGAAGCCCGAATACGTTCACACGCTCAACGGCTCAGGGCTCGCCGTCGGGCGCACATGGATCGCCATCCTCGAAAACTACCAGCAAGCGGACGGCTCCATCGTCATCCCCGAAGCCCTGCGTCCATACATGAATGGAATGGAAAAGATAGAAGGAAGTAAACTCGGCGGCGGCTAAACAGATGCCGCACGCCTCGTCCTCGCAGGTGGGGCATTCACCCCACCCTTGACCAAAGGGATGCTGCGCCCCTTTGGAAACCCAAGCGCGAAGACTGATTCATCCCCACCGCAAGCGG
>DASVVT010000092.1:0-23302 GCA_036386415.1 Pyrinomonadaceae bacterium
TGATCTAATTAACAGGCTCAAGGAATGGCCTCAGACCGCTATCAGCTTCACCGGTGCTCCATCTGCTCAGGCGTCCCTGAGCAGAATCAATGAGCACAGGTTGTGCTCAGAACTAAGTTCAGTCAACATACAAGACCGCCAGTGGCGGTATTTTACTCAATGTTGCGGCTGTTACCGCGTCACGCGGTTCTAACCCTCTCGTCACGGACTTTGACCGCTCCTGGCGATCTAACACCTCAAAACGTGACTTTTACAGCGTCCTCATGCAAGACCCTCTGCATCGCTCCGACTTTGTTTATTATCCTCCAGGGAGGATAAATCATGCCGGAACAGCCACGACTGCTGGAGCGTGTGCGAGCGCACCTCCGGCTGAAGCATTACAGCATCCGCACCGAAGAGGCTAACGTCAATGTCATCCGTCGTTTCATCCTCTCTCACCAGAAGCGCCACCCCAAAGAGATGGGAGCAGGCGAAATCAGACAGTATTTATCACACCTGGCGACGCACGGACATGTCGCCACTTCGACGCAGAACGTGGCCCTCGCCGCCCTCCTGTTCCTCTACCGCGAGGTGTTGCTTATTGACCTGCCGCTGGTCGAAGGCGTTGAGCGCGCCATACGCCCACAACGCATCCACGTCGTTTTCACACCTGAGGAGGTCAAAAGAATGCTGGCCGAGATGTCCGGCCTCTCTCACCTGATGGCATAGCTGCTCTACGGCGCTGCGGCTGCGTCTGATGGAATGCGTCCGGCTGGGAGTTAAAGACCTGGAGTTCGACTACTGACAGATCATTGTCCGTGATTTTTAAGTAGTGCCCCGGTTTCAGCTCTTCTCTGTGTAATCTGCGTGTTCTCTCGGGTCTGCGGTGGTGAGTGTGGCTTAAAGTTGATTCACCGCCGCAGAGACACAGAGGGCGCGGAGCGGGCACAGTGTCTTGTGAGAATAGGACACCACCTTTTTTGTTGACCATTGGCCGCATAGCAATTATTGTGTCACGTCGAAGTCCGAGACCTGTTTGGAATCCGTAAGCGATAGAAGCGGTAATGGAATAAGCTCTTTAACTCCTGAGCTGTTGAAGGAATCAGATGGTGTCTCCCGTGCAAGAGACTAAAGAGTGTCCCTACTGCGCAGAGATTATTCTCGCCAGGGCGATCAAGTGCAGGTACTGTGGAGAGAGGCTCGACGGCGAGCCGCCTGATGGAAAGCCCTTCGAGGGCGCGAGCGCTGCCCGCACGCCTCAACGGCTTTGGAATCCGGGCGTCGCGGGTCTGCTGAGCTTAATTATTCCCGGCGCGGGGCAGATGTATAGAGGCAAGGTGGGAGCGGGTCTGCTCTGGTTCGTCTGTGTGCCCCTGGGCTATCTGCTCTTCATTATTCCCGGCATCGCTCTACACATCATCTGCATCTTCAATGCCGCTTCCGGCGACCCGACGGTTGATGGGAGGGAGAGCGCGAGGCTCACAGGTTGGTTTGCAGCCGCCGCGTTGAGCCTGGCCTGCGTCGCGGGCGCAATCATCTACCTGGCTCTCTATCAGAACCCTGCCAATCGCCAGTTCGAGCCGCAGCCTCTGGCTTTTATTCCGCCCTCGCAGACTGCGCAACCGTCCCCCGGCGAGCAGAAGTCGGAACCGACGCCTTCGCCCAGCCCATCCGTCTCTCCATCTGTGGAACCCTCTGTCGAACCCACGCCCGAAGCTGAGAATCAATCGCCCGCGCCCGTCGCGTCAACGGAACTGGCCGCTAATAACCTGGTCGCCAGCAGCAGCAGCAATCTTCCTCAGCCTGCCCCCTCTGCGACGCCCGACGCGGGAGCAATCACCCGCAGCAATTCGATAGAAGTGACTGATAAGCTGGACACTGTCGCCGCAGAGCACTATCAGTCAGGGCTCGCTTTGATGAAGCAGCAGAGATGGAAAGAGGCCGAGCATGAGTTCAGAGAGGCCGTGCGCCTCAAGCCGGATAACCCCTACTATCGTTTTCAACTGGGGGCGGCGCTCAGTCCTCAGTTGAGATTCGCCGAAACAGAAGCCGAATTTCGAGAGGCCGCGCGACTGGATGCGGCCAATGCGCTCTGGCACGCCAAGCTGGGTTATATCCTCAGCATCCAAAAGAAGTGGGCTGACGCTGAACGTGAAGTTGCGGAAGCCGTGCGTCTAGACCCGGCCAATACAGGTTATAAAACACTACTTCAGAACGTGCAGCGTAAGAGGTGAGGGAATCGGTCTCAGGCGTCAGGTAAAACCGGAAAAATCCTGGACACGCTTTCATCGCCTCAATCAACGTCCGGGAAGGAAGCGCTTCCAGACGAGAATGCTTCAAGCAAACGAGGATGTCAGTAGTCTCCTGATTACATCTCAACTCTCTGTGCCCCCTCCGTGTCCTCTGTGTCTCTGTGGTGAATCTACTTCAAGTAAGACTCACCACCGCAGACACAGAGGACACGGAGGGTGCACAGAGAGCACTAACTCTACCAAGATGTCTGAAGTCCTGAGCAGGAGTAGCCCGATCTTGAAGCGATGCGGCCATTGATTCGACGGGAACTGTGGGATGCACGAAAGAACAATTGCTATCGGCGACATTCATGGTGATCTGGCGCACGCGCTCACCCTCTGGGAGCGGCTGCCCGTCCTGACGGCCAGCGATACCATCGTCTTTCTAGGCGATTACGTGGATCGCGGCCCGGACTCGCGCGGCGCATAGAGTTCATACGAAGTCTGCCTGCACGCACCCCCGCGCGCGTCGTCGCCCTGATGGGCAACCACGAGCAGATACTTCTGGACGCATACGAGGGCGGCAACTCTGAGCCGCTGTGGCCGCCTTCCAATGGGGTCATGGCGACCTATCTCTCATTCACAGGCGAAGCGTTTGAAGGCAACGAGCAGCAGTTTGAACGCATGCTCAATGTGAAGCGTTGGCTTCCCGCGGACGTTTACCGGTGGATGAAGGCGCTGCCGCTCTGGTACGAGGACGAGCGCGCAATCTATGTGCACGCCGGTCTCGAAGGTGAAGACGAGGTCTGGTTTCATCCGACGAAGTCGCAGGAAACGTCGCTCCTCTGGATGCGCGAGGACGATTTCTGGCGGGGCTACACGGGCAAGCGTCTCGTCTTTGGACACACCGTCACGAGCTACCTGCCTCTGGATCATTTAAGCTGGCTCGGTAAAGTCTTCGACGATAAACGCGACGTCTGGTTTCGCGGCGACCTGATCGGCATCGACACAGGCTGCGGCAAAGGCGGATTTCTCTCCGCAGTCGAATTGCCGAGCCTCGCCGTTTACGAGTCGCGTTGAACCGAATCGAATATCATCTGAGCGCACACAGACACTTTACATCAAATCCAGTATCAAACATGACCGGCGAGAGGCCGCAGCCCTCTCGCCGGTCTCTCCATGTTGCTGCTGGCGCATAGAGGAAATATTCTTTAGAAATTTGTGTCACGGCCAGCATTCTATACGCCCTGGAATCGTGTTATACCAGGCAAGCAGAATAAAAGAAGGCGTGCGACCGATCCACGAAGTAACACGAAGCAACACGAAACGATGCGGGCAAAGGGGCTCTTTCGTGTTGCTTCGTGTCGATTAGTGGATTGTCCCCTGTCCTCTTTTAATTGCATCTTGGTATTATGAGGCGCATTGGCGTGGTCGTATCGAACGTGCGCTCTCTTAATTGAGCAAGGAGGAGGCAGAGCAAGGGGATGCCGAAAGATATCAAGGAGATGACGGACGATGAAGTCCGCGAGCGCATTATCCGTCTGGGATTCGGCGGAGACCGTCAACGCTTCGAAGATTTTTGTGCGAAGATGCGTGAGGGATTGCCCAGCGGAACAGGAGTCGCCCTGCGCGGCAGCGTCATCACAGACGAGCGCTGGGAAGACGGCGAGCCGTTTGACGCCGACGGCAGAGGCTCAAGCGACCTGGACGTGACGCTCATCGGGGGCAAGGTGATGGAGTGCTGGAATGAAGAGTCTTTCTACATCCCGGGGCTGCACACCAAGCCGCTCGGCGATAAAGACCCGGAGATTGCGCCCGCGCTGAATCCGCTGCGCAAGTCGCTTCAGGAGATCGCACGCCGTCCCGTCAACTTCCAGGCCACCTCCAACATGATCCTCTTTGCGCGTGACATACTCTTCGGCCAACCCTACTTCACGATCATCGAAGCTGTAGAGGCGGACGCTTGATCCTCAAGCTCATGAGCTACAACATACGCTTTGGCGGGCGCGGGCGTGAGTCGCGTCTGGCGGAGGTGATACGCGCCGTCGCGCCCGACATGGTCGTCTTTCAGGAGGCCACAGACACGCGCGTCATAGAGAGACTGGCCGAAGCCACAGAGATGCGCTGGTGGGCGGCGCGACGTGCCCATTCCATAGGCTTCATCAGCCGCGTCGAGGTGGCGTATCACGAGTGGCACTACCCCGTGGGCGCGAGACATTCTTTTATGGAGATAGTGCTCAAGGGAAGCGAGGCGCGCATCTTCGGCCTGCACTTGAGCGCGCGTTTCTCTAAATGGAGCGAGCGGCGGCGCGCGCGAGAGATACGCGCGCTCTTGAAAGGCATCGAGCGCCACCAGGAAGGCTTTCATGCGCTCGTCGGAGATTTCAACACGCTCGCGCCCGGCGAGTTGTTGGACGTGCAGCGCATGCCCGCCTGGATTCGAGCCCTCATCTGGATCAGCGGGCGCGACATACAGCGCGAGACCATCCAGATCATGCTCGACGCCAATTATCTGGACGGCTATCGTTTCCTCTACCCTGCCGACCACGGCTACACCTTCCCCACCTGGGACCCGCACCTGCGGCTAGACTACGTCTTCCTGCCTGCTCCCTTCGCAGACCGTCTCGCCTTTTGCCAGGTTATCAAAGAGCCCACGACAGTCGCCGGCGCCTCAGACCATTTTCCACTCCTCGCGCACCTGGAAATTCGTGAATTGTAAATCCTGCATCATAAATAGAAGAAAGCCGTCGTCGATTCACGATTCACGCCTCCGTTATGTCCTAATCTGATTTGTACTCTGTGCATCCTCTGCGCCCTCTGTGTCTCTGTGGTGAGTATTCTTTGAAATGATTCACCACAGAGACACAGAGAGCACGGAGATTACACAGAGAAAATCTGAAACTAGGACACTACTCAATGCGCTTTCCTATTGACTCGCCGCTCGATTTAGCATAGAACGCACGCGCTCTATGAAAATCCCTTGGAGGAGTTCCGTCCCATGAAGCGAATGATCCTACTCGCCTCGCTGCTGTTGGCCGCGTCCGGTTGTGCTACGGAGACGCAGGCCCCGAACAACACGCCAGCGCCCTCTTCGAACGTTAATGCTGCCGCCACGCCGCAGACGGCAGCGACCATTTCAGAGGCCGACATCATTGCCAGGGAGAAACAGATTTGGGATGCACTCAAGAACAAGGACTACGATGGCTTTGCAGCGATGTTAGCCGATGACCAGTTAGAGGTCTTCGGCTCCGGCGTTAATGATAAAGCGACCAGCGTCAACGGCGTCAAAAGCCTTGTCCTGACGGATGCCGCCCTGTCCGATTGGAAGGTCGTCGTGATAGACAAAGATGCAGCCGTCGTCACGTACACGGCCAGCCTCAAAGGCACGCAGAATGGAAAGCCGCTTCCCACGAATACAGAGCGAGCCAGCACCGCATGGGTTAATCGCGGCGGGAAATGGTTGGCCGTATATCATCAGGGCACAGAGGCCACCCAATCGAAGGAGAACGCGCCCGCGACGACGAGCGGCTCGCCAAGTACGTCCAAGACCACCACGACCACGACCAAGACCGAAGCCAGCCCCAGCGCATCGGGGAGTCCCGCCAGCACTAGCAGCAGCAGTGGCGACGCCATCGACAGGGAGAAGCAGGTCTGGGAGATGCTCAAGCGAAAGGATTATGACGGCTTCGCCAGCATGTTGGCAGACGACCAGATAGAGGTTGAGCCTGACGGCGTCTACGATAAGGCGGGCACGATCAAAGGGGTCAGGCAGGTCGATTTTACGAGCGCTTCGTTGAGCGACTTCAAAATGTTAAAGTTAGATGACGATGCTGCTCTGGTCATCTATCTTGTCAAGATGCCCGCGCAGGGTTCAGAGCCCGCAGACGAGCGGCACAGCACCATCTGGGCTAATCGCGGCGGGAAATGGTTGGCCGTATTTCATCAGGGCACGCCGGTCAAATCAGCGCAGCCTAAATAATCTACCGAGGAGGCCGCGAGATGCCCGGACATCCCGACCGCCTTCTACCGCAAAGGGGATCAACTTAATGGACGAGAAAGAGAACAATTCCAATGTGTCATACGAGATCAGGGTCAAGCCTGGCCGCGAGGGCACTGATCCGAATGCTCCAGATTGGGAGGTGCGTGAGCTGGAAAATGGGGTTCTCCAGAATGACGCAGACATCTACGACAATCTGACGCTGGCCGAAGCCAACGAGATTGCAGGAATGTGGATCAGGAAAAAGAACGAAGCGGAAGCAGAGACTGAGAATTAACCGCCCGGAGGGCACAGGGGACTCCATATGCTTTCCCCTCTGTGCCCTCCGGTAGTAAACCCTTCTTTTTTCAACTCGCCCTCATCAATCAGACCCGGCATCTTTGATCGCGGACGCTTCGACTACCCAGCCGTTCTCAGGCCGGTCTGCATCGTAGGTCAGCTTATAATTCAGCTTCTCTCTCAAATCGTAGTACTCCATCTGCAAGAGACGCCCCTTGATCTTGTAGCCCTCGTCGGACGAGACCGGAGTCCAGCATGACTCGTAACGCACGGACTTGATGTCGCCCCTTGAGTACCAGACTGGTTCCACGGCCAGAGGCTTTGATGTCCGTTTGACCTTCAGCTTTTTGAGCCCCGGCGACGCTCTGGATCAGCAAAGCAATCGCGAGCGTGAGAGCTGATATGTTTCTGTGCATGATCGTGTGCCAGATGGTAGAGCCCTGCGTTGGACGGTCGAGTTTGCGGTCTCAGATAGTCGGCCATGGCGGAAACCCTGGAGCAAATTTCAATTGAGTGTAGGGCGAGAGCCATGTCAACGCAAAGGACGCAAAGGATGAGGACGCAGAGGGCGCAAAAGGAATCTCCAGCGCCCTCTGCGGTTTCCCTGGCGACCTTTGCGGTTTATCTTCCGTACTGCCAAATGAAATCGGCTCTAGACCGTCCACGGCAGGGCACAGTCAATTGCAAACCATAACAGGCGCGAGTCAAACAAGTTGAAGTCGCGCCTCTCGCTATGAAGCGCGTGCTCCTTTGCCTCATGTTGCCGGTGCTCCGGCACGCGCTTCTGCATGACGTTTCATGTATCGCCGCATGACAGCTATCCGCTCCTTCGCGTCGGGCATACGCAGCACCAGCGGCTCAAGATTCTTCAAATAGAGATATGGCGGCACTCCCGGCATGGCCCTGATCTCTGCAAGGAATGGTTGGAGCCTGGCATAGATGGCAACATGCTCCGTGTTGATGTCATTGAACATCTCTTCGTCTATGGCTCCATGATTAACGAAGGTTGCAGCCATATCCCAGTAGGAGGCCACCATGCGGAAATCAGCACTATGTTCGCCCGTGAGGACATTAAAGATGTCCTCCGTACTCGCAGGGTTAAAAACTGTGATGAACCATTCACGCGCTTTTCGCATTCTCTCTTCGCGCCTCATCTCATAGAGCTGAAGAATGAGACTGGCATCCATCTGTTTCTCGCTCACTCGATCTCTCTCCTTTCAATCACAGGTCTGAAGCGGATCACTGATTCAGTCTGGACTCGATACGCCGATCAGGAATCAGCCAGATCAGCGCGACCAGCACGTAGATCGCGTCGGAAATCCATTGACTAAGGAAGGCCAGCGGAATCGCCGCCATGTATAAGACCATCGAGAGCTTGCCCTTCATGTCCTTGCCAACCGCCACCGCGAGCGTTGAGCTTCCGCCTTGCCGTGCGACGATCAGGGTTTGAAGCAGCGTGTAGGCGACGGCTGCCATGAGCAGCACCGCCCCGTAAACGGCGGTCGGCAGTGGGGCGAAGTGGTTTTCTCCCATCCAGCCTGTGACGAAAGGGATGAGGGATAACCAGAACAGTAGATGTAGATTCGCCCAGAGAATCTTGCCGTTGATCTGCTCTGTGGCCTGTAGCATGTGGTGATGATTGTTCCAGTAGATGCCTAGAAAGACGAAACTCAGCACGTAGGTGAGGAAGATCGGCAGCAGCGGACGCAGCGCTTCATAGTCAGAGCCGTGTGGGATTTTCAGTTCCAGAACCATGATAGTGATGAGAATAGCGATTACTCCGTCACTAAAGGCTTCCAGACGTCCTTTATCCATTAAGTCTCTTTCCTACTGCTCACAACCGGATGCTGGCGATGAGCGATCCACGAACCGAGACGAAACCACAAGAATATAGCCGAGACTATTTCGTGTGGTTTCGTCTCAGTTCGTGGATCATGTGCTTTCCTTCTAAGACGATGTTAAAGGGTTCGATTTAGTGAACCTTTCTTAATCACGTATCCCTTGTCGCTCATCTGGTTTAGGATGCCTGGGCTCGACTACCTCTGCCGATTGCAGCATTGTCTGTGCCCAGGCCATTCCTGTTCGCCTACTTCTTGCGACCCTTCTTCGCAGAACCCTTCTTGGTAGAACCTTTCCTCGCAGAACCTTTCTTCGTGCCGCTTGTGCGGGTGCTCGCACTGGCAGCTTTTGTCGCTCGGCCTGCTACTTTCTTGGTCGCCCTGGCAGTTTTATTGGCAACCTTATTGGCCGCTTTGGTCTCCTTCCTGACCAGCTTCCTGCCCTCATCAGCGCTCTTCGTGACGGCTCTCCTGACTGATGTTCCTGTGCTCCCTGAGCGAGAGCGGCGACTTGGCATGACGGTCTCAGTGATAACTCCGGCCACGTTGGCGACTGTATCAACGGCACTCCTCATCACCCCGGAAGCCTGATCCACGACCTCTCCGGCGACCTGTGTAGTCTGGCTGAGCGCTTCCTGAGCCGCACCCGTAGCGGAATTCTGCCGACTGGCTTTCTGTTTTCTTGCCATCATCTCCTCCTTAAAATTTTTCAGCGGTTGGCCGCTTGACTATCTGTGCGAGCATTATGCTATCACGCGCGCGCAGGTTAATAGAATAAAAACGTTAATTCGTAGACTGTCCATCCTAAATAGAAACAGAAAGCCCGCCCGCCGATTGACGATGCGCGGTTGATGACTTGAGTGTTTTTAGAATGTGGATAGCCACAGCGGCAAGCGTGGCTCTGCCTCTGTCACATCTTGCGGCTCACAGGATAAGTATAGAGAGGTCTTGCGCTGAAATACCCCGAAAGGTCAAAAAACGATTTGAGACGATTCATCGAACGTTCAATCATCGCGCTGTTCACACTTGTCCTCGCGTCCTTGATCTTCAGCAAGGAAAGCACGATCACCGTCGCGCATTCGGCCATGATGCCGACGGGGTGCATGAGCGACACCCTCGCGCAGTCAACCCTGGAGCGAGCGATCAAGCGGCTGGCGGAAAGCTCCGGCGGCATCGTCGGCGTCACGGCTGTTCACATTGAAACGGGAAGGCGGGTTGCGCTCAACGGCGAGCTGCGCTTTCCGATGGCGAGCGTGTACAAGCTGCCTATCGCCCTGCAACTGCTTCACAAGATCGACCGGGGCGAGTTGCGCCTGAGCGATCAGATCACACTTTCCGAGCATGACTTTCGACCCGGACACAGCCCCCTCGCAGAGTTTGCGAACAACAAGCCTTTGACGCTGACAATCGAGAGACTCCTTGAGCTGATGCTCGGAGAGAGTGATAACAGCGCGAGCGATAAGCTGCTGAGTCTGGCGGGCGGCGCGGCAGCCGTGACCGCGCGCATGCGAGCCCTGGATATTGCGGGCATTGACATTAGTAGACCCGAAGGACGCCTGGCTCTTGATTTCTGGGGCGTGCGCGAGCCTCCGCCGGAGAGCGAATGGACGCTGGCGCTCCTTGAGAGCATGCGCGAGAAGGGCACTCCCGCGACGCGCGAAGCTGCCGCCATTGCATATACGAACGATCCCCGCGACACCTCTACCCCCGATGCTATGGCGCAGCTTCTGGTGCGCGTACATCGAGGCGAAGTGCTTGAGGGGGCGAGCATGGAGCGCCTCTTGCAGATCATGGCGAAGACGCCGACCGGCCCGGCGCGTCTGAAAGGCTTGCTGCCCGCCGGGACGCCAGTCGCACACAAGACTGGAACGATGGGCGCGACGACCAACGACGTAGGCATCCTCACGCTGCCCGACGGAGCAGGCCACGTGGCGATTGCTGTCTTCGTCAAGGGATCGACCAGAGACGTACCGGAGCGCGAACGCGTGATCGCAGAGATCGCGCGCACGATCTACGACTACTATTTATTGGCTCGTTGATCGACTGAATAAATGAACGCGTAGTGGCTCAAGCAAGACAATTGAATTTTCTGCGCCCTTTGCGCGTCCCCTTTGCGTTCTTTGCGTTTAAAGAGGAGATTTAAACGCAAAGAACGCAAAGGATATTCGCAAAGGTCGCAAAGGAGATGATCCCTCCTTTGGTTGAGCCATTACCAATGAATGAATCTCATTTGAAGGAGAGAGGAATGAACCGTAGACAGTTTGTTACGACATTAGGCGTCGGCGCGCTCGGATTGGGAGTGAGCAGAGTCAGTCTGTCGTGTTTGAGCTCGCCGCCGCCGCAAGTCGCCATCACGCTCGACGACTTCATCTGGTTCGACGCGCCACGGCTCACGGCTGAAGAGCGCAACCGTGGGCTGCTGGATGCGCTGCGGACTCATCGTATCAAGGCCGCGATGTTCGTCACGGGCAGGTTCGTTGACAACGAGACGGGGCAGAGGCTCCTGCGCGCATGGAACAGGGACGGGCACATGATCGGCAATCACTCCTATTCGCATCTGCACTACCACAACGTCACCTTCGAAAGATTCTCGCAAGACCTGCTGCGCGGAGAAGGCGTTATCAAACAGCACCCGCAGTTCAGAAAGTTCTTTCGCTTCCCATTTCTCAAAGAGGGCGAGACGCGCGCCAAGCGCGACGGGATGCGCGCCTTTCTCAAAGAGCATGGATACCGCAACGGCCACGTCACCATAGACACCTCAGACTGGTACATAGATCAACGCCTGCGCGCACGCTTAGACAAGAATCCGAAAGCCGAGCTGGCTCCTTACAGAGATTATTACCTCGATCATCTCTGGGAGAGCTCCGTCTATTACAATGATCTCTCGCAGAAGGTGCTCGGTCGGAGCGTCAAACATACTCTGCTGCTTCATCACAACGTCATTAACGGTCTGTTTCTGGGCGATGTCCTGAGCATGTTCGAGCGCAAAGGCTGGAAGCTGATCGACGCCGAAGAAGCCTACACCGATCCGGTCTTTTCCTCTGTGCCCGATATTCTGCCCGCAGGCGAAAGCATCATCTGGGCGCTGGCAAAGCAGACGGGGAAATTCGATAAGCTCCTGCGCTATCCGGGCGAAGACAGCGATTATGAGAAGGCGAAGATGGACAGGCTCAGCCTGTGAAGAATTGCGGAATGCGGATTGCGGAATGAGAAAGAAAAGCCGTGTCTTTCTTTTGAATCCGCAATCCGCATTTCGCAATCCGCATTCGCCTTTTACGGGATCGGAGGGGCTGCGCCGGTTGGCACGATCCAGAGTTCGACCGTCAGGTCTTCGCGCGTGCCTCCGCTGAGAGTGACGAGGCGGCGTGCGTCTATGCCGCGCAGGTTGACCAGGTAGTCGCGCACACGGTCTATGCGCTTTTGTGCATCGCCCGGACGGGTGCGGCGACCCGCGTAGATGATGACGTAGCCCTGAGAATCAGGCTCCTGCTGCAACTGTATGGCGAAGTTGTCGAGCCGCGCCTTCTCGTCGTCGCGGCTGATGTTGCCGTACTCGTCGAACTTGCGATTCACAACGCGCACGGGAATCTGCGTCGTGCAGGTCGCCGTGCAATTCAGATTATAGACACCCATTTCGAGCGTCGCCGTGACGGATTGTCCGGCCAGCGTGGCCGTCTCGACCGTGATCGAAGGCGTGCCCTGCCCGCTCGTGATCGTGCCCGCCGAAATCTTCCAGTTGTAGACGGGCGTGATGCCCGTATCGCCACCACTGATATTGGCGCTGAAGGTGATGGGCTGTCCCAGTGTGATGGCTCCGGGGCAGTAGATAGAGATGTTCGGGCAGATCGGAGGCGGACATTCTGTGACCGTAACGGACGTGCTCGTGAAAGCCAGGCAATCGCGCTCGCGGTCACGCCTCACTTCCACCTGCGCCGTATAAACGCCGGGCTTCGCGCCCGTCAGGTCCCAGTTCGTGTTCGGGCCGTCGCCGTCGATCCTTCCGCCCGTTGCAGTCCAGTCATAGCGCAACGGCTCGCCTTTCGGGTCGGTCGCACGAGCGACGAGCTGCACGCGCGCGTCCGAGCGGCCTGCGTCTCGCGGACAGACGCTGACCGTCGCAGAGCTGGCATCCAGCACCACAGTCGGAGCCTGAACGAGCGGCGAGGGCGTGTCGCGCTTATCATCTGAGGCTTCAGTCTGGACGTAAGCGAAGCAGGCGAGAACCAGCAACAACAGGCTGAGCCCGATGTGATAAGGTTGACCTCGGAACATATGCTATTCCTCCTCAGAGCGTGCGCGTTGTATGCAGAGCGCGCCATTATTAACATATCATGGCTGCAATAAGCGACACTTTTAATGGTCTGATAAAATTCTTCAGAAGCGCGGCAAAGCATTTACCTTGGGGAAACGGATAATAGATACCGGTTTCCATACCGTAGAAAAAAGAGGAGGCTTGATGTCCGGCGGGAACGAACGCTGAGCCGCTCATAAAAGCTTCCTCTTCACGTTCTTTGCGCTTCTTCCTTTGCGCCCTCTGGCGTTTAATCTTTTCGCCGCGTAAATAAAATTCGATCAGGATAATGACGCGTCGGCGTTCGTGCGTCCGTGCGATCTCCGAGATGACGATTTCATCAACAGCATGAGTTACTTATGAGCGATAATATCGTACGTAAACGTACAGACATATCAATGGCGACTGCGTTAATCTGAAGCTTCCTTGAAAAGGATTTTATTTCCCCCAGTAATTTTATTTTCCCCCTTTGAGTCTCGAACTGGACCATGCTGGCAGCGCTCCAGTCGTCTCCAACGCTTCACAATCTGACGGATGTCTCATGCAGGTCGTGCGATCTTTTACATCACAGGAAGCCGTTAATATTTGATAGCCCTTGATGAGATGGTGTAGAGGCTGTGAGGTGTCTGGATAGATGAGGCTAATAAGTTTCAACGAGCAGTCGAAGTACTGATTGTTGATTTAGCAATTCGCGCTGCTGCTTCAAAGCAGGAGTGCGGAAGGTAGAACGAGCCTGGGGGGAAGACGGAGGCTGATGCGAAAGCACAGCCTCCGTTATAATCTCAATATGTCGTTGCTTAGACGGACTCGCCTTTCCTTAAGCATCCTATAAGGCGCGGACCTGGCAGGTATAAAAAATTGACTCTCAAGACATAAAGTCAGCACGAGGGCCATATATAAGTAGCGATTAAACTTATTTTTCGATGGTTCTCGCGTGCGAAAGTTACAAAAAAGTTAATGCTAAGAACAAATGGGAATAGATCATGAATACTACTGCAAATAATGCTTTCGGCATAAAAGATTTCGGAGCTTTCAAAACAGCGTCGCAGAACGGAACCGATCTGGTCTGCCTTTCACATCTGCGCTGGGATTTCGTTTACCAGAGACCTCAACATCTTTTGAGCCGCTTTGCCAAAGGCAGCCGCGTCTTCTTTGTCGAAGAGCCGATCTTCGGTAATGGGCCGATGCGGCTCGATGTCACAGAGCGCAAGTGCGGAGTAAAGGTGGTGGTTCCGCACCTGCCCGCCGATCTCTTGAGCGACGTGGCGATAGAAGCTGTTCAGCAGGGCATGATCGACCGTCTCTTTGCAGAGCACAAGATACGCGACCACATTCTCTGGTACTACACGCCGATGGCCGTCGCCTGGACGCGCCACTTGCACCCGCTGGCTGTCATCTATGATTGTATGGACGAGTTGTCTGCATTCAAGGGAGCGCCGCCCGCTCTGCGCTCACGGGAAGCTGAATTGATAAAGCGCGCAGACCTCATGTTCACAGGCGGCCAGAGCCTTTATGAAGTCAAGCGCGACCTGCATAGAAGCGTCCACGCCTTCCCGAGCAGCATCGACGCAGAGCACTTCGCGCAGGCGAGAACGATCCACACAGACCCTGCGGATCAGGTCGATATTCCACATCCGCGCCTCGGATTCTTCGGGGTCATCGACGAGCGCTTAGACATAGAGCTGCTCGACGGGGTGGCCGCCGCCAGACCCGACTGGCACATCGTCATGATTGGGCCAGTGGTTAAGATCGACCCGTCGGATTTGCCGCGTCGCTCGAACATACATTACCTGGGCGGCAAGGATTACCAGGAGTTGCCGAAGTATCTGGCCGGATGGGACGTGGCGCTCTTGCCGTTTGCGCGCAACGAATCGACGCGCTTCATCAGCCCGACCAAGACGCCTGAATACCTGGCGGCTGGAAAAGCGGTCGTCTCGACTTCGATCCGCGATGTGGTTCGCCCCTACGGCGAGCGAGGTTTAGTTCACATTGCGGATACCGTCACGGATTTCGTCGCGGCTGTGGAGACGGCCATGAGCGAAGACTCCGCCCGGCGTCTGAATCAGGTCGATGCCTTTCTAGCGAATAACTCATGGGATCGAACCTGGGATCAGATGGCACAGTTGATCGAGAGTGTGACGGTGAAACGTGCCGCTGCGGTCGCAGCCGCTTGACCGTCCTTCGTCAATCACCGGAAGCATATCGTATCTGCCAAGCCTTGTTATAGGGATTCATCGCAACTTAATTTTACGAACATTGGGGGAGAGTAAAGATGTTTGATTATTTAATCGTCGGGGCCGGGTTCGCCGGCAGTGTGCTCGCCGAACGGCTCGCGCGCGGATCGGGCAAGAAGGTTTTGCTCGTTGATCGTCGCCCTCATATCGGTGGTAACGCTTACGATCATTACAACGACGCGGGCATTCTCGTTCATAAATATGGCCCACATATTTTTCACACCAACTCCCGCGAAGTCTTTGAATACCTGTCGCAGTTCACAGAGTGGCGGCCTTACCAGCATCGCGTGCTGGCGAGCGTGGACGGTCAACTCGTCCCCATGCCGATCAACCTCGACACGATTAATAAGCTTTACGGACTCAATCTAACTTCGTTCGAGCTTGAGGACTTCTTCGCCAAAGTTGCCGAGCACAAAGAAGAGATTCGCACCTCGGAAGACGTGGTGGTCAGCAAGATCGGGCGCGAGCTCTATGAGAAGTTCTTCCGTGGCTACACGCGCAAGCAGTGGGACATGGATCCTTCGGAGCTGGATGCCTCTGTGACGGCGCGCGTGCCGACTCGCACGAACCGCGATGATCGTTATTTCACGGACACGTATCAGGCGATGCCGCTTCATGGCTACACGCGCCTCTTCGAGAACATGCTCGAGCATCCAAACATCAAGATCATGCTCAATACGGATTATCGTGAGATAGAAGCAGCCTTTCCGTACAAAGAGATGATCTATACGGGGCCGGTCGATGAATTCTTCGACATGCGTTACGGGAAGCTCCCCTATCGCTCGCTCGAATTCAAGCACGAGACGATTGAGACACCGCTGCATCAACCGGCAGCCGTCATCAACTATCCGAACGAGCACCTCTACACGCGCGTGACAGAGTTTAAGTACCTGACCGGACAGGAGCACGCCAAGACGAGCATCGTCTACGAGTATCCGCGCGCCGAGGGCGACCCTTACTATCCCGTGCCGCGCTCCGAAAACGCAGAGATTTACAGGAAGTACAAAGAGTTGGCCGACTCGACGCCGGGCGTGCATTTCGTTGGACGATTGGCGACCTACAAGTATTACAACATGGATCAGGTCGTCGCCCAGGCGCTCACGCTCTACTCTAAGATCATCGGCGTGCGGCGCGCGGAAGCAGCCAGTGCTCGCAACGTGGACGAGCCGCGCAAGAAGAGCCTCGTCGCTCTCACGGCGGTGGCAGGCGCGGGAGGAAGAGCATGACAGGCGGCTCACTCATCATCCCTGCCCTTGAGTTGTGGGCGGGGGTTGAGTGCACTGTCAACCGCGTCGGCGATCAGTATTTCGACCAGCTCGAGATGAACGGTCATGCCGCGCGCATGGCAGACCTGGAGCTGTTCGCCGAGTTGGGCGTGCGCGCCATGCGCTACCCTGTCTTGTGGGAGCGCATCGCGCCCGACGGCCTCAAGCGAGCCGACTGGTCGTGGGCGGACAAACGTTTGGAGCGATTGCGGGAGCTCGGCATCCGTCCAATCGTCGGACTCGTTCATCACGGCAGCGGCCCGCGCCACACCAGTCTCCTAGACCCTGCTTTTCCCGAAGGCTTAGCCCGCTTCGCGCGAGCTGTGGCCGAACGTTACCCCTGGGTAGAGAGCTACACTCCGGTCAACGAGCCGCTGACGACCGCGCGCTTCAGCGGTCTCTACGGCCATTGGTATCCGCACGCGCGCGACGGGCTCAGCTTCGCGCGTGCCTTTCTCACAGAGTGCCGCGCCATTCAGCTTTCGATGCGCGCGATCCGCGAAGTCAACGCGGGCGCGCAGCTCATCCAGACAGAGGACCTGGGCAAGACTTTCAGCACACGCGCACTCTCCTACCAGGCGGAGTTCGAGAATGAGCGTCGATGGCTGACCTTCGACATTCTGTGTGGTCGCCTGACGCCGGATCATCCTCTATGGGGCTACTTCGAATGGCTCGGCGTCAAGGAAGAAGAGCTTGAGCCGTTCCAGGATGACCCTTGTCCGCCGGACATCATCGGGATCAATCATTACATGACGAGCGAGCGCTTCCTGGACCAGCGCCTTGAGCGCTATCCGGCCTCTACACACGGGGGGAATGGAAGACACCGCTACGCAGATGTCGAGGCGGTGCGAGTCTGCGCCGAAGGCACAGCCGGGCCGCGCGCGCTGCTGAGGGAGACCTGGGAGCGCTACCATTTGCCCATCGCCGTCACGGAAGCACACCTCGGCTGTACGCGCGAAGAGCAGATGCGCTGGTTTAAAGAGGTCTGGGACGCAGGCCGCAGCCTTCAGCATGAGGGCGTGGACTTACGCGCCGTCACCGCCTGGTCTCTGCTCGGCGCATACAACTGGAATACTTTACTGACACGCAACATAGGGCACTACGAGCCGGGCGTCTTCGACCTGCGCGCGCCCGCCCCGCGCCCGACGGCGCTGGTGCGCATGCTGCGCGACCTGGCGAGCGCGCGCGAGCACGACCATCCGGTGCTGGATGATCCGGGATGGTGGCACAGGCTGGACAGGCTGCTCTATCCGTCCGTCAGTGCTCGTTCGCGCACAAAAGAGGTGATGGCGCTCAGAGTCAGCACGCGCAGCAATGGCGCGCGCCCGCTCCTCATTACCGGAGCGAGGGGAACGCTCGGCAGCGCCTTCGCACGCCTGTGTCAGTCGAGAGGCATCTCTTACCGTCTTTTGACACGCAAGGAGATGGATATCGCCGATCCCGCGACGGTCGAGAAGGCGCTCGGCGAGTATGAGCCCTGGGCGATCATTAACGCTGCCGGGTATGTGCGCGTCGATGATGCGGAACGCGAGCCCGATCTCTGCCGCCGCGAGAACGCGTACGGCCCGCAGATACTTGCCGCCGCCTGCGCCCGGCGCGGCGTGGCGCTTGTCACATTCTCCTCAGACCTCGTCTTTGACGGCGCTTCGAGGGCTCCCTACATGGAGAGCTGCGGGGTCGCGCCCCTTTGCGTGTACGGGCAGACGAAGGCTGAGGCTGAGAAGCGCGTTCTGGATACGCTCCCCTCTGCGCTCGTGATCCGCACCAGCGCCTTCTTCGGGCCGTGGGATAAGCATAACTTCGTCACCGTTGCGCTCGACACAGTGGCAGCCCGCCGCCCCTTCGTTGCCGCCAGCGATGCGACCGTTTCGCCCACCTACGTTCCTGATCTTGTCAACGCCACTCTAGACCTTTTAATCGATGGAGAGCGCGGCCTCTGGCATCTCGCCAACCCGGGCGCAATCACATGGGCTGAGTTGGCGCGGCTCGCCGCGAACCTTGCAGACCTGGATGCCTCTTTCATTGATGGTCGCCCGACCGGTGGACTATCGCTCGCCGCGCCCAGACCCTTGTATAGCGTGCTCGGCAGCGAGCGTGCCCCTGGGCTGCTCCCGCCACTCGAAAATGCGCTCTCTCGTTACCTGCACGAGCGCGAGACGCCCCTCAGAAGCCTCAAAGTCGGATAGTCAAAGACCAAGCACGGCGCGCAAGAATGAGCGGCCTTGATTGTCGCAGTCCGCCTCTACGTCTATCGACCATTGACTTAACGCCGGATTTATCATAAGAGAAGCGTTCTCTAGTATTGCATCCCTTAAAATTGCCGGAAACAGAGGGCTACAAGATGAAAAGCTGCCCCGCATGCCAGCAGACCTATGAAGATGATTCGATGGACTATTGTCTCAATGACGGCGTCCAGCTTGTGAGCGCGACGCCCGCCTCCGATCCACAGGCGACGCTGCACATACCTTCGCCACGCAGTACTGATCCGAATACGCCGCCGCAGCAAGAGTCCTGGCAGACGGCAGGGCCAACGTACACGCCGCCAGTCGCCCCCACCGGTCAGCGGAACTGGCTTCCGTGGATTCTGGGCGGCGTCGCCTTGTTGATTTTCGGTGCTATCGGCATCGTCGGCGTGGCCGGCTTCCTCCTCTACAAGATGAGCGCCCCCAGCGCAAGCTCTGATAGGCCTAGCTATAACTCCAATAAGACAAATACGAACGCTTCAGGTTCTGACTCCGGCACGCGCAGGCCTGTCGGCAGCTCGTCGTCATCGCCTGCCGCCAAAGAGTCTCTGGCCGATACCTCAGCGCAGCCTGTGACAGACCTCGCTTTGCAGCGAGTCGGCAACTACAAACTGGGCGGGACGAAGATTCCGCAGGGGCATCTCTTTAAGAATGAAGGCGCTACGGAGCTAACGATGGCGACCTATGATCGAACCGACGGCACCAATTTTGTGCTCCTCTATATAGCCTCTTTCTCAACCAGCGAAAAGGCGCAGAGCGCTCTGGATGAGATAATCCGCTGGTCTGTCGGCCAGGGCGCTCGGATTCAAAATCAGGAGTCGAACACGGCCGCCGGTAATGAAGAGTTGGGTAAAAAATATGTGCTGGTGAATGGTGATGGCGTAGAGGACGTATACTGGACTAACGGGCGCTACGCGTTCAATGCCTATAACGGAAAGAAGGAGACGGGAGTCCTGACGGCATTCGAGAAGTCTTACCCGTATTAGCTCGCAAAATGGGGCTCTGAACCCTGTTCCAACTCGCCCGCTCGCCTCGATTTAGGAGACCCGCAAATCAAATCGCTGGTCGGCGCGACCTCCGCTTGACAGATAGGCGACCGATCCGTATAGTTTCTCGTTTGGACTACAATGTCCGAATCCCCTAAGCAACGTCCAGTAGGTTCTGTCGGTGTGGAGGCGTTGCACGACTGCGCCCCTTTCGGGGAAGCGGTCGCTTGACAATTATTGTGGCGTAAAAGCTTCGACGCGTTTTTCGCGCGCTTCGGGGTACGCGAACGGCTTCGGATTTCACGCCTGCTCGCCTTTCGTCGAAATGCGACGCCACAGAAAAGTTCCGGCTCAAGGGAAGCCACGATCCACGCCCGCTCCTCTTTCAGAAGAGGCACGAAGTCAGAACGTCCCTAATATCGAAAAATCTTTATTAACAGGGCAGCCGCCTGCGCTGACTGCCGGACTGGTTCCGGAAAGAGGCAGGTCAAGCCCCTTTGCGCTTTTCGGAGCAAGGCTTGCGAGAAGCGCGACCAGTAGTTTAGCCCGAAGAGGATTAGCAGTGCCGACCATCAACCAGCTTGTTCGCAAGGGACGCCAGCAGGTCAAATATAAGACGGCGAGCCCGGCGCTCCAGGAGTCGCCGCAAAGGCGCGGCGTGTGCACGCGCGTCTACACACAGACGCCGAAGAAACCCAACTCGGCTCTACGCAAGGTCGCACGCGTGCGTCTGACCAACGGCATCGAGGTGACGACCTACATTCCGGGCGTCGGCCACAATCTACAGGAGCACTCGATTGTGCTCATTCGCGGTGGCCGCGTGAAGGATTTGCCGGGCGTGCGCTATCACGTGATTCGCGGGACGCTCGACAGTGTCGGCGTCGCTGACCGCAAGCAGGGGCGCTCCAAGTACGGCGCGAAGCGACCGAAAGCGGGCGCGGCGGGCGCGAAGAAGTAAAAAAAGAAGATGTCAGATGCTGGATGTTAGATGTCAGTCGCTGGCTTCTAACTAACATCTGACATCTTAACATCTGACATCTATCGAAGATTATGCCAAGACGAAGAGTTGCTGAAAGACGCGAAGTGCTGCCCGATCCGGTTTACAACAGCCCGCTGGTGACGAAGTTCATTAACGGCGTCATGTGGGACGGCAAGAAGTCTACCGCCGAGCAGATTTTTTACACCGCGCTCACGCAGATCGGCGAGAAGACCGGCGAGGAGCCGCTCAAGGTCTTTAAGCGCGCGATTGATAACGTGCGCCCGACGGTCGAAGTCAAGTCGCGCCGCGTTGGTGGCTCGACCTACCAGGTGCCGGTTGAGGTGCATCAGGAAAGGCGCGGCGCGCTGGCGATCCGCTGGATCGTGCAATATGCGCGCGGTCGCGGCGAGAAGACGATGACCGACCGCCTGGCTGGAGAGCTTCTGGACGCGGCGAACAATCGCGGTAACGCGGTCAAGAAGAAGGAAGATACGCACCGCATGGCCGACGCCAACAAGGCGTTTGCGCATTACAAGTGGTAAAGCAGTAGACAGTAGCCAGTAGTCAGTAGTCAGCATAAAAGCAAAACCTACTGGCTACTGTCTACTGACTACTGACTACTGGGTTTTATCATGGCTAAGCACGACCTGAACAAATTCCGCAATATCGGCATCATGGCGCACATCGATGCCGGTAAGACGACGACGACTGAGCGCGTACTGTACTACACGGGCGTCTCGCACAAGATCGGCGAAGTGCACGAGGGCACGGCGACGATGGACTGGATGGAGCAGGAGCAGGAGCGCGGCATCACGATCACCTCGGCTGCGACGACCTGTTTCTGGGAGCGCGAGGGCACGGAGTATCGCATCAACATCATAGACACGCCCGGCCACGTCGATTTCACGATGGAGGTCGAGCGATCTTTGCGCGTGCTTGACGGCGCGGTCGCCGTCTTCGATGGTGTGGCGGGTGTTGAGCCGCAAAGCGAGACAGTCTGGCGTCAGGCCGATAAGTACGGCGTGCCGCGCATCTGTTTCATCAACAAGCTGGATCGCGCGGGCGCTTCCTTTCAGCGCTCCTTCGATTCGATCATCACACGCCTCGGGGCTAACCCCGTTGCGCTTCAGATTCCCATCGGTCTTGAAGATCAATTCAAGGGGGTCATCGATCTCATCCTGATGAAGGGGTTGGTCTGGAAAGACGAGACGAAGGGCGCGGAATACGAGATCGTGGACATCCCCGCAGACCTTCAGGATGAAGCCGTCGCCGCACGCGAGAAGCTGGTCGAAGCGGTCGCGACCGTGGACGACGATCTGACGATGAAATACCTCGAAGGCGAAGAGATTTCCGAAGCCGAGATTCGGGCTGCGCTTCGCAAGGGATGTCTTGAACTAAAGCTCGTGCCTGTCGTCACGGGGTCGGCCTTCAAGAACAAGGGCGTGCAGACGCTGCTCGATGCGGTGGTCGATTATCTCCCTTCGCCTTTAGACATTCCGCCGGTCGAAGGCGTCAATCCGA
The DNA here is from genome assembly GCA_036386415.1 of Pyrinomonadaceae bacterium. Taxonomy (GTDB): domain Bacteria; phylum Acidobacteriota; class Blastocatellia; order Pyrinomonadales; family Pyrinomonadaceae; genus DASVVT01. The sequence continues at coordinate 21,844 of DASVVT010000092.1, forward strand.
AGACCGGAGAGACGGAGGCGCGTCCGCCCGAGGCTTCCGCACCGTTTAGCGGCCTCGTCTTTAAGATCATGGCCGACAAGCATCTCGGCCAGCTCTCCTTCGTGCGCATCTATTCGGGAACGATCCGGGCGGGCTCTTACGCCTACAACCCGATCAAAGATAACAAGGAGCGCGTCGGGCGCTTGATGCGTATGCACGCCAACAAGCGCGAAGATATTGACGAGGCGTCGGCTGGCGAGATCATCGCCATCGGCGGCATGAAGCAGGTGACGACGGGCGACACGGTCTGCGACGAGAACAAGCCTATCGTCCTCGAAGCGATGGAGTTTCCAGCGCCCGTCATACGCGTCGCGGTCGAGCCGAAGACGCGCGCAGACCAGGATAAGCTCGGCGTCGCTCTCAATCGTCTCGCGCAGGAAGACCCAAGTTTCAACGTCTCGACCGATCATGAGACGGGACAGACGATCATCGCCGGAATGGGCGAGCTTCACCTTGAGATTATCGTCGACCGCATGAAGCGCGAGTTCGGCGTTGAAGCCAACGTCGGTAAGCCGCAGGTCGCGTATCGCGAGACGATCACGCAGGCCGCCTCCGGCAAAGAGATCTTCAAGAAGCAGACGGGCGGTCGCGGCCAGTTCGGCCACGTCGAGCTTGAGATCGAGCCCGCGCCCGGCGAAGGTTTCGTCTTCGAGAACAAGATCACGGGCGGCGCGATCCCCAAAGAGTTCATCAAGCCGACAGAGCAGGGCATTCGCGATGCGATGGAGCGTGGCTATCTGGCGGGCTACGAGCTGGTGGACATCAAGGCGCGTCTCGTCTTCGGCTCGTACCACGAGGTCGACTCAGACGAGCGCTCGTTCCACATCGCCGGGAGCCTGGCCTTCCAGGATGCTCTGAAGAAGGCTAAGCCCGTGCTGCTTGAGCCGATCATGCGCGTCGAGGTGGTGACGCCAGAGGAGTACATGGGAGCGGTCAACGGCGACCTGAATCGTCGGCGCGGCCAGATCGAAAAGATGGAGCCGCGCCCGGGCGGCGCGCAGGTCATCACGGCCTTCGTCCCGCTCTCTGAGATGTTTGGTTATACGACCGACCTCAGAAGCGCGACACAGGGACGCGCCACTTCGACCATGCACTTCGAGCGTTATGATCAAGCGCCGAAGAACGTCGCCGAAGAGGTGATCGCCAAAGTGCAGGGTGTAGCAAAATAAGGGATGAGGGATGAGGGATGAGGGATGAATTTAAAACATCTCTTATTCATCCCTCATCCCTCATCCCTCATCCCTTAGATTAAGGAGCGAGAGATAAAAAGATGAGTAAGGCAAAGTTTGACCGATCGAAGCCGCACGTCAATATCGGCACCATCGGCCACGTCGATCACGGCAAGACCACACTGACTGCGGCCATCACCAAGGTCTTAGCCAAGAATAACCCGAACGTCTCCTTTGTCGCCTTCGATCAG
>DASVVT010000093.1:0-9366 GCA_036386415.1 Pyrinomonadaceae bacterium
TTTGCAGATGAATTTACCAGCATCAGCAACATTGTAGGGGCAGGGCTTGTCCCTGCCCGCTTTTGTTCGACCGGCGGGCAGGGACAAGCCCTGCCCCTACTCTCATCTCTTACATGGTTAATTCATACGAAAACCGCTCTAGAACAAATTACAATCGGGTGTAGAACCGTAGGGGCGGGGCTTGTCCCTGCCCGTCTTCGCTTGTCCCTGCCCCTACAATTTTATCGTCGTCCTAGATTCATTCGAAAACCGATCTAGGGCTTGAGCACGATCTTGATGCAGTCGTCCTCCTTGTTGGTGAAGATGTCATAGCCATGCGGCGCGTCCTCAAGCGGCAGCCGGTGCGTGATGACGAACGAGGGGTCGATCTCACCCTTCTCGATCATTTCAAGCAGCGGGCGCATGTAGCGCTGGACGTGGCACTGACCGGTCTTCATCGTTAATGAACGATTCATGAAAGAGCCCATCGGAAACTTGTCTATCAATCCGCCGTAGACGCCGATCACTGAGACCGTGCCGCCGTTGCGACAGCACATAATCGCCTCGCGCAAGGCGATAGGCCTGTCCGTCTCGGCCATCAGTGCCTGTTTGACGCGGTCGTAGGCGTAGACGAGCCCGTGCCCGCCGTGCGCTTCCATGCCTACGGCGTCGATGCAGGCGTCCGGCCCGCGTCCTCCCGTCATGTCCATGAGGGCGTCGTAGGTGTTGACCTCTTCATAGTTGATCGTCTCGGCTTTGGCCCCGTCACGCGCCATTCTGAGTCGTTCCGGGAAGCGGTCGATGCCGATCACGCGCTCAGCCCCTAACAGGTAGGCGCTCGCCATGCTGAACTGCCCGACGGGACCGCAACCCCAGACGGCGACGGTATCCCCCGGTTTGATGTCGCACATCTCCGCGCCCATGTAACCGGTCGGAAAGATGTCCGAAAGAAACAGCACCTTCTCGTCCGGTATGCCGTCGGGAATTTTGAGCGTCCCGACATCTGCGAATGGCACGCGCGCGTACTCGGCCTGGCCGCCCGCGAAGCCGCCGGTCAGGTGCGAGTAGCCGAAGATGCCGCAAGGGCTGTGGCCGAACATCTTCTCGGCCATCCAGGCGTTCGGGTTCGAATTCTCGCACAGGCTGAACATCTCCTGTTGACAGAAGAAGCAGTTGCCGCAAGAGATCGGGAAGGCTGTCACGACGCGGTCGCCGACCTTTCGATTCTTCACTTCCGTGCCGACTTCGACGATCTCACCCATGAACTCGTGGCCGAGGATGTCGCCCTTCTCCATCGTCGGCATGAAGCCGTTGTAGAGATGCAGGTCTGAGCCGCAGATGGCCGTCGAAGTGATTTTCACAATGGCGTCACGCTTATTTAAAATTTTCGGATCGGGCACATTTTCAACGCGCACGTCCTTTTTCCCATACCAACAGGTTGCTCTCATTTATCTCCCCCTTTTGCAAAATCAGATCAGTCTTTAAGAAGCTGCGGCCTGGCTGTGTGCTTCATGCGCCTCCGGCCCCTCTTGATTGTGTGAGTTCCTCGCTCGCCGGAGGCGGTTGCGCCGGGCGCTGCGTTAAGAGACCGTTGTCCCAGATTGTGCCCTCCGAGACGACGACCTCGCCCGTCTCCATCAACTGCTTGAAGCAGCGCAAGGATTCCTGTGTTTGCTGCCCCGGCTCTTCTCCGAAGAGCTTGGCAAGGCTCGCGCCGACGATGCCGCCCGGCGGGTTGTAATTGATCTCCACTCTCACGATTGTGCCGCGTCCACCTGGCGCACGCTCGAACGTGACAGAGCCGGAGTTGTCCACGTCCGCGCCTTCGAGCGAGCGCCACGCGATCAACTCATTCGGCCTCTCCTCTGTAATCTCTGCGTCCCACTCAACAGATGTTCCGGCGGGCGCTTTCGCCACCCAGTGTGAGCGATTGCCAGCGGTCGTGCGCACGGATTCGAGGTGATTCATAAAGCGCGGCAGGTTCTCGAAGTTGCGCCAGAATTGGTAGAGCTCTTCGGGCGAGCGGTTGATGGTGATGCTCTTCTTCACTTGAGCGGGGCCTCCTTTAGTTGTGCTGTTATTGGCGCTGAGCTGCCGTGCGCAGAGTACGTCTAAGGCTGTCACAGTGAGGACGTTGGCTGTGGCGAATGCGACCCGTCCCTTCCTTGAATCCGGTGAAGCGAAAGCTGCGCCCAGCGCGGCCAGGTCTAGAGCATCACCGGCGACTCTTGACCAGACGGCTCCGGCGGGCTTCCTGCCCTGCATGAAGATGCCTATGCCGCTGGCTATCTCACGCAATCCGAACAGGCGTATTAAGCTCGTGTGATTGCCTCGCACGCCCGCAATGCGCGCGACCCCGCGAGGAGCCAGAAGCTCCGCCAGCCCGAGGCCGAGGCTGAACCAACCGAGGCCGCGTGCCAGCTTCTCTCCGCTGATGCGTTTCAAGCCGCTTCGCTGCCCTTCATTTTGCACGTCTCGCGGCTCAGCGCTCCGCGTCGCCTGACCTGTGCGTGTGACATTGCTGCGCCGCTGCTGTTGCGGCTGTGGTTGCGACGATTGTGAAGAGGCTTGCTCCCCTCCGTTGCTTTGTTGTCCCGTTCTTATTTCCTGTCTCTTCGTAGCCATAGTCTTCCCCCTCTATGATCTTCCCTCTGCTTTCGTCATTACCATCAAGAGCGATGGTGAACTCTGACGAATAATTTATAAACGCGCTCTTCTTGCGCTTGATGCTCTCCCGGTCTGTTCTGCTCTGTGGATTCCAAAGACCATCAGGAGAGCAAAACAAAAAGGATGAAACCTTCTTCAGATGAAGGTTTCATCCCTTATGCACGTTACGTTCAATGAGCCGCGTCTGAAACGGTCAGACGCGAGGCGCATTCAATTCTGTTAGTAGCCAGCCGCTCGCAAGCCACTCCTGTCCACATTGTTCAAAACCCCCTGAGCCCGCAGACCACCCACGCACTGAAGGCAGCGGCAAATGATGCCGTCCTTAATCAGATAAGTCCAACCTGAGGTGGGACACAGTTTGTGCCTGCTGCTGGGGGGAATCCCGAAACCTGCCGGTGTTGAGCCTCCGAATTGTGCCGATGATTATGACCCGATTATCATAACGCGCGAGCGAGCGTCACGTCAGTACGATACTGTACGCAAGATGAGCGAATCTGGTGGTGTTAAAGTGAGATCAACTGATGTTATACCGGATAGGAGAATAAAAGAGGGCAGGGGACGATCCACGAAGCAACACGAAGTATCACGAAATAAGGCGAAAACGAGGGACTCTTTCGTGTGGTTTCGTGGGTCGTCCTCTTCCCATCTTTTGATTTCAACTTGGTATGAAGACAGATTTACAGTCTCGACGTGACAATAATGAGAGCAATTTCTGGCCTGCCTAACCTTTTACAACCGCGCCGCCGCAGCTTGAGCCGCCGCCCGCCGTGCAGCCGAAACAATGAGCGCCTGTCCGTATGCGCCGCGCGGTGAACCTCTCGGCATCGAATTCTGTGATCGTCTGCGGCAGCTCTGGCGCGACTCCGAGTTCGAGCATTTGATTGAAATCGCAGTCGTAAAGGCGTCCCGTCCAATCCACGCTCAAGAGGCTGCGACACATCAGCCCTTCGACCGCGTGCGGGTTGAACGCTTCGACGAGCTTGCGCATGTAACGCTCTTCGTTCCCGCTCCGGCGAAGGTAGTCCAGGAAACGTTTGATCGGCATGTTCGTGATCGTATACAGCCGGTTGAAAGAGAGCTGGTGACGCGCCAGCAACTCGCGCTTGAAATCCGTTTCGAGAGAGCTTTGCGCGGGCGGCAGAAATGCTCCGACGGGGTTGTAGACGAGGTTAAGGACGAGGCCGCTTCCTTCCAGACCGTAACCGACGCCGTTCAAACGGCGCATCGCCGCGACGGACTTCTCAAAGACCCCGTGCCCGCGTTGCGCGTCCGTCTGCTCTTGCAGAAAGTAGGGCAGGGATGAAACCACTTCTACTTGATGCTCGCGAAAGAAGCGGGGCAGATCATCCTGCCCAGGCTCGAACATGACGGTCAGGTTGTGCCGCACTATGACGTGTGTTTGCAGGGCGCGCGCCTCCCTGACGAGGTGGCGGAATGACGGGTTCAGCTCAGGAGCGCCGCCCGTGATGTCCAGGGTCGGAAAACGAAACTGGCGCAGCACGCGTATGACTTGCTCTACGGTTTCACGCGTCATAATCTCTGTGCGCGAAGGTCGCGCGTCAACGTGGCAATGTTTGCACGCCTGGTTGCAAAGCTTCCCGACATTCACCTGCAACGTCTCGACCGTCGCGGCGCGCAGGCTCAGACCATGCGCCGCCAGTCGCTCGTCGAAATTGGCGGGCGAGCGCGCGACTGCCTGTTGAGAATCAAGGATGGGTAAAGCTTGCGGCATCACATTGAGACCTTGTTGACGGAGTTGTGCGCCTGAAGAGCGTGGATGAGGGATGCCCCGCCGCGAATGGCCGAGGCCATGTGGATCGCTTCCGTCATCTGCTCCATATTTGATCCGGCTTCGAGACAGGATTGCGCGTAAGCGTCTATACAGTAGGGGCACTGCAAGGCGTGTGCGACCGCCAGTCCGATCAGCGCCTTTTCGCGGCGCGAGAGTGCGCCGTCCTCCTGACATGCCTGATACCACGCCATGAATTTCTCGAAGAGATCAGGCCGGTGCTTGCCAACATCCGAAAAACGCTGTAGGTCATCTTCGTCATAATACGCCATTGTGCGATACTCCGTTGAAAGGCAGGGATGAGGGATGAGGGATGAGGGATGAATTAAAGAAAAACCGTTCGCCTTTCATCCCTCATCCCTCATCCCTTCTATTGTGCGTCCTGCCGTCATCGTCATGATAAAAGAGCCGCGTGCGGGTCTGGTGAAAACCAGGCTCGCGCCTCCGCTGTCTGCTCAGGAGGCGGCGTCGCTCGCTGCATGTTTCGCGCAAGACGTGGTGAACGGCGCGAAACGTGCGGCAGCCGTTGTGATCATCGCCTACACCCCTGCGAGCGGACGAGCCGCGCTCGAAACATTCCTGCCAGGCGACCTTCTGTGGCTGGAACAAAGGGGCGCAGACCTCGGAGAGCGCCTCGAACAAACAGCCGCACAGGCTTTCGATCTAGGCTTCGGCCCGCTCATCCTGCTGGGCGCGGACAGCCCGACGCTGCCACACTCTTTGATCACCGCAGCGATCAACGCACTCTCCACAGCAGAAGTTGAGGTCGCCCTCGGGCCGACTGAAGATGGCGGCTACTACCTGGTCGGCCTACGCCGCAGCGCGCCCGGCCTCTTTCAAGACATCGCCTGGAGCACCCCTCAAGCCTACGCGCAGACCGCACGCAACGCCAGCCGCCTTGGCCTGCGACTGCTTGAGCTCCCGCCCTGGTACGACGTAGACACGTTCGACGATCTGCTGCGCCTGCGCGCCGAAGTGTTCTCCGATCAGGAGGCGCGCCACCGCGCTCCGGCAACCTACCGCTGGCTCAACGAAGGGATGAGGGCGGAGGGATGAGGGATGAAGAAAGAAAGACATGCTTTTTCTTATTCATCCCTCATCCCTCATCCCTTGGTTTGTACATGCGTCCGAGCCTGCGCGGGTGGATGCCGATCCAGTAAAGCATCTGTAACATTGACCAGCGCGCGAAGGTGAGTGCGAAGCTGCGACCTTCAAAGCGCCGCGAAGAGGTGGTCACAGTCGCCTGTACGTGTGCCATCCGACCCACGCGGCGAAGCTGGCGCACCAGCTCCAAATCCTCAAAGATGGGGAACGGTTTGAAGCCGCCGATGCGACGGTATACGTCGCGCCGCACGAAGATGCCAGAGTCGCCGTAGCAGAGCCCGAGCTTTCGCAGATGCGGGTAGAGCCAGGTCAGAAAGCGTGCCGCCTTCGAAGCGCCTTCAAAGCGCACGCGAAAGTTTCCGCCGACCACGCTTGCATCTCGCAACGCTTCGCTGATACGTTCGCCCGCCTCCGCCGCCGGAATCGTGTCGGCGTGCAGAAACCAGAGGACTTCGCCCTGCGCGCGGCTGGCTCCGGCGTGCATCTGAAGCCCGCGCCCCCGCTCGCTCTCGATCACTTGCACGCCGCCGCGGCGCGAGCGCAGGATTTCAAGCGTCCCATCCCGGCTGCCGCCGTCCACGACGATCACCTCTACGCAGCCTCGCACTTCTTTCACAGCATCCAGCGTCGCCGCGATTGAGTGCGCTTCGTTAAGAGCCGGGATGATGATTGAAAGCGCAGGACATTCTGCTTTCATCTACGGATTCATCCTCTCATCAGGGCAGCAAAGAACGGGGCGCGACCGCCGCAGGCTTAAGGCGCACGGGCTGTCCGTCTCCGGGCACGACCCACGTCGGGCGTTGTTCCACAAACGGCAGCTTGAGAACCTCCTCCAGCTCAACTTCCGAAGGCTCGCGGTAGGCGGGCACGCCAATCTCGATCTCGTCCTGCGGCACGTTCAAACGGAGCGTGCCGTGCAGCCAGTCCCACAGGGTCAGCCCGCTAGACCAGTTCGCGTTTGTCTCTTCGCGTATGATGGAATGGTGTATGCCGTGCATGCGCGGCGTGACGACCAGGCGATTCAATGTACGTTCGACTTCAAACGGCAGCTCTACGTTCGAGTGGTGAAAGAGAATTGAGAGCAGCACGAAGGTCTGCCAGACGGAGAGTGAGAGCGGCGAGACGCCGATCAGCGCAACCTGCGCTGCGCGCCAGCCGGTCGAAAGGCTCAGCTCGCCGAAGTGAAACCTGAGCGCCGTCGAAGCATCCAGATCAAGATCAACATGGTGCGCCAGGTGGAATCGCCACAGGAAGGGGACGCGATGCGTGGCGACGTGCCACACGTAGAGCGTGTAGTCCATGAGAATGACTGCGAGCGCGACCTCCAGCCAGCGGGGCAGGCGCGCGACGCGCTTGAGCAGTCCCCATCTTCGTCTTTCTACGAGGGCGGCGAGCGGTTGGATGAGCGGGCGCTCGACGAGTTGAAGCGAAACTGCGGCGACTCCTGCCAACGCCAGATTGCGTGCGTTGCGCCTGAGCTTCGGCTCGACCTCGCGCCTCCTGAGCGGGCGGCGGCGCTCCAACAGCCACAGGAGACCGAACGCGCCGATGACAAGCGGCGCGCTCAACCAAGCGGGAACCTGACGCTCCTTCACGACAAAACTTCTCCCAACGCGCACGACCGGTAGCTTTCAGCAGCAGCAGCAGCAACCGAAGATCAATATCTCGCAAACCTGAACCGAGCTTCTGTGCGAGCTAATTTAGCATATACAATGCAAAGTATTCGAAGCCCCGGTAGTGTCCTAAGTTAATTGGTGCTCTGTGCCTCCTCTGCGTCCTCTGTGTCTCTGTGGTGAGTGTACGTAAGAGTAGATTCACCACAGAGACGCAGAGGACACGGAGGGTCACAGAGAGTTGAGTTGAAACCAGGATTCTACAGTCGGTTCCGTTCAAGACCGTTGTGTCGTGTGACTACGTATGGAGAAAAGAAGCAGCGCGGCAAAACCCGCTCTCATCTTCGTTTACAACGCCGGGAGCGGTCTTTTTAACGCCGTGTCCGATATGGCGCATAAAGTTTTCTCTCCCCAAACGTATCAATGCAATCTTTGCGCGCTCACCTATTCGACGCTCAGGATGCGCAGAAGCTGGAAGCAATTTCTAGAGACGCTCGACAGGCCGCTGGAGTTTTTACATGCGGATGAGTTGAAGAGTCGCTATGGCATCTCAAGCATCCCCTTGCCAGCCCTCTTCAAGAAAGAAGGTGAAAGGCCGGAGCTATTGATTGATGCAGATTCGATCAACGCTTGCACGACCCTGGATGATCTGAAGCGGCTCATAGAAGATAAGCTGCGTTAGCGTCTCTCGATTTCTTATACCAGGATGCGATCAAAAGAGGACGGGGGACGCTCCACTCAGCAACACTGAGCAACACGAAAGAGCGCCTCCGTTCGTGTCGTTTCGTGTCGATTCGCGGATCGTCCTCCTCATTTGGGCGAGCCTGACGAATGTATTTGAGAGGCTTCGATCAAGCGTGCGCACGCACGCTCGTTGTCCAGGGCTTCGCGCAGAATCATCTCGACCAGCACGGCTTTGTCCTGCCCTTCAAGGAACTCTCGTGCACCGTTCAAGCTGCTGATGCCTTCTCCTGCGGCGCTGCTACCGCTCGTCGTGCGCGCCTCACGCTGCGCAAGCCAGGCCAGCCCGACCGCCACACAGTGCTTGCAGAAATTTCCATCGTCGGCATACGGGCACTCGCACGAAAAGCTCAGGCCGCTGCTCCCGACCGCCAGCTTGACGCGATAATCCTCCGTCCCCTCTACGGTCGCCGCCAGCATCCCTTCAAATTCGACGAGCGAGCGCACACGCTCCTCCTCGAAGTAGACCTCGCCGCGCTCAAAGGAACGCTGCCCGGCCAGTTCGAGCAACATCAAACGGTTCAGGTTGTTAATCAAAGAATCCGGCATGTGTTTGCCTTATACCAGGATGTAATCAAAAGAGGACGGGGAACGATCCACTAAGCGACACGAATAGACACGAACAGAGGCGCTCTTTCGTGTTGCTTCGTGTCGAGCGCGTGGAGCGTCCCTCTGCCTGTCACCACCAGCGTGTCAAGAAAATTGTTTTCCATCTGCGGTTTTCAACTTCCGTCCATTTCAGGCAGGCGCACGTTGCGATAAATCTCGCTCATGCTCATAGAGAGTTCAACGGACGCGAACGGCAACTGCTCTTCCGCTCCGGTGAAAGCAGAGACTTCCCACTCACCATCTTTCCGCCTGTATATCTCCACGCGCATCTCGTCCTGCATCACCAACACATACTCCTGCAAGGACGCCACCGCTTTATAAGCCATCATCTTTTCGTGACGATCAATGCGCTCGGTCGAAGGCGAAATGACCTCGACGATCAAGCGCGGCTCCGCGCGAAAGTACGCATCAACGCCCACAGGGTCGCACGTCACCACCACATCCGGGTAATAGAAGACCTCGGGGGCAACCTTAATCTTCATGTCCGAGATAAAAGGCTCACAAGGCCCCTCGCCCAGGTGCGTCAACAAACGCGCGTAGATATTGCCCGCAATGCGATTGTGCCTATCACTCGCACCCGCCATAGCATAGACCTCGCCCTGCACGTACTCATGCCGGACGGGGCTTTCACGCTCCCACGCCAGATACTCCGCCACGCTGATATGCGTCTTCACTTTGCGCTGGCTCATAGCAAAATCCTCTGACTGCTTTGCCATCTCCCTATAAACGGCAACATCTTAGCATTTTATCTCTGGCTTGTAAGGAACACGGCAATGGAGGAAACAAACTTGTAGGGGCAGGGCTTGTCCCTGCCCGCGTCCTTCGATCACAGCCGGGCAGGGACAAGCCCTGCCCCTACAGTTA
>DASVVT010000094.1:0-114387 GCA_036386415.1 Pyrinomonadaceae bacterium
CCGCTTGAGCCACAACCAATTTTATTAATCCCTTTAAATTCAGGAATGGAGTTTTTTTTGTGAGACGCAATCTTTACGTTCTAGCGTTAATCCTCTCGCTGCTCGCGCCGTCGTCATACGTTGCCGCGCCGCAGCAGCAGATACAACGAACATCTGCATCACATTCGGCGGGCGTTGCCACCTCCGCAGCTCCGGCGCGTGCAGTACAGCAGGCGCAGCTCGTCAATCATGTGCTGGCTAATGGTCTGGAGGTGATCGTCCTCGAAGATCATTCCGTGCCGCTCGTCACGCTGGAGCTGGCCGTGAAGAACGGCTCTTACACGGAGCCGCCGGAGCTGAACGGCCTCTCGCACCTTTACGAGCACATGTTCTTCAAGACCAACCGCGCGGTCGCCGACCGTGAAGATTACCTGCGCTTGATCGGCCAGATGGGCATCGCCTACAACGGCTCGACGCGCGAGGAGGTCGTCAACTACTACTTCACGACGACCTCGCCCTACCTGCGCACGGCGCTTCAGTACATGAGGGATTCGGCGCTCTCCCCGCTCTTCAATGAGGGAGAGTTCGAGCGCGAGCGCCAGGTGGTCATCGGCGAGATCGACCGCAACGAGTCGAACCCCTTCTATTATCTCAATCTGGAGATGAACAACAGGCTCTTCTATAAGTACCCGAGCCGCAAGACGCCGCTCGGTAATCGCCAGACGGTTTCATCTGCGACGACCGCGATGATGCGGTTGATTCAGCAGCGCTACTACGTCCCGAATAATTCGGCGCTCGTCATCACGGGCGACGCGGAGCCTGCGGATGTCTTTCGCCTCGCACAGGAACTCTTCGGCGGCTGGGCACGGACAGAAGACCCGTTTGTGAAGTACCCGCTGGTCGAGCACCCGCCGCTCAAAAAAAGCGAGGGCGGAATCATCAAGCAGCCCGTGCAGAACGTCATCATCGAGCTCGGCTGGCAGGGGCCGTCCATCGGCAAAGACAATGCGGCCACTTACGCGGCGGACGTTTTCTCCTTCATCCTGCGCCAGCCCAACACACGCTTTCAACGTGCGCTCGTGGATACGGGGCTCGTCACGGGCGTAGACATCAGCTATTACACGCAGCGCAATATCGGCCCGATCAATATCGTCGCGCAGACCACGCCCGAGAAGGCGCGCGCCGCCATTCGCGCCATCTACAACGAGGTCGCGCACTTCAACGACCGAGACTATTTCACGGACGAGCAACTGGAAAGCGCCAAGGCGCTCCTGGAAGCAGACGACCTCTATTCGCGCGAGAAACCGAGCGACTACGCGCACACCTTAAGCTTCTGGTGGGCTTCGACCGGACTCGACTATTTTCGCGGCTATCTGGGAAACCTGCGCCGCACCTCGCGCGCCGACATCAGTCGCTACGTGACGACCTATATTCAAGGCCAACCGCACGTCGGACTGGTGATGATCTCTGAAGACGGACAGCGACAGGCGCAACTGAAACCGGAGGAGCTGATCGGGCAATGAGGAAGACAGAAGATAGTAGACAGTATTCAGTAGTCAGTAGTTGGAAAACAGAAAACATAGGATTGAGCGAAGGGGAGGTGAGATTGGACTTAACAAATCGAATGGATGAAGCAGAAGGCGGAAGGCGGAAGGCAGCAGGTAGCATCAGAGCGAAGCTCGCTCACTACTGTCTACTATCTACTGTCTACTGTCTACTGCTTTTCGTCTTCTGCCTTCCGGCGTCAGGTCAAGGGCAGGGTACGCAGCCACGTCAACAGCAGCAACCTGCTGCGCCTTCGCTGGCCTCTATCCAGAACATCGAAGCGACGCAGGCCGCGCTCGTCACAGAGTTTGATGTCAACGGCCTGAAGGTGCTCGTCAAGCGTCGTGAAGGCAGCCAGACGGTGGCCGCAGGGCTGTTCCTGCGCGGCGGGTCGCGCAACATCAATGCGTCTAACGCTGGCATAGAATCGTTCATGCTTTCGGCTTCGACCGAGGCGAGCGTCAGTTTTCCGCGTGAGCGTATGCGCGCGGAGCTGGCGCGCATGGGAACTGTCATCGACTCCGGCGTCAATTACGACTACTCGGCGCTCACCTTCAGATCGACGCGCCCCAACTTCGACCGCTCGTGGGAGATTTTCACGGACGTGGCGTTGCACCCGCTCTTCGCTCGCCAGGACGTTCAACTTGTCCAGAGTCGTCTGGTCGCCTCTTTGCGTGATGATACTGACGACCCGGACACATATCTACAGCGCCTGCAAGAGCGCGTCGCCTACGCCGGACATCCTTATATCAACCGCCCGCAGGGCACTGCCGAGATTGTTGGACGCCTGACGGTGGAAGACCTGCGCCGCTACCACCGGAAGATGATGCAGACCTCGCGCCTGCTGCTCGTCATCGTCGGCGACCTCGACCCGCAGCAGTTGCGCAGCCGCATTGCCGCCTCGTTCGGCAAATTGCCGCGCGGCACTTACCGGCAGGAACCCGTGCCGCAACTCGTCTTCGGCGCGTCAACTGTAGATGTCACGCAGCGCACTCTTCCGACCAACTACGTGCAGGGGCTGTTCACCGCCCCGCCCCTGACATCGCCCGACATCTACCCGATGCAGATTGCCTCAGCGATCCTGCGTGACCGCATCAACGAGGAGGTGCGAAATCGTCGCAACCTCTCGTATGCGCCTTTCGCGTTTCTTGGCAGCCAGGGAGCCAACACCGGCGGCATCTACGTGTCGGCTGTCGATGCGAGCTACGCCGTCAGCGTCATGCTCGGCGAGATCGTGCGTCTCCAGCAGGAGCAGATCGAAACGGAGGATATTACGGGCGTCGTCTCGCAGTACCTGACCGGCTATTACCTGGATCAGGAGACGAACACCGCGCAGGCCGGTGAGCTTGCGCGCTATGAGTTAATCGGCGGCGGCTGGCGAAACTCCATCAACTTCCTGGAGCGCCTGCGCGCCGTCAAACCCGCAGACGTGCAACGCGTCGCCAAGGCCTACATACGCCACATACGCTTCGTCGTCTTGGGCGATCCGGCGCGCGTCGACAAAAACGTCTTCCTGAGTCAACTGGGCGAGCAGAAAAGTTTTTAAGCCCGGTAAAATGCTCTCGCGCCGTCAGACGGCGAATGACAAAGCCCGGCAACTTCCAGCGCCGGGCTTTGATCTGACCCTTTTCACAGAAGCCGATACTGTTTAATCATTGACTTCGCTTGCGCTTTGCTCGCACCGGCTTATCGTAGGCATCCATCTCGTTGGTTTTAATGATGCGATATACCTTACCGCCTCTCTTGATCTGCTTTACGCCGATAATAGAATCCGGCGCAGGCATGCCCGTCCGCAACGGGTTTAAGGGCGGGCTCACCTGAGCATCATTTGGCGGAGGAGTCCTGGCTCTCTTTTTGCCTGATGATCGCGTCATATCATTTCTCCCTCTTCGGATGCGCTGCTGCCGCCTCATGGATTGAACACTATCTTGGTGATCGGGTGAACCTCAAATATCGTCGGCATGCGACTCTTTAAGCTCTTCGGGCCTGGTCTCTGACCGGAGCTATGGCTCATGTCAAAGAACAATGAGCCCTCGACTCGCACCGGAATAGGGGGGTCGTAAAAATCATATCTCGTCCCCGGCAGGTCATCACCGAAGAATGCCTTAAAAGCGTCGCGCGCGGCCTTTAGCTTCTCAAAAGATGCGCTGTTCGATGGCGGCAAACCGGATAGCTCCATCGTCATGTACATCTCCGGGGTAAGGCTCGGGTCACGGCCTAAGATGAGATGGAAATCGTTATCATCCTCCCTGCTTGCGGCATACAAAAATACGTTGACCCGCACGTTCCGCTTCTCCTCCTTCACACGATTTGACGTCGGAGTAGTCTTTATCTTCGGCACATGAGCAATCATGTCGCTATCGGCGGGGAGGGATTTGATGAGAGTTTTCAAGTCTGAAAACTTCTTGACGGGGGCATCGGCGATAGATAATTTAGCGGCCTTGCGCGCCTTGCCTGTGTACTTATCACTTTCAGGAGCGGCGGCGGCGAAAGTCGTAGCCAGCGTTTCCTGCTGCGTCGCACCCTGCTCATAAGCATCCACTTCATTGGTTTTGATGATGCGGTAAGTAGCAGCCCTGGCTGCTGCCGGTGCGCCCGCCGCTTTTGAAAGGGCCATTGCTGCCGGCATGGTCAAAGGCTTCACGTCGAGAATAGAATCCAGCGCAGGCATGCCTGCTCGCATGGGGTTCAGGGTCGAGCTGATCGAGGCAATGCTCGGTGAGACATTCGCAGCCCTCTTTTTAGCGCCCCTCTTTTTACTTGATGATCGCGGCACGGTGGTTCTGCTCCTTTCAAGTCAGGCTCATGGTTGTAAGGTTTCGCTTATACAAAGAACAAATCAAGCCACTTTGAAAACTGTCAATCAAGGTCGGGCATATTATGAAGAGTCGGCGACCTCACTATATTACATCACAGACTACATTTTCAAAGCCGCCAAGTATATGGAAGACGTGCGGCGTTCATGCGGAAAGTAGAATCGAGAGGCGACGCGCTGTGTCGAGTGGATAGTTCCGGCAGTTCCCGTACGCTTGAGGGCAGCCGGATGGGATCGCCGCCTAAACGAAATATGCTCGGAGAAGTTTCGCGCCTTAAAAAATGGTTTTGGCAGCGCGATCTCCTCAAGGAGAACGAGTTTGTTCGGTCGCTCGCCGGCCTAAAAACTGATGGACAAATCTTTAGTAAGATAATACATTAGCTCTCGCCACCGCCAAACTGTTTTCATCTCAAGTCCTGGCGGGAGAGATTTTCACGTCGGGGAAAAGCTGAACTCCCTCGATTCGCTCGGCTTTAGACTTTGCTTCGTCGGTCGCGCTTCCCCGCAGCACATAACGTCCAAGTTTGGGATTGACGCACACCGGCTTGTATGAAGTGTCCACTTCAACACCAGCGGATTTGAGTAAAGATTGCGCCGCTTCGAGATCAGCTTTCACCTTCGGGAGCTCAATCTGAATCATAAAGCGGTCGGCAGATTTATCTTTCATAAGTAAAGCTATTTTAAGACACCCGTCAGCCTTGTAGCAAATTGGAGACGCACCATTGACTTCGTTCAAGCACGACCGTCTTTCAACGGAGATGCGAGGAGAGCCTTAGATGATACGGAAAATCGTTTTGACACGCGGCCACGAATGGCTTCGCGACGGTTGGACGACAAGATCATTCGCTCCGGCAGGCGCTGGATTGGAGAGTAGCATTAAGACTACGGGGATGAACTACGACGAAAGCTACCACCCCGTCAGGGTGCCCGGAGAATCCGCCTTGAAACTTACTCAACCGGCGGCCCTCGGTTTTAACTATAGCGCGCTGTCCGACACAACAAAACCCGCCGCGTACAGCATGCGCGCGGTGTTTGACGACGAAGACGCGGTCGAGCGGTTGAAGGTCGACCGCGCGGATGAGGTGATAGGGGTCTACGCCGACCTGATGATCGCGCCGTGCCCGACCTACTGTGGCGGCAGCGCGGTCGGCACGAGTAAGAAGGTGGCTTCGGCGATGGGCGTGAGCGCGTTGCGCAAAGCGGGACTGACGGGAAAGAATGTGCGTGTGGCTATCGTCGATACCGGCATTGATGGATCAAAGGTTAAAGTTGCCGGGGGGTGGGGGCCTGTGCTCGGTTTTGAGCCGGGCACAACTGAAGCTGTTTTTAACTCCAACGCGGCTCACGGCACGATGTGCGCCTTCGACGTGCGCATCTCCGCGCCCGACGCGCGCATCCTCGACTACGCTCTGTTGCAATCGGAGGGGCCGGGGTGGAGCGCCTTCCTTTCCGATGCGATCACGGCGTTTGGCAACTTAATTGATCTGATCGTAAATGAGCCGGGGCCACTCGTGGTGAACAATAGTTGGGCGCTCTTTAACCGCGAAGATGACGAGCCTATCGGTTCGTCAGGTAACTACAGCGCCAATCCAGATCATCCGTTCAACCAGATCGTCGGGACGCTGGTGGGGGCTGGTGCGGATGTTTGCTTTGCGGCAGGCAATTGCGGCGCGCAGTGCCCGGATGGGCGTTGTGGAGCTAATGATAAAGGCCCCGGCGCAAGCATTCACGGTGCCAACTCGCACCCGGATGTCATCACAGTGGCGGCGGTGACGGTGGACAAACGCAGGTTAGGCTATTCATCGCAGGGGCCGGGCGGACTACACAAGCGTAAACCCGACCTCGCCGGATACAGCCATTTCGCCGGGTCAGGCGTTTATGACGCTGATGGTGGTACGTCAGCCGCCTCGCCGGTGGTCGCCGGAGTGGTGGCGGCACTGCGCCAAAAGGTTAGCGTTAAAAAACGCTCGCCCGCTTCGATGAAGGCGCTGCTGCAACGTAGCGCGAAGGATTTGGAGGGAGATTTGTGGGACTATGATCTGGGCTACGGCATCATTGATGCGGCGGCGGCGATCAAGTCCTTAAAGCTGACGGCGACGACGAAAACTTCTGCCAAGTACGGTCAGAAGTCCTCTAAGAAGAGTTCCAAAAAGTCATCTAAGAAGTCTTCGGCTAAGACCAGTAAGAAATCTTCTAAAAAGTCTGGTAAAAAGTCTTCTAAGAAAACCGGTTAGCGTAGTGAACACCCTCCCTGGCGGTCTGGGGTTGCCGCCGTGAGCGACGAGTCAGGGAGGGTGCAGTGACTTGCACACACAGCACCAAGAGCCGTGTGGGCACAACCTTCTCTATTCAGTGTGCGCAGGATGTCAGAGAGAAGGTGAGAACCGTCTCTCACCTATGCCAGGCGCCTGCCACAAGTCGCCGATAGATGTAGCCTCGCTCGCTTGTTTATCTTTTAATCTCACCGATCAGCTTGCGGTATAGCTCCGTATCGAGGGGTTGAAGCAGGCAGCTCTGCGCGACCGCCGACATGCGGTCGCCGATCTCCAGGTAGGTCATGCCGAGATTATAGTAGGCTTCGGCGAGGCGTGGTTGCAGCCGCGCGGCCTCTTTGTAAGCGGAGATGGCCTCATCGAATCTTTCGGCGTAATAGTAGGCATCGCCCAGCTTGTTGTATGCCTCGGCGGATGCGGGGCGCAGGAGCAACGCCTTCTGGTAGGCGCGTATGGCGTCATTGTTCTTACCCTGTTTGACCTTACAATAGCCGACCTGAATCCAAGCTTCGGCGCGCGCCGGGTTCTTATTAACCGCGTTCTCGAAATAGCCCAGGGCGCTATCGTAGTTTCCCAGCCAGAGCGAATTCAGCCCGTTGCGATACCACCACTCGGCGAGCGCTTCACTCTGCACGCCGCTCTTGTTCCTCGCCGCCATGTCGTCGAAGGTCGAAAGCTTGCCGGGCTGCAACTCCATCACGCGCGAAGCGGAGAGCGCCAGGTTGATGTTCTGGCCGTTGACGATCTTCATCGTCACGACGCCGACGACCTGCCCCTGCATATTGAAGAGCGGGCTGCCGCTGTTGCCATGCGAAATGGGAGCCGTGATCTGTATGATCTTGCCCAGGCTCGGCACCTCGCGCACCGCCGAGACGATTCCGTCAGAGATGGAGCCTTCGAGGCGGAGTGGATTTCCGATCACGAAGATGCTCTCGCCCTCTTCCGGGATGGTCGACGATAGATCGAGGGAGCGTGCGCGATCCTGTGGCACGTTGAGACTCAGGATGGCGAGGTCGCCCTCCTCGTCTATGTCCAACATTCCCTGGACGGGATATATCTTTCCCTTGCCGTCAAAGGTGCGCACCTCCGCGTGATGTGCGCCGTCAATGACGTGCAGGTTGGTGACAACCTGACCGGGGCGTATAAAAAAACCGCTGCCGCTCGTCAGCGCCTCATTCTTGGCGTTATAGGTGACGACGGCGACGACCGAAGGCTTGACGCGACGAATCAGATCGGGGAGTGTCTCTGGTTTAGCTTGCTGAGCCTGGGCGGTGGCTGAAAATACGATGAGCGACAGGAGCGCGAGCAATTGGGGGAGCTTGCGTTTCATGGGCTTAGATCCATTGTGTGTTGCGGGCGTGTTTATGCGCCCGTCGAGAGAGAGATTTAGCGGGGGCTAAAATTTCTCCTCTTTGTCCTTGGGAATCGGCGCGGGCTCGCGTCGAAGTTACATGCGGGTTTAGTGGAGCCAACAGGGACTCGAACCCGTCTGTTGTCCGGGCAGAAGGCGAATGGGGCGTGGGCAGGGCCGGGGATCAAACCTCCCGAAGCCTTCGCCATCGGCTAAGAGAACTATACCACTCCTCGACTGGAGAATTACAACTATTTTTTCGTAATTTGCAATTGAATCGTGCCCCTGCGCTCCGCTCAATTATATAAAAAAAGAGGCTGCCTTCATTGGAAAGCAGCCGAGCCTCTTAACTAATACCAATTCGAGGCGAATGCAAAACGCTCTCTCTTCTGAAGAGCGCGTTACTTGATGACCGTTCCGACAATCGTGCCGGAAGGGCTCGAAAACTCGTCTTCGAGTGTGACGAAGAGGCCGAAGTCTTGCAGCGCCGTCTCCGTCTGAATCTGCGCCTCGTTGCGCTGTCCGGTGTTGACTATCTGGCCGAGACGGACGAACTTGTTATCAGGCGAGACAGCCCACACGACATAAGTCTTTCCAGCCGGCGCATCCTTCAATTCATGGAAGCGCATCTTGATGGTCGTCGGGCCGTCGTTGCGCGGCTCAAGATAGACGTTGGCGCGCGATCCTGTCAGCGCTCCCGTGAAGTTAATCTTCATCTCGGTATCCGTGCCGCGACGGAATCCCGGAATGCCGAGCATCGGTGCGGTATAGGCAGGCGTTGCGCCCGTAGTCGAGGTGGCCGCGACACGCTCGCCGACCGCCGCTCCGTCTCTCTCCCCGCTGCTTCCCATCGGGACGACTGCGTAACCGTTCGGCACGGCGCTGCGAAGCACCACCTGCGTCTGCGGCGTGAAGCTCGTCAGGTTAGCGTCGGGCGAAAGCACGAGCATGAACTTGTTGAGCGGCGTCGTCGTAGAGAGCGTGGCCGCGCCGTTGTTGACGGCCACGGGGCCAAGCAGCGTCGCCTTACCGGTCGGATCAACCGCATAAAGATTGAAGCTGTTAACATCGCCGGTCAAACCCGTCAGGTTCAAGTTGACCATCGTGTTATCGCCATGACGCATCACACGGGCTGTGCCCTGTGCGCCAGGAATGATGGTCGTCGGTTGGAGGGTGACCGTGACCTCTTTATCCGCCGGATACTCTATAACAGTCCAGGAGCCATCAGGGTTCTGTACGGCCTGGGTGGTCTGTGTTGTTTTGGTTGTCGTCGCCGTCGGATCGCTCGGCGTGGTCGTGGTCTGTTCAGTGGTCGTCGTGGTCGTCGTGGTCGTCGGTTGTTGCGTCTCCTGTGCCAGGGTCAGACCCGCCGTGGCAAAGGAAAGCGCGATGCTACCGAGAAGGCAGAGCAAACGTTTACTCATCAGTATCTTCTCCTCCTTATGATTTATCATTTGATCGCTGACTGAGGGAAAACTAAAGAAAATCGAACAAATGAAGACGCGCAACATGCATGCCGCGCGTGGGAAACGTTTAGTTCAATTATTTCAGCAGATAGGGAATTGGATCAGCGGGCGAAAGCGAAAGATTACAGTACAGCGGTGTACGGCAACCCGCCAGACAGTGAACAGTAGGGCACGGTCGAAGGAGAGATCATCTAATAGCAGATAGCGGACTCGAAGAAGGCATGCGACCGATCCACGAAGCAACACGAAAGAGCCACTCTGTTCATCTCATTTCGTGTCGCTTCGTGTTGCTTCGTGGATCGTCTCCGTCCTCTTTCGATTGCAACTCGAGCTTGATTCGTTTAATAGCTGTAGAGTTCCGTGATCGCCTTTAGGACATCTTCGACCTGCGGGAGGATGGCATCCTCTAGCTGCGGAGCGTAGGCGACGAAGGTGTCAAGCGCGGCGACGCGGCGGACGGGCGCGTCGAGGTATTCGAACAGCTCATCGCTGATGCGCGCGCCGATCTCCGCGCCGTAGCCGAAGGAGAGAGAATCTTCATGAGCGACCAGTATTTTGCCGGTCTTCTTCACGGTGCGAGTGATCATCTCCCAGTCGTAGGGCACGAGCGTGCGCAGGTCTATCACCTCCACGTTGATGCCCTGCTGCTCGGCCTGACGGGCTGCGACCAGTGAGCGCTGCACGAGCGCGCCGTAGGTGATGATGGAGAGGTCTGTGCCCTCGCGCACGGTCTTGGCTTTCCCGAAGGGAATCATAAAATCGTCTGAAGGATACTGCGACTTGTTATACGCCTGACGGTAGAGATGCTTGTGCTCAAGAAAGAGCACCGGATCGTCCGAGCGGATCGCGGTGCGCAGGAGACCGTTGGCGTCGAGCGCCGTCGCGGGATAGGCGACGCGCAGACCCGGCGTATGCGTGAAGATGGTCGAGCCACTTTGCGAGTGATAGATCGCGCCGCCCTTCAAGTAGCCTCCGACGGGCACGCGCAGGACGACCGGCGCTTTGAAGTCGTTTGCCGAGCGCCAGCGCATGAGCGCCAGTTCGTTCCTGATCTGGTGATAGGCAGGCCAGATATAATCGAAGAACTGAATCTCGACCACGGGCTTTAGGCCACGGGTCGCCATGCCGATAGCGCGCCCGACGATGTTGGCCTCGGCGAGCGGCGAGTTGAAGACGCGCGCCGCCCCGAATTTGCGCTGCAAGTTGGCCGTCACTTTAAAGACGCCGCCCTTGCCCTTCACCTTATCCAGGTTCTCCTCGCGCGAGCAATCGGCCACATCTTCGCCGAAGACGATGATTCGAGGGTCGCGCGCCATCTCCGTGTGCAGGCAGCGATTGATGAGATCGACCATCGTGCCCGCGTTGCCGGAAAGCTCCGCTCCCTCTTCCGTGTCGAACTCTTGAGAAGTCGGGTCAACTTCGGGCGAGAAGACGAAATGCGTCGCCGTCTCAGGCGCAGGCTGCGGGCTGGCGAGCGCCTTATCCGTCGCTTCGTTGACTTCAAGGTCTACCGCGTCTTTAAGCTCCTGTAGCTCTTCCTGTGTGACGAACCCTTCTTCGATGAGCAGCGCGCCGAAACGCTTGACGGGGTCGCGCTCGGCGTCTGATGTCCTCTCTTCGTCCGGGCGGTAGAGCTTCTCATCATCGGACAATGAATGAGAGTAAGGGCGTATCACCTTCGCGTGAACGAGCGCCGCGCCACGGCGCTCGCGGCAATGCTCGACGGCGCGACGCATCGTCTCAAGCGATTCAACCGGGTCTGTACCATCGCAGCGCTGTATGTAGAGGTTCGGAAACCCTTCGACCAGCTTCGAGACATCGCCGCCTGCGGTCTGCACTTCGACCGGAACGCTGATCGCATAACCGTTGTCTTCAATGAGAAACAGCACGGGCAGCTTCAGGTTGCAGGCCGTGTTGAGGGCTTCCCAAAACTCGCCCTCGCTCGTCGTGCCGTCGCCCGACGAGACGTAAACAACTTCGTCGCCTTTGAAGCCTTCGACCTTCTCTTTGATCTCTTCAAGCAGCGCGGCGCGATAACTGGCTTCGGCGCACCCGACGGCCTGTAGAAACTGCGTGCCCGTCGGCGAAGATTGCGAGACGATGTTGAGCCCTTTGTGCCCCCAGTGCGAAGGCATCTGGCGGCCATGCGAGTTCGGATCGGCTTCCGCGCCGACCGCCGAAAGAAGCTGCTCAAGGGGCGTCATGCCGAGTTGCAGGCAGAGAGCGCGGTCGCGGTAGTAAGGGTAGAACCAGTCGTAGGCAGGCTTTAAAGCGATCCCCGCCGCCACGAGCACGGCTTCGTGACCCGCGCCGCTGATCTGGAAAAATATCTTGTTCTGACCCTTGAGCTGTATCTCTTTATCATCAATGCGCCGCGACATGTACATCGTACGGTAGATTGAGATCATCTGGTCGCGATCCAGACCTCTATACTCACGCGCCTTCATTTCGGTCGCCATCTCGTCACGTCTCCTGAGTGGTACTACTCTGGTGTTAATCGTCGTACTCCGTTGAAGATGTTATGAAAAAATCTTCGCTATTAACTCATCACGGCTAATTCCGAAGTGTTCTGCAACATCAACTAAAATGGCTGCAAGAGTACCAATTCGTAAGGGATCATGTCGCGGAATAGTAATGTGATGCTCACCCCCCCTTTGTCGTTGTCAGACGCATGTGGCTGCCTGTTCGACGTGTGACTTGATACCCGAAATGCTTGAGAGCTTTCGCAAGCTCATCGCCTGATACGTCGCGCGGTAGCCTCATGTGGCTATCACTTCTTCGCGCACGAAGTGAAGACGAATAAGACGGGGGGCTTGTTCATCGTCGAAGTGACAGCGCACGGCATCACGAACCTGCTCTCTCAGATTATCCAGATCGTCCGCCTCAGTAAAGATCGACGCTCCCAGGGCGCGAGCCGTGTAGCCGCCTTCCGGCGCGTCTTCTACTAGAAAGATCAACTCATCCATAATCTTCCTTATTCACCTGGCCGTCTAACCTTCGTACTCCGTTGAAAGTGTCATTCTATAATCTTCAGCCATCGATGGATGATTGTGCGCTTCGGCCATCTCGATGCCGCGCTCGTAAGCCTGCCGCGCCTCCTCACGCCGACCCACTTTCTCATACGCACGAGCGAGCATCCCGTAGGCCGCGCCCTCGTCGTCCGCGCGTGCTAGATAATCTTTGAGAGCGGTGATGGCTTCGTCGTACCGTTCCGCTTTCAGATATTCATTCGCCAGCCCGAAGCAGACCATCGTATTTTCGGGGTCGGACTCAAGCATCTGTTTGAAAGTGTCTATGCGTGAAGCAGCCATCTTTATACTCTCAGATTTTGCTGACGGTCGAGACTACTTGCCGCTGATGATGAGCTTGGCAATCGTCTGCAATTGCATGTTTGAAGTGCCTTCGTAGATCGCGCCGATCTTGGAGTCGCGCCAGAATTTCTCGACCGGGTAATCTTTGACGTAGCCGTAGCCGCCATAAAGCTCAATCGCTTTGGAGCTGACGCGCTCTGCGACGCGCGATGAAAAGAGCTTCGCCATCGCCGCCTCTTTGACGAAGGGGCGTCCCATGTCCTTGAGGCGCGCGGCGTTGTAGACCATCAGGCGCGCCGCCTCCAATTCCGTCGCCATGTCTGCGAGCTGAAATTGCACGCCCTGAAATTCGTTGATCGATTTGCCGAACTGCTGGCGCTCCGTGGTGTACGCGAGCGCCGCTTCGAGCGCGCCGCGCGCAATCCCGATCATCTGCGCGCCGATGCCGATCCGGCCTTCGTTCAGGGTCTCGATGGAGACCTTGTAGCCTTTGCCCACCTCGCCCAGCACATTCTCTTTCGGCACGCGGCAGTCTTCCAGGATCAGCTCCGTGGTCGAAGAGGCGCGGATGCCGAGCTTGTTCTCCTTCTTGCCGACCGAGAACCCTTCGAAACCTTTTTCGACGATGAAGGCCGTGATGCCCCGATAGCCCGCTTCAGGGTTGATGTTGGCGAAGACGATGAAGATTTCCGCCTCCAGCCCGTTGGTGATCCAGAGCTTGCGGCCATTGATGACGTAGTGATCGTCCGCCTCGCGTGCGCGCGTCGCCATGGCGAAAGCGTCCGAGCCCGACCCGGCCTCGCTCAAAGCGTAAGCGCCGACGCGTCCGCTCGCCAACTGCTGTAGATATTTTTTCTTCTGCTCCTCGTTTCCCCAGCGCAAGATGGCATTATTGACGAGCGTGTTCTGGACATCGACGAAGACGCCGACCGAGGCGTCTACGCGCGAGAGCTCTTCGACGGCGATGATGGCCGTGAAGAAGTTTGCGCCCGCGCCGCCGTATTCATCCGGGGTCTCGATGCCCATCAGCCCCAGATCGAAACATTGCTGGATGAGCGCGGGATCGAGTTTACCCTTCTCGTCCATCGCTTCGACGCGCGGGCGCAGCTCGCCTTCTGCAAATTCGCGCACGCTTGAGCGGAACATCTCTTCATCCTCGGACAGAAGCGTCAACGCGTGCCCGGCCTGCTGTTGTTCAGTTGCGGTTCGACTCATCTCTAGTCTCACTCATGGAATAGTATTTGCGGGTTTGATCGCCTAGCATCATAATCAAGGCAAAAGTAAAAAGGCAAAAGGAAAAGGGGGTTATCGCTGCGGCATGTAGCCTTTTTCTTTTTACTTTTCGTTGATTGTGCCGTATCTTGCTTCGTTCTTACTTGGTCGCAACTGTTTTGAAACTATCTCTGAGGTCAAATCTCAGTCTGTGTAATGAGCCGAAACCCTGATCAAAAAAGTCGGACTAAAAGATTCACACCTGTCGGAATTATCTTCGCCGTCCTGGGACTTTTGCTCTTCGCCTACTTCGTCAAGCGCGCCGGGGTGTCGGAGATCATAGCGGGTATTAAGCGGCTCGGCGCGGGCTTTCTGCTGGTTCTCTTAATCTCCGGCCTGCGGCCTGTGGTGCGTATCCTGGCATGGATGCGTTCGCTTGAGGGGGAGCACCAGTTGCGCTTTCGCGATGCTTTCAAGGCTTACCTGGTGGGCGATGCGCTGGGCACGCTGTTGCCGCTCGGCCTCATCGTGAGCGAGCCGACGAAGGCTGCGCTCGTGCGCAAGCGCGTCCCGCTCGTCGCGGGACTCTCGGCGCTGGCGGTCGAGAATCTTTTCTATAGCCTCTCGGTTGCGCTCTTTATCTTTGCGGGCACGGTGGCGCTTCTCTTAAGCTTTCAGCTTCCAAAGCCCCTGCGCCTGGCGAGCATCGGCGCGCTCTCGGTCATTCTGGCAGTCATCCCGCTCGCCTATTTCGTCATTCGCAAGCAGTGGAAATTTGTGAGCGGCGCGCTCGAATACCTGTACGGGCGGGGGCTGGGGCGCAAGCTTCTGGAGACGCGGCGCGAGCGCGTGCGCTCGATTGAAGATCGCATCTACGGCTTCTACGCGGGCAACCGTTCGCGCTTCCTCCCGATCCTGCTCCTGGAAGCCTGCTTTCACCTGGCGGGCGTCGCCGAGGTCTACGTGACGCTCTATTTTATCAGCGACGTGCCGCCCACCCTGCTCACGGCTTTCGTGCTCGAATCCATCAATCGCATCATCAACGTCGTCTTCAAGTTCGTACCGATGCGCGTCGGGGTGGACGAAGCGGGCACGGGGATGCTGACGAAAGTTTTGCAACTGGGCACGGCGAGCGGCGTCACATTGGCGATCATACGCAAAGCGCGCGTTATCTTCTGGGCTGCGCTCGGCATCGCCTTTCTCATCCGGCGCGGGCTCTCTTTGCGCGCCGTCGCCGAAGACACGCAACAGGCTTTGGCCGCCGAAGTAGAGGCCGAGCGAGGGGGCGCCGCTTCCATCCTGCCCGCAGGCGAATCGCAGTAAAATCAAGAGAAAGGGATAATCGATAAGCGGATGGCGTAAGATGAATCGCAGAAGATTTTCCTGTCCGGCTTCCCCTTATCGGATGAAGTTTTTTGGCACGTCCTGTCGAAGCAAACCCCATTGATGCGAGTGGCGCTGGTTCGGATTCTTCCGGCGTCGCGCGCTCTGCTCTCTCACGGACGCACGATCTTGAAGTCGTCGTCATACTCGCCATCCTGGTGCTTTTCGGCCTCGGCCTGCGCTTAAAGGGCGTCTCAAGCATAGGCTTCGCGGAGGACGAGGCCAACAAGATAGACGCCGTGCGCTCTTACAAGCAGGGCGACATCCATCCTAACGCAGAGCATCCGATGTTGATGAAGTCGCTGATGTACGTCTCGATGCGCGTGGCCGAAACGTGGAACGCCGCCAGCGCGAGTAAGATCAGCGATGAAGCGGCGCTCAGGTTTCCAAACATTCTCTTCGGCGCGCTCGCGGTCGTGCCGCTCTATCTCTTAACCGCAGCTCTCTTTGACCGCCGCACGGGGCTCTGGGCTGCCGCGCTCTGGGCCTTCGGCCTCAACGCCATCACGTATAACCGTATCGCCAAGGAAGACACGCTGCTCGTCTTCTTCATGCTCTTCGGCTTCTATTTTTACCTGCGCGGCAAGCAGACGAGCGGGTTTGAGAGTAAGCGCAAACGACGGTCTTACATCTTGAGCGGCGCATCCTGGGGACTCATGATGGCGTCGAAATATTTTCCGCACTACTTCGGACTCAACGCGCTCTATCATTACCTGTATAAGATGCGCAAGCCAGCGCCGGATGAGCCGCACCAGGGAGTGCCGGGCATCTATTACATCATGGTCGCGGTCGTCTTCCTCATCGCCAACCCGGCAGTGCTCCTGCCGCAGACGTGGCAGTATCTGAACGCCTACACGAGCGAGCAGTTACTTTCGCACCACGGCTATCTGATGGCCGGTCATCTTTACAAGAACAATCCATCGAGCACGCCCTTCTGGGGCACGCCCTTCTATTTCTACGCGCTTTTTCTCGCCGTCAAAGTGCCGCTGCCTGTGATCGTTGCCTTTCTCGTCGGCCTCTTCGAGAACGTGCGGCGCTGGCGGCATCCCGGCCACGGTTTTCTGCTTCTGATGTTCCTGCTCTGGATCATCCCCTACTCGTTCTTCGGCGCGAAGTGGCTGCGCTACACGCTCTCGCTCATGCCCTTCGTCTACATGATCGCAGCCGTCGGCATAGTCCAGCTCATACGCTTGCTAGCTTCACTCTTCAAAGCGATGGGCGCGCATGGTTCCGAGCTGAGTGCGACCGCCACCGCCCTCATCCTCTTCATCGCGCTCCCGGCAGGGACGGCCTACGCGAGCGCGCCGCATTACGCCGCCTACACGAACGCGCTCGGCGGAGGCCGCGTCGGCTACTACTTCCCGCACGACGAATTCTATGACGACGGCCTGCGCGAAGCGATTCGCTTCGTCTGCGAGAATGCACCCGCCGGAGCGACCATCGCGCACGAGACGCCCGGCGCGGCTCGCTACTACCTGGAGAAGTACAATCGCACAGACCTCGAATCGCGCGTCCTCTCGGCGGCGGATTTCTATCTTGAGGATGAGTTGAAGAAGCCCGCCTACATCATCGTCCAGAGTGGGCGAACCTATTTCGAGAATCAGGACAAGCTCAGAGAGGTACGCGCGACATTGCCGAAGGTCTATGAAGTGAAGGTTGAAGGTGTGAGCGCCGCCGAAGTTTATGCCACGCAGCAAAGTCGATAACACTCATTCAACGCGGACGCTTCAATAGCATCTCTTTTATCGTTGCCTTCTCCGGTCTGCTAGAATATTGCTCGTTCGGCACAGGTGCTTCCTCCAGCGTTTAAATCTCTATTCACTGAGCATAATAAAATGAAGAGTGGAAAACCTTTCAACATCATCTTGCCCGCACTGGCGATGCTGCTCGTCGCGCTCGCCGCGCTCGTGGGCGGCAACGCACAAGGCCCCGCGAGCCGCACGCAGATTACGATCCTCTCGACGACAGATTTGCACGGCAACATCCTCCCCCTTGATTACTACACGAACAAGCCGGACGACGAACGGGGGCTTGCCAAGGTCGCGACCATCGTCAAGCAGGCGCGCCGCGAGAATCCCAATCTCCTGCTGCTGGATTCAGGCGACACGATACAGGGAACGCCGCTCGTCTACTATCACAACGCGAAGAACAACCAGCCGCCCGATCCGATGATGCTCGCGATGAGCGCGCTCCGCTTTGACGCGATGGCAGTCGGCAACCACGATTACAACTTCGGGCTGAAGGTGCTCGCAAAGGCGCGCGGCGAAGCGAAGTTCCCCTGGATTTCGGCGAACACCTACCGGAAAGGCACAGACCAGACGTTTTATGATCCTTACGTCGTCAGGGAAGTGGGCGGCGTGCGCGTGGGGATTCTCGGCCTGACGACCCCAGGCATCCCCTACTGGGAGAACGCCGAGAATTACGCCGGACTGGAATTTCGCGAGCCCGTCTCTGAAGCGAAAAAGTGGGTGGGCGTCCTGCGGTTGAAAGAGCGGGTCGATCTGCTCGTCATCAGTATGCACATGGGGCTGGAAAGAGATTTACGAACGGGCGAGCTGCGTCCGGGGCTCGTGCCGAACGAGAATGCTGCGATCAGTATCGCAGAGCAAGTGCCCGGCGTGGATGCCATTCTGATGGGACACACGCATCGCGACGAGCCTTCGGTCTACATCAACGGCGTCCTCCTGACGCAAGCCTACAGATGGGGCTCGCGCGTGGCGCGCGTAGATGTCTACATGGAGAGAGAAGAGACGGGCGGGCGCTGGCGCATCGCGGCGCGTGCGGCGCGAACGATTCCGGTGGACGCACACGTCGAGCCGGATCAGGAAATCTCGAAACTCGTCGAGCCCTACGACCGCGAGACGCAAAGCTGGCTCGGGCGCATCATAGGGGAATCAACAGCGGAGCTTTCGGCCAGAGATGCGCGCTTTCGCGACACGGCCATCTTAGACCTCATTCAGCGCATCCAGTTGGAGGCGGGCAAGGCCGACGTTTCGATGGCGGCCAGCTTCAACCCTCAGGCTCACATCCCGAAAGGCCCCGTCACCGTGCGCGACATCGCAGGGCTCTACGAGTACGAGAATACGCTCGTGGTGATCGAAGTGACGGGGCGGCAGTTGAAAGATGCCCTGGAACACTCTGCCAGGTACTTTCGCGCCTACGTGCCGAAGACGCCCGTCTCCGATCTCGTCGATGAAAAGATTCCCGGCTATAACTTCGATGTCGCCGAAGGCGTCCAGTATGAGCTGGACATCTCGAAGCCCATGGGGCAGCGCATTCAAAACCTGCGCTTTCGCGGCCAGAGCATCAGCGCGACACAAAAGCTCCGGCTGGCGACAAATAATTATCGTGTCAACGGGGGCGGCGGCTATACGATGTACAAGGACGCGCCAGTCCTTTATCGTTCCGGCAAAGAGATACGCGAGCTAATCATCGAGTGGGTCGAGCGTCACAAGAGCATTCCGGCTGAGCCGACGAACAACTGGCGACTGCTACCCGGCTAAAGCGAAACATGAGAGATTGGCGCAGGAGTAATGAACGATCCACGAACACACACGAAGCGCCACGAAGAAAACTCAAGCAGTTTCGTGCCATTTCGTGCGGCTTCGTGGATCGTCTCTTTTCATCTGTTCCAATGTCGTAAATTTTGATTTAGTTAGCGACTGAAACGACATTTGCCGCTCTGTTTGTCTCTGGTGCTTTTAAAGAGAGGGGCGGCAACCCGTAAGCGTGAGTCTTCGGGTTGCCGATCTGGGGGTACGGTGAGGTGGAACTGTCGGTTCGCAATTGCCGGTTATCCGGCGTCAGTTCCCAGGGCTTCATAAACTTTTTGCTTCGGCCAACCCTCGCTGGCAATCTTCCGGGAGAGCCGAAGCTTAGAACTGCGCGTAGGCGGAGACGACCGCTGACGCAAACGCCACCATCATAATAAGCATCAACATCACGAAGACTCTAAAAATTTCCTTTGACATCACTTACCTTTTATCCTTCCGCTAATGGTCGAAACTGATCGACCTTTGAAATTCATTTGATTGAGAACCGGCCTCGCGGCCTCTTGAGACTCTTCTATTGCTACTGGCGTGCCATGACCTGTCGAGGTGGGGAGCGCCCACACTCATCAACCGGAAGTGGTTGGCTGTAAATGAGATTGCATATCTCAGGGGAGTTATGCCGGACGGGTGCGGGCGCGTTGCGCGAGAGCCGTGGACTATCCTATTGGATAGTTTATATATCTGGCCGGATATATCTGATGGCAAACTCGCACGGCTCCTCAAGGGTAGCCGCCGCTTAAAAAAGTTTGCCGACAGGGCAACACTCGCCGTACACTTGGCCTGGGCAACAGGATTTCAATAAGAGATTAGAGGGGCACTGCACGGGTATGAACCCAAGGCTGGTCGCTATCGCCGGGCCGTTGAAGGGAACGACCTTCCCGCTGACTGACGAAGAGGTCTCGGTTGGACGCGAAACGTCCAACCGGCTCTGCATACGCGATCCGTCGATCTCCCGCCGTCACTGCATCATCAAAAAAGAGGGCGAGCATTTTAAGCTCACAGACCTGGAGAGCCTCAACAGCACCTTCGTCAACGGCATGCCGGTCAAGGAGCGTGCCCTCGAACACGGCGACGAGATCAAGTTCGGCAGCTCTCTGCTGCTCTTTCTTCTCAGCGATGACGAGCCCGTCAGAACATCCAGCAAGGTGGAGCTGGACGAAGGCGGGATGGTGACGGGCGATACGATCCGCGTCCGCATAGAGGATACTGTTTACCAGATGGCGCGCGACCTCAGCGCGCTCATGAAGATCAGCACGAAGATCAACTCTATACGCGGGCTGGATGAGCTGCGGCAACAGCTTCTGGAACTGGTCTTTGAAGTCGTTCCGGCGCAGACCGGCGCTATCTTGCTGGCCGGTGAGGGCACGGAAGAGTTCGCCTCCGTTTTCGGTTGGGACAGGCATTCGGGAGCCAATCGCACTGTGCGCGTCAGCCGCACCATCGTGCGCCAGGTCATGCAGGAGGGCGTCGCAGTCCTGGGCAACGACGTGATGGAAAATGAAGCCTTCGGCACAGCCCAGAGCTTGATCGCCTCCCAGGTTCGAGCGCTGCTCTGCGTGCCCCTGGTGCTCCGCGATAAGGTGCTCGGCGTCATCTACCTGGATACGAGCGACCCCGCCGCGCGCTTCGATAAAGATCATATACAGTTGCTGACGGCCATCGCTGGAATCGCGGCGGTCGCACTGGAGAATGCCAAGCATCTGGAATGGCTCGAAGGAGAGAACGAACGCTTGCGCGCAGACAGCCGCGTCGAGACCAGCATGGTCGGCGAGAGCCCGCGCATGCAGCAGATTTACCAGGTCATCGCCAAGGTCGCGCCCACCAGCGCGACCGTGCTGATCTGCGGCGAGTCCGGGACGGGCAAAGAGTTGGCCGCGCGAGCCATCCATGTCAACTCGGCGCGTGCCAACAAACCTTTCGTCGCCGTCAACTGCGCGGCGATCACGGAGACCTTGCTTGAGAGCGAGCTGTTCGGCCACGAGAAGGGCGCTTTTACGGGGGCCATCGCGCTCAAGAAAGGGAGGTTTGAGATGGCCGACACCGGCACCATCTTTCTAGACGAGGTCGGAGAGATGTCCCCTTTGCTTCAAACCAAGTTGCTGCGCGTGTTGCAGGAGCGTGAGTTCGAGCGTGTCGGAGGCACGCGCACGATCAAGGTCGATATACGCCTCATCGCCGCCACCAATAAAGAGCTTGAGGAAGCCATCGAGCAGGGAACGTTTCGCCAGGACCTCTACTACCGTCTCAACGTCGTCCAGCTTTCGATGCCGCCTTTGAGAGAGCGGCGCGAGGACATTCCGATGCTCGCCAACTATTTCACAGCTAATTACAGTAAGAAATGCAAGCGGCGAGTGTTAGGAATCTCTGAGGAGGCGCGGGCGCGGCTGGTCAGTTACGACTGGCCCGGCAACGTGAGGGAGCTGGAGAACGCCATCGAGCGCGCCGTCGTGCTCGGCACGACCGACTTCATCCTGCCCGAAGACCTGCCCGAAGCCGCCCTCGAAGCCGAGACGCCGTCGAGCGTGCCCAAGACGAAATATCACGAGGCCATCGCCGAGTCGAAAAAGCAACTGATCCTCAAAGCCGTCGAGCAGGCAAACGGCAACTACACGGGAGCGGCGCGACTTCTCGGCGTGCATCCCAACTACCTTCACCGTCTGATCCGCAACATGAATCTCAAGGCGGCGCTCAAGAAGTGAGGCGGGACGGGAGGTGAGGGTTTCGCGTCCGAAATCCTCGCCCTCAGCGCCATCTTAATTCTGTCCGCCCTCTACCGGTTCGTCCTGCGTCTTGATTTCGGGGTGGAACGTCGCGCGCTCTTTCCAGCGGCGATACATCTCAAGGGAGAAGGCGAGCCAGAGGCCGCTCAGCAGGTACGCGCCGAGCGTGTCGCTGGGCCAGTGCGCTCCCAGGTAGACGCGCGACAGGCCGACGAGTGCGGCGGGGAGGACGGCGGCAGCGAGCGCCAGACGCCGCACCGTCGAGCCTCGCGGCAGAAGGGCGTAGGCGACGAAAAAGAGGAAGCCGAAATAGCAGACGTAGAAGGTGACGTGCCCCGATGGGAAACTCTCTGCTGAAGGGAAGACGGAGACACGCACCAGGTCGGAAACGGGGCGCGGACGCCCGATAGCCATCTTAAACACACGATTCACCAGCGCGCCGCCCCCTGCGCTTAAAATCAGTCCGGCCATCTCGCTGCGCCGTCCACGGATGAGGAAGAGTATGGCCGTGATGGTCGTCAGTATCCACGGCGTGACGCCGTTGCCGAAGAGCGAGACACCGATCATCAGCGTGTATAGACCGGGCAGCCTGGAGCTTTGCAGCGTGCGCGCGGCAGCCAGGTCCCAATCGAAATAGGCGTCAAAGTACGCGAAGACGGCGAGCACGGCGAATGCCGCCAGCGCGATGAAGTAGATCGTTTCCGCCTGCCACAGCCGCCGCACGGCTCGCCAGCGCGACGTAGCGTGCGCCTTTGATTCGTTAGGTAGTACCTGATCCTGATTCGCATCTGTCATAACTATCGCGCCGCCTACAGGGTCTACGGTAGCAGGCTTTCCTCTCTGTGCCCTATAATGGTTCAAGAATTTTCTCCCGAAAGATAGGCCATTAATAATGATTGCCGCAAGCGGCGAGCCCGGCCTTGCAAGGACGCGCGGTGTCCCGCTTTGTCAGGCATGAGCCGGGAGCTTGTATTGTGTTAAGAGTCGAATATAGAGAAGGGCTGTACCTGCCCGATCTTGATCTCTGGCTGGACGCTGACGGGCCGCGCGAGCGCTGTGTCATCTCGCACGGCCATTCGGATCATATCGCGGAGCACCGTTCGATCATCGCCACGCCGGAAACGGCGCGCATCTTCCAGCACCGTCGCGGCGACGCACGGATGGAGACGCTCTCATATGGCGAGCGGCGCGATTACGGTCGCTTTGCGCTGACCTTCTATCCGGCTGGACATTGCCTGGGGTCGGCGCAAATTTTAGTTGAAGCGGACGGCGAGCGCCTGGTCTACACGGGAGACATCAAGCTGCGCCCCAACGTCGCGGCGGAATCGGCGGTCATCGTGCCCTGCGATACGCTGGTCATGGAATCCACTTTCGGTGATCCGCTCTATCGTTTCCCGCCCGATGTCGTGACCAATGCGCGCCTCTATGCGGCGGTTGATCGAGCGTTTTCGGATGACAGAGTGCCGGTCGTGTTGGCGTACGCGCTGGGCAAGGGGCAGGAGGCTTTGGAGCTGCTGCTGCGACGTGACTACCGCGTGACGCTGCACGGCTCAATATGGAACATGACGGAGATTTATCGCGAGTTGGGCGTAGAGTTCTCCGGGCCGTATGAAAAGTATGACCGCGAGCACCTGCGCGGGCGTGTCCTCATCACGCCTCCGGGTTGCCGCAAACAGCCGATGATTACCAACATCGAGCGGCGCTACGTGATTATGCTGACCGGCTGGGCGATGCATAGAAGCGCGCCCTATATGTACAGAAACGTCGATCTGATCCTGCCGCTTTCGGATCACGCGGACTTCGACGAGCTAATACACCTGGCGCGCGAATCCGGCGCGCAGCGGATCATCACCATGCACGGCGAGCCGAAGTTCGCCGCGCACCTCAGAGAACTCGGCCTCAACGCAGAGCACCTGGCACACCATCCAGGCTCCGAGTCCGCAAAGAAGCGCCCGCAGAAGAAGAAGGCAGCGACGGCTGTCGAGCGCTCCCTGTTCAATTGAAGAAGGAGAAAGGAAGTAGACAGTAGCCAGTAGAAAAGAAAATCGGTTGATGCCTTTTCGTACCAGGCTTCTAAATCATCATAGACAGCAAAGCGTCACGCTGCGGCTCTCTTTTCTACTGGCTCCTGTCTACTGACTACTGTCTACTTCCTTCATCGTGTGACACTCCACGAGCCGACTTCATCAAAGCCCGTGCTGTATCCGGCGTCGTCTTCGATCCGCAGGTATTGCTTGTAGTCGTCCAATACCGCCGCATCCTCGAAGACGACGTTCCACGTAAGCTGCACGCTCGGCCCCTCCGGCCCCGAGCCATCCACCATCGCCCCTCCCAGGCGCAGCTTGACGAAGCGGTTCTCCAATATCTTGTTCGCCCCCGGCACGCCTTCTTCCCAAGTCCGCGTATCAGGATTGAAGAGACGCATCACCTTACGGTTCTGATCGAACTGCGCCCACAGCGCGATGCGCTCGCCCGTGCCTTGCGCGTTTGCCTTGCTGATCTTGAAGTCGATGGTGTGTATGTTTCGCCAGCCGTCAGGGTCAGAGCAGGTGGTCGTGAACAGTTGCGCCTCGCCTGCGCGGCTTGACCCTTCTGCGGGGTCGTTGACGCCGCTGTTGGGCGGCGTGTTCGAAGAGAGGCCGTCCCAGTCGCCAGAGAGCGGCGTATCTCCGGTCGCACCGAAATCAACGATCAGATTAGCCGCTGCCGTGTTGACATCGCGCAGGAAGAACTTATGGTTGCTGCTGCGAAACACTCCGATGGTGTCATCGCCGTCGCCATCCCAGTCGCCCGTGACGGGCACGTCGCCCGCGATGCCGAACTGGACGTTGATGTCAGCCCCGGCGTTCAGTTTGTTGCGCAGGAAGAACCTGTGCTGGCTCTCGCGATAGATGCCAATGGTGTCATCGCCGTCGCCGTCCCAATCGCCCGCCAGAGGTATGTCTCCGACCGCGCCAAAGGTGATTGTAAAGTCGGGCGGGCCGCCAGTGTTCCTGTTTCGCAGAAAGAACTTGCCCGCCGAGGGACGAAACACTCCGATAGTATCTTTGCCATCGCCGTCCCAATCACCGGCGACGGGCAGATCGCCCGCCTGACCGAAGAGGATGATGGTCGTAGCCGAGCCGTCCGTTCGGTCGCTCAGGATGAACGCGCCGGTGGTGTTACCGGCGCGGAAGATGCCCGTGGTGTCTATGCCGTCACCGTTGAAATCGCCAGTGACGGGCAGGTCGCCCGCCTGATAGAAGTTAGGGCCGATGGTGATATCGGGCGCACCCGCCGTGTTGGAGTTACGGAGGCGAAAAGTTATATCTGACGGGCGGAATGTTCCGATGGTGTCGGCGTTGACTTCAGCGATCTTGGTGACGAAGCCGTCGAATCCAATTCCAACGGCTTGGCTCTTCTGGAAAGCACCCGGTGTGACAGGGAAGTTGTCCGAGGCGGTATTTCCTGTCACAAGGACGCTCCTTTTCGGGCCGAGAGCAATAGCATTACCAATATCGAATTGATCGCCGCCGAGGAAACTGGAGAAGAGAATTTTTGGAGAAACGGAAGTCGAAGGGACAGCAGAAATCTTGACGACGAAGGTATCTATTTTGCCGCCATTGACCGACTGAAAAGCGTTAAGGATAGGAAAGTCGGTGGTTGACCTGGTTTCCCCCACGACATAGGCATTGCCCTGTGAATCAACAGCAATGCCGTGCCCTTCATCGTCGTTACCGCCGCCTAAGAAACTTGAATAGAAGACGGCTGTGCCGTCGGCGTTCATCTTCGTGACGAAAGCTTCATCGTCAGCCAGCGTCGAATCGAACGGATTCTTGAGCGGGAAATCTGTGGATTTAGTTACACCTGTGATGTACGTCCGCTGCGCGGAATCGACCGCGACCGCTAATGCCTTGTCATCACTGCTTCCGCCCAGCAGGGTTGCATAGATCAGGGACGAATTGCCGCTCGCGGCGCAATCAAACTTGGCGACAAAAGCGCTGGAGCCGCCCGGATCGCTTTTCTGAAATGGCGGAAGCGATGACGGGCTCTTGTCTGGAAATCTTTGCGCGAAGGCAGTCGTGCCCACGATGTAGGCGATGCCGAACTTATCTACGGCAATGGCGAAAGCCTCATCATTCACGCCGACCGCACTGTGGCAACCGAAATAAGAGGAGTAGAGAAGCGAGGCAGCGCGCGTGCTGGCCGTCGGGTTGAACTTGGCGATGAAGGCGGAGAAGAACGGCCTTTGGACAGTTTGAAAGCCGTTTTTAATCGGCAGGTCGAAGCTTCCAGTCCCGCCTGTAACGTAGACTTTGCCTGTGTTGTCCACCGCAATTCCCCGGCCTATATCTCGTATATCTTGATTGTTACGTGTTTGAGACCCGCCGAAGAAGGTCGAGTAAACGAGGTCATCGCCGTCGGCGTTCAAGACCGTCACAAAAGCATCTAACAGACGCTTCGCCGTCTCTCCAGCAACCAGAAACCCGTTGGCCGTGATGGGGAAATTATTAACATTAAGGTCGGGTTCTTCAGTGCCGGTTATTCCTGTAATACAGGCCAGGCCATCTTTGGTGACGGCAATGGCATTGCCTATGTCGGCAAATCTGCCGCCGATCTGAGTTGAGTAAACGAGAGCCGAGCCATCCGTAGTGAATTTCGTGACAAAGGCATCAGAAGGCCCACTGAGCGTGGCGTCAAAGGCATTCACGTCAGGAAAATCAATGGATTCGGTCTTGCCCGTGACGTAGGCGTTGCCTGCCGCATCCACTGCAATGCCATTGGCTTCTTCAACCCTGGTCCCGCCAAAGAAAGTGGAGAACTGCACCACCGGGTCAATTATTAAAGGCTTGCTCTGATCATAAGCCGCGACTTCAAAGCCGACCTGATGTTTGTCCTTGATGACGTAGTGGCCGGAAACCCTCTGCCTGACGCCGTCCGTCTCCTGGTAGATCGTGGGCGCATGCTGCACGACTTCTCCCGCTCCGGTTCGCAGCACGAGATTGCCTTTCGCGTCCAGCGAGAGGTCATCTGCGCCTTCAAAGTTAAGAGCGATTACCTTCGGGTCAGCGAAGGGGGAGACGATGAAGTCGTACTCAAGCTGACTCTGATTGCCATAGTAGAGCATGTCCACGCCCGCGTAGATATCCGTGTAACGTACCTTCGCATAGAGTGGCACATCTTTGCGCCACTTGCGCGGGTCGTTGCCGACCAGATAGTTGCTCTTGCCGGGCAGTTGACCCTCACCCGTCACCCGCGGCTCAGGGTTCGCGCCCGGAAGCTGCATGCGCAAGACAGCCGATTGCATGGTTCCATTATTCCGCGATCCGAAAGCGTCATTTCGTAATTTCAACACCGCTTCTGTCGGTGTCAGAAAGAGCGTGTGGCCTGAGCCGCGCGAGAGGAACTTGACCTCCGCGTGGGTCTGCCCCTGGTTAAGCTCGAAGCTGAGGGGAAGCTTGCCATAAGCCTCCCTGGCTCTGGCTCTGAGCGCGGCGTCCGTCCTCGATGGATTGATTAAATCTGTTCCGGTAGAGGCGCGTTCATTCACCGGCCAGAGGTTCGAGAGAGAGGGATGAGCGGCGCGCCCCCTTTGATTCTCGGCGCGTGTGGCGGGGACGCGTACGATTA
Source organism: Pyrinomonadaceae bacterium (assembly GCA_036386415.1). Taxonomy (GTDB): domain Bacteria; phylum Acidobacteriota; class Blastocatellia; order Pyrinomonadales; family Pyrinomonadaceae; genus DASVVT01. The sequence goes on from DASVVT010000094.1 coordinate 27,217, forward strand.
AAGATGTCGCTATCGTCGCCAGCATCAAAGCGATGCCGCACCGGTGTCTGATCTGGGCTACTCTGTTTTTCATTCGATCTAACTTCTCCTTCTAAGTTTGCTGCCCCTTTAAAGTTTTTCAGGAAAGGGAACTGAGACAGATCAGGAGTCTTCCATCAGGCGTCTCTGTGTAGTGAAGCCGACGGGCTTCAACCCATTGAAAGATCGTGCGTGAGGTGGTACGGCTGATCTTTGCGGCTTCATCCACAGAGACAAACGAGACGCGCCGGGCGCAGTCTGCGCACCAGATGGGCGTGTTCGTCCTGCTCTGGCCGATGACAATAATCCGGTCAGTCTCGACGGTAATTAGTGTTCGCTTCTTCACGCGCGGCCTGCCTTCGACGGTGTTTTCCAGACTGACTTCTGAGTTACAATGAGCGCTCGAATCGGGGATTTCCGGTTTGGACGGGTCGCCTCCGGCATCACTCACCATTCGGGGCGCAGAGTACACGGCGGGAGGGCGGCAGGTATTTAGGAAATTCTGAAGTTCTCCTGAGATTCTTTTCAAAAAGTTCTGAAAGCCGCTATGAACAGACATAGCAAACGCTTATATGGATTCGGCCCCTTCCGTGTAGACACGGCAGAGCGCACGCTGCTGTGCAATGAACGTCCCGTGCCGCTCACCCCGAAGGTCTTCGACACGCTGCTCGCACTCGTCGAAAACACAGGCCACGTCCTCGGCAAAAACGAACTGATGCAGAAGGTCTGGCCGGATAGCTTCGTCGAAGAGAACAACCTTGCACAGAACATCTCGATCCTACGGAAGGTGCTTGGCGAAGGCGCACCTGATGGGCTCAAGTACATAGAGACCGTGCCGAAGCGCGGCTATCGCTTTGTCGCAGATGTGGAGGAGCTGTGGGACGAGCAGGGCGCGCAACTGATCGTGCGCGAGCGTACACGAGCCAGAGTCCTTATCGAAGAAGAGACTGAGGATGAGACCGGGCAAGACCCGCCCTCCGTCGTGAAGAGGAACCCCGCCGTCATAGACCTTCTGCCGGGCGCTCCAACGGCACGGGAATCAGCGCCCGCACACCAACTCCTCCCGCACCTGCCGGAAACCAGATACGCCAGAAGCGGCGACGTGAATATCGCTTATCAGGTCGTAGGCGATGGCGCGCTCGATCTGGTTTTCGTCATGGGATGGGTCTCTCACCTGGAGTATTTCTGGAGAGAACCATCGTTTGCGCAGTTCCTGCTGCGACTCGCCTCTTTCTCCCGCCTGATCCTCTTCGACAAGCGCGGGACGGGACTCTCAGACCGCGTGCCCATCACGGAGTTGCCCACCCTGGAGCAGCGTATGGACGATGTGCGCGCCGTCATGGATGCGGTCGGATCAACGCGCGCGGCGCTGTGCGGCGTCTCCGAGGGTGGCCCTATGTGCAGCCTCTTTGCCGCCACCTATCCCGAAAAGACCATCGCCGTGGTCATGATCGGCACATATGCCAAGCGCATCTGGGCTTCAGACTACCCCTGGGCTCCGACCATGGAAGCCCGCCAGGAATTTTATGAAGAGATGCAGAGAGACTGGGGCGGCCCCGTCGGGATTGAGGAACGCGCGCCCTCAGTTGCCGACGACCCGCAGTTCAGAGAATGGTGGGCGACCTACCTGCGCATGGGCGCGAGCCCCGGCGCGGCGCTGGCTCTTACCAAAATGAACGCAGACATAGACGTGCGCCATGTGCTGCCGTCAATACGCGTTCCTACGCTCGTCATACACAGGGCAGGCGATGCATGTCTGAAGGTGGAAGAAGGCCGCTACGTCGCCGAGAAAATCCCCGGCGCGAAGTATGTGGAGCTGCCCGGCGTGGATCATCTTCCTTTCGTCGGCGACCAGGATGCCATCCTCGACGAGATAGAAGAATTCCTGACGGGCGTGCGCCATGCGCCCGAGCACGACCGCGTGCTGGCAACAGTTCTCTTCACACGCATCACGGAAGAGGATGAGGGCGAAGAGCTTGCTGCTGCCGCGAGCCTGAGGGAGCGCCCGTCCGGAGACCTGCTCGAACGCCACCAGGCGCACGTCAGACGACAGCTTGAGCTCTTCAAAGGACGCGAGATCGAGATGAAGGGCGGTCAGCTTCTGGCAACCTTTGACGGGCCAGCCCGCGCGATACGAGCGGCGTCCGCCATTAGCGACTTCGCCCTCCGTTTAGGACTGAAGATCAAAGCCGGACTGCACACGGGTGAATGCGACGTGATAGACGATCATGTGGGCGGCATCGCCGTCGGGATCGGCGCTCAGGTGGCGGCCAAAGCCAATGTTGGCGAAGTGCTCGTCTCACACACGGTCAAAGACCTCGTCGCCGGATCGGGCATCCGGTTCGAAGAGAGGGGCGCGCTCGTGCTCGACGAGATACCCGGAAAATGGGGACTCTTCGCGGTGGAAAGAACAGTAGCCAGGAGACAGTAGACAGTAGTCAGTAGAACAGAAAATCCGGTTGAAGCATTTGATACTGCGCCTTTAATTCACAGTAGACAGCGAACGGTCACGCTGCGGCTTTCTGTGCTACTGTCTCCTGTCTACTGACTACTGTCTACTCTTTCGCGGCTCTCGTGCGGGGTGAGCGCTCGCTGTGCTCGTCGGATAAGCGTGTGATGGCGCGCTCTAGGTTTTGATCTATGACTGAGAGCTGTGCGACGACCCGCTTTGGTAGACGCAGCGTGACGAGTTCCGCTTCTTCGGGTGGGGTTTCGAGAGCGCGGGCGATAGCCGCGAGCAACATGTTAAAGTCGGGAGGCTTCGAGAGATATTCCTGGACGCCGAGCCGTTCACATTGCGCGCGTAGCTCCATATGCGTCTCGCCCGTGACGATGATGACGGGGATGTTGGGAGAGATGGCGCGAATCTCGCGCAAGACCTGCGCGCCGTGCATCTCCGGCAGCGTCATATCGAGCATGATCACGTCAGCGCCGTTGGCTTTAAACTCGGCGATTCCTTCTTCTCCCGTGTAAGCATTTCTCACGCGATAACCGGCCTCTTTGAGCGTCACTTCGTAAAGTTCGGCTTGATCCTCTTGATCTTCTATGACAAGAATGCAATGCTCACTCACTTTAATTATCCCCCTTAATGTTCAGCGATCAGCCGTCAGCGGTCAGATTGGCCGCAGAAACCTGAGAGCCGAAGGCTTGAGACTGAAGGTTAGATTATAGCAGAAACAGGTTATGACTTCGGGCGTCGCCACCGTACTCATCCTATTGTTTGTCGCTCTCGTGCTCTTTGCGACCGAGCGCATCCCTATCGACATCGTCACCATTCTGCTTGTCATCGGCCTCGTCCTGACGGGCACGCTCACGGTCTCGGACGCCTTCGCGGGCTTCGGCAACGACATCGTGATCACGATCTCCGGCCTCTTCATCCTCACGGGCGGGCTCGTCAAGACGGGCGTCATAGACATTATCGGCAGACGCCTGCACCGTATCGCCGGGGGCAACGAGTTTCGCCTGACGGTGCTGATTATGATCGTGGCCGCCGCCTGTGCCGCCGTGATGAAGAATACGACGACGACAGCCATGTTCGTGCCCGTCGTGCTGGGGATGGCTGAGCGCGCACGCGTGCCCCCTTCGAAGCTCCTCATGCCGCTCGCCTTCGGCGCGATCCTCGGCGGCACATGCACGCTCATAGGGACTTCGACCAACCTGGCCGTGAGCGGAGCATTGCCGCGCTACGGCATAGAGCCGTTCACGATGTTTGAGCTGACGCCGGTCGGCGTGGCGATTGTCTGCGTCGGGATGCTCTACATGCTGCTGGTGGGACTGCGCCTTCTGCCGCGACGCGGGGGCGCGGACTCTCTCACCGAGCAGTATCACATACGCGAATACATGTCTGAGGTGATCGTCCTTCCCGATTCACCGCTCGTCGGCAAGACGCTCTCCGAGGCCAATGTCAGCGACGAGCTTGATCTGACTGTGGTCGGCATCCTGCGCGGGCGTCAGGGGCGCATCGCCCCTACCGCGACGGAGCGAGTAGAGGCGGAAGACCTGTTGCTGGTACAGGGACGCGTCGAGGACATCCTGCGCGTCAAGACGGAAGCGGGAATCGAGATCAAGGCCGATTTCAAGTTGAGCGATCAATTGCTGGAAACAGAGGACGTGGAGTTGTTTGAGGCGATGGTGCTGCGCGGGTCTGATTTTGTCGGGCGCACGCTCAAAGGACTGAAGTTCAGGCAGCGCTACGGCCTGACGGTGCTCGCCATCAACCGCCACGGCGTCGCCCTGCTCTCGAAGATTAGCACCGTCAGCCTGCGCTTTGGCGACGTACTGCTCGTGCAGGGCAAGCGCGAGAGGGTCGAGCAGTTGACGCTCGACGGTCAACTGCTCCTGCTCGAAGACGTTTCGGAGCGGCGCGGGCGCGTGGCACAGCGCCGCTGGGCGCTGACAGGCTTCGCCGTCTTCCTCTTCCTTTCCATCACGCATCTCGTACCGCTCTCCATCGCCGTGCTCCTGGGCGTGCTGATCCTGCTCGCCAGTCGCGCCGTGCGTATGCAGGAGATGTACGACCTCATCGAATGGCGCTTGATCGTCCTCATTGCAGGCATGATTAGCTTCGGCACGGCGATGGAGAAAACAGGCGCTGACAAGTACCTGGCCGATCTGATTGTCAAAGCGACGGGCGCTTACGGCCCCCTCGCCGTCCTGGCCGGATTCTTCGTCATGACGGTCGCCATCACGCAGCCGATGTCCAATCAAGCGGCAGCGCTCGTCATGCTGCCCATCGCCGTCAAGACAGCCATCGCTCTCGGCCTCAACCCGCGCACCTTCGCCGTCACAGTCACCTACGCCGCGTCATGCTCCTTTCTCACGCCCCTTGAGCCAGCCTGCGTGCTCATCTTCACCCCTGGGCGCTACCGCTTCTTTGATTTCGTCAAGGTCGGCTCGGTGCTGACCATCGTCGTCTTCGCCATCGTCATGCTGCTCGTGCCTGTGTTCTGGCCGCTGAAATTGCAGTAGACAGGAGACGGTAACAGTAGACAGGAGACAGTAGTCAGGAGCCAGTAGACGCTCCGCGCTGCGGGTGCTGTTGCTGAAAATGCGGACGATCCGCTAGCGAATGCTTCTCTACTGACTACTGTCTCCTGCTGTTTGCCTTTTTCCGTTTGCCCAACTATAATGCGCGGGCTTTTCAAGGGTGTGCCGATTTCGGGCAGGAAGCGTGCGCGCCTCTGGCGGCCCTCGCCGTTTAAATAACGTACACATGGCTAATACTGTTAGATGGAGAGCGCGCGCGACGGCAGCGCGCCGCAATAATATCAGTTCCCCGACGGCTTCATCGAAGCCGTTGCGCGCGCTCGCCGCAGGCATTTCGCAGATGGCGCGTGCCGCGCTCGCAGAGCCTTACATGCTCACCGTCGAGCGCCACGCGATAGCTCTACGCCGCCTGCCACGCGCCCTGGAAGGCTTTCGCATCGTTCACCTTTCAGACCTGCATCACAGCCCTTTCACAGGCAGCCGACAGATCGAACACGCCATCGAGACGGCCAATAGCCTGGAGCCTGACATCATCGCTCTGACGGGTGATTACGTCTCGCACGAGCGCGCCTACATTGCTCCGTGCGCGGAATTGGTCGGGCGTCTGCGCGCGCGCCGTGGCGTCTACGCCGTGCTCGGCAATCACGACCACTGGACGGACGCGCCGCTTATCGCAGACCTCTTCAGCCTCGCTGGCCTGCGGGTCTTAATCAACGAAGGCATGCGTTTTGAGCAGGACGGAGCCTCCTTCTGGCTCGCCGGTGTAGACGATACGATGGTCGGACAGGAGGATTTGTCGCTCGCGCTGGCCGGCTCGCGCCGCGACGAGATGAAGCTGCTGCTCGCTCATAACCCTGTCATCCTGCGCCGCGCATCGCGCGCCGGAGTCGATCTGGTCTTGAGCGGGCATACGCACGGAGGACAGGTCGCCTGGCGTTCCGAGCGCAGCGCCTCAGGTCGCCCTCGCCGCCGCCTGCTTAAAGGGCTGGGACGCCAGAATGAGACCCAGATTTACGTCACGCGGGGTCTGGGCACGGTCGTCCTGCCCATACGCTACGGCTGCCCCCCGGAAGTCTCTCTCCTCGAACTGCGCTGCGCCAATTAGTTTCGAATTACGGGTTTCGGGCTTCGAGTTAAAGACCTTGCTTGAACTCGAAACTCGAAACTCGAAACTCGAAACTTTTTTATGTCTTCCCGAATCATCACGCTGCCCAATCTGCTCACCATGTTTCGCATGGTGCTGATCCCGGTCTTTGTCTCGTTTCTCTTCTACCAGAAGTTCGGCTGGGCGCTCGCCGTCTTCATGGTCGCTGGGGTGACGGACGGGCTGGACGGGCTGCTGGCGCGACGATTCGACCAGAAATCTCAGCTCGGCACGATCCTGGACCCCATCGCCGACAAACTGCTGCTGGTGACCTCCTTCATAGTGCTCTCCATGCCGTCGCTCAGCCCGCAGCCCGTGCCGCGCCATTTCCCTGTGCCTTTCTGGGTCACAGCCGCCGTCATCAGCCGCGACATCTTCATCATCGTCGGCGCGGCGGCCATCAATATCGTGACCGGATTCAAGGGGTTTCGCCCCTCCTGGCTGGGCAAACTCAATACAGCGATACAGATTCTAGCGATTGCGGCCATTCTCGTCGCCGCGAGCATCCCTCGCGTGAGCGGCTACCTGCCTACCGTCTACACGACCGTCTTCGCCTTCGCCATCTTTTCCGGTATCCATTACGTCTATTTCGCCTCGCGCTTGCTCAACGAGGACCGCCGCCAGGGCGAAGAGGTGTCGCCCGGCAACGGCAACCCCTTCAGTTAAATCCTTACATGACAGTAGCTTGAGCAATGTTCGGAAGGCTTCGTCAAATCCCAAATAAAAGTTGACAATAGCCCACTCAAGTATTATATTAAGGAAGCGTTCAACCTGTAAGTGAACCGAAGGGCTGTCAGGCCGATCTGGATCGCGAGTCAAACCGACCTGACGGTCGAGCAGCATCAGATGGCGGGCGCTTTTCCGCGCCGCCTCTCGAAGGCGAGGGGTGGGTTCGGCAAGCGGCCAATCAAATTTTTGGAGAATAAGAGAGCAATGAGCAAGATCATAGGAATTGATTTGGGTACGACCAACTCTGTCGTAGCCGTGATGGAAGGGGGCGAGCCGACCGTCATCACCAACTCGGAAGGAGGGCGGACGACGCCTTCGGTCGTGGCCTTCACGAAAGACGGCAACCGTCTGGTCGGTCAGGTCGCCAAGCGGCAGGCCGTCACCAACCCCGAAAACACTGTCTATTCGATCAAGCGTTTCATGGGGCGTCGCTTCGATGAGGTTAGCGAAGAGATCAAACAGGTCCCTTATAAGGTCAAGGCTGCCGGCAATCGTGACGTGCGTGTCGAGGCGGGCGGCAAAGAGTACAGCCCGCCGGAGATTTCGGCGATGATCCTTCAAAAGATGAAGCAATCAGCCGAAGACTATCTCGGCCAGAAGGTCGAGAAGGCTGTCATCACCGTTCCGGCCTACTTCAACGACGCGCAGCGCCAGGCCACCAAGGACGCTGGCCGCGTGGCCGGTCTCGAAGTGATGCGTATCGTCAACGAGCCGACTGCCGCCGCCCTGGCCTATGGTCTGGATAAGAAGAAGGACGAGACCATCGCCGTCTTCGACTTCGGCGGCGGAACCTTCGACATCTCGATCCTCGAAGTGGGCGAAGGCGTCGTCGAAGTGAAATCGACGAACGGCGACACGCACCTCGGCGGCGACGACATAGACGAGCGCCTGATGGAGTGGATCACGGAAGAGTTCAAGAAAGATCAGGGCATCGATCTGTCGAACGACAAGATGGCCTTGCAGCGGCTGAAGGAGGCTGCGGAGAAGGCCAAGATAGAGCTTTCCACGGCGATGGAGACGGAGATCAACCTGCCGTTTATCACGGCTGACCAGTCCGGGCCGAAGCACCTTGTCATGAAGTTGACGCGCGCACGCTTCGAGCAGTTGATCGACCCGATCCTTCAGCGCCTGAGAGGCCCCGTCGAGCAGGCGATCAAAGATGCAGGCATTGAGCCGAATAAGGTTGACGAGGTGGTTTTGGTCGGAGGCTCCACGCGTATTCCGAAGGTGCAGGAGATCGTCAAGGGCATTTTCGGCAAAGAGCCGAACAAGAGTGTGAACCCGGATGAAGTCGTGGCTATCGGCGCAGCCGTGCAGGCGGGCGTGCTGTCCGGCGAGAAGACGGACATACTGCTGCTGGACGTGACGCCTCTCAGCTTAGGGATTGAAACCCTCGGCGGCGTCTTCACGAAGCTGATCGAGCGCAACACGACGATCCCGACCAGAAAGAGCGAGGTCTTCTCGACCGCCTCGGACAATCAAACGTCTGTTGAAGTCCACGTGCTTCAGGGCGAGCGTCCGATGGCTTCCGATAATCGCACGTTAGGCAAATTCCACCTGGTTGGAATTCCGCCCGCACCGCGCGGGATGCCGCAGGTCGAAGTGACATTCGACATAGACGCCAACGGCATCGTCAACGTCTCGGCCAAGGACATGGGCACGGGACGCGAGCAGAAGATCACGATCACGGCATCAAGCGGGCTCTCGAAAGACGAGATCGACCGCATGATGCGCGATGCCGAATCGCACTCGGCGGAAGACGTCAAGAAGCGCGAAGAGATTGAAGCGCGCAACCGGCTGGACGGGCTCGTCTACCAGGTCGAAAAGACCTTCAGCGAGAACCGCGAGAAGGTGGACGCGACCGCCGCGACCGCCATTGAAGAGGCCATCGCAGACGCGAAGAAGGCTGTCGAAGAGGGCGGCGCGGAGCGCATGAACAGCGCCTTCGAGCGGCTGCAAACCTCGTCTCATAAACTCGCTGAAGCGCTCTACCAGCAGACGGGCGCAAGCTCAGGCGGGGCTGGAGATGAGCAGGCCTCGGCGGCGGGCGCTTCCTCCGGCGCAAGCTCAGGCGGCGCTGGAGCGGGCGGCGGCGACGACAATGTTATCGACGCCGAATACGTCGACGTGGACGAGAACAAGTGAACAATTGCGGATTTCGGAATGCGGAATGCGGATTGAAAAGCAAGACTATCTTTCAATCCGCATTCCGCAATCTGCAATCCGCAATCTGAGTGATGGCAAAAGAAGATTACTACCAGTTGCTCGGCATCAAGCGCGATGCCAAGCCTGAAGAGATCAAGAAGGCTTACCGCCGCCTCGCACGCAAATATCACCCGGACGTGAATCCGGGCGATAAGGCTTCGGAGGAGCGTTTCAAGCTGATCTCGGAGGCGCACGATGTGCTCTCCGATCCGAAGAAGCGCAAGGTCTACGACCGCTTCGGCCAGTATTCGGACAATCTGGCGGACGCGGCTGCGCGCGGCGCTACGGGCGGCGCTGGCGGCGCAGGCCGCAGCACGGGCGGCTTTGATTTCGAGGGCTTCGACTGGGGCAGCGCTTCGGGCGCGGGCGGCGCTGGCAGCAGCGGTGGCGGCTCAAGCTTCCGCGACATCTTCGCAGACCTGTTTGGCGGCGGGAGCGCGCGGGCAGAGCGTGAGCCTCCGCGCCCACAGCCCATACGCGGCGCAGATATAGAGATGCCCTTGGCGCTCTCTTTCGAGGAAGCGATTACGGGCATGACGACCAACATCACAGTCAACCGCTCGGAGCAATGCTCGCGATGCAACGGCGCGGGCGACACGGGTGGGCCAGTGGTGGTCTGCCCGACCTGTAAAGGCACGGGTCAGGTGCAGCGCGCCGGAGGCCGCCTGCGCTTCTCGCAGGAGTGCCCGGATTGCGGGGCCACCGGTCGGCGACGCCAACCCTGCTCACTCTGCAAAGGCAAGGGCACGATGCCGAAGACTGAGACTGTCAAGGTGCGCATCCCTGCGGGCGTCGATACGGGGTCGCGCGTGCGTATTCCGGGCAAAGGTGAAGGCGGACGCTTGGGTGCGCCTGCGGGCGACCTCTACATCATCACGAACGTCGGGCGTCACAAGCACTTCACGCGCAAGGGCGACAACATCTACGTGGTCGTGCCCGTGACCGTGCCGGAAGCGGCGCTCGGCGCGAAGATCGAAGTGCCGACCGTTGAGGGCAAGGCGCAACTGCGCATCCCGCCCGGCACACAATCAGGCCAGAAATTCCGGCTGCGCGAGCGCGGCGCGCCCTCTCTGCGCAACCCGCAGGCGCGCGGCGATCAGTTTGTCGAAGTGCAGGTCATGCTGCCCAAAGTTATTTCAGAAGAGACGAAAGACCTCCTGCGTCGCTACGCGCAGATGAACCCGGAGAACCCGCGCGTGGCGATGGGATTGGAATAAGTAGACAGTAGACAGTAGTCAGTAGTCAGTAGAAAAGAAAATCTGCTGCCATGACGTACTGGCTAAATACTAAAGCTCAAATGACGACGCACTCAAAAACCTACTGTCTACTGACTACTGACTACTGACTACTTGTTTATGAAACGTAAGAGTCGCACATACACGATCAGCGCCGTGGCGGATCAGTACAGCATTCATCCGCAAACGCTGCGCCTTTACGAGCGCGAGGGTCTCTTGAAGCCTTCGCGTTCGGAAGGTAACACGCGGCTTTATACGGACAGCGATCTGGAGCGCCTCGAAGTGATCCTCTCGCTGACGCGCGATCTCGGAGTGAATCTGGCCGGCGTGGAGATCATCCTCAACATGCGCGAGAAGATGGACGCCATGCAGCGCGAGTTCGAGCGCTTCTTCCAGTACTTGCAAATGCACGCCGACGAGTTCGCGCAGTTCACAGAGGCTCCGCCACCCGAAGAAGGCGCGCTCGTTCCCGCCACACGCGCCGCCGTCCTGCGCCGCCGCTTGATTACCCGAAGCTGAAAGCAGTTTTGAGTTTTCAGTTTTCAGAAGATGGGTTTTCACTGAAAACTGAAAACTCAAAACCATTTCTACTGGTCACTTGCCACTGCCTTTACATCTCTCCGCGCACGATGCTAAAGTGCGCTCTCCGAAGAGGCGCTGCTGTGGTCGGCTTCTCTCAAGCAGCGGTTTCAGTCAAAGGATTCCTGATCGTCATCGGTCGCGCCTCGTCCCTGCTGTGTAATTAAGAAGATCAAGACGATTTTCTTCGAGCGTCTCGCTCACCATCCCTACATGCGTGTCCTGCTCTTCGCGAGCCTTGCGCGTGCACGGGATGCAACCTCGCTATCTGACTTTGGAGAGCAATCCGGCATGAAAAGCTATGCTGCGGCATCGCGCCGTCCCTCGGCAGCCCCCTGCGCCTTCATGATTTTGCTGGCGCTCTCTTTCCTGCTCTGCACAACCCTTCGCGCGCACGCACAGGATTTGGACGATGTGACGATCAGCGGCCAGGTGAGGGATCAGAATGGCGCGATCGTGCCCGGCGCGACGGTGACTGCGCTATTGATCGCGACAGGCGGCGAGCGCTCCGTCGAGACAGACACGGGAGGACGCTATCGGATCATCGAGTTGAGCCCCGGCATCTACACTGTGCGAGTCTCATTCCAGGGGTTTGCGACGGAAGAGAAGACGGAGCTGGCGACGTTTGCGGGCGATAATGTCCGGCTTGATATCACGCTGCGCCCGGCTGAAGTGACGGCTGAGCAGGTCGTCGTGAGCGAAGCCGAAACGCCCGCCGTCGATACGACGCGCACGGTCGTAGGCGGCACGGTGACGACTGAAGAGGTGGAATCGCTGCCCAACGTCTCGCGCGACCCGCTCGATCTGATCTTCACGCTGGGCGGCGTCACGGAGGAGCCGCTCTCGACGCGCGATCTGGCTGAAGACCGCAACACGAGTCCGAATGGTACGCCGGAAGAGGCCGGATCGTTCGCGCTCTCGGGCGGCCCCGCCTACTCGAATAACATCACGATTGACGGTCTGGATAATAACGATGATCGAGCCGCGCGCGAGCGCTTTCAACCTTCGGTCGAAGCGGTCGAAGAGGTGCAGGTCATCACGAACCAGTTCTCCGCCGAGTACGGCAGGGCTTCGGGCGGTCGCATCAACATCCGCACGCGCGCCGGGTCAAGCCGCTATCGCGGACGCCTCTTCTATTTTTTCAGAGACGAATCCCTCGACGCCAATACGTTCAACAACAACGCGCGCGGCCTGGGCCGCCTTCCGCTGCAACAGCACAACCCGGGCTTCACCCTGGGCGGCCCGCTCCGCTTGCCCAGGCAACTGTTCGGGCCTCTCAGCTACGACGGGCGCAAACGCACCTTCTTCTTCGTCGCCTACGAATACAACACGACGCTCGACACGGCGCTGATTGATACGCTCGTGCCCGTCACACAGAACCCTCGTTTCCCGCTTCCCATGCCTTCGACGTTCGTCGGAGAGCGCACGGAGGATGCGCCGGGTGTGGCGGATGAGGATCAAGTAAGGGTCGCGCCCTTCATCTCGACGGTCAGCACGCCCATCAAGAATCACATTTTTACGGCGCGCGTCGATCACATTTTTACGGACGTGCACAACGGCACGTTTTCGTACCAGATGGGACGCTTGAAGAATCTGCGCCAGTTCGGCGGAGGCTTTCGCCTGGCAGAAGCCCTACAGGGGAGAACGCGCAACTCTGACGCCATCTCCTACTCGGACAACTGGGTCTTCTCGCCGCGCGCGGTCAACCAGATGCGCATTCAATACTCGCGCCTCGCGCCCGCCATTGAAGCGCAGGGCGGCGCCGGGCCGGTCGTGCTGATTAACATCAACGATACGCTTTTGAGTAGCGATCCAGCCGAGCGCTCGGGCACGCTCGTGGCCGGTTCTTCGACCACCGGCGGCTCAGATCGCCGCGAGGACCGCTGGCAGGTGCAGGACGCCTTCTCTTACATCATCGGCGCGCACTCCCTGAAAGTCGGCGGCGATTATCAGAAGATACGCTCGACCTTCATAGACCTCTCGGACATTACGGGAACCTTCAATTTCCGTAGCGTGCACGACTTTCTCAATAACGCGCCCTCTCGCTTCCGCCAGAATTTTCAAGCCGAGTCCACGCAGAACAATACCTACGTCGGTCTCTTCGTGCAGGACGAGTGGCGCTTGCTTTCGAACCTCGTCCTCAGCTACGGCCTGCGCTACGAGAGAGAATCGATCATCCGCGACCTTAATAACTTCGGCCCGCGCTTTGCGCTCGCCTATGATCCGTTTAAATCAGGCAAGACCGTGATCCGCGTCGGCGCTGGCCTCTTCTACAACCGCGCGCTCCTGAGAACCATAGACGACTTCACGCTCGGCAAACAGCAGCTCTTTTTCGACACGAGCGCGATAGCTGAAAAGGGCGTCCTCTGCCGGAACTTACATGAGGACTGTCCCATGCTCGCCAGCAGCCTGGCCTTCCCCAAAGCGCTGACAGCAGGTTCGCCGCTCGTCAAGCAGTTCGGCCTTCTGGACACGAACTTCTCGCGACGACTTTCGCCCGACCTGCGCATCCCTGAAAGCTACCAGGCCAACCTCGGTTTCGAGCGTGAGATTGGTGGTGGGTTCGTCTTTGAGGCGAACTACACCTTCAATCGCGGCATACACCTGTGGCGAGAGTTCAACGCCAACGCCCCCCGTTTGCCGAAGGGGTTCAAGGACTTTGCGGAATACCTGCTCTCGCGCGACTTCGAGAATCAAGTGAACGGGGGAGTCCGTCCAATTTACAACGCCTCTGGCGCTGGCGACCGTGTTCGTTTCACACTTGCGCCGTTCAATGAGGTCGTAGACCCTAATGGCCCGTGCGGTGCTTCCTTCAATCCGACCAATCCTGACGTTGGGGGATGCGTTGACGAGGCTGGCGTAGCCATCACGCTCATCAATCTCAACAGCTTCTCTTCTGGAACTCCGGTTGATGTGGCGCTCGCGGCTTTGAATGATCTGCGTCCAGACCCGTCGCTCACGGAAGTCGAACAGCTCGCCTCCATCGGCAACAGCTTCTATCATGGCCTGACGCTTGAACTCAGACGCCGCTTCCACCGCAGCAAAAGCGGGCTGGGTTTCTCTTTTCGCGCCGCCTACACCTTCTCGCGTCTGACCGATGACGGCATCGTCAACACGTCGGACGCGCTGCGCGTCGCAGACTTTCGGGCTGAGCGCTCGCGCAGCCTTCTTGACCGTCGTCATCGCTTCGTCTTCTCGGGGACGCTCGATACGCCGCGCTATCTGGGCAGTCTGCGCTTCTCGCCCATCGTGCGCGTCGCTTCGGGCGCACCCTTCAACATCTCACTCGGCGGCGTGGATCGCAATCTGGACGACGTGAGCAATGACCGTCCTATCTTCACGGGCGATGCGAGCCTGCTGCGCGCGCGCCGCCCGGGCGACCCGCTCAATCAAGCGGTGCTCCAGTTCTTCGGGTTGCCGACCATCGGCAGAACCGGAAACATGGCGCGCAACTCCGGCTCCGGCCTCGGCTTCTTCCTCTTCGACATCAACATCACGAGAGAATTCCGGCTCACGGAGCGTACGCGCCTGCGCCCCACCATCGAGATCAACAACGTGCTCAACAAGACCGTCTTCAGCTTCGGCACGGAGTTCATAGACTTCAGAGCCTTCGGCGCGGCAGCGACGCCCGCTCAACAACAGGCTTTCCTGGACTCCTTCCTTTTGACGACGCGCACCCTGCGCCCGCGCACGATCCGCGTCGGAATCCGTTTCGATTTTTAGAGCGGAAGCTGATTGGCAGGTACGTAAAGAATTTAAACGCAAAGAACGCGAAGAAGAATAATCTCCTTCGCGTCCTTTGCGTTTAAATGTTTTCGCCTACAGGATAAGACGGGCATGGGATGTGGTAACAATCTGCCTGCCTGTCTCCATTCTCGACTTATCCCGCTCCACAAGGCGCTTATGTGCCAGCAGAGCGCGTTGACAGCGTGCGCGGGAACGATGTATGCGCCGCTTCATCCAGTGAGTCATGATTTATTGAGACCTCCGCGAGATGACCTGAAACGTGTCTAGAAAGGCTTCGATCACGCGCGGGTCGAACTGTTTTCCTTCGTGCTGGCGCAGTTCCCGTGCCGCCTCTTCGTGTGTGAGCGGCTTGCGGTAGGGTCTGTCTGAGACCATCGCATCATAGGTGTCTGCGACCTGCACGATGCGCGCCATGAGCGGGATGTCGAGCCCCCCGAGCTGGTGCGGGTAGCCCTTGCCGTCCCAGCGCTCGTGATGATGCTGCGTGCGTATGCGAAGCTCTGCGGGCAGGTTGTAGTAAGAGGCCAACAGCGCGCCGAAGCTCGGATGCTTGTGGAGGATGAAGCTTTCGGTGCGCGTCGGCTTGCGCGGTCGATTTAAGACGACTTCAGGCACCAGTATTTTGCCCACGTCGTGTAGCACGGCGGTGTAGGCGAGCTGACGGAGTCGGGCGTCATTGAAGCCGAAGGCCTGGCCTGTGGCGCGCGCGAATCTGGCGACGCGCACGCTGTGCTGGTAAGTAGAGGGACGCATCAAACGCAAGCGTTTGACCAGCGCCTCCGTGCCGTCCGCTTTGCAGAGGTGGCCGATTGATTTCAAGCGCTTCAGCATACGCTGCAAATAGTTTGCCCAGCTTCCGTTGACCAACCGTATGGTCGCAGCGTTAGCCGCCTCCAGCGCCATTTCATTATACATAGGCCGCTCCTTGTTCGGATCAGAACCAGGGGGTCGGGGGTTTTTTGATTGCTTTACTGAAGAGCCTCACGCCGCCTGCGCCGTACCACTAATTGTGAGACTGCCTGCCAACATCCAGTGCATATCGTGTGCCATATTTCTTACTATTTAAGGAATCAGCAGGTGCTATTTTGACGTAGCATAAGCGGGCACAACCGACTATTTCAGACACGGCGGCTAAGGGTCGATAAAATTAAGATTGCCCCGCGTCGCTTAAGAGCTTACTTGAGGTCGAGTGGAGAAAGTCTCGTGGCAGAGGGTTTGTACGCTTACGCACACGGTCGGGGAGACTCGTCGCTTCCTTATACGAAATGGTGTCGAAGAAGTCTGAAAGGACACATGATGTCCGAGCGTGGAGACCGTTTGTGATAAACTCAAACTCCTCCCATCGGCAGGTGTAGGAATCCGCCGACGGGTGGAGCTTTTCGGGAACCTGGCTGATGAGCGACGCGCAAACGCCAAAAGAATATCAGGGAGATGTCGAGACGGCGCTGCTCGATGCCGAGCTGTTCGTCAAATATAGAGCGATTGAGCGCGCCATGGGGACGCTCCAGACCGCGCTCGAACGTCGCCCGCGCTCCATCCCTTTGCGCGAGCGCCTGCGCGAGATTGCCACTTCGCACAAGCTTCACGAAGAGGCCGCGCGGCAGTGCCTGGCGCTCGCCAGCCTCTACATCGAGCGCGAGGATTTCGAGACGGCGCACGAACGCCTTCTCGAAGCCAAGCATCTTGACCCGCGCATCAACATCGCCACCGGGCTTGAAGCGATCCGCCGCGCGCGCCGACCCGATCTACCTTCCGGCGAGACTGTAGCGATAAAACGCGATGTGCCGACGCTCTCCGGCGATCTTTCCGCCATCACCATCTTTGACGCTATACAGGTATTAGAGAACGCGCGCCTGACGGGTGCTCTCGTGATTACGAATGACGCTCGAACGGGGCGCATCCTCTTCAACGAAGGGCGCATCGTCGGGGCCGAGAGCGGCGAGGGCAGAGGCGTAGAGGCTTTCCGCCAGATCGTCGAAGTGACGGGCGGCAGCTTCGAGTTTGAAAGGGCTGAGAAGGAGTTCCCAGTCACCATACACGCCGCCAGCAACACCAACCTCATCCTCGATTCTTTGCGCCAACTGGACGAAGAAAATAAGTAAAAGTAGACAGTAGACAGTAGTCAGGAGCCAGTAGAAATACAGAGTGGCACTCCTTCGTTCTCTATCTACGATGTAGAGAATAGCGCACACACAAGAGCGCCGGATTTTCTTTTCTACTGGCTCCTGACTACTGACTACTGTCTACTTTTTTCAGTCAATCAGGACTCGGGTATTGAGCGCTTCGGCGCGTTCGAGCGCGGTCAAGAGGCGTAGGAATTGGGCGTAATTGCGGCTGCGCGCGTGCAGGCGCTCCTGTTCTGACGTGGTGAGATCGTTGCGCAGCGTCAAGTCCAGAAAGTCGTAGTAATCGGCCAGCGCCGCAAAGGGCAGCTCGCGCGTGTAGGTGGTGCGCTCGGAATCGTCTGAGCGGAACCCTGCGAGCATGTCGAAGAGATTGTCCGTCGTGACGTGCGCTGCTTCGCGCGTGAACTTGATCGGGATGCGCAGCTCGAAAAAGCGTAAGCCTTGCGGAGTCGTCACGCGGCGCAGCTCTTTGGTGGCTTCACCGTCGAAGGGCGATTCCGGGTCTATGAGGATGCGTAGCAGGCGCGGCTGATCCTCTTCGTCCAGTGTATCGAGCGCGAGTTGCACGCGGTCGGCCATGAACTTTTCAAACTGCGCCTCAATCGGATACGTGATGCGCCCCAGGCAGCCGACCGATTCCCCTTCGCCCGCCGTCTCGCGCGGCAGGCAGGCGGGACAGGCCGCGCAAAGGGTCGTCTCGGCCTGCATGCGCTCGACCTCAGGGCGCGCATCTTCGACAAAACGCAGCTTGTCTTCGGTCGGCACGGCGCGCTCGCCCGTCGTGACGCGCGTGTGTATGTTGCTCAAACGTCCCCACGCGCGCAGGTGCTTCTCCTCGTAGCGTGCGCGCAATGGACATGAATATTCGACGGCAAACTCTAAAGACAATCTCTTCCCCTTGCGCCGCATCGGCAATTCTGACAGTTGACTCTGCATTCAATAAAATCACTAACACATGAACGGAGGATGGAGCAAGTGAGCGACTGTCTTATTCGTGGATTCCATATTCTTCTTCGACTCTCAAGGCCAGCCCCGCGTCTTACACCGTAGCGCTTGTGCTCTTCTGGTTGATCGGGTTCAAGAATGAATTGACCCGGCCATTCTATCCAGGCTTGCTCAATGACTGAGTGGGGCTGTACAACCAGTACATCTACATGGCTTTTCAGCTTTCGCGCCGTCGAACAGGAGTAAGAAGTGTCAATCACACGTCCCCCTGGCCCGAAACGTAACCTGCTCATCGGCAACCTCATCGCCTTTCGCGGTGCCGCCTTGGACTTTCTGCAACGCCTCGCGCGCGACTACGGAGACATCTCCTATTTCAAGACGGGCCCGCAGGAGGTTTTCTTCCTCAACCATCCCGATTACGTCAAGGACGTGCTGGTCACACACCACCAGAATTTCATCAAGGGACGCGCGCTGCAAAGAGCCAAGCGCCTGCTTGGGCTTGGGTTGCTGACGAGCGAGGGCGATTTTCATCGTCGTCAGCGCCGTCTCGCGCAGCCAGCCTTTCATCGCCAGCGTGTCGCAGCCTACGGAAGCATCATGACGGACTTCGGCGCGCGCACGCGCGAGCGCTGGCAGGACGGCGAGACGCTCGACATCTCGCACGAGATGATGCGCCTCACATTAGCCATCGTCGGCAAGACGCTCTTCGACGCGGACGTAGAAGATGAGGCGCAGGAGATCGGCCAGGCGCTCACGGACGTAATGAATCTCTTTGACGTGCTGCTGCTACCGTTCTCAGAGTATCTGGATAAGCTGCCGCTGCCGCAGACGCGCCGCTTCCAGAGGGCGCGCGCCCGGCTGGATGCGACCATCTACAGGATGATCGAGGAGAGACGCCGCAGCCGTCTTGATCGTGGCGACCTGCTCTCGATGCTGTTGTTGGCTCAGGACGAAGAAGGCCACACGGGACAGATGACAGACGAGCAGGTGCGCGATGAGGCGTTGACCATCTTCCTCGCCGGTCACGAGACGACCGCCAACGCCCTGACCTGGACATGGTATCTGCTCTCGCAGCACACGGAAGTCGAGACGCGTCTGCACGAGGAGATCGACGCCGTCGTCGGCTCACGCCTGCCAACGGTCGATGATGTGCCCCGTCTCAGATACACGGAGATGGTGCTCGCTGAATCCATGCGCCTCTACCCGCCCGCCTGGGCTATCGGGCGGCTGGCGGTCAACGATTACGAGGTCGGCGGATACGTCGTGCCAGCCCGCTCGCTCGTCCTGCTGAGCCAGTACGTGATGCACCGCGACGCGCGCTACTATCCCGACCCGGAGCGCTTCGACCCGGAGCGCTGGACACCGTCGGCGCGCGAATCGAGGCCGCAGTACGCCTACTTCCCGTTCGGGGGCGGCCCACGCCGCTGCATCGGCGAAGGCTTCGCCTGGATGGAGGGCATCCTCCTGATCGCTACGCTGGCACAGCGCTGGCGTCTACGGCTCGTTCCAGATCACGCGGTGGAACTTCACCCCGTCATCACGCTGCGGCCTAAGCACGGGATGCGAATGACTGTCAGCACGAGACTGTAGACAGAAAGCAATATAAGTCGCGTCACCCCGTCGCTACCGCTCCGTGTACTGACATGCCGCCACGTTTTATTGCTGCCTCCTGCTTTGCGGCCCCTTCTTGCTCGCCCGTTCCCGAAACTGTTAAGCTTGATCGCTTTTGCAGATGCTCTGGGCGCGCCATGATGGTGATTAACTGGATGAGCATGCGGCGCGCTTGAATCAAGAGGAATAATCAGTGGCGATCAATCAAGATTTGTTGGAGATACTGGCCTGCCCCGCATGCAAGGCGAAGGTCGATTTGAAACCGGACGGGAGCGGCTTGAAGTGCCGCGAGTGTAAGCGAGTCTATCCGATTCGTGACGACATTCCGGTAATGCTCATTGACGAAGCGACCATAGAAAATGAAGAGCCTGCGCCGTAGAACTCTTGAGCCAACTGGCTCCCGATGGCTCAATCTGGCGGAGAGCTACGGGGGCGGTGAGGTGGTTGCGGCTGACGTGCCGCAGCCGCTTGCGCCCGCGCGCTGGGACTGGCAAAGGGTTGAGCGCGTGCTCGTCGTGCGGCTGCGCTCGATTGGTGATACGGTACTGGCGACGCCCTCGCTCCATGCTTTGCGCCGTATGCTGCCGCACGCGCGCATAGATGTTCTGCTGGAGAGCTGGGTCGCGCCCGTGCTCGCCGGATTTCAAGAGGTAGACAATATCATCACGGTCGAGCGCGGGAGCACCGCATCGCGCGCAAGGGTGGCGCGTCTGTTGCGCGCGACGCGCTACGACGTCGCGTACAACCTGCACGGCGGATCGACCGCCGCGCTGCTCATGAGAGCTTCAGGGGCCAGGCATCGTGTCGGCTATTTCAATTACAACTACAGCAGCCTGCATAATCACCTCGCGCCGTCGCCGCTGGAATTATGGGGACAGGAGAGGACGCATTCGGTCGAGCAGCAACTGGCCTTGCTCGGCTGGACTGGAGTGCCCGTCAGTGACCGCCCACGGACGCGCTTAATGTTGACGCGGGAAGCAGAAAAAAGCGTCGCCGCAAGACTCGTCAGCATCGGGCTCGACCAGACGAAGCCTTTCGCGCTCCTTCATCCAGCCGCAGCCTTCGAGTCGAAGCGATGGGGCGTTTATAACTTCGCGCGCGTGGCGGAAGACCTACGCGCGCGCGGCCTCTCTGTCGTCGCCATCGCCGCTTCCGATGAATCGTCTCTCGCAGATGAGCTGATTAAAAACTCTTCCGCACACATAGACGCTTTTGTAGACCTGTCGCTGCCGGAAGTGACGGCGCTTGCGGCGCGCGCTCGTCTCTTCGTCGGCAACGACAGCGGCATCGCGCACATCGCGGCGGCGGTTGGCGCTCCATCTGTAATCATCTTCGGCTCCTCCAACGTCGCACACTGGCGACCCTGGGCGACTGCGCCTTCGGAGGTCGTCCGCGAAGAGATGCCATGCGCGCCGTGCCCCGGCTATACTTGCGCGGAGTTCGATGCGCCCGAGTGCATACGCCGCGTCCCGGTCGAGCGTGTCACGGCAGCCATCGAGAGGGTGATTGAGAAAAGTAGAGGGGAGACAGTAGTCAGTAGTCAGTAGCCAGTAGGAAAACCGCAGTATCTACTACAACTGACGATTGTGATTGAGATGAGCCACATCGAACGCATCAACCGCTTCTCTTTTCTACTGTCTACTGTCTACTGTCTCCTGTCTACTGCATTTCTATGAACTCCCTGACCCAGGAACGCGCAGGCGAAATCGCGCGTCGCATGACGGAGCGCAAGATCGTCGTGTACGGCGATTGTATGCTGGATGAATTCGTCTGGGGCGACGTGACGCGCATCTCGCCGGAAGCGCCCGTGCCTGTCGTGGACATCCGGCGCGAGTCCGTGCATCTGGGCGGCGCGGCCAATGTGCTGGCGAACCTGATCGCGCTCGGCGCGCGTGCAGCGGTCGTCGGCGTCATCGGGCACGACGGAGCGGGGGAACGCCTGCGCGCGGCGCTCCGCGAGACGAACGCGCTTCAAGCGGATGATTATCTTGTCGTTGATGAGAGCCGACCTTCGACCATCAAGACGCGCATCATCGCGCACAACCAACTGGTCGTTCGCGCAGATCGGGAGAGGCGCACACCCGTCGATGCACGCACAGAGGATCGTCTTATCAGTGCCCTCAGAGAAGCGCTTGATGAGGCGGATGCCTTTGTCGTTTCGGATTACGATAAGGGCGCGGTAACGCCGCGCATCCTTCATGAAATCCTGCTGCTCGCGCATGGGCGCGGCACGCCTGTGCTCGTCGATCCCAAGATGCGCAACTTCGACGCGTACCGTCCGGCCACGCTCGTCACCCCGAATCACCACGAAGCCCTGCGATTGACAAACTCCGAGGACGACACGGACGAAGGTCTGAAGCGCGCGGCGCACCTGATACGCGAGCGCTTGGAGTGCGAGTCCGTGCTCATTACGCGCGGCGAGCGCGGCATGATGCTCCTGGAGAAGGCCAACGAGCCCGTCTATGTTGAGACGACGGCGCGCGAAGTCTACGACGTGACGGGTGCAGGCGACACTGTGATCGCTACTCTTGCCGCTTCGCTCGCCGCCGGAGCGTCTATGCTCGAAGCGGCCATGCTCGCCAATCACGCCGCCGGAATCGTCGTCGGGAAGATCGGGACGGCAACCGCCAGCGCCGACGAGCTGGTCAATTCAATCCAAAGGGAGATGTAAGAACAAGCGCCCCACGCCAAGACGCTGGAGGCGCAAAGATAAGGCGCACCTTCCTCTTTGCGCCTCCAGCGTCCTGGCGTGAGGTGTTCGCTTTCATTATGAGTCGCATATCTCGCTTCATCTGCTTTCTACTGCTGCTGGCGCTGAATTCGGGCGCAGCCACCACGACCCTCGCGCAGCAGGAACGCCAGCGGAGGGCAGTCGCGCCGGTTTCGACCGCGCCTGCTACTGCGGCCAACGCTGCGGTCAGCACAGGAGGCGCACCGAGGACTGTCGAAGAGTTGCGCGCGCGCATCTCAGAGGTGCTGCGCCGCACGGAACTCGCGCCCGCGATGGTGGCCGTCAAAGTGGCCTCACTCGACACGGGACGCACCATCTTTGAAGAGAACGCGGACAAGCTGCTGCGTCCAGCCTCCAACATGAAGATTTTCACGGTCGCTGCCGCGCTCGACCGCCTCACGCCGGACTATCGTTTCAGCACCTCCGTCTACGCGCCTGCGCGGGCGGACGCCACGGGAACCGTGCGCGGCGATCTTATCGTCTACGGTCGCGGCGATCCGTCAATCGCTGCGCGCTTCAATAACGGCGACTACCACAAAGGGATTGAAGAGCTGGCGGCGCGCATCAAGGCGTCGGGCGTTAAGCGAGTCGAAGGCGATCTGATCGGCGACGAGAGCTACTTTACGGGTGCGCCGTACGGGATGGGCTGGACCTGGGACGACCTGACCTGGTACTTCGGCGCGGAAGTGAGCGCGCTCTCCGTCAACGATAATGCCCTCGACCTGTTCGTCAAGCCCGGCATGAGCGTCGGCGCTCAGTGCACCGTGACAACCGGCCCTGTGACGCCGCTCGTCACGATTATGAATCGCACGACGACCGTTCCGGCGGGAACGAAAAGAGAGGTCAGTGTCTATCGCGCCCTCGGAGAAAACGTGATTGAAGTCGGAGGCCAGTTGCCGGTCGATGATCCTGGATTCTCGGCAGCCGTCGCTATTTCGCATCCGGCGCTGGTCTTCATCTACATGCTGCGCTCTGCGTTAGCCGGGCAGGGCATCACCATCACGGGCAAGTCGCGCTCCGTCGATGCGCGCGAGCGCAAAGGCATCCCGCTTCAGACCAACGCGCTCGTCGAGATCGCCAGCCTACAGTCGCCGCCCCTGAGCGTCATCGCTGCGCAGACGCTCAAGGTCAGCCAGAACCTTTACGCGGAACTGCTCCTGCGTGCACTCGGCAAGGTCGCGGGCGCGAGCCCCGCTGCTGCTGCTACTACTACTACTGCGCTGACCAGTGATGAGGCGGGCGTCGAAACGGTCAGAGCTTTTCTGAACCAGGCGGGAATCAGGGCTGACGGACTCGTCATCACGGACGGCTCCGGCCTTTCGCGCCGCGATATGATTACGGCTGACGCGACGCTGCAACTGCTCGCCTACATGAGCAAGCACCGGTACGCAAGCGCCTTTCGTGAAGCGCTGCCGGTTGCGGGCGTGGATGGCACGCTGAAGGGGCGCATGAAGGGAACCGTGGCGGCGAACAACATTCGCGCCAAGACGGGAACCATCAGCGGCGTCGCCACGCTCTCCGGCTACGTCACGAGCGCGGCCAATGAACGCCTCGCCTTCTCCATCATGCTCAACAACTACGCGGAAACATCCGACAGCCCCAGAAGCCACATCGACGCCATCGCGGTGTTGCTCGCCTCATTCACCGGACGGAGCCAGCCACAGTGACAGGTGACAAGTCACAAGTGATAAGATAATCACTCGACCATGTATGCAACTATATATTGTGGAGATCGAGTAGTCCCGTAGGGACTTAATGATAGTAGCCCAGCGATTCATCGCTGGGAATAAGAGCCACCCCGGTTTGCAGTCCCGTAGGGACGGCTGAAAGAGGTTGGCGGTGTCGCAATTTCAGCCGTCCCTACGGGACTCCGCAAACTTTTCTGGCTTATCCCCAGCGATAAATCGCTGGGCTACTATCAAGCGTCCCTGACGGGACGAAAAAGAGTTACGCACTTGATTCGCTTGTTCTAATTCGTCACTTGTCCCTGCTTTTAAGATGCAGTTCATTAAATTCCACGGCTTCGGCAACGATTACATCGTCTTTGAAGAGGGGCGGCTGAGCGTTGTTAGCTCCCTGAACGAGTTTGCACGGCGCGTCTGTGACCGACATTACGGCGCGGGCGCGGACGGCATCGCCGTAATCAGCCGGGCGGAAAGTGAAAGCGCGGATTTCAATGTGCGTATCTTCAATGCGGACGGGAGCGAGGCGGGATTGTCCGGCAACGGCACGCGCTCTGCCGCCGCGTACCTCTACTATCAGGGATTGTGGTCGCGAGACGAGCTGCGCCTTCAGACGCGCACGGGCGTGAAGCTTTACAGCCTGCGCCAGCGTGAGGGACACGGGCATTACTGGTTCGAGGCTGAGCTGGGGCAGCCTGCCTTCGACAGCGCGTCGATCCCTATCCGGACGGATGAGCCGCTGGAGCGCGTGATAGATTACCCGCTCGATGTGTTGGGGGAGACATTTCGGGTGACGGCGCTCCTGATGGGCAATCCGAACTGCTGCATCTTCGTCGATGATTTCGAGGCGCTGGACTGGCGACGCGTGGGGCGCATCCTCGAATCCCATCGGCAATTCCCGGAGCGTACCAACGTCGTGTTCGTGCGCGTGCATGCTCGCGACCAGATAGAGCTGCGCATCTGGGAGCGCGGCGTCGGCGAGACGTTTTCATCCGGCACGTGCGCCTGCGCTGCAATGATCGCCAGCGTAATTAATGATCGCACTGAGCGTCGCGTGTCCGTCCACATGCCGGGCGGACAAATCGACTCCTGGTGGCGCGAGGATGGAGAAGTCCTGATGACTGGACGCGCCGATGTTGTGTACAGCGGCGAGTGGCTGGCCGGAGCATAATCGTATACAATCGCAGCTCGAAGGATTCGAGATTGAAAACG
This sequence comes from Pyrinomonadaceae bacterium, assembly GCA_036386415.1. Taxonomy (GTDB): domain Bacteria; phylum Acidobacteriota; class Blastocatellia; order Pyrinomonadales; family Pyrinomonadaceae; genus DASVVT01. The sequence continues at coordinate 52,167 of DASVVT010000094.1, forward strand.
ACCGGAAGCCCCGGCTTCTTAAAAAAAAGAGAAGCACGAAAATTCTCAACCCCTTGACATCAGCTTAAGAAGTTCTTCCCCCATGAAATCTCTCGCACAAAATAGGCGCGTTAATAATTTGAAGACACTCTCTCTCTGCGCGTTTGCGTTGGCTGCCCTGCTCCCGCTCGGTGGATGTGGCGGGAAAGTCACAGAGGAGATTTACGCCAAGAGCACGGAGAGCGCTTTGCGTGCCGCCGAAGTGGTGCGCGTGCCGCCCACCGTCCCAATGTGGCTGGGCAATCCCTCGCGCACCTTTTACGGCACGGGGCCGTGGCCTAAAGCCCCCCTCGAAGTCGCCTGGCAGTTCGAGACCTCATCCACGTCTGGTCGATTGCACGAGGATAAGTGGGGCGGATCAAGCTGGCCGGGTCAACCTTCTGTGGCCGGTGATCGGGTTTATTTCGGTTCGGCGGACAGCTACGTTTATTGTTTGAGCGCGCGCGACGGGAGTCTGATCTGGAGCTACAAAACAGGGGATAGCCTGAAGGCTACGCCGACGATCATCGGCGACCGCCTGATCGCCAGCGGGCTCGACCACAACGTCTACTGTCTGAACGTCAAAGACGGCACGCTCATCTGGGTTTACAAGACAGGGTTCGAGGTGGACTCTTCGGCGGCGGTGATCGACGGACGCGTCTACTTCGGCGGGGAAGATCACTTCTTCTACTGTCTCAACCTGGAAGACGGCTCGCTCGTCTACAAACAGCAGATCGGCTCGGTCGAGGGCAGCTTCTCTATCACTGACAATCGTATTTTCGTCGGCACTGAACAGGGCGACCTCTACTGTCTCAACATGTCGGACGGCGCGACCGTTTGGAAGACACACCTCGGCGCAGACTCCAATTCGACACCGGCGGTGGCGCAGGGGCTCGTCTACACGGCGGCTGAAGATGGTTACGTCAGTTGCTTCAAACAGGCGACGGGCGTGCTTGTGTGGAAGTTCAAAGCGGGCGATGGCACGAAGCACACGATAGATGGCAAGCTCAAAGATGGCGGCGGGTTCTGGGCTAGCCCCATCGTCCTCAATGGGCGCGTCTATATCGGCTCTGAAGATAGAAGCATGTACTGCCTGACGGCAGATGAAGGCAAACTCGTCTGGCGCTACAGGACGCGCGGAGCGGTCTGGGGCACATCTCCTGTGGTCGATGGGCGCGTCGTCTTTGGCGACAAGGCTGGCTGGATGTACATGCTGAGCGCCGAAGACGGAAAACTGATCTGGGAATTGAAGATTGGTGACAACATCAATGCCACGCCCGCGATCCTCAACGGGCGCATCTACATCGGCGCATTCAACGGCAATCTCTACTGCCTCGCGGCGCGCCCCGACCTGAAAGGCGATGATCTATCTCGTTGACAATACGATTGACGGGCAGGGCGCAAGCCCGCGCGAGATTCTCTCGGCTTTGAATCATTTGCGCCCCCGTCTGAAGGTGGTCGTCGAACGCTTCATGGATGTTTCGCTCCGGCGCGTGGAGGAGTTGAAGCCTTCGCACATCATCCTGAGCGGGCAGAGTCATCCCTGGCACAACTACCCGGCGGAATCTCAGAGGGGCGTCTATGAAATCATCCAACACGCACGGCAACCTCTGCTCGGCGTCTGCGGAGGCCACCAGCAGATCGCCCTCGCCTACGGTGCGCAGGTCGCGGTAATGCGGCGTCTCGCGCCGGGCGAAGGCTATGAGAATTGCCTGCGCGAGCGCGGCTTCTTCGAGATTGAGACCGAAGGCGACGGCCTCTTCAAGGGGCTGCCGCGCCATGTGACGGTCTGGCATTCGCATTACGACGAAGTGAAGGAGCTGCCCGAAGGTTTCAAACGCACCGCCAGCAACGAGACCTGTGCGATTCAAGCCATGCAGCACACCTCGCGCCCGGTCTTCAGCGTCCAGTTTCACCCGGAGCTGTTTAACGAAGAGCATCCGCACGGGCGTCGCATCATGGAAAACTTCCTCAATCTCTGAGACCCGCCCAAAGAGTCTAAACGTAAGAAAACTAAACGCTTAGGGTTGCGGCTGGACATATGTCGCAAAAATGTGTTACTCTGCTTTTCGATAACAAGCGGGCTTGATGTTCGCTTGTTTTTCTTTTTGGTAGTGTCCTGATTTGAAAATCCCGAAGGCGATCATCGTTGACGTTTATTTTCAACCCGGGTCATTACTTCTTTTTTTTAATCCTTTCAGCGCGTCGCATCAAGGATGCAAGCCCCCAACTCCGGCTGACAACTGTCTGCCTGCCTCCTAGAGCCGGAGGTCGAGTCATAGGAAAGAACGGACGCGCGCGGCGCTCGCTGAAAGATTGGACAACAAAGACGGACAGGAGACCCGCGTATGACAAAATCCCTCTTTGGTGGGAGTGCGGCCATTATGACCGCGCTTCTTACCGCTATGACCCTGTTTTACACGCCCCCTCTAGCAGCCGAACCAGCCCTCGCATCACAAGCACACGTACAGCAGGAGAAGCCCGCGCAGGAAGAGAAGCGAGTCGCGCCAAGGCCGCCCGCTCCCTTGTCTGAAACCTCACTGGAGACGGTCGGGGCTGACGCTGCCCTAGCGGCAATGCCAGCGCCGCCCGCGCCCGCTGCCGCTGTTTCAGTGATTACAGACGCAATGCCAGCGCCGCCTGCACCCGCAGAGGAGATAAGCGAAGCGACGGTTGCCGCCGCGCAAGCCTACGTGGCGACGGCTTATAGCCTTCCAGGGCGAACGGCGACCGGCAGACCTGTCGGCAAGGGCGTGATCGCAGCGGACACGAGGGTGTTGCCTTTCGGCACGCGCGTGCGGATCGACGCAGGGCAGTACAGCGGCGAGTACGTCGTCGCGGATATCGGCTCAAGAGTTAAAGGCCGCAAGATCGACGTGTGGGTTCCGACCAACAGGGAAGCCTGCCGCTTCGGTCGCCGCAACATCAAGCTCACAGTCCTGAGCTACGGTGCGAAGAAGAAAGCAAAGGCAAGAAGGTAGGCTCAAGAAGGCAAAAGTAAAAAGGTAAAAGGCAAAAGTGAAGAGAACAGGAGATTCTGTTCTCTTCACTTTTGCCTTTTACCTTTTGCTTTTTTACTTTTATGATGTTGGTGCCAATTTAAATTCCACCATGACGATCAAGTCGAGACGAGATGAGCAGGCTGTAGCTCGTCTCTATAGCCTATGAGCAATAATAAAGAGAATGATGACGTCCCTATGCCCGAGCCTCTGGTAGAGGTCAGGCGCGGCTCGATCACGGAATCACGCCATCGCGGGCACATTGCGGCGGTTGATGCGGACGGCCAGATCGTGGCGCATCTGGGCGCGCCGCAAACCGTCACCTACCTGCGCTCGTCTGCCAAGCCGCACCAGGCTATTCCTCTGATTGCCTCGGGCGCAGCCGATAGCTTCGGCTTCACCGAGCGTGAAATCGCCGTCGCCTGCGCCTCGCACAACGGAGAGCCGATTCACACGGAGGCTGTCGCTTCCATGCTGCGCAAGATCGGGCTTGACGAAAGCGCCCTGAGGTGCGGCACGCACGAGCCTTTCAGTCAGGAGGTCGCGCGGGCTTTGCGCGAGCGCGGGCAATGGCCGAACGTGCTCCAGAATAACTGTTCCGGCAAACACACGGGGATGCTCGCGCTCGCGCTTCACCTCGGCGCGACGACCGAAACCTACGATCAGCCGGACAATCCCGCCCAACTGTTGATCGGTCGCACCATCGCGCAGTTTTCCGGCGTGCCGCTTGAAGACATCGCCGTCGGCGTGGACGGCTGCGGCGTGCCCGTCTTCGGCATCACTGTGCGCGCGATGGCCTTGATGTACGCTCGCCTGGTCGCGCCCCCCCTTGAGTATGATCTTGAGACGCGCGAAGCGTGTCGTCGGATCGTGAGTGCCATGATCGAGCACCCGGAGATGGTTGGAGGCACACAAGAGCGTCTCGATACGGAGATGATGCGCGCCGCCCGTGGCGCTTTAATCTCGAAAGTCGGGGCGGAGGGCGTTTACACTGTGGGCGTGCTGCCGTCTGAACGTTGGCCGCGAGGCTTCGGACTGGCGCTCAAGATCGAGGACGGCGAAGAACGCCGCGCCCGCCCGACCATCGTCATAGAAGCGCTGCGCCAGCTACAGGCGCTGACGGGCGAAGCCCTTGAGGCAGTCGAGCCCTATTCCAGTTTCACCCTGCGCAATCATCGCGGCGACAGCGTGGGCGAAGTGCGCGCCTCTTTCGAGTTGAATTTACGTTGAGCAGATGAAGGCAAGGCAGCAGCGGCAGGTGACACGGCCTTGATTGGTCTATTTTATATGCCGGATTCTAAAACAAATAATACGACTGACGCGCCGCAAAACTCGCCCGCGCTCAGGCGTGACCGTCATGGAAATGTTGAGCCGACGTCGATGGCCGACGCCTTACAGTGGTTTCTGGATCACGACCCGCGCGTGGCGATCATTAAACATCCGAAGGTCGAGGAGCTTTTTCAGTGGAAGCAGGAGGAAAGCCGCCGCGAAGGTGAGGACGTGTATATGTTCCCGCGCGCCGAAGACCGCCTGGCAATCGGGATCATGCAGGCAATGGTGGAAAACGGGAGCGAGCGGGAGCTTCATGCCTGGATCAGCCAGCTTTTGAACGCGCTTGAAGACGCGTCGAAGACCAATGAAGAGGTGGCTGCTGATTATAAGCTTGAGATGGGAGGTGAAAGCTCCGTCATAGACGAGGCGGCGAAGATTCCCAGCGAGCGTGGTCGCAGCCTCTTCCTTGTCTGCTGCTGGCTGGAGACGCTCTGCACCGCGGAGATACGCGTGCTCGGATGGTTCTATCAGGAACTCTACGGCAGACCTTTCCACCCGAATAACTATCGGTAATGGCTCAAGCAAGAGAGTTGAATTTTCTGCGCCCATTGCGAATATCCTTTGCGCCCTTTGCGTTTAAAGTTCTTCTCTAAACGCAAAGGGCGCAAAGGATATTCGCAATGGGCGCAGAGGAGATGACCCCTCCCCTGGTTGAGCCATTAAACCCCTTTCAATTTGCCATGATTTTATGAACGAGCAATTACGCGCGCTCTTTCCCATTACCCGGCGTGCCGTCTATTTGAATCACGCGGCGGTGTCGCCTCCGCCCGCTCCGACGGTCGCGGCGGTCGAGGCGCAGCTCAGGGATGTGGCTGAAAATGGCTCGCTTCACTACCGAAGCTGGGTGGCGGTCAAGGTGCGAGCGCGCCAACTCGCCGCCGCGATGATCGGCGCACGCCCCTCCCAAATCGCCTTCACGCGTAACACTTCTGACGGACTCTCGACAATTGCCAATGGCCTCATCTGGCGCGCGGGCGACTCGGTCGTCACCTTCCGCCGCGAGTTCCCATCGAACATCTACCCCTGGCTCAGGCTGCGTGATGCGTACGGCGTCGAAGTACGGATGTGCGAAGAGCGCGACGGGCGCGTAGACATAGACGAGTTGATCGGTCTGATGGACGAGCGGACGCGCGTCGTCGCCATCAGCCAGGTGCAGTACGGCTCCGGTTTTCGCGCAGACCTTGAGCGCCTTGGGCGTGCGGCACGCTCTCGCGATGCGCTGCTCGTCGTAGATATGATACAGGCCATGGGCGCGCTGCCTGTAGATGTCGAGGCCGAGTTGATAGACGTGGCGGCTGGCGCGTGCCACAAGTGGCTGCTGACGCCCGAAGGCGTCGGCCTGCTCTACCTTTCAGACCGCGCGCGAGAGAGGATCGAGCCAACGCTCGTCGGTTGGATGAGCGTCCAGCAGCCCGAAGACTACGCCGATTTTGAACAGGATTGGAAGCGCGACGCTCTCGCTTGGGAGACAGGCACAGCGCCCACCGCACTGATTCATGGCTTGGAGACGAGCCTGAAGCTCTTGAACGAAACGGGGATCGAGCGCATCGCGGCACACTTGAATGAGTTGACCGACTACCTGTGTGAACGCCTGGGCGGACGTGATTATGAGATCGTTAGCTCGCGGCGCGCCGGTGAAAAGTCTCAGATCGTTTGCATACGTCACAGAGACGGCCAGACTCCTCATGAACTCTATGCTCATCTCAGGCGGCAGGGCATTATCACAGCCCCGCGCGGAGACCGCCTGCGCATCGCGCCGCATCTTTACAATACAGCCGACGAAATAGACGCATTCGTCAACGCCTTGCCTTGAGATTACTTGAGAGTAAAGGCAGCCTGTCAGTACTACCCGCGCGGTAGCGGGCGGGTCTGTATACTGCCACCACCCGCCTGCGACAGCGGGGGTTCTGACAGCCACCGTTATACTATTTCCATACACTCCAAGCCCGGTTTTCTCTGTGACAGGCTCATTTTGCTGTGATTTTAACCCGCCGACAGATGTTCCAAGCTCACCGTCAGCCGTTCCATCCCCATCATCAAGCATTCTTTTGCCACCGTCAGGTAAACTCTTCTCATCGTCAGGTGTTCTAAGCCGGTCGTCACGCGTTCCGAACAGGCCGTCGCGTGTTCCGGAGCCTACGTCAAGCGGTTTATAAGGTGATTTCGCCGATTAGTGAATTATTATCGTTCAAACGTACAGGCTTCATGTACAAAAATAATTCAAGTTTCTCCTTTCCGGCCTGCAATTACCTTTATCCTTCATGGATTGCGATTTGCCTTAAATAGCCTATTTTTAGGGCTCAAATATTATTCTGGTGTTAATTCAGAGGATTCAAGGGTTTAATGGCATGATCGTTGCTCTATAGCGTCCTGGTTAAAATAACGAAGGGTACATAAAGGGTAAATCGGGTCAGGCTCGGAGACAGCAGTGAGTGAAGGCTTTGGGGGAGGCGTTCTCTCACTTTAAAAAGCAGGCGGCGGCTCTTTCGGGGGAACGGGGTTGTCGCAAGCGAAGCAGTCAAAGGGCAACAGTTGCTGGGCTGCTGGTCGGCGTCCTGAATGGGCTTGGGGGAGCCCTGAAGGAAGACCAGCAGCCCGCAAACTTTTTGGGCTATTAAAAGGCGTGGCGAAGATTCAATCTTCGCCACGCCTTTTTAACTTTCTGGTGTTTAGAGGATTACTTAACCATCGCTCCTGCCCAGTAATCTAGCTGGATCGTTTTGCGGCGTCATGTCGTCGATGTTCAGGCGGATCATACCGCCTGCGTCCGAATAGGCCGCCGTGGCGGCTTGCTGCGAGCGGCGACGCCTGAAAATAATGGTGCCAAAGAGGCCGCCGATGCCCAGGCACAGGAGAACGGCGAGCCCTGACGCTTTGATGACGGCCAGGATGATGCCTGCGGTCGTCTGTGTGTACATTCTCTGTGCACGCTCCAGAGCGCGCGGGTTGTCGCCGAGCCACTGCACCACCTGCTCGTAGCTCACGCCGTCGATTAACTGCTTCGCCGTCTGATCATCCGGCGCATTGAAGACAAAGACGGAGTAGTTGCCAACGCGTCTATAGGCGGAAGGCACGGGCTGTCCGCTACCTTGAAGCTCTTTGATTCGTGCGTTGATGCGAGCGTCCGAATCGGTTGCGATCTGCGGCGTGGTGTATTCGACAATGACCAGTCTTGACTGACCATAGGTGGCCGTCACAGCCTCCGTCCCACCTTCGAAGCTCACCACATCAAGGACGGCGCTGTCAGGGACAGCACCCTTCAAAGCGTTAAGGCTGACGGCATAAAAAACCTTGTCCTGAACCTTTTCCCATTCGGGAAGATGTTTGACCAGTGAAGGTATTTCCCCTTCGCCCTTGTACAGGCTGTCCGCGATTAAGTTGGCTAAAGTGATAACTTCTTCGGTCTGGCCGCCAAATTTATCTACACGCGTCAGACTGACGAGCGTCGAGCCTTTAACAAACGACATTCCTGTGTTATCACCGAAGCAGATAGTTCCAAAGTCGCACCTCGGTCTCGGCTCCGACAAGGATTGCGAGCTATTCTTCGTTAAGAGCGAATAGGCGCTCGATTCCGAACCCGTCCTCGTAATTACAACTATGATTCCATGTCCTTTAGCAGATGTATAGTGACGCCTGAAGAGAGAGAGGACGTTAAAATCTTTGGAGTTGAAACCTGCGTCCTTAGCCTGTCCGTCAGCCGTAAAAAAGTCCCTCCCGGTGACGCGGAACCGGCCTACTTGTGCCGGTAAAATCTTTGAATAATCGCCTGCCGTGGAGACTTCGCTTGCGGATGCACGGGGCAACAGCAGCAATACGAAAAGCGCCGCGACGATAAATTTTGGCGGGAAAGCGAAACGCAAAATAAGACCCTCTCAAAAAGACTTTGGAAGCATACGGGTTCTTTAGAAACCGGAAACCTTAAGATGTTCCCGGAAGCCGTCTCCGTTGTGCAGAAAATCGCTGTCGATCTAATAGTTTAGCGCCAACGGCGGAGTTCACGCAAAAGTAGATCGGCATGGTGGCGCGGGTTGTCTATGTTGCGCAGGATGGTCGTCCCGCCCTGCTCGCTCGCGTTGTCTATGATGAGGTTGCCGAATCCGAGCAGGCGTTGCAGGATGCTCGAAGAGACCGTCACGTCCTGAATATTACGCAGAGGGATGTTACGCGTCGTGCGCGCCACCAGACCCTGATCGATCATGACCTTGGAGTCTGTCAGCGTGTAGCTGACCATGTTGCGCCTGACGTGGTAGTAGGCTGGAATGAGCAGCAGCGCGAGCGCGAGCGGCAGGGAAACGTACCAGGGAATAGTCAAAAAAGGGAGCAGCGCCAGCAGGATGGTCAAAAGAATTGCGCCGAGGGCGGCGGCTGCGTAGCCGATCTTGATGAAGAGCATGGTGGGGCGCGCCGTGAAGATTGTGCGCTCGATCTCGCTGGATTCGTCATTGCGCTTGAGGTCGCTGCTGCCTCCTCCTCCTGCTCCGACAGCGCGCGCTCCGGCAAGGCGCGTCATTTCGGGATCAATGGCGGGCGCGCCGCACCCGGCGCAGAAACGCGTGCCCGGAGCGATGTATGAGCCGCAGTTAGTGCAGTGCATCCTCTCTTATTCGACGCTCCCGGCCATGCGCACGCTGGTTAAAAGGTCTGACGGATCATAGGGCATCGTGACGACGCTACGCGCACCTAGCTCAAGCGCCTGGGCGCGCTCCGTCGCTTTCTCCGGCGACATGAGCAGCACCACGGGCATCGTCAGCCGCCCGCCATTCTGTTTGCGCAGACGACGCAGCGTCTCAAGCCCGTCAATCCCGTGCAGGTCATAATCAAGCAGGAGCAGGTCGGGACGCTCTATGCGCAGCAGGTCCAGAGCTTGCTGTCCGTCAAAAGCGGCGCGGGCTTCATAGCCTGCGGAGCGAATCAGTGAATTAATCTGCGCCATGCGCGCGGCATCCGAGATGGTCAACAGCAGGCGGCGCGGCATGATGGCTCCGCTCGCACGACGCTCGCGCTCGCGAGCCGCAGCTTCGGAGGCAGCGCGCGCCGCATCAGCGCCGTTAGAACCCGTCCCGCCGCTCTTCACAGGCGTCGCCGCGACCGTCTCCACCACATCATCAATTCTCTTCTCGCGCACGACCGTCGATTCCAGAGTCCACGCGCGCGCAGGTGGTTTGGAAACCGGCGCTGGAGGCTCGCTCAATGGTAAAGGCTCGGGAGCGATAGGGCGCGGCTGAGCAATAGTAGTAGTAGTACTACTACCAGGTAGTGGCGATTGTCTTGGAGGTGGCGGAGTGGGCGCAGCCGCCGTAGGACGTGCGGCTTCCGGTATCTCCCGTAAAGGAGCTTTCGCCGTCTCTGGAGTTGGAACTTCCACTCTCTCTTTCGCTTTGAAACTGACGACGCGTGTCCTGCCAGAGCGCGCCAGGCTCGCCGCCGCTTCGGCCTTTTCGATCAGCGTCTCAACGTCGCCGCCGTCCGAGGGGAATGAGGCGAGACCGACGGCTATATCGTTGTCGGCGTTCTTCTCATTAAACTCACTGCGCAATCTTGAGAAGACATCTGAGGCGACATCCGAGTTCATGCGCGGCAAGTAGACGAGCAGTGTCGTCGGCCCATAGAAAGCTGCCGCGTCTATGCGGCGCAGGTGGAGTTTGAGAAAACCCTGCGCCTCCGCCAGAACGCGGTCGCGCGCCGCTTTATCCATCGCCGCGCCGCCTTCGCGCGCCGCCGCGTAGACGAGAGCGAGCGTTCCTCGCGCGCCGCTGCGTATATCTTCGCTCACGGAGTCGAGCATGAGCATGAAGTTATCTATCTCTAAACGCTGATCACCGACGGCAGATGCCGAGCGCCGCCCGGCTTCGATGCGCCAGAAGAGCGAATCGAGCCGTGCCAGTATCTGTTCATGCGGAGTCCAGAGACCGAAGTAATCGTCCACGCCGATGTTGAGAGCTGTGTTGCGCAACGCGCGCTCATCCTGGCTGAAGACGAAGACCAGCGATAAGCCGTAGGTGGCGGGCTCTGCGCGCAGGCGGCGCGCCAGGGCGATGCGATCATTCTCAAGACCGGCAGTGCCGCGCGGCAACTCTATGATGACCACATCCGGCGCAAAGTCTGCGATCACGGCTTGCGCGGTCTCGATAGTCGCCGCCTCGGCCTCGTAGCCGGAATCTGCCAGTTGCTCTTGCAGGCTGGCTGCGCTCGCGTCCGCGATAATCAAGGCGCGTCGGCGAGCAGGCTTCATCGTGGCTTGAGTGGAGCTGGTTGGAGCAGTATTCAACAAGAAAGCAGCGCCTCCTGACGTGGAGTACGTGCGCGACTTGGACAGGCAGCGCACCTCCTGCTACTTATGATACATAATTAATGTGCCCGCCGAAACAGAAAACGAGGCGAATCTTTCCTAAAAAAGAGTCGCCCCGCAAATTTTACGCTAAATTTTGGCTTCCCGGCCTACTGGCTCACAAGCTGGAGTCTGCCGTCCGGCAGGCGCACGGCGAAGACGTTGCGCTCGTAGATCGTCAGGGGTGTGGAAACTTCGGCCTGAACTGCGGCCACCTCCGTAGGTCTCAGACTACGCGCATTGCGTGCCGTTAAGGGATCGCGCATGAGCGCGTAACGTTGCCCGATACGGCGCACGTATTCCTGTGTCTCACGATAGGGCGGAACGCGGCGGCCATACTTCATCACGGCCCCCTCGCCAGCATTGTATCCGGCCAGAGCCAGCGACACGTCGCCATCAAAGGCGTCGAGCAGGAACCGCATGTAACGTGTGCCGCCTTCTATATTCTGGCGCGGATCGAAGATGTTCGTGACGCCGAAACGCGCCGCCGTCCCCGGCATCAACTGCATCAGCCCGCGCGCCCCTTTCGGCGAGATCGCGCCCCTTTTGAAAGAGGACTCCTGGTGCATGATCGAATAGATCAAGACGGGATCGACCCCGTTGCGCGCGCCCGATTCGACGATGAAAGCATCTATCTTCGGGTCGCCCGTCGTGAAGCCGTCGAGAGACCTGCTGGCCGTCATCTCGGCTACGCGCGTCCGCGTGTAGACCGTAGATGCCGTAGGCCGCGTATGAGCGTTATCCGTAGATTTGATGGATTTGGACGTGGGGCGAACCGTTTTTGTAGACGCTAGGGTGGCCGTCGTCGGCACGGCCTCTATATGGACGCCGTCCCTGACGTCAAAATTATCGAAGCGGTAGCCGCCTCCCGTCTGAGCCACAGCGGGGAGACACGCAACCAGCACCAGGACAACTATCAAGGGGAACTTTTTCATGCTATTCACCATGTATGTCGGGGGTTAAGAGGCAATAGTTTCGTAGCGGTCAAGCGCGAGGCCGTGAGTAAGGTGGATTTTTGAAGTGAAAGCGCATATTTTAAACGCCCGACCGGGACGCACCAGAGATAATAGCATGTCGTTAAAAATATAACAACAAGTTTGTGCAAAAAGGCGTTTCCGGCTTTTAATCAGGTGGTTTGACACCTTAAGCCCATTAGCCAGAATCTCGGGAACTCTTGCAACGCACAGTACCTTCTAGTATTTAGGTTAGAGGGTGGGGGGCGATCATCGGAAGGCGTCTTGACAGTGGGAGTATGATAGCGCGGCTCAATGGGGCGCTTATTATCCGAGTAGTCGCGCGCTTTTGGCGCGCCTCACTAAAATTTGAGGAGGAAAAGATGAAAAAATCTCTCTTGGCTCTGCTAACGCTTCTGCTTGCGATGTCTTTTGCGGCAGTGGCACAAAACGGCAATTCAAACTCGAACTCTGAATCCAATTCAAACGCTAAGAGCACAAATTCAAACCGCAAGCGCGGCCCTGTCTTTCGCGCCAATAAGGATCAGATCAAGCAGGCTCAAGCAATCCTCAAACAGCGCGGCTTTTACACTGGCGAGCAGACAGGGAAGCTTGACCCGGACACACGCGCCGGACTGAAGAAGTATCAGGAAGCAGAGAAGATCAAGGTTACGGGCACGCTCAATCGCGTCACGCTCGAAAAGATGAACATTCAACTGACGGAGAAGCAGAAAGCTATTTAAGCGAGGCGTGCCGTAGTTTTCCGGTAAGCGAAGATTGGAGCAAAAGGCAGGAGCGGGCTGTCTCTTGAAAAGGGAACTGCCCGCCCTTGCTCTTTTTATAACGGGTTGAGATTTGAGGTCACAAAAAATTAAACACAAGAGGGATGCAGAGGAGATCAGATATTGTTCTGTTTTCCTCAATGTCCCTCTGTCTTGAGAATATTCTGCTCACTCACGCTCATCATCCGAGAAGGCGTTCGACCACCGCGTAGCTTGCTTCCAGAGCTTCTGCCAATCTCTCCGGCTGATTGCCACCGCCTTCGGCCATGTCCGGCTTACCGCCGCCGCGCCCGCCAATGATCGGCGCCAACTCTTTTATCACCTGTCCTGCCGGAACGCGTTTCGTCAAATCGGGTGAAGTGCGCACGATGAGTGAGACTTTACCTTCGTTGCTGCGGCCCAGGACGACGACGCCTGAATTGATACGCGCCAGCAGCGTGTCGGAGAGTTGTCGCATACCTGCCGCGTCCAACCCGCTCGCTTCGCGCGCCAGAACTTTGACGCCCCCCGCCACCTCGCGCGCCTCGTTGCCGTTTGCGGATGCGCCAACGCCTCCGGTCGCCAGTTTCAAGCGCAGTTCATCTGCCTCGCGCCGCGCTTTCTTCAACTCTTCCTGAAGGCGTTCGACCGTCGCCGGAATCTCCGTGCGCGAAGTACGCAACTCGCCTGCGACCTGATCTACAAGGGCTTCTGTCTCCTGAAAACGCGTGAAGGCATCCGCTCCCGTGACCGCCCTGATCCGGCGCGTCCCCGAAGCGATGGACTCATCGCTCACGATCTTGAAAAGGCCAATATCGCCGGTGGCGCGAACGTGTGTGCCGCCGCACAACTCCTTCGAGAAGCCGGGTATTGTCAACACTCTCACCTTCTCTGCATACTTTTCGCCGAAGAGCGCCATCGCGCCCGAGCGCATCGCCTCTTCAAGAGAGAGTACGTCGGTGCGCACGGCCTCGTTACGCAGTATCTGATAGTTGACGAGCCGTTCAAGCTCGGCCAGTTCGTCGCGCGTCAGGGGCTGAAAGTGTGTGAAGTCGAAGCGCAGGTAGTTTGGCGCAACGACCGACCCTGCTTGTTTGACGTGTGTACCAAGGACTTCGCGCAGGGCTGCATGGAGCAGGTGCGTCGCCGTGTGATTGCGCCGCGTCGCGTCGCGCTTCTCCACATCGACCTGAGCCGTCACCACATCGCCGACCTTCAACGCGCCGCGATCAACGGTCACGCGGTGGACGATCAGCCCGCTCGCGGGGGAGACAGTATCGTTGACGCTGACGTGTGTGTTGCCGACGGCGAACGTGCCCGTATCGCCTACCTGTCCGCCTGCTTCAGCATAGAAGGGGGTACGATCCAACACGACCTCGCCTTCATCGCCCTCGCGCAGCTCATTCACTTCTTCTTCGCCGTTGATGAGGGCGACGACGCGCCCGTCATCCGTGCGTGTCCCTTCATAACCCGTAAACTCGCTTCGTCCGACGCGCTCCGCGACACTCGCATAGACGGGCTTGGCCTTCGCGCGGGCTACCGTCTGATCGCGCTCGCTCGCGCCCTGAATCTCGCGCAGGGCGGTGTCAAAGGACGCATTGAAGATCTCCTCTTCAACGCTGAAGCCGCGCTCTTCGAGGCTGACGCGGATCAGGTCGCGCGGCGTGCCGAACGTATCGTAGAGCCGCGCCAGCTCTTTGTAGTCCGGCAGCGAGCCGTCTGTCGTGGTTGAGAAGAGCGCGTCAAGCTTCTGCAAGCCAACGGTCAGAGTCGAGCTGAAGCGCTCCTCTTCGAGCTTGACCATGCGCCCGATGAATTCGCGCGAGGTTTCCAGCTCAGGATAAGCGTCGCGCATCTCATCGACGACGCAATCGGTCACCTTGTAGAAGAACAGGTCTTCAAACCCAAGCGCGTGACGCCCGTGATAGATGGCGCGGCGCATGATCTTGCGCAGGACGTAGTTGCGCCCTTCGTTGCCGGGCAGGATTCCGTCTGCGATGGCGAAGGCGGTCGAGCGCGCGTGGTCTGCGATGACGCGCATGGCGAAGCCTTCGGGCGAGTCTGGCGCGTAATGGCGGTCTGCGAGCTTTGCTGTGAACTCTATGATCGGGCGAATCAGGTCTGTATCGTAGTTCGAGAGAACGCCCTGAAGAACGACCGCCAGCCGCTCCAGGCCAGCGCCCGTATCGACAGAGGGCTTGGGCAGTAGCTCCAGCTTGTACTTGCCCGGCTCAGCCTCTACGCGGTTGTATTGCATGAAGACCAGATTCCAAATCTCCATGGTGATGTCGCCGGGCCCATTGACCAGGTCGGCGCGATTCAGGTTCGGGTCTTCGGGATGCTCGCCGAGGTAATAGTTGATCTCAGAGTTTGGCCCGCACGGGCCTGTCTCGGCCATCTGCCAGAAGTTGTCTTTGCGGCTGAAGCGCAGGACGCGATCAGGCCGACCCGAAACCTCCGCCCAGAGCGCGGCTGACTCGTCATCCGCAGGGACTTCCTCATCGCCCTCAAAGACCGTGTACCACATTCTTTCGGGATCAAGTTTCAGCTCGTTGACGAGCAGGTCCCAGGCGTATTCAATCGCCTCGCGCTTGAAGTAATCGCCGAACGAGAAGTTGCCGAGCATCTCAAAGAAGGTGTGATGGCGCGCGGTCTTGCCGACCTCGTCCAGATCGTTGTGCTTGCCTCCGGCACGGATGCACTTCTGCGGCGAGACGGCGCGCACGTAATCACGCTTCTCCAGGCCAAGAAATACGTCTTTAAACTGGTTCATCCCGGCGTTGGTGAAAAGCAGGCTGGGATCGTTGGCGGGCAACAGCGGGCTTGAACGCACGACGCGATGCCCGCGCTGCTCGAAATATTCTAGAAACTTTTGGCGAATCTCTTTTCCGGTCATAAAAATTCCAGTAAGCAGTAAGCAGTGAGCAGGAAACAGTTTCTGCTCACTGCTTACTGCTCACTATTCAAAGTGTAACACGCTGGATGCGGGCGGCGAAGCAGCCTCAAAGTTCGTCCTCATCGGTTTTCAGTGAGGAGGCGTCGCGCACTTTGCTCATCACCAGATCGTATGAGAAGCCCTGGCGCAGCAGGTGATCGAAGAGGCTCTTGGTTTCGGCGCGCGTCTCGGGGCGTCCGCGCAGGCGCATTCGTTTCTCAATAGCGCGATCTATCAACTCCCCTTCCGGTGTCTCTTCAAAGACGAGGTCGAGGGCTTCGTCTGCCGTCTCTTTCGAGACCTTTTTCATCTGTAGATCGCGCGCGAGGCGCTGGCGACCCACGGGCTTCTGACGCACGCGGTAAGAGGCGTAGCCGAAGGCGAAGCGCTCGTCGTTCAGGTAGCCGTACTCGCTGAGCTTCGCAATCACAGCCTCCACGGTCGCCTCATCCGTCCACTGCTTTTCGAGCAGACGCTCTCGCAGCTCTTCCACCGAGCGGGGCTTGGCGGCCAGGAGCTTCCCCGCACGCTGAAACGTGCGCTCTCGCGCTTTCTCAGGATTAAGGATTCGCGCCGGGCGCTCAGTCTCCTCCTGCAACTGCCTGTCTTTCGATTTCCATCTACGCTTTTTCATCTCTCATAAATACTCTAGCGCAACGCGAAAGAGCATGCCAGTTGCGCAATGCGTATGTGCCGATTGCGGATTGTGGAATGCGGAATGCGGATTAAGGGAACTCGATTGAAGATGTGCGGTTAAAGATTTGAGATTGAGAATTTGAGGGAATGCGGATTTGCAAATCCGCAATCCGCAATCCACAATCCGCAATCGAATGGTGGACGGCGTTGTAATCATAGACAAGCCTGCGGGATGGACTTCGCATGACGTGGTGGCGCGTGTGCGGCGCGTGCTGTCTGAGCGAAAGGTCGGGCACACGGGCACGCTCGACCCTTTTGCGACGGGCGTGCTGGTGGTGCTGGTCGGGCGCGCGACCAGGCTCGCGCAGTTTGTGAGCGGAGCGGAGAAAGAGTACGAGGGGGTGATACGCTTCGGCTACGCGACCGAGACGGGAGACTCTACGGGCAAGCCAAGGCCAGTGCTCCAAGCTGGCGGGAGTGTCGAAGAATACTCTATGACGTGGGGCGACCATGAGATTGAACTTGCGCTCGGCGGCCTGCGCGGTCAAATAGAACAGGTTCCGCCGATGTATTCGGCGAAGAAGCTGAAGGGAAGAAAGCTTTACGAGCTGGCGCGGCGCGGCGAAGAGGTCGAGCGCGCGCCCGTCACCGTGCACATTCGAGAGCTTGAGGCCGTTCGGGTTGACGGCGCGCTTCTGCGGCGCAATGAAGATGCGACGTGCGACCTCTCTGTGAGAGTCGTCTGCTCTGCCGGGACCTACATACGCGCGCTGGCGGAATCCATAGGCGAGCGCCTCGGCGTGCCCGCTCACCTGGCTGCTTTGCGTCGCACGCGCGCAGGCCATTTTAAGATCGAGGATGCGACTCGCCTGGATGAATTAAGTGAGATGGTGGCAGAGAGCACAGAGACGGGCGTTCTTCTTCCTCCTGACGCGGCGCTCTCGGAACTGCCTTTTGTGCATCTAACGATGGAAGAGGCGCGCCGGACGTGCCACGGCATGACCCTGCATGTGGAACCGTCGGTTGGGGCGGCGTACCTCGACGGCGAGCATGTGAGGATGCTGGATGAAAGCGGAAGGCTGCTGGCCGTCGGGGTTTATGATGCCCGCGCCGGGGGCCTTCACCCGCGCGCCGTTCTCTCCCCTGAAAAATAAGCATTGACTTGTTCCCTAATGGGCTGTGCTATACTTAGTAGCAGCAGCCGGTGGAAAGCGCGCGAGCGGTCGCTTTCCCCAACCGACAAGGGGGACCGCCCTACCGCTCGAATTGAGAATAAAGATCATTGATAAGCTGTCAGCGATCTGCAATAACAGTCTAGAGTCTGAAGTCTGGAGTCTAAAGTCTGTCCTTTGACTCCAGACTTCAGACTCCAGACTTCTTCTTGCTGAGAGTTGATCGCTAAAAGGTGGGAACAGCCTCGACGGCGCGGCGCACCTGATTCGCGCGCGTGCAGCATACGCGCATCGAGGCTACTTCCAACTGACAAGCCCGGATGAGCCCGGAGGGCTAGTCCATTGCTTGATAATAAGGGCGTGATTATCCCCACACGCTGTCCCATGCGCGCGTGAGCCAAAGTGAGGTACTAAACAAGGCTATGCAAGAGCAGGATGGCAATAATAGATTCAACATCAGCGAGCGGCTCGAAGGTCTGCGCCGCGAGCGTGAAGCGCTGCGGTGGGAAGGCTCCTTCCGCGATTATTTCGAGCTCGTGGCGCAGAACCCGCGAGTCGCCCAACTCTCGCACGCGCGCATCAACGACATGATCCACGCCGTCGGCGTCGAGAAGTTAAACGAGGGCACGCGCGACGAGGTCGCCCGCTATAACTTCTTCGCCACGGAGCTGTTCGGCATCGAAGAGCCGATTGCGCGCATCGTCGAGTATTTCAAATCGGCGGCGCAGCGCCTGGAGGTGCGCAAACGCATCCTGCTCCTGATGGGGCCGGTCGGCGGCGGCAAATCGACCATCGTGACGATGCTCAAGCGCGGCCTCGAAGAATGGACGCGCGAGGAGCAGGGCGCGGTCTTCGCCATCAAGGATTGCCCGATGCACGAAGAGCCGCTGCATCTCATCCCGCACGAGCTGCGCTCCGAGATAGAGAAGCATTACGGCATCTACATCGAAGGCGACCTATGCCCGCAGTGCCGCTACACTTTAGAGCACACCTACAATGGCCGCCATGAGGACGTGCGCGTGCATCGCATCCTCTTCTCCGAGAAAGAGCGCGTCGGCATCGGCACGTTCGCGCCCTCAGACCCCAAGAGCCAGGACATTACAGAACTGACGGGCTCAATTGATCTCTCGACCATTGGCGAAGTGGGCGTCGAATCCGACCCGCGCGCCTATCGCTTCGACGGCGAACTGAATATCGCCAATCGTGGGCTGATGGAGTTCGTCGAGATGCTCAAGGTTGACGAGAAGTTCCTCTATAGCCTCTTGACGCTCTCGCAGGAGCAGAACATCAAGACCGGGCGCTTCGCCATGATCTACGCAGACGAAGTGATCCTCTCGCATACCAACGAAAACGAGTACATCTCCTTTGCGGGCAACCGCAAGTCCGAAGCCCTTCAGGATCGCATCATCCTCGTGCGCGTGCCCTACAACCTGAGGGTTTCGCAGGAGGAGCGCATCTACGACAAACTGCTCAATCAGTCCGATGTCCTGCGCAACGTACACATCGCGCCCAACACTTTGAGAGTCGCCGCGATGTTCGCCGTCATGACCCGGCTCGAAGAACCCAAGCGGCAGAACGTAGACATCGTCAAGAAGATGAAGCTTTACGACGGCGAGGATGTCGAGGGTTATAAGTCTAAGGATGTGCGCGAACTGAAAGATGAGACCGTGCGCGAGGGCATGGACGGAATCAGCCCGCGCTACATCATCAATCGTCTCTCAAGCGCCCTGGTGCGCGACGGCGTCACCTGCATCAATCCGATTGACGCCCTGCGCGCGATCAAAGACGGCTTTGAGCAGCACACAGGGATCAGCCCGGATCAGCGCGACCGCTACCTGAATCTGATCTCTGCGGCGCGCAAAGAGTATGACGAGCTGGCGAAGATAGAAGTCCAGCGCGCCTTCGTCTACTCGTTTGAAGAGATGGCGCGCACGATGTGCAATAACTACCTGGATAACGTCGAAGCCTACTGCAACAAGGAGCGTATCAAAGACCCGATCACAGAAGAGGAGATGGACCCGGACGAGCAGTTGATGCGCTCCATCGAAGAGCAGATCGGCATCTCTGAGAACGCCAAAAACACGTTCCGCCAGGAGATTCTGATACGCATCTCGTCCTATGCGCGCAAGGGACGTGCGTTTGAGTACAACTCGCACGAGCGTCTGAAAGAGGCGATTGAGAAGAAGATCTTCTCCGACCTGAAAGACGTGGTCAAGATCACGACCTCCGCCAAGACGCCCGACCCCGACCAGTTGCGCCGCATCAACGAGGTGGTTGATCGCCTCGTCAAAGACGGCGGCTACTGTCCGGTTTGCGCCAACGAGCTTTTAACTTATGTCGGCACGCTGCTCTCGCGCTAGGGCGACGGGCGGCGAGCAGGCTCTTTCGGTGAGCATGCAGCTTTTACAACTCGCGCCCGCGCTTTCCCATTTGAAAGGTGCGGGCGCGAGTTTCATTATAGGCTTATGAAGAAACGTTACTTGATCGCGGGCTCGGCTGGACTGGTGTGCGCAGCGCTGGCTGTCAAACTCCTTCGTCGTCCGGCGGACGTGGAGTGGGCGGAACATGCAGGGGAGCTGCCCCATGCCGACAGGTCGCGATTTGCTGAGGTGGATGGTGTGCGCGTCCATTATCAGGAGGCAGGGCCAGCGGATGCGCCGCCGATCATACTGATACACGGCTTCACAGCCTCCACGCTCGTCTGGAAAGATGTACTGCTGCCGCTCTCGGACGCTCGGTTTCGCGTCATCGCGCCCGATCTGTTGGGCTACGGCTATTCTGAAAAGCCGCGACGTGGAGAGTATACGATTGACGCGCAGGCGCGCATGATCCTCGGCTTAATGGATCAATTGGATATTGAGCATGCCGCGCTGGTCGGAAGCTCTTACGGCGGAGCGGTCGCGGCCACCTGCGCGCTTGATCACCCCGAACGTGTCTCCAGGCTCGTACTCATCAGCGCCGTCACGAACGACGAACCCGTGCAGCAGCCGATGGCAAAGTTGGCCCGCGCGCGAGTGTTGGGCGATCTCATCACTCCGCTCATGATCGACTCGCGCGCGCTCTCGCGCTGGCGTCAAAAGAAGAAGATACGCCCACCCGACAGCCCCCTCATCTACGATGAAGAGCGCCTGGAAGGGCATCATAGACCTTTGCGTGCGGCGAGCGCCCATCGCGCAGTCCTGCGCACGCTGCGCAACTGGAGCGCCTGCCGCATCGAGCAGGAAGCGCACCGCATACATCAGCCCGCGCTTCTGATCTGGGGCGAAAATGATCTGGAGATTCCGCTCAGGCACGGGCGCCAACTTCAAGCGTTGATGCCCGATGCGCGGCTTGTCGTGTTTCGTCATTGCGGGCATCTGCCGCAGGAGGAGTACCCGCGAGAGTTCACCGAAGTCGTGACCGATTTCCTGGAGGACTTGAAAGCGCCCGCACAGTTAGAGGAGGCGAGTGCCGTAGGAGCATAGAGAGTTAAAGGCTAACGTTCAGCTTGCAGCAATTTGGAATCGCCAACCGAGATACAAATAGCTGACGGCTGAGATAGCTGGCCGACAGCTTTTGAGGTACAGATGTCTATACAACGCAACGACTGGTCCTTACAGCGTAAAGGCGTTATCGACCAGGAACGCCACAAAGAGCGCGTCAAGGAGGCGATCAAAAAGAATCTTGGTTCTATCGTTTCCGACGAGGCGATTATCCTCTCAGACGGCAAGCGAACGGTCAAAGTTCCGATCCGCGCGCTCGACGAGTACAAGTTCCGTTTCGATTACCGCAAGCGCAAACACGTCGGGCAGGGTGATGGTAAAACCCGCGTCGGCGATGTTGTGGCGCGTGAAGGGCAGCCCGGACAGGGGCAGGGCGCAGGCCCTGCGGGACAGGGCGAGGGCGGCGAATACTACGAGGCCGAAGTCAACATAGACGAGATCGCGGCGCTCATCTTCGAGGATTTACAGCTCCCGTTTCTGGAAGAGAAAGCGAAAAAGGCCGTCCAGTCGAAGACGACGCGCTTCAACGAGATTCGTCGCACGGGCGCGATGGCAAACCTCGACAAGCGGCGCATGATCCTTGAGAACATCAAGCGCAACGCACGCGAAGAGGGCAAGGCGCGCTTCGGCGATGTCAGGAAAGAAGACCTCAGATTCAAGACCTGGGAAGAGAACCTGCGTTATGAGTCGAACGCCGTTGTGCTCGCGCTTATGGACGTAAGCGGTTCCATGGGCGAGTTCAAAAAATATATCGCGCGCTCGTTCTTCTTCTGGATGGTTCGTTTTCTGCGCACCAAGTATGACAACGTCGATATAGTCTTCATCTCGCATCACACGGAGGCGCGGGAAGTGACTGAAGAACAGTTCTTCACGCAGGGCGAGTCGGGCGGGACGGTCGTCTCCAGCGCTTATCAGCTCGCGCTCGACATCATCAAGGGACGTTTCAATCCGAGGGATTGGAATATCTACCCGTTCCATTTCTCCGACGGCGATAACTATTATTCGGACAATGAAGAGGCTGTGCGTCTCGCCGACGAGTTGATTGCGACCTGCAACCTCTTCGGCTACGGCGAAATCGGCGAAGAGGGAGCATCCAGCTACAGGCGCTCATCCGGCGCGCTGCTGTCGATCTTCAGCGACCGGCTCAAAAACAAGGAGCGCTTCGTCGGCGTCCGCATAGATGATAAGGAAGATGTCTATCCGGCGCTCAAGCAGTTCTTCGGAAAGAAGAATGAACTATGAAAAGTAGTCAGTAGTCAGTAGTCAGTAGCCAGTAGACGCTCCGCGTTGCTGGCGCTGGAGATTCCAAGCTGACGATTCGATAGCATCAACCGCTTTTCTACTGACTACTGGCTACTGTCTACTGACTACTTAATTATGGAAGACCGGGAAATCAAAGACCTCGAAAAGGCTCTCGAACAGATTTGGGACGTGGCGCGCAAGTTCGGCCTCGATCCTTTTCCGACCCGCTTCGAGATCGTGCCCGCCTCCGTCATGTACGAGGTCGGATCGTACGCGCTGCCAGGCCGCTATTCTCACTGGACTTTCGGCAAGGCGTATCATCGTATGAAGACGATGTACGACTTCGGGCTCTCGAAGATTTACGAAGTGGTCATCAACACCAACCCTGCTTACGGCTTCCTGCTCGAAACCAACAGCCCCATCCAGAACAAGCTGGTCATGGCGCATGTGCTCGGCCACGTCGATTTCTTTAAGAACAACGCCTACTTTTCCAAGACCAATCGCCGCATGGTCGATAGCGTCTCGACCCACGCCGGGCGCATGATGGAATATGAGTTCAAGTACGGGCGCAAGAACGTCGAGCGTCTTCTCGACGCGGTGCTCGCCATCGAAGAGCACATCGACCCGAACTTCTTCATCAGACGCGAAAACCCGCGCCTCACGCAGGATCAGCGCGGCGAGCGACGTAAGCCAAAAGAGGGGCGCTACGACGACCTCTGGAAGATCGGCGAGAAAGAGGAGCCGGAAGCGGTCGAGGACGAGCGCCCGCGCGGCGACCGTCTGCCCGAAAAAGACCTCGTCTATTACATCATGCGCAACTCGCCGCACCTTCAACCGTGGCAGCGCGACGTCATGTCTATGATCCATGAAGAGATGGAATACTTCGTGCCGCAGATGCAGACCAAGACATTAAATGAGGGATGGGCGTGTCTGACATCGGATGCATTATTGCTCACTGAAAATGGATTTCTCGGATTCGATCAACTTGTCGAATCGCGAAGAAAGATTCGGGTGGCTGGTGGAGGATACGGTGAACTTCACCGTATCACAGACTTTCATAAAGAAGAGCATGTGCCTACCATACGAATTCGCACCTGCCGGGGATTAACGATTGAGGGAGCTTTTGAACATCGTATCCTCAAGGCTGATGGTACATGGTCATATCTTAAAGATTTGAAAGTAGGCGAGCGGCTTGTTCTTGAATATGGAACGAATATTTGGCCGCGTCAGTTACAGCCTCTCAACTTCGTTCCGTTGCAGCCAACACCGACTCTAAGCGATGTTGCAGAGTTAGCTGGAACATCAGTATGGACAGTTTTACGACATTTAAGCGGGCGCAGAACTGAACACGCAATGGAAATCAAGTCCGCACTAGAAGCTACTGCCTACCGATCACTCAACGGTGGTCGTGTGCTCACCACGCGCGCCGCCTTGCAAACGGGAGACGTTCTCACAGAAGACATTGCATGGTTCCTCGGCTACTTCATCGGTGACGGCAACCGCACTAAATCGGGCATTTGTCTAACTAGCGGCGATGAAGAAATCGCGCACAGGCTCTCGAACATAATCAACTCATCGTTTGGCTTGCATGCCAAGATAAAGTGGGATGCGACTAAGGTTGGGGGACGCTGGCGCGTTGTGATTCGTTCCCGCGAGTTTTTAAGGTGGCTCCAATCCGTAGACGTTAATCTTGAAGATAAAGCTCGCGGTAAGAAGATTCCGACGCCGGTCTTGCGTTCGCCTAAGAGCGTCATGTCCGCTTTCCTGCGCGGTTACTTCGACGCTGACGCTTACGCTGGGCCGGAAGGCGTTCGCCTTTCTTCTTCCAGCGAGGAATTGATTCGCACGGTTCAGATCGTTCTGCTCAACTATGGTATCTTCTCAAGACAGCGGCGACATCTTTACAATATTCTCCAACTCGAAATCAGCGGGGCTTCAGCCGCGCTCTTTCTGGATGAAATCGGCTTCAGCCTTGAGCGCAAGCAGCGTGCTTTGCGTGAGTGTATTGACGGACACCGTTGGTTCAGGAAAGAAGATTTGAGCGATGCGGTCGCTTCGATTGAATATGGCTGCGCGGATGTTTATGACATCACGGTTGATGAAAAACACACTTACGTCGCCAATGGCTTCGTCAACCACAACTCCTTCTGGCATTCGCGTATCATGCGTGAGCTAGACCTGACGGGCAGCGAGTACATAGAGTTTGCTGATCTGCATTCGGGAGTCGTTTCGCCGCACAAGGGGCAACTGAATCCTTACTACCTCGGCTACAAAATTTTAGAGGACATAGAGCGGCGCTGGAATAAACCTTCGACGGAAGAGCGCGAAAAGCTGGGGCGGCGCGAGGGCTCCGGGCTCGAAAAAATCTTCGAGGTGCGCGAGCTTGATAATGATGTCTCGTTCCTGCGCAATTACCTGACCGAAGAGCTGTGCGAGGAGCTTGATCTGTTCGTCTATGAGTTGATTGAGGAAGAGGAGTGGACGATCACGGAAAAGCGCTGGGAGCGTGTGCGCGACCAGCTTGTCTCGAACATGACCAACTTTGGCTTCCCCTACATAGAGGTCGCCGACGGCGACTACAACGGCAACCGCGAGCTCTATCTCCGCCACGTTTATGAAAGCGCGGAGTTGGATCAGCGCTACGCGCGCAAGGCGCTCGAACACGTCCACAGCCTGTGGGGACGTCCCGTTCATCTTGAGACGGTCGTGGACGACGAGAGAGTCCGTCTACACTATGACGGCGAAGATCACGACGAAGACTGAAGAGAAAACTCCTCGACCTGCCAGCATTCCCTTTCAACCAGTCCCTCCGTCTGTGAAAGCCTTAGCGTGCGCACCTGTGGTATACTTCTCTTGTCATTGAGCGCCTGTTCTTTAGAAAATCTACTCTCGACATCAGGATTTCAGGCCACCCGCCCTTCTCCTTGTGCCGTCTGTTTTTTTTTCAGACCCGACTACTACCTGGAGACCCTGATGCCTGCAACCACAGCACTCCCGAATTCGACCGAAAACCAGCTTTTAGAGCCGCCACGAGGCGCGTTTACGTTGCACGGAGTATGTATCGCTGCCTGGTCAGTGCCATCCTGTTTTTTGAAGGACGGTGAAAGATGAGCCAACAGCAGAGGAATCAAGCGCCGGAAACGTGTGCCTGGTGCGAGGGAACAGGCAAGTGGGCTATCTCAATGGGGCACGTCATATCGTGCCTGGTCTGTGGTGGGAAGGGCAACATCCTGGTTACCCAGCCTGCCGGATATTGCCAGCAATGCGGAGGCTCCGGCAGGCGTAGCGTCGCTAACCCGTGTCTGACTTGCGCGGGGACAGGATGGGCGCGCGTGTTGGGGCAAAGATAAAGGAAGTGTGAAGTCCTGCTTGCGCACCATGATCGCCGGGATGAGCATGAGGTCAGAGATGAGAGTTTATTGTCAACAATGCGAGAGGGTGTTGCGAATGTGGGAGACGCGATGTCCTTATTGCCACCAATCGGCGGTGAGCTGGCTACACATCGTCGTCATCGCCACCTTCGCCGTGACGACCGTCTTTTACCTGTTCAAGTTCTTTTAGCCAGCATCTGAGGGAAGATCGAGAACGTAATCGGAACTTTGAAAACGGACAGTTCGAGGAGATCAAAGCGCCTATGCCGGAAACAGAGAAAATTATCAGCCAACGCTTCGGCGACACGATGGAAGAGGAGGAGTGGGCGGGAATAGATTCAAAATTCCGGCTCATCGTCGTGGCGGCTTTAAGAAGCAAGCAGCTTCAGCGCGGCGCGCGTCCACGCATCGAAGCAGACTCGCGCAGACATAGAAATACGAGCATCGCCCTCGAAGAAGTCAAACGCGGCCTCGTTCCTTTCAGCATCACCCCTAAAGCTCCAAAGACCAACGGGCATGTCGATCAGCCGTTGACGGATGAATAATCATGAGCGGTATGGATTCCGAAGAAGCGCAAGACAGATTCGCGCCCCTTTGCTGAGCGATTCGAGTTGCCCTCATAGAGAAGAACTTTGACGGATCAAAGACGACCAGCATGAACTCGTTGCGAGTCTATATCAACCCGGACAACACCGGCGCGCTCAAAGGGCCTCAGGTCTTCTATAGTCGGCGCGCGGACGGCCCATACTATCGCTGGTTTTACGAGGAAGGACTTGAGCGATGGTGTGGCGCTCGTGTACGCCCATCCGATTCCGCGCTCAAGCTGCTCTGCATGACGAGTTGGAAAACCGTGCCCAGCGCCTTGCAGACGAAGCTCAATGAACATTACCTCGAATAGGCGTCGTCGAGATCAGGCTTGAGCGCACGACCGAACCTAAGGAGACTTTTCCGATGTCCGAAGAACATTTCCACGCAGACAACCTGATTCTCAACGCCCTCCCCGTTGAAGAGTATGAGCGGTTGCTCCCTCAGCTTGAGTTCGTCTCATTGCCGCTCGGCGAGACCCTTTATAAATCAGGCGATGTCATCGAGCACGTTTATTTTCCCGGCAATGCCCTCATCTCTCTCGTCACTCATATGAAAGGCGGAGTGATGGTCGAGGTGGGCGTGATCGGCAGAGACGGAATGGTGGGCATCCCTATCTTGCTCGGTGACGACATCGCATTTGAAGAGGCCATCGTGCAGATTGCAGGCGGCGCGATGCGTATGAGCTCGAATGTTCTCAAAGACGTATTGAAGAGAGGCCATAGCCCGCTTCTCACACGGCTCCTTCTATATACGCGCATCCTCATGAAGGAGGTCGCGCAAACGGCAGCCTGTAATCGGCTGCACACGGTCGAAGAGAGACTCTCGCGCTGGCTCCTGATGTGCTGCGACCGGATGGAGGCCGACGAGCTGCATCTGACTCAGAAGTTCATTTCGGGCATGCTCGGAATACGCTCGACGGAAGTTTACGGCGCGACAAGACGCCTACAAACCGAAGGGTTGATTCTCTATTCACAGGATGAAATCAGCATCTTGAACCGAAAGGGTCTGGAGGAGTTCGCCTGCGAATGCTACCAGATCGTCAAGGGAACTGACGGCCTTCAATCACACCCCAGCAGCTCGCAGGCCGTGGCTTGAGAGCGGTCTTTGGAGCGGATTTCATTTGGCAGTAGGGAAGATAAACCGCAAAGGACGCCAAGGAGGAAGACGCCAAGGGCGCAGAGA
Source organism: Pyrinomonadaceae bacterium (assembly GCA_036386415.1). Classification (GTDB taxonomy): domain Bacteria; phylum Acidobacteriota; class Blastocatellia; order Pyrinomonadales; family Pyrinomonadaceae; genus DASVVT01. The sequence goes on from DASVVT010000094.1 coordinate 79,166, forward strand.
AATCTTTGCGTTCTTTGCGGTCTCGCTTTGCGTCCTTTGCGGTGAGACGTTCGCTCTTCACATACACTCAATTGAAATTTGCTCTGCGTAGGGTGCGAGGCGATAAACGTAAAGGACGCGAAGAATGTAAAAGAAGTCGTTTCTCTTGACACCCCTGTCCGGTCTCTCTCTCTTGGCGTCTATTACCTCTCGCGCTCTTGAGCGTTTGATTCTCTTCTCATAGGCTAATGAAAACTTTTTGATTAGAGAGGCTTGTCGGCGACGCTTCCCGGCTGCCCGCCATGATCCGCTCCACGGATCACGCCGCTCTCGTCCAGATAGAAGGATTGTCTGCCGGTCTTGCCATATTCTGTAGGCGTCGCCGTCACCTGGAACTTGTCAGCCGTCGTCGTGATCTCAAGCCTGTACCCCTCTGTCTCCAGCACACGCATTGGAACTAACTGCTCGCTCACGAGCTGTTCGCGAGTGGCGTAGCTGCCCTTGCCTCTGCCTTCTTTATAGGTTGTCTGAGCAGAGCGGATCATCATCAGAACGCCGACTACGCTTAGCTCGTTGTTCATGATGGGCGTCGCCTTGCGGTCGACGCTCAAACCGGCCATGAACATGGTGATCCAGTCTTTGGGCAGGTGCAGCTCGTGAAAAAACCCCGCATTATCACTGACAACGGCGTGCGTGATGGGGCTGGCCTTCTGATTGAAGCGTGAGAACAGTTCCTGAAGCTGGTCGTCCAGTTGCACGAACGGCTCATTGCTGGCCGTCAACTCCGGCGAGAGGTAAACCTGGCCGAGCATCCGGCTGGCTTGCCAGTTCGTAGAGTTCTTGAAGTCCGGATTGCTCGCCAGCGTCTGGTTGTTCTCATGCGCGTCGATCACGGAGCGCAGGGCTGCTACCTCCGGCGAGACGACCAGAAAATCATCTATGAAGGCCATCGCAATCATCCCGTAATTCGTGATCTCAAAGCGAGCGCGCTTTTCGGTCTGAATGGCCGCGCCGGGCGCTTTGATACCGATCACTTCAAGCACGCGCGGCAGCAGCTCGCGCACCCTCTCTTTATCGTTGAGAGAGATGAAGACGGTGAGACCCGTCTGAGACGATTGGGCAGCGGTTTCGCTGTTTGGTTGAATCCCGCTGTTAGGGCTGAACTTGAAGAGATTGGCCGGAAGATCAAGGGCGACCTCGTTGCCCAGTGCACCGAACAGGTCTTCCTTGATCTTAAAGCCGAGCGCCTGCTCGAAGAGCGCCATCTGAAGCTCGACGGCAGAGCTTTCGTTCTCCGGTTGAGAGCCGTGTTTTAAAAGCCTCTGGGCGTCCCTCATCCCTTTAAGCCACGCGTCGTAGGTGCGCGGCATGTCTAGAGAGAGGCTGACGAACAGGGCTGTGTCGGCGGGCGACAGTGAAGTGGCTCTGGGCGTTATTTCCGGGCCGGAGACGATTGAAGGGAAGAAGGGGATGATGACGTTGGGCGTTTCCGAAGCGTTGATAAGCAGCGCGCGCACGACGACATCACCGCCTTCGAGCGCGGCGGCCATTCCGATTGCGTCCGGCAAACTCGGAGCGCCTCCGAACAGTCCCCCGAACATCTGTATAGCCATCATGCGCTTGTCCCGCCCGCGTACAGACTCTTGCGACGGCGGTGCTGGCGGCGGCTCCGACACAGATACTTCCGGTGGAGGAACAACTTCAGGGGCGATTGACAGGTCTTCTTCAGGGGCGACGGACGGGTCTTCTCCGGGAGCAAGGATAATCTCTTCATCCATAGCCGTGACGGAGGAGGGGTTCTCAGGCGCAACCGTACGTGCTGGCGCTGGCGACTGCTCACCCGGCCTGGCCGTGATCTCTGTTACCCCGGGAGGTGTGCCAGGCTTGAGCAATGGATCAGCGTCAACGGAATGCGGCTCGACGACCAGTTGAGCATCTGTCCTGACGGGCAGAGCGAGCTTGATGTCGTAATAGATGAAGAGAGGCTCGGATGCGAAACGGCTGCGCGCTCTCTGAAAGTTCGGGTCAGCGGCGAGAAGCTGGCTGCCGTCTGGTCTCAGGTTCTTCAAAGCGAATGACGCGTCGCTCATCAAGATGAGACCGCCCGTGCGCTGTATGAAGAATGACTTGACGGCGGTAGACGCTTGTGGCTGTTTGGGAGGCTGGACTTTTTTGTTCGCCTCCGTCTTTTTGCCAGCATTGGTTTGTGCCGGAGCGGGAATCGAGGTCTGGAGCGACGAGAAGAAGCTGCGAAATTTCGGCTCAAGCTTGATCGCATCCTCAGGGGAAGCAAGCTCGACGGCGACGAAATTTTGCGGGAGCCCAGACCTGACTGGAGACGCCACAAACATCACTCGCGAGGTGGCGAGCGCATCCGCATTCGCATACAGAAACTGGATGGCTCCTTTCACCTCCACGGGCAAAGAGCCAAGCAGCCGCGCGGGTTCGAGCATCTCTATGACGGGAGTCGAGCGCGCAAGCTGTCCGATCATGCGCACCTCGCCGTAAAGTTTATAGCTCTTGGCCGCAAGCAGCGTGTCGAACGTAAGCTCGTCCTCTTTTGCGCCGGCCTGCTGCGCCTGAACGGCGCTCGGTGATGATGCAGGAGTCGGCGTCGGCGCGATAGTCTTTGTCGTCGGCTGCTTCTGCTGGGCGATGACAGGTGTGATAAGTAAAAGGGTGGCGAGGAGCAGCGATGAGAGCTGCCCGGCGCTTGATACAAATTTCATATTCACTTTCTGGGTGAGGCCGCTCATTTCAAGCCTCGCAAAATTTTGCTTTGTGGTTCAGGTCGGGAAGACTTTCTTCAGAGATCGAACGAGAAGGAACGTGTGACCGCAAAAAGATTAAGACAGACACCTCGATTATGTAAAGCCGTAGAGATAAAGAATGAATGATGAATTAGGAATGATGAATGATGAATTAGAACCAAAAACCTATCTTTCTTTTCATTCATCATTCCTAATTCATCATTTCTTTTCAGTCCATGCGAAGCGCCTGGCCGACCGATGGATCGCGGCGCACGCGCCAGATTTTCGAGTCAAGGTAATAATGCACGAAGGCGTAACCCCAGAAGAATGCGGCGAGCAATTCTATGAACAGCGTCTTCTCTCTCCCCATGATGTACTGGCGCGGCGCTTGATACCAGAGGCCGAAGAGAATGCCGAAGGCTATGTAATAGAGCAAGCGGCGGCTGATTAACTCGGCTTCGCCGTAGCGCTCCCTGCACGCCTCGCCCGTTTTGTACTTCTGATTGTGAAACCAGATCAGGCGATGGTATTGCAGGTTGTGATAGATGGTCAGGATGGCGACGATGGCGATGGGCTTGTGCGGCATCGGTGTGAGCAGCACGATCCAGTGCATCGGTATCGCCGCCGCGAGCAGCAGGTACTTGGGAACATCCAGAGGCTGCCCCTGCACCGCGCGCTGCAACTGGCGGAAGACCCACGCCACGCCTGCCAGCACGCATCCGGCGAGCAGCGCAGTTTCCAGTCCGCCGATTGCAAAGTGGAGCGGCAGGGGGACGCGCTCCATCGCTTCCGGGTCGCGCGTGATGAAGGCCACGAACGGGTAGCTGAACGCGAGCAGAAGAAAGACGCGGTCGAGCGCGTTATCCGGCGGGGCGAGGTCAAGGTTCTTCTTCTTGTAAAGCACCATGAACCCGTAGTGCTGCTTGACCAGATGATAATAGGCCCATAGCGCCGCGAGAAAGAAGAAAACGAGGCCAGCACCGGCGAGCACCATCAAGGGGCCGACGACGAAGAACAGGAGCGACCCCCAGAGCAGGCGTTTACGCGCACGCCGCTCCGTGCGGTCGAAATAGGTGCGCGAGAACGTGGCGAAGACGTGCGGCGCATCAATCAGCACAGCCCACACCGCGACCATCCAGACGAGCGGCAGCAGTCCCGTCACGTAGAGCGCGAGCAGCGCGTAGCTTGAGAGGACGGAGCCGATGAACCAGACCAGATCATCACGCGCGCTGATGATCCAGCGGAGCGAAACAACCCCTGCTCGCGCCTCATCGACGATTGTCCGTGTGGTGGCCGACATCAGCTATCTAAGAGAAGCGAAACACGCCCGCCGGATAGACACGCTCCGCTCCGGCGGCTCATAATTAAAAGGGAGACCTCAACTACAAGGCAATCGAATTTTATCACCAAACGGGATGAAACCACAGATGAGCTGAGATACGTGCAGGTCAAACAGGGTGTGAAAGTCAGGACTTGAATTTGCGCAATCTACTGTCCGACAACTCATCAAGAGATTTATTCACGACCGAATTAAACTTGCCCCGCCGGGAGCAGCCCTCAACATTATCGCAGCAGACAATCATGAAAAGCATGCTATCGAGGCGTCGCGTTGAATGAGTTGCCAGGCGTCCGCTCACTGCTTAACAAAGCATTTTCCAGACTTAGAGCGGTTTTCAATTGAGCATAAGGGAATGAAGAAGAGAATTAAACGCAAAGGACGCAAAGGAAAGACTCGCAAAGGACGCGAAGAAGAATCTCCTTTGCGTTCTTTGCGTCTTCTCCTTTGCGTTCTTTGCGTTTAAAGGTTTTCCCTACATGCAAATGAAATCTGCTCTAATTAAATGCGTCAGCTCGAATATTTGCCATCTCATACTTCTAACTTTTTCCTATTCCCAATCAAACGCTATATTTGAAATGGGAGTATCTTCCATATCAACAGAGCCGCGATAAACATTGCCTATTTCCATACGAACCCACGTTGTCATGATTCCTCCCACCTCAAGCTTTTGCTCGACCATTCCATCTGGAAAAGTAAAGGGTCGTGAAGTCCCATCGGAAAAATGGAAGGTGGCGCTGGCTAGTCGGTTGTTTTGCTTCCAGAGCTCAGGGGTTTTAAAGTATCCGGGAGTAATAATTATTCGATTGAGTTTTACCTCGCGGTTAAAATCGAATTGGATCCATTGGCCGATTCCCGGCCCCCTTACCCCTTCAACCCACGCGGTTGCTAAGCTCTGATCCAACACATTGCCGGGTTCGTAAGTACTGCTTCCCTTTGGATCGCGTTTGGAAGACGCCGTAGCTGTAATTTTCACCGGGATTGAAACAGGTTCTTTGATCGAAACAGTTTCTTTAGCTCTCGAAGCAAGCCATACCGCCACCCCAACCCCTCCCGCAATTAAGACCAATACTATGACGATATATTTGAGCGTCGAACCCCTATCTGGCTTGATTGGTTGAGGTGTAGGGCGCAAAACTTCCGGTTTGGCTAACTTTGCCAATAAAGTCAAAACTCGCGCTTGATATTGGGGGTCTGCTCGCTGCACGCCCCAAAATTTTGGGCGCGTAGGCCACTTTATGGGCAAAGCTTCTATTTTAGCTGGATTATTAATATAGAGTGGTGGAGGGCCAGACGCAGCAAGAGTTGGGTCTAATCCAGCCCCTTTCTTTTGTAGACCTTCTGTAGGAGCGAGTATGGTCGGCGGTAGAGCAGTTCCCTTTAACTCAACACTTGATGGTTCTTGCTTTTCACTCGCTGCTCGTAATCTCTGGCGCAGTTCTGCCGCGCTAGCCGGGCGTTTAGCGATATTAGTCGCCATCGCAAGTTGCAGAGCTTCCACCACCTTAAGAGGGACTTCTGGATTTATCTCATTAGCTGGACGTAATGGGTCAGGCTGCTCATTCGCTAAAGCCATCGCGCGGCTTAATGCGTCAGGGGGAACTGTGCCTGTCAACAAATGATAGAGAGTAGCTGCCAGAGAGTAAAGATCGCTGCGGGCATCCGTACCTGTTCCATGAATCTGCTCTAATGGTGCATAGTTAGGCGTATAACCAAAGATGCTTCCTGATGTTGTGACTCTCGATGTTTGTCCGGCAAAGCCTTTAGCCAATCCGAAATCAAGCAGAATGATTTGATTGCGCCCGGTCACCTTTAGATTCTGCGGTTTAATGTCACGATGAATGACAGGCGGTTCATGGCTATGAAGATACTCAAGAGCGTCAAGCAACTGGTCTGCCCACCTTAAAACATCATCAACAGGAAATGCGCCGCCTCTCTTCTGCTGCATCTCCGATAAATCATCACCCTCGATGAAGTCCATCACAAGAAATTGACCATCACCTTCTGTGAAATGGTCAATCACTCTTGCCAATGCAGGGTGGCGCAGCATGTTAAGAAAGCGTGCTTCACGCTCAAATTGCTTGCGTAGAGCTTCTTCTGTAAAGTGAGTTTCTTTCAGAGCTACTTGGTTCTCGAAACGTAGGTCTATAGCCTCGTAGACAGTTCCCATGCCGCCTTGCGCAAGTTGCCGTATGATTTGGTAGCGATCCTGTAGAATAGTGTTGGGAGTCAGCATAGGAGAGGCTCAACAGGTTAAGTTAAAGAACTGCTGCATAGTATCTGCGTTTAATTCCTTTCGCAAGCGAAGCGACAGCCACCACGAATCTACAAACAGCGCATGACGAAGCGGTGGCGGCGCGGCAGGAGTCGAAGAACAAGACCGCCGTGCAGAGCCAGGCCGAGGACGAACTTGACGACGTGCTGACACGGCTCGCAGGCTACGTCTCTAGCGTCAGTGGTGACGACGAAGCACCGGTCACCAGCGCGGGCATGTCATTGCAACAACCAAAAGCACCGGCTGGGCCGCCCGCCGTGCCGCAATCTTTCGCCGCGACGACCGGCGACAACGACGGCGAGATAGACCTCGGCTGGAGTGCGGTTGACGGCGCACAAAGCTACATCATCGAGCAGAGCCCGCAAGGGCCGCCCAATGCCTCTTGGACGCACCTTCAGACGACAGTCAAATCGGCGCACACCGCGACGGGTCTAACGAGCGGCACGCGCTACTATTTCAGAGTCGCCGCCATCAACTCCAACGGACAGAGCGGCTGGAGCGACATCTCTACCAGAATCGCTCCCTGACCGCTCAACATCATCGGTAGTCTAGAGCAAATTTCAACCGGGTGCAGAACTGTAGGGGCAGGGCTTGTCCCTGCCCGCTCAATCGGCCAAAGCTGCGGGCAGGGACAAGCCCTGCCCCTACAATTTTATCTGCATCCATGTGAAAAACGCGCTAAACAACATCTCAGGCGGGCATGCGGGTCGTGCCTTCAGGGGTATGACCCGCCCTGCTTGAGCAGGTGGTTCTAACGCCTGAATTAACCCGCCGCCCGCGAATGGCATCCAAGATTATTGCAGCAAACGAGCATGAAAGGAATGCTACCGGGCGGTCAGGCTGAATGAGTTGTTAGGTGGCGTGAGGAATGAAAACACAATTGGATGATTATCTTTGCTGCCCCCTACCAAAGAAATACCCAACTAATGTTCCTAACAAGATGGCGACAGCAGAACTAAATCTATCTACATACGTTAATACTCCGACTAATAATAAAGACAACGTAAAAACGACTAACTGAACAATCCACTGTTCTCTTCTAATTTGCCTCTGGAATTCTAGATCAGCCCGCTTCTCCTGCGCACTAGCATCAAGTGTCACACTTTTAAAAGAACCCAATAACTTAAGAATCTCCTTCGCAACCTCATTACCGTTTTCAGTTGCCAAGTAATCAAAGAAACCTAAAGAGTTATCGAATTCGTCGTCGCCATTTTGTAACTCTTCATTATCTTCTACATGCATCCTGACAAGCATCTGCCGCTGAGGCATTCGCAACTTTGCTTTGGCAAAGAAAGATTCATCTAGGGGCGGAATTTCGGAGGTGTCAATCATTTCATCTGTCATCTCGTCAATTCGCGCCCAATTGGTCTCTGAGGGTCTCTTCAAATCTGATACGCTCATGTTTCAGTGCCTTTCGTAAAGAGATGATGCGAATAGTATCCTCATCACGTTCGGTAAATACGACAACAACAACACGGTCTTTTAGGAATCCAACACCAATTAACCTATCTTCTCTATAATCTTCTCTAGTATCAGGATCAACAAGCATGGGGGCTTCAAAAATTTCCCAAGCATCCGCGAAATCTAAACCCTGCTTGCGGATATTCTCTCGATTTTTGATCTCATCCCATTCAAAATACACATAAGAAGTTTAATACTAGTCGCCCAGCAAAACAAGAAGGTCTTGAGAGTTAACACTTAAAAGCAGAAGCCATCTAACTACTTATTATATTGCATATTTCGGGATTACAAGTTATGAACAAGCCAAGCTTGGAGGGTCTATACATTCCCGGAAGCAGCAGATGGAAATTCTCGATACGAAAGGAAGATCGAATGTCTGACGACGACAAGGCGCTGCACGACCTGCTCGCAATTCTCTTTCAGGCGCACCCGTGGCACGGCGTGCCCTCCGGCGGCGGCGTCGCCGCGCCCGGCACGGTCAACGCTTATATAGAGATCGTTCCGACAGATGCCGTCAAGTATGAACTGGACAAGCCTTCGGGACATCTGCGCGTTGACCGTCCACAAAGATTCTCGTCGATGTGCCCGACGCTCTACGGCTTCATCCCGCAGACGTTCTGCGGTGACGCGGTGGGCGCGCTCTGCTGCGAGCGCACGGGACTTCAGGGAATTAAAGGCGACGGCGATCCGATGGACATCTGCGTGCTTACAGAAAAAGCATTCACGCACGGCGACTTCTTCGTCCGCGCCAACGCCATCGGCGGGCTACGCATGATCGACGGCAACGAGGCCGACGACAAGATCATCGCGGTGCTTGAACAGGATGTCGCCTACGGCCACTTCAAGGACATAGAGGATTGCCCGCCCGGCTTGATTGATCGTCTCAAGCATTATTTCCTCAGCTACAAACAGCTACCCAACGAAGCGCAGCGCCGCGTCGAGATCGCAGACGTTTATAATCGCGCCGAAGCCCTCAACGTGATCGGGCGCAGCCTCAGCGATTACCAGCAGCGCTACGGCGAGCCGGAAAAGCGCGTCGGCGAATTGAGAAGATTGCTGAATCAGTAGCCCGGCAGCCTTCCGTCTTTTCAAAGCCGATAAAATCTTTCACGCCTTGCTAATCATCTCTTCGATGCCGCAACGCTGGCAGACGAGAACGCGGCGCGTCGAGTCGCGCCAGCGTGCGAGCGTTGGTGTGGAGAGGACAGGCTCTTTATCTTCCGCTTCGCCTTCCGAGAAGAAGCGCGCACGCTTTGTCTCGCTCACACCAGAGCGAGACGCAACGTCCGGGCTGCAATGCTTGCACACCCAGCCAAAGCCTGTGTTGATGAAATGGTCTGTTTCCAAAATTGTCAGTCGTCAGTTGTCCGTGGTCAGTTGTTTTGAGTGTATCTTCAGGCTGCCACCTGGTAATCACAAACAACGGACAACTGACCACGGACGACTGACGATCATTTAACGGCGGAGGGGATTTCTACGCGTGTCTGGCGATTCGATGAGGCGCACGGAGATGGTCGCGCGCTCGCCGTTGCGTACGACTTCCACTTTGATGACATCTCCTATCTGGTGCTTGTCGAGGATGCGGAACAGGTCATCACGTCCTACGACCTTCTCGCCGTCTATGCTGGTGATGATGTCGCCGAGGATGACGTCGCCGTCCTCTGTTTGCGAGATTCCGCGCAAACCCGCAGCGGCTGCCGCGCCGCCCGGTTGAACCTGCATGATGATGACGCCTTCAGTGACGGGCAGGCGTACCTGATCGCTGATCTCTTTGACGTCGCGCGTGCCGATGCCAAGTTTGGGACGGCGCACGACGCCGCTTCTGATCAGTTCCGGGACGATGCGCTTGGCGATGTTGACCGGAACGGCGAAGCCGACGCCTGCCGATGCTCCCGACGGCGAGAGAATCTGCGAGTTGATGCCGATCATGCGTCCGCGCGAATCCAGGAGCGGGCCGCCGGAGTTGCCCGGATTGATCGAGGCATCCGTTTGAATCGCGCCCTCAATCGGGCGACCGTTGCGCGCACGAAGCGGGCGCTGAAGACCGCTGATGACGCCGGTCGTCAAGGTGCGGTCGAGGCCGAACGGATTGCCGATAGCCAGCACCTTCTGCCCGACAGAGAGATTGTCGGAATCACCCAGGGGCACAACCCTCAGTTGATCGCGCGGCGCTTCCACCTGAATGACGGCGAGGTCTGTATCAGGATCGCCGCCGATCACTTTGGCCGGATAATTTTTTTCGCCGCCGAAACTGACAGACAGCTTCTGCGCGCCCTCTATGACGTGATAGTTGGTCAGGATGTGTCCCTGATCGTCTATCACGGAGCCGGAGCCGGAGCCCTGACCCTCTTCGACCTGTCCGAAGAAGTCCTGACGCAGTGAGGTCGAGGTGATGAAGGCGACGCCGGGCGAAATGGCCTTGTAGACTTCAATGTTGTTCTGCTCGTCGGTCGCCGTCGAAGGGTCTGTGATCCCGGCTGGCGGCGCTTCCGTGTAAGCAGAAGTGTTGGGCTGAACGTTGTTTCTAAAACGATCCAGGCAGGCCACAGTGCCAGCCGCAAAGAGCGACGACAGCAGGGCAATAGCCAGGATTTGGCGTGCAGAGAGTTTATACATAGCTTCCTTCTCTATCTTTCAAATTGTCACATCTCGTGGCGTTGATTAAGATGCCTGCGCCCGCATGCGCGGTTGCGCGTTACCTCAGTGCTCTATCCTTCAGGGTTCTTCCAAGTTGAAAGCTAATTTTGTCGCATGCGCGCTCAGGCTGCAAGGCGGGAGAACCCTCCGCGCCCTCTGCGAATACCTTTGCGTACTTTGCGTTTAGAGATGTTTTAAACGCAAAGTACGCAAAGGTATTCGCAGAGGCGCAGCGGGAGAGCCTCTTTTTGAAGAATTAAAATTTTAGGAGAAGAGAGCGATCACGGCGGTCGGCAGGTGGCCGACATAGGCGATTGCGGTCGCCGGCCCTTGCAAGCCAAGAGCGGCCATGCCCGCCGCCGCGTGCACAAACATGATGCAGATGTAGAGAGCCAGCGCCAGTTTCAGACCGCGCCGCGCCAGCCTGACATTTGAGAAGCGATAGAAGACGTAGGCCGCAAACGCCCCGACGGCCAGCTTCACTCCGAGAAACGGCACATCGCCCATCTCAAGCAGGTGTGCCATCAAGCCGTTGCCTTCGCTCGCCACGTCGGCGCGCACCCACACAATCGTTAATTGCGCGTCGAGCCAGTTCAAAATGAATAAGAGGATACTTTGGGACAGGGCACTCATCGCTTGAGCACCTCCTTTTCGAGCCAACCTTGTTTAACTCAACCCTTTAATGACTGAACCCCCAAACCATAAAGGCTGGGGGTTCCCTCGTTACCACGGGAGGAACGAGATACGCCTACTTTGTATCCTGTAGAAAGTTCTAATAGAGCCGCGCTTCCAAAGGCAGTGACGAGAGCAGTTTTCAGTTTTTAGAGCCTGTTTGAAAATTCCGATGTGAGCGCCGAAGGCGCACTTGAGAAGGTAGCCAGACGTGCAACGTCTGGAACAAACAAACGCCTGATCGGCGCTCTGAAGCAGCGCCAGAATGTTCTCTCCGCGTCTTCAACGCGGGCAGGCTGACACTGTCTATGCCAGACGTTTCACATCTGGCTACCTTCTCAATGCCGCTTCGCGGCCAGGAACGGAATTTTCAAACACCCTCTTAGTAAATGACTTTTCTCTGAAAACTAAAAACTGATTACGACGCAGCCGCTTTGTCAGGGGGAATAATGCGCAGGTTGGGTGATTCCTGTAGGACGCGCGTGCCGGGCGGGACGGAATGGGTGAGCCAGACGTTACCGCCGATGACGGAGCCGCGCCCGATGACCGTCTCGCCGCCGAGAATAGTTGCGCCCGCGTAGACCACCACGTCGTCTTCAATCGTCGGGTGGCGCTTGGTATTGCGCACGAGGCCGCCCGACGCGTCCTTGTCGAAAGAGAATGCGCCGAGGGTGACGCCCTGGTATAGCTTGACGTTGTCGCCTATGACGGCTGTGCCGCCGATGACAACGCCCGTGCCGTGATCTATGAAGAAGCGAGAGCCGATGCGCGTGCCCGGATGAATGTCTATGCCCGTGCGGTGGTGCGCGTGCTCGGTCATGATGCGCGGGATCAGAGGAACATTCATCTTGTAAAGCTCGTGCGCGAGACGGTAGACCATCACGGCATAGATGCTCGGATAGCTGAAGATGATCTCGTCCATGCAGGTGGCCGCCGGGTCGCCGTCGTAAGCCGCCTGCACGTCCGTCGCGAGCAGTTGCCGCACGCGCGGCAACTCGGCGAGAAAATCCGCCGCGCAGTCCATCGGCGTGCGGTCTCGCGCATTGTCTTCCGTGCCGATCTGGTGACCGTGGCAGATGGCGCGCGAGATCTGTTCGGTCATGACCTCAAAGAGCCAGGCCATGCTCCCTTCGACGTGAACGCGCAGACTCTCTCCGGTCAAACCCTGAGCGCCGATGTAGCCGGGAAAAAGCAGCTCGTGAATCTTCACCAGCACGCGTGTGATCTCGGCATGCGACGGCAGCGGCTGGCGATCAAGATGATGAATCTTGACGCCCCCGCCCGTATATGATTCGACGAGCGCGTTGGTTGCCCGTTCTATCTTCTCGTTCATAAAGCAGTAGCCAGTAGACAGTAGCCAGTAGCCAGTAGAAAAGCTTTCGCCATCTGTTCGTCAGGGTTTCAGCGAGCGGTGCGCGTGAGCGCGGAGCGCCTACTGACTACTGGCTACTGTCTACTTTTTTTATTCGATCTCAATGTTCCTGTCACGAGCGATGCCGCGCGCTTTCATGATGACATCATCATCGACCTCTTCGTCCCCATTCGTCCACGCTTCCACCTGTTCGACCGGACGACCGAGGACGACGGCGAGCTTTTCGTCGCTTGCTTCGAAACCAAGGTCGCGCAGCCGTTTGAGGAGCGCACGCCCTTCCGATTGAGTTGTGCCGCGATCATCCACTTCCTGCTCGGATCTATTTTCCATCTCAGCCCTTTCTGGTTCGTTCATGCTCCAACCCCGCTTTGCGAATCCCCGGACGCGGTCGCCTGGTAGCCCAAATCCTGAATCTTCTTAATAAGCGTGCTTTGCTGCACCGTCGCTTCGTCAAATTCGACGATGGCCGTCTTGCGCTTAAAGGTGACATCCACCAAGCGTACGCCCGCTGTATCTTCCAGCGTCTCTTTAATATCCGCCGCACACGAATCGCAGTGCATCCCTTCAATATTGAGTTCCGCTTTCATTTCACCTGCCTCCACGGTCAATGACATGCCTGAAGAGCTGGGATGCCGCCCTCAGCTAAAGCTTGCGGCGCTCTTTGGCGCTTCCCCCATCCAATCTGTTCGAGCCTTACGATTGCAGGTATTATAGAAGGCAAAAGGCAGGAAAATAAAGTAGACAGGAGACGGTAGGAAGTAGACAGTAGTCAGTAGACAGTAGTCAGGAGAAAAACCGACTGCCTGTTACGCTCTCAATTATGATTCATAATGAGCCGTATCAACCGAGTCAACGGCTTTTTATTTCTACTGGCTACTGACTACTGACTACTGTCTACTTCAGTTTATGCCCAACTTTTCCATCGCTCAGGCGACTCTCGAAGCGACCCAGGTCTTGCGGCGCGCGGGCGTGCCGGAGGCTCGGCGCGAAGCCGCGTCGCTCCTGGCGCACACGGTCGCGCGTGACCGTACCTATATCATCACACACGCAGAAAGGCTTTTGTCGCCTTCGGAGGTGAACCGCTTTCGCCGGTACATAGAGCGGCGCGCGGCGGGCGAGCCGCTGCAATACATCACGGGGCATCAGGAGTTTTTCAATCTTGATTTCGAGGTGACGCCGGATGTGCTCATCCCGCGCCCAGAAACAGAGTTGCTGATTGACGCGGCGCTCGACCTGCTCGGCTCCGCGCAGGCGTCGCCGCCACCGCGCATCTGTGATGTTGGGACGGGCTCAGGCTGCATCGCCGTCACACTGCTCCACGAGCGCCCTCTTGCGCAAGGGATCGGGCTGGACATCTCGGAGCCCGCCCTTCGCGTCGCCGCGCGCAATTCTACACGCCACGGCGTGCACGAGCGTCTCGCGCTCATCGCCTCCGACTGCTTCGCGGCGCTCAGCGAGCGCGCCGTGCGTTTCACGATGATCGTCTCGAATCCACCTTACGTGGCGGCGGAAGCCATCGCAGGGCTGCAAAGGGAGGTTCGCGAATACGAGCCGCACGTCGCCTTGACGCCCGGCACGGACGGTCTCGATGTCATTCGTCGCCTGCTCAGGGATGCGCCGCGCCATCTGGATTCGGGCGGCCACCTCCTCATGGAGATCGGCTTCGACCAACACGAAGCGGTCGCGGCAATGATCGACTCACGGGTCTGGCATCTACTCGACATTCACAAAGATTTGCAGGGCATCCCGCGCGCGGTAGCCATGAGAAAGAAGTAGACAGTAGCCAGTAGACAGTAGCCAGTAGGCGCTTCGCGCTCCGCGCGCTGTTGCTGACACCCGGACGCTTTCGCTAGCGAATGCTTTTCTAATGACTACTGTCTACTGTCTACTGTCTACTTGAGTATTGTTAATCTGACTACATAATTCTCTTCACAATCTCTCAGCATCTTTTCAAAAGTCTCTTGAGCATGGTTTCTGTATGTATGGTACTAACCTTGCTCTTCATATCAGCGAAAGACTTTACGCTGTATAGAAATCGCTCATTGAAGCCAATCAGGAGAAGTGGAATGTACTTTACCCGACAGTCAGGCAAGGTATGTCACCTCTTGGATCAAAAAACGGGACGCGCTCCTGCCCCTTGCGGCGCTCGTCCGGGGAAGGTGGCCTTAATCAATCTGCGAGACGGAGAACCGTCACGCTTCATCATGGCTGAAAAGCCGTTAGGCGTGCCTCTTTGTCAACATTGTCGAAAATATGAGGAGCGTCTGCGCCGCCTGACCTTTAAGGAAGAGATCATGGCTGTGCCAGTAGCCGTCTAAGGGTGGGGGGTAGAGGCGGGAGGTTTAAGCGCTTGGCCGAAGCCCACTACCTACGACCCTGTCCACGGCAGTATCCTGATGTGATTAATGCTCTGTGCATTCTCTGCGTCCTCTGTGCCTCTGTGATGAATCTACTGTCAGCAAGTCTCACCACAGAGGCACAGAGAACACGGAGGGGGGACAGAGAGTTAAGTTGAAACTCAGTCCCCTATTTACTTTCTCCTTTTGCCCTGCGCATGATAGAATCTGCGCGCATTTAACCCCATAAACAATCGGAGTCTTTTCTTTCCGTCTCTACTATTCCAGCGGGTGAGTGTCGGCAAAGGCCACGATCAAGCGCGCGACGGTTGCCTGGCAAAAGCGGCTCGCTTCTTTGTCGGGGAATTTTAGTCGCAAAAACAGCGTAGGGCGAAAGGAGCGTCTTCATGGATAAGTTCCGTATCACAGGCGGAATCCCGCTCAAGGGTCGCGTGGGCATAAGCGGCGCGAAGAATTCGGCGCTGCCGTGCATGGCGGCTGCCCTGCTCACGCCGGAAACCGTCACGCTGCACAACATCCCTTACGTGCGCGACATCATCACGCAACGACGCCTGCTCGAAGACATCGGCGCGACCGTGCTGATGCCTGAGCTGCGCACGCACAAGATCACAGCCTCTCACGTAGAGCTGTTCGAAGCGCCGTACGAATTGGTCAAGACGATGCGCGCGTCCGTGCTCGCGCTGGGGCCGCTGCTCGCGCGCTTCGGCAAAGCGAGGGTTTCGCTGCCCGGCGGCTGCGCTATCGGCACGCGCCCGATTGACCTGCATCTGACGGGCTTTCAACAACTCGGCGCAAAGGTCGGACTAGAAGCGGGCGATGTCGTGGCGCGCGTGCCCAAAGGCGGACGCCTGCGCGGAGGCTCGATTCATTTCGACAAGGTGACGGTGACGGGCACGGAGAACTTGATGATGGCCGCTACATTGGCCGCCGGTCGCAGCACCATCCACAACGCGGCGTGCGAGCCGGAGATAGCAGACCTCGCAGAGCTTCTCAACAGCATGGGAGCACGCGTGCGCGGCGCTGGCACGCCGACCATAGAGATAGAGGGCGTCGAAGCGCTCGGCGGCGCAGAGCACACGATCATTCCAGACCGCATCGAGACGGGCACGTTTATCATCGCGGCGGCGATCACGCGCGGCGATCTGGAGATTAAGGGCTGTCACCCTGAACACTCTGCTGCCGTCATCGCTAAGCTGCGCGAGGTCGGCGTCGAGATAGAGGAAGTCAATCAGAGCACGCTACACGTACGCTGCTGCGCGCAGGGCTTGAAGGCGCGCGATATGACGACCGAGCCGCACCCGCGCTTCCCGACCGACATGCAGGCGCAATACATGACGCTCATGACGCAGGCCAAAGGACGCGCCAGTATTACGGAGACGATCTTCGAGAACCGTTTCATGCACGCCTCGGAGATGCAGCGCATGGGCGCGCGTATTTTCATAGAAGGCCACAGGGCTGTGGTCGAAGGCCCGACTCTGTTGACGGGTGCGCCCGTGCAGGCTTCAGACCTGCGCGCTTCGGCATCCCTGGTGCTGGCGGGACTCGCGGCGCGCGGCGAAACCGTGATTGATCGCGTCTATCATATTGATCGCGGCTACGAGAAGATCGAATCAAAACTGCGCGGCCTCGGCGCAGACATCGAGCGCATCAGGGACTCGATCACCGCGCCGCTCAGTGCGCCGCAAGCAGACCTGGCCGCCGGGGTAGTATGAAAGCAGTAGCCAGTAGACAGTAGAAAAGAAAAGCCGTCGATGCGTTTGGATGCTGCTAATCTAAATCATAGTATGCAACATGGTAGGAACTCTGGTTTCCTACTGAATACTGTCTACTGACTACTGTCTACTTGAGAAAATTATGTCTGAACAAACTTGCCTCTTTTGCCGGGTCGTCGCGGGCGAGGTTCCCGCCGACATCATTTACCAGGATGAGCGGAGCATCGCTTTTCGCGACATCAATCCGCAGGCCCCCGTGCACGTGCTCATTATCCCGCGTGATCACATGGAATCTCTGGACGAAGCTGCGCAGCGAGATGAAGCAACGCTCGGCCACCTGCTCAGAGTCGGCGCGCGCATTGCCAACGAGCAGGGGCTCTCCGAGAGCGGCTATCGCACAGTCGTCAATACAGGTGCGGGCGCAGGCCAATCCGTCTTTCATCTACACCTGCACGTGCTCGGCGGGCGTTCGATGAGCTGGCCTCCGGGATAGCATGAAAGAAGTAGACAGGAGACAGTAGTCAGTAGAACAGAAAAGCGGTTGCACCGGATGATGATGCTCATTTAAATGATAGTAAGCCACAGAGCAGCTTTCATAAAAACCTTCTTAAGTCTCTCTTTAATTCTTCAATCGGCCACGCTGGCCGCCTCTTCCTCCTGCTCCTCCTGCTCCAGTGCCTTCTGCTCTTGCTGTTGCTCATCCTCTGTCTTTAAGAGCGAGGTCTCGTAGCGCACGTCGCCGAAGAGTGTATCGGCGACGGCTTTGGCGAAGCCGAGGATGGCTGGGCCGAGCACTATGCCGGGAATGCCGAAGACGTAGACGCCGGAGACGAGCGCCAGCAGCATCCAGTAGAAGCTGAAGCGGCGCGCACCGGCGCTCGCCAGTTTCGGACGCAGCAGGAGCGATGAGCCGAGCGTCATCATGATGCCGACTACGAGGTAGATTGTGGCGCTCATGTGATCCTGGCGAAAAACGAAGAGATAAATGCTGACGGGCACGTAGACTGCCCACTCACCTAGGAGCGGAAAGAAGCCGACGAGAAACGTGACGATGCCGAGCACGACCGCCAGCGGAATGCCGAAGACGAAGTTGAGCGTCATGATGACGAGCGCCTTCAGGCACTGATCTATGAAGACGGCGCGAAGGGCTCCGCGCAGCGCCCCGCCGATGTTGACCGTCAGCTTTTCGTAGAGCGGCATGTAATCGCCGGGCACGCGCACCTTGAGGTAGGCGCTGATGCGTATGCGCTGCGTCAGAATGTAGAAGACCGTGAAAAAGAAGAGGGCGAGGGAAGAGAGCAGGAGAGCCGCGCGTTTGCGCACATCCTGAATGGCTGACGCCGAACGCGTGACGCCTTCCTTGAACCCCGTTTCGAGTCCCGTGCGTATGCCCTCGCGCCCGACCGGCAGGTAATGAGAGAGCGAATCGCTGATAGCATAGAAAATGTACTCGCGTCTCTGCTCGACCAGATTTGAATAGCTGGATAGCTCGTGCCAGGCATAACCCGTGAGCGACACGAGCGGCACGACGATGAGCGCGATGGTGATGAGCGCGCTTCCGGCACGCGCACGCAGATGCCTTTCGAGCCACTCCTGCACGGGCAGCAGGTAGACGCCCGCGACCACCCCCAGCAGCAGCGCCACCAGCACGTGGCCGACGAGCGTGATGAAGAGACTGATGGCGAGCACGAGCATCGCGCCGTAGACGAGGATGCGCTTGGCATCGCCTACCGTCAGCTCGCTCAATCGCCTTGAATCACCTCTGGACATGAACGGCTTAAATATAGTTTGACTTCAGAGGACGAGGGGACGATCCACGCGCTCGACACGAAACCACACGAAAGAGTCCCTCTGTTCATCTCATTTCGTGTCGTTTCGTGTTACTTCGTAGATCGTTCGCACACCCTCTTTTATTCTGCAATCCAGTATTACTATAACATCCCGCCACAAAACGCTGAATTGCGCATCGCAGCAAGGCTACTCTGGTAATGCGATGGATTACTTTTGAGCGAGCGTGGGCGAGGATGATGCGACGTTCGGCGTCGCCGAGAGGGTCAGCTCGATGCTCTGCATCTCTTCTTCGGCGAAAGCCCCGACCTCGGCTACGATTGTCACTTCGAGGGCGTTATGTGGTGAATCAGACATTCCCGCGAGAGAGATTCGCGGCCCCGCCAGGAGGGTGACCGGAGAATAGTAGAGTGCGTTCCGGCTTGCTTGCGGCAAACGGGATGCCTCATTCGCGGTATCGAACGCTGCCACGTTCATAGCTTCGAAGGCATCGAGGGCGACGAACCTTCCTGTTGGGCGCGCGCCCGTGACTTTTATCCCGCGCAGTAGCTGTAGTGTTGGTGGTGTCGCCCCTCTCTGCTTTATTGAAGCAGAGAGCGCATAACTGACGTTGGAGCGAATCTGCACTGGGATAACTATTTGCCTGGCACGATGGTCATCGATTTTTATGGAGACGACGAGAGTGTGCGCGTCCGTCTTGTGCGAGGTGACGAGCGTCGCGCCGTCTGAGAGCTGTGCGGTTGGAGATATGTTGAGCAGCACCGTGCCGCTGACCTGCCCATTGATGGTGACTGAAGACGTAGAAGAGACGGACTGCGCCTTCGTCGCGCAGGCGAGCAGAAGCAGGAGCGTCAGGGCAAAAGAGAGGCTTCTGAGCGAAAGCATAACCAGATGATGCGCCTCGGTGCGGCAAGGTCAATGAGGTGATCACGAACGGCACGCCACAACCAAGGGGGCGCGCCGGAGTTTCAATTGCTCAACTCTATCAACTCGGTTCGCTTCATAGAAAAGACGAATCGCTCGTAATTTCTACAAAGGGTTTGCCGGGCAAAGCCTATGCCATGCGGCTGATGCCAGATTTACAGCCTGCATGCACGCCATGACCTCCCGCAGACAGGCCAGACTTCCCCTGACAGAGGCTCTTTGCCGCACCACGGCTGTAGACTTTTGCCACAACTCTGCTCTTTAAATGGAAGGAATTTTGTGGATTGTCCGCGCTCTCATTCTGTTGCTTGCGCGCCGCCACCGCCGGTCAAGACGTACTCGACGACGTAGCGGCGTAGCTTATCCGGGTTCGCCTTGAGATAGGCCGGATAATCACGTGCGATGCCTTGATCCGGGCGGGCGAGCAGGATGTAGGCTTCGAGCAGACCGGCGTCGCTCAGCTTCAACAGGCTGGCAAGCGAAGGGTCGAGGCGCTTGATCTTTTTATCCTTCATCTGCTCCTTGAGCGAGGTGATGACCAGAGAGAGCGCATCCATCTCTTCGGCCAGACTGTGCCGGTAAACCTTCTCGTCGGGATACTGCCTGGCAAACTTTTCGGACAGCTTGCCGTCCTTGCCGCTCATCCACAAAGCGCGCGACATGCCGTACATCAGCCATGCAGAGGAGCCGGTCTCGTCCTTCTCTTTGCCGAGCATGAGCGGGTCTATGGTGATCGTGACCTCGCCCGGCTTGGTTGAAGAGACGCTATTCGGAATATCAATCTTCGGGTGCGCGAGCGTCACCCCGTTCTTCTCCGCCCATTGCATCAGGCCATGGTGCGCGTTCTTGCTGTAAGGCTCATGTATAAACGCCTCTATGAACTTATCGAGCGCGGCCGTCATTTTCCCCTGCCTCATCAGCACGTCGCCCCAGTAGCGATACGCCGTCTCGTGATTCCCATTAATGGCGATGGCACGCGCGAACCACTCGCCCGCCTTATCGAACTCCTCCTTCTGCGTGGCGCGGTCGGACGCGGCCACCCCCTTACGGAAATGTACGTCGCCCGTAAAGACTGCCGCCCAGTAGAGCCTGGGGTCAAATTTGAGCGCCCGCTCGTAAGCGGCGAGAGCTTCATCCATCTCGCCCTTGGCGAATGCCGCTTCCCCTTCATGCATCGCCGCGTCGGCCTCTTTCAGGTCGGAGAAGGGAATATCTGTGGTGTCTGGAGAAGAGAGCACATCGAGCGTTGACTCAGAGAGACTACTGTTATCCCCCAGCTCGCGCGCGCGCAGGAGCACCTCGCGCGCGCGGTCGCGCGTCTTCTTTCGCTCGGCCGGGTCTTTCATCGTCGCCGTGGTGGAGTAGAGAGAGAATCCGAGTCGCGCCAGCACTGCTACGTCCGACGGGTTCGCCTTCGCCAGTTCTTCAAGCAGGGGCACGGCCTCCGTGTGCTTGTTCTGATCCCACAGCCCGAAAGCCCGCCGACGCTCCCCTTGATAATCCTCAATCATCTGTGCCGACGCACGTGTCGCCGCACACAGCGTCAGCCCAAGAGACAACAGCGCGACCAGGCACAGCCCGATCAGTTGCTCATGACGTGTAACGAAAATCTGTTCAATGATTGAAGCGATGCTTCGAGAAGTCATTTGAAGTCGTCCTTATCAACCTTCGATGAGCGGGAAACAGAGGGGAAACGTAAGGGAAGTCTATGGATAAGCGGGGTGTGTGTCAAACCTACGGGCACGCTTCTTTACTCATCATGCCTGGGTTGAGTGACCGTGATCTTTTCAGCATTCGTCATCTCTGCCGCAGCAGCTTCGTCAGGGATGCGCACCCACCCGTCAGGCGTGTGCAGGAAGTTCTCCACGGAGGTGGAAGTGAAAGCCGTGTGAGCGGGCTGCCACACGAGACGCTCGACCGTGATATGCGGGTGATCCGTGCGAATCACGTTAAATGAGTTGGCCTCGCCGCGCCCGCGTGTGGAGGTCGCTGTCCCGGCGGAAACGACGAGCGCGCTGTGCCCCGCGATCTTGTAGCGCTTGGCGGTGTGTCCCGTATGGCTGATGTGCAAGTGACCCGCCAGCAGCACGTCCGCGCCGCAACTGGCGAGCGCCTCCATAGCCATCCGCGCGCGCCCGACCAGCTCGGCTTCGTCATGTCCTTCGGGTAGCTCGAAGGGGTGATGCGTGACGATGATCTTCATCACCTCGTCGCGAAAAGAGCAGAGACGCTCGCGTATCTTCGCCACCTGGCGTTTATTGACGCGACCGTCCTTGATCGTCAGTGAGCGCGCCGTGTTGATCCCCAGAATGGCGACCTCCTCGTCCCCGTAGAAGGGCTCAAGGTCGTTTGTGATATAGCGCCGGTATTTGTCGAGCGGTCGAAAAAAGCGTGAGAAGACGTTATAGAGCGGCACGTCATGATTACCGGGCACGACGACCTGCGGCTGTGGCAGGGCATCCAGAAATTTACGCGCCTCCATGAACTGCCGACTCCGTGCGCGCTGCGTCAAATCGCCCGAGACAACGACCACGTCGGGCTCGATCCCCCTCACAGTGTCAACCAGCGGCTCGATGATCGAATAATCGATCCGGCCAAAATGCAGATCAGATAGATGTACGAGTGTGCGCATGACTTCGATGAGTAGACAGTAGACAGTAGTCAGTAGCCAGTAGAAAGAAAAGCGGTTGATGCTTTTGGATGCTGCTCATCTAAATGACAGCAGGCTCAGTAGAAAACATTCTGTTTTTCTACTGACTACTGGCTACTGTCTATTGACTACTGACTACTGCCCACCGTCTCCTTCTTCCTTCGGTACTACGACCCGCAATGCGCCGGGACGGACGCGGTAGTGGAGCGGTGTGGTCATGATCGTGACCTCGCCGTCCGTGGCGACGTGCAGGCGGCTGCGCTTCGTCTCAATCCAGATTTGAGTGCAGCACAGGGCGTCAAAATCGTTTTCGTTGCGCAAGCCTCCGAAGAGGGCGCGCCAGGCGAAGCGAAGCAAACCCAATCGTCCCGTGCGCTGCGCTACGTAAAGACTCAGCTTTCCGGCATCGAGGCAGGCGCGCGCGCCGACGTTGAAATTTTCCATCTCATATTCGTTGTTTCCGATGAAGACGAAGGGCGTGCGGCGTATCAGGTAGCGGTCATCCGTGCTCAAGCGGACATCTAAAAACGGATAGCGGCGTAGGATCGAGAGCGCCGCCCACAGGAAGGCAGGCCACTTGCCCCGCCCCAGTCGCTCCTGCTGCTTTTCACGGTGCCGGACGATGCTCGGATAGAGTCCGAGGCTTGAGTTGTTGAGGAAGATGCGCCCGTTGACTTCCCCGACATCCACGCTTGCGACGCGGCCTTCCATGATGCTCTCAGCCGCGCCCTCCAGGTCGAGCGGGACATGCAAATCTTTGGCGAAGTGGTTAAGCGTCCCGAGCGGCAGCACGCCGAGCGCGGTGTTAGTTCCGATGATCTCGGAGGCGACGGCGTTGATTGTTCCATCGCCGCCACCGGCGACTATCAGAGGAGTATGTTCGCGCAGGGCGCGGCGCGCCAGCTCGACCACCTCCGGGCCGCGCTCGGCCAGTGAGATGCAAGCCTTAAAGCCACGCGACGAGAAGATGTCGCCGAGTTGTCGGCTGACAGCCTCTTTGTCATCAGCGCCGGAAGCGGCGTTGATGATGACGGCTGCTTGATGCGAGGTCATCAGGCTTGTGCGCGCGTCATCGGTTGGATAAGCGAAGACCATGAAAACCCCCTCGCAGCTTGCGGAAACTGAGATCACGGCTTCGGTGATCCGACGGGTTCTTCGCGGGTCGCGCCGGAGGCATTTAAATGGTGAGCCTGCTGAGAAGGGCGAGTCTCAACGGAAACTCGCCCTTCGTTTAGCCTGACACCCTTACGCCACTCTGCCGCAGCGCGTCCCTCGCGTCCCCTTACTTGAGACGCAAACCCTGACTCTCATCCATGCGAAGCACAAAGCGCACAGAGAACTGCTGCGCCATTGCCGAAGGCCATGCTCCTAACGGGGTGAGCCGCTATAACCGCCGCCACCGCCGCTTGCACTTCCGCTGGCCTGTGAGCGGTCGGCACCCGCCGCGCCCGCAGCAGTCCCCGTGCCGTGGGCGGCGTACGCAGCGTCAGCCTGCGTGCCACTCGCGCCGGACGTTTCTCCTGTGCCGCTGCTGCTCTGGCTCTGCTGCTTGTTTGACAGATCGACGCCGAACAGGTCCTTGATCTTATTGAAGAGCATGGGCAGCACGACCGTTTGGCCGACGTTCGATAGCTCGTTAAGGAGGCGATCCCCGAGGCTCGCGACCTCCTCTTGCAGTCGGTCATAAGCTTTCGTCTCCTTGAAGCGATCAAGGAGGCCGGGCTTATCCGGCTCATCTGCTTCCGTTTCGCCGCCGTAGGACGGACTGTAGTCGCTGGCACTTGAAGAAGCGCCGTAGGCCGCGCCCGTGATCGCCTGCGGGGCGTAAGACGGAGCAGAGCTTCTCGCGGTCGCCGCCGTGCGGCCACCGCGCGGCGCTTCATAGAACCCTGCGGCCGTTGCGTCGGCAGTTGCGCCGCCACTCTCGTCGTAATCCTCTTCGTAACCCGTATAGTATGCTCGCTCCCCTTCGTTGCCCATCAGAGCGCCGCCGAGGCTGTAGCCGACGATGACGCCCACCGATAGTGCGCCGACGCTCCAGGCCAGGGGTCGCCTACGATACTGTTCACGCCAATCGAGCGCCTCTGTGACGCTCTGTCTCACCGCTTGATATTGATTTGTCACTGTGTCCTTGATCTCCGTTACGGTCTGTGAAATAGATTCGCGCGCCTCTTCCATCCGACGCTGAAGCTCCACCTTGGTGGCATCTTCATCATCGACCGCTTCATCGGCAGCGCGCGCCACTCCTAGATTTCTTTCTTCAGCCATTGCTTGTCCTTTCTAAGTTCGTCAACTGTTCTGTTGGGCACGGGATTGCGATTGGCGAGACGATTCTTCGTCACGAGGACGATGATGCCGCCGATGATCAAATAGACCAAGCCCGTGATGACGAAGCCGAGCGCGTACTTGGCCGGCGGGCTCCAATCGTCCGGTAGCAGCGTCGAGACCGCAAACGCCACCGCGACATTCAAGAGCGCAAAGCCGACGGCGGCGATCACACCGCCGACGCCAATCATCACGCCGCCGCGTATGTAAGCGTCGGCATCCTCTTTGACTTCAACTTTCAGCAGACTGAGCTTCGTGTCCAGAAGCTTCATGACATCGTCGCCCAGACGACCGAATAGCGCAGGCAGAGCTTCTATGTCTCCAGCCTGCGCTGACGAGGTCGCGGGCGCGGCAGCCGTGCTTCTCTCCAAATCGGCCATCGCTCATCCCTCCCATCTTAGAAGGGATGAAGGTGGAGGGATGAAAAAAGAAAAGCGTCTTTCTTTTCATTCATCCCTCATCCCTCATCCCTCATCCCTGTTCTTTTATCGGCGGCTGCCGCGAATCAGCAGGCCGAGGACTAATCCTGCCGCTGCGGAGATCAGGATCGCCTGACCCGGTTTCTGGCGCGCGTACTCTTTGGCCTCGTTGGCGACTTCGCTGAAATCCTTGTTGCGCAGATCCGTGATCTTATCGCCGACCACGGAGACCTTGTCGCTCACGTAGTCTTTGGCCGTCGAAGCGGCATCCGCGATCTTCTGGCCGTACTCCTGGGCCGTCGCGGCGAGACCTGTGGCCGTGCCTGCGCCAGTGCCTCCGCCTGTGCTCGTCGTGCTCGGCGTCAATCCCTGTCCGGCGCCGCTGCTGCTGCTGCCGCCGGTTGCGCCCATGCTCCCTGAAGAGGAGTCGCCGGTTGTCGCCCCTGTTGTGCCCGTGCTTCCAGCGCCGCCCGTCGCGCCCTGACCTGTGTTCGATCCACCTGAAGTTCTGTTCTCTGACATCTTCTAATTCTCCTTAACCTGAATTTCAATTCATCGCTTGATGGCTTGATAATTATGCGAGGGTCTCTCTCTTGACCTGAAATCGCCGTACCCATCGCAACAGAGCAAACGACGTGCCGATGCTCGCCCGAGCGGCACGTTACGAAGAAGAGTAAAGATGCACGACGCGCGCTCGTGCACGGCGCGTCGCCCGTAGTGCCTCTACTTGTTGCGAAAAGGTACGTGTAAAGATAGCGCAAAGGTCGGGAACAGTACAGCGCCCGCACGCTTTTTTTTGAAACCTTGAGAGGCTTGACAGCATTTGAGGAAGATGGTAAGTAAGTGCTTACTTTTAAAATAACCGGGAAACGGATCGCCATTTGAGTAAACAAACAGACCTCTTACGAAGCGAGGCGCAACCGGCTGTGGCGGCGGCGCGCATGACAGGTTCGGCGCGGCGGGTGGAGATCATACGCGTCGCCATGCGCCTCTTTTCGCAGCGCGGCTTTCGCGGCACGACGACCAAGGAGATCGCGCAGGCGGCCTCTGTCTCCGAGGCCATCATCTTCCGCCACTTCGCCACCAAGCAGGAGCTTTACGCGGCGATCATTGATCACAAGGCCTGTGCCGGCGGTTTTGGCGACCCGCGCGAGATGGTCGCCGACGCCATCAAGCGTAAGGATGACCGGGCGGTCTTCGAAGGTCTCGCCTTTGCGGCCTTGCAGCATCACGAGAAGGACACGGAGTTCAACCGTCTCCTGCTCTACGCGGCGCTCGAAGGGCACGAGCTGGCGCAGATGTTCTGGGAAAGAACCGTCACCCAGCTCTACCAGTTTCTGGGCTCCTACATCAGCGAGCGCCAGCGCGACGGGGCGATCCGCGAGATAGACCCTTTAGTCGTCGTCCGCGCCTTCGTCGGCATGATCATACATCATTCGCTCAACAACAATTTATGGGACCCTCATCGGCGCCTGCTCGACGTGACGAACGCTGTGGCGGCCCATGAGTTTACCGAAATCTTACTGCGCGGCATCGCCGCCCATCCTTCGGTCGGCGCGGCCTCGCGCCCCCAGACGAGCAGAAAGCGCGCTGTAGTCAACCGCGCTGCAAACAGAAAGAAATAGATTGAGATGATCTCCCGCAGGCAATTCAAGCTTTTAGCAGCAGCCGTTCTGCTCGCCGCCGTGTGCCTTCTGGCGCTCGCATGTGGCGGCTCGAAAGCGCAATCGAACACGAAAGAAAGCACCACCACCACCACGACAACGGAGACGACCGTCGTCGAGGTGACCACAGCGCCAGCCATCCTGCGCCAGCTCCCGCGTTTCTTTGAAGCCACAGGAAGCATCGCGGCAGACGAGCAGACGGACGTTGCGCCTGCGGTCGCGGGCAAGGTGACAGCCATCGGCGTCGATCTAGGGACGTGGGTCGAGCGCGGCGCGATGCTCGTTCGCCTGGACGACCGCGATGCACGCATTCGTCTGGAACAGGCTGCGGCGCAGGTCGCGCAGGCGCAATCGAGCGTCCGCCAGGCTGAAGCGCGCATCGGTCTTCGTCCCGGCCAGAGTTTCGACCCGGCGCGTGTGGCGGAGGTCGGTTCGGCGCGCGTCGCGCTGGAACTGGCCGAGAAGCAGTTGCGCCGCTTCGAGAAGTTGATTGAATCCGGCGACGTCTCGCGCTCATCCTACGATCAGCAGAAGGCGCAGCGCGACCAGTTGCGCGAGCAGTACGAGGCGGCGCTCACGCAGGCGCGCCAGAATTACGCCGCCGTCCAGACGGCGCGCGCGGCGGTCGATGCCGCACAGACGCAGGTCGCGCAGGCGCGCAAGGCCATTGCGGACGCCGTCGTCGTCGCGCCCATGAGCGGTTATGTCTCTGATCGTCCGGCTGCGCTCGGCGAATATGTGTCAACCTCTTCAAAGGTTGCGACCATCGTTCGCACCAACCCTGTGCGCGTGCAGATGGACATCCCCGAACAGGCTGTCTCGACCATTCGCGTCGGCCAGAGCGTTTCGGTCTCTGTGAGTGCTTACCCGGATCGCAACTTCAGCGGCATGGTTCATCACGTCTCTCCGAGCGTGACCGCGAACTCGCGCACCATGACGGTCGAAGCGCGTGTCGAAAACCCTGACGGCCTGCTGAAGCCCGGACAGTTCGCCACCGTGCGCATTCTGCAAGCCGAATCAGACCCGGCAGTTCTGGTTCCTGCGCGCGCCATACGCACGGAATCCGGCACGAGCCGCGTTTACGTGATCCGAGATGGTCGCGCCCAGCAGCGCCTCGTCCAACTGGGGCAGACCGAAGGCGACCTCGTCGAGATTAAAAGCGGCATCGCGGCGGACGAGCAGGTGGCGACCAGCAACGTAGAACTCTTGAGCGACGGCACGCCCGTCAGGCAATGAAAGTAAGCAGTGAGCAGTAAGCAGTAAGCAGAAAATGCTTCCACTGCTCACTGCTTACTGCTTACTGCTCACTGAATCATTATGCAGAAGCTTGCTGAAATTTGTGTTCGCCGTCCCGTCTTTGCGACGATGTTGATTCTGTCGCTGACGGTGGTCGGCATCTTCTCTTTCTTCTCGCTCGGCGTCGATCTGTTTCCGAAGATCGACCTGCCGACGATCACCGTGACGGTGGTCAATCAGGGCGCGTCGCCGCAGGAGATCGAGACGGAGATTACGGATAAGATCGAGGGCGCTGTCAACACCATCAGCGGCATAGACGAGCTGCGCTCGACCTCTGTCGAAGGCGTCTCGCAGGTCTTCATCACGTTCCTACTGGATAAGAACGCTGATATTGCCGCGCAGGAAGTGCGCGATAAGGTAGACCTCATCGTTCCAGACCTGCCCGAAACGGCGGACAAACCGATCGTGCAGAAGCTGGACACGGACGCCGCGCCTGTGCTGCGCATCGCCGTCTCCGCGCCGCGCCCTCTGCGCGAAGTGACGGACGTGGCCGACAAGAAGATCAAGGAGCGCATCGAGTCCATCAACGGCGTCGGCCAGGTGCAGATCGTCGGCGGGCGCGAGCGCGAGATTCAGGTCTGGGTCGATCCGGACAAGCTGCGCGCCTTTAACGTGACGGTCGCGGAAGTGGCTGCCGCCGTGCGCGCACAGAACATGGAAGTGCCGGGCGGGCGCGTTGACGAAGGCGCGCGCGAGCTGACCGTTCGTACGCTCGGGCGCATCAACGATCCCGCCAGCTTCAACGAGCTGGTCGTCGCCACGCGCGGCGATTATTCCGTCAAGATCAAGGACATCGGCTACGTCGAAGACGGATCGGAGGAGCAGCGCACGGAGGCGCGTCTGAACGGCCAGCCAGCCGTGACGCTCGTCGTCTCGAAGCAATCAGGTCAGAACACTGTGGCGGTCGCAGATGCCGTCAAAGAGCGCCTTGCAGAGATCGCGCCGACGCTGCCGCCGGGATTCAAAGCCCAAATCGTCGGCGACCAGTCGATCTTCATCAAGGCATCGCTCAATTCAATCGAGACGCACCTCATCGAAGGCGGATTGCTGGCGGCCATTGTCGTCTTCATCTTTTTGTGGAGCGTACGCTCGACCTTTATCGCCGCCATCGCCATCCCGACTTC
Organism: Pyrinomonadaceae bacterium; assembly: GCA_036386415.1. Classification (GTDB taxonomy): domain Bacteria; phylum Acidobacteriota; class Blastocatellia; order Pyrinomonadales; family Pyrinomonadaceae; genus DASVVT01. The sequence goes on from DASVVT010000094.1 coordinate 107,907, forward strand.
CATCATCGCCACCTTCGGGCTCATGGCCGCAATGGGCTTCACCCTGAACCAGATCACGATGCTGGCGCTCACCTTGATGGTCGGCATCGTCATAGACGACGCCATCGTGGTGCTGGAAAATATCTTTCGCTTCGTCGAAGAGAAGGGCATGCCGCCGTTTCAAGCCGCGATTGAAGGGACGCGCGAGATCGGCCTCGCCGTGATGGCGACGACGCTCAGCCTACTCGCGGTCTTTCTGCCCGTCGGCTTCATGGGCGGCATCGTCGGGCGCTTCATGTCCTCCTTCGGCCTGACTTCGTCTTTCGCCATCGCCGTCTCTCTGATCGTCTCCTTCACGCTGACGCCTATGCTCGCCGCGCGCCTCATTAAGCGCAAAAATGATCCGCTTCCGGCAGACGTCGGCAGCGAGCCTTCGGAAGATGCAGACATTGTCTCGGTCGCGAACGAATCTCGCGTGACGGCGGCTGAACCGTTGCCGTTGAAGAATGTCAACGACCAGGGTTTCGATGAGGGCGAATTGTCACCGCGCGCCGCAGACAAATCCGGCCATATCTGGATGAACGACGATTCACAGCCTGCGCCCGCTGATGCGCCAGCAGCAGCGGCGATCCAGAGGGAGACGAAAACGAAAGCGGCGAAAGGCGAGCATGATTCGAAGCAGTCGCGATTCTACCGCCCGATTGACCGCACGTACACCTGGATGCTCAAGTGGTCGATGGCGCATCGCTGGGCTGTGATCTTGATGTGTGCGGTGGTGATTATCAGCATCGTGCCGCTCTTCATGTTAGTCGGCAAGAACTTTCTGCCCGTGGATGATCAATCGCAGTTTGAGATCAGCGTGCGCGCGCCGGAGGGCTACACGCTGGCGGCCACGTCCGCGCTCGTCGAGCGCATTGCGAAGGACATCAGAGCCCAACTGCCGGGCGTCACAGACACGCTCGTGACCATCGGCGGCGGCCAACAGCAGCAGGTCAACAGCGCGTCCGTTTACGTCAAGCTCGTAGACATCAAAGACCGCAGGCAGACGCAGGATGAACTGATGATCGCCGCGCGCAAGCTGCTGGGGAATTACCCGAAGGAGCTGCGCACGAGCGTGCAGCAGGTGCAGGCCATCTCCGGCGGCGGCTTTCGCAACGCAGACATTCAGTACGTGATCGGCGGCCCAGACCTCCAGCAGCTCACGAAGTATTCCGAAGACCTGCTGGCGCGTATGAAGACCATCCCGGACATCGTCGATGCCGATTCCACTCTGATTACGGGCAAGCCTGAGCTGCGCGTGGTCATTGATCGCGCGCGGGCGGCTGACCTGGGCGTGCGCGTCGGCGACATAGCGCAGGCGCTCAATACCCTGGTGGCGGGGCAGGAGGTCTCGACCTTCAATGCCGGGACGGATCAATACAACGTGCGGGTGCGCGCCACGGGCGAGTTTCGCGCGAGCGTCGAGGGCTTGAAGCGCATGATCGTGCCTTCGGCAAAGATCGGCTGGGTGAGCCTGGACAATCTGGTTCGTATTGAAGAGGGCGCAGGCCCATCGGCCATTGATCGCTTGAACCGCCAGCGTCAGGTCACATTGCTGGCGAACGTACGCCCCGGAGGGTCACAGTCGGCGGTCATAGACCGCATGAACCAGTTCGTCAAAGAGCTTAACGTCGATCCGGCCTACAGGACTGGCCTGGCCGGGCGCTCGAAAGAGCTGGGACGCGCGGGCTACTACTTCATGCTCGCCTTCGCGCTCTCCTTCATCTTCATGTACATGGTGCTGGCCGCGCAGTTTGAATCCTTCATACACCCTGTGACGATCCTGCTCACCTTGCCGCTGGCGATTCCCTTCGGCATCTTCTCGCTACTCATCACAGGGCAAACGGTCAATATCTTTTCCGGTCTCGGCTTGCTGCTCTTGTTCGGCGTCGTCAAGAAGAACGCTATTTTGCAGATCGACCACACGAACGAGCTGCGCTCCCATGGCATGGAGCGCCTCGAAGCGATCATTCAAGCGAACCGCGACCGCCTGCGCCCCATCCTGATGACGACCATCGCACTCGTCGCGGGCATGATGCCGCTCGTGCTATCGCGTGGGCCTGGGTCTGGAACGAACCGCTCCATCGGCGTGCTCGTCGTCGGCGGGCAGTCGCTCTGCCTGCTGCTCACATTGCTGGCCGTACCGGTCTTTTATTCGCTCTTCGACGATCTGGGCAAGAGTCGCGTCTGGGGACTGGTCGGCCAGGGCACAAGCGGGGCTTTCAGTTGGGCGCGGCGCAAAGCGGCGACGGCCACCGCCTCGCTTTTTGGTTTGATAACGAAGCAATAATCGGATGTCATCTATATGGACGGAAAAATTTCAAACGCAAAGGGCGCAAAGGAGAAGACGCAAAGGAACTGCTTCTTCGCGCTCTTTGCGTCTGCCACTTTGCGTCCTTTGCGTTTAATTCTCTCGTTTTAATTTTAAGTGATGAAGACTCTACACAAACAATTCTCCCTGAGCTTACTCCTGGTCGCGGCGCTTTCGTGTCTGCTGTTTGCTGCACCGTCCGCACTCGCGCAACAGACCGGAACGACGACGAGCGCACCGGTCGTCCCTGCACCATCCGGCAACACGACGACGCAGAGCAGTGGCGCGCCCCCTTCATCCACGGGTGGTGTGACGATTGCGCCTTCCGGCAACGCGCCGCAGGGGCAATCTCCACAGCCTGGAGCAAACGCGCGCCCCCTGACGCCTGCCGGGCAGATAGAGCAGAGCGTGCAGCCCACCACGCAGGCGGATCAACAGGGCAGGGGAACGCAAGCCGCGCCCGTCACACAGCCTCAGACGCCGCAGGGCACGACGCCGGGGAATTCAATCCAGACGCTCGATTCAATCCCGACTCTGGATGCTCTGCCGTCAAACGATGTCTCACCAACGCAGTCACAGCAGCCAGCCAGAACGCAATCGGTCGCGCCTGCGCCGAGCGCGCGCACGCCCGGACGCGAAAGCGTGCCGACGCAAGCGCCCGCCCTGCTCCCGGATGTGCCGACCGTTGCTCCGAACTTCCGCGCAGGGGATCATCCGCTGCCGGAGCTTGGGCGCGTCGGCGTCGATATGGCCGAGCAGCGCCCGCTCACCGTGCGTGAAGCCATCGAGATGGCGCTCACAAACAACAAGGACATAGAGGTCGCGCGTCATAACGTGAAGATAGCGGAGTATGATTTGACGGCTGCACGCGGCGTCTACGATCCGCGCTTCAGCTCGCTCTCCTATTACGAGCGCACGGAGACGCCATCGACCAGTTTCCTGAGCGGCGCGAGCGGCTCCGTCATCCAGAGCGATTTCACCGGCACGGCGCGCTTTGAAGGACTCGTGCCGAAATGGGGCGGCGGTTATCGCATAGATTTTTCCAGCATTCGCCTGACGACCAACAACCAGTTCACGGCGCTCAACCCGCAGTACCCGACGGCTCTGACCCTCAGCTACACGCAGCCGCTCTGGCGCGGCCTGCGCTTCGACAACAACCGGCGCGTCATCGAGGTGGCACGCAAAAATCTCTCGCTGACGGACGCGCAGTTTCGCCAGCGCACGATTGAGACCATCACAGCCGTGCAGCGTGCCTACTGGGATTTGGTCTTCACTTTGCGCAACCTGCAAATACAGCGCGACGCCGTCAGCGATGCGCGCACGCAGCTTGAGCATAACCGTCGGCTCGTACAGGAAGGCATCCTCGCGCCCATCGACGTGGTCGCAGCAGAGGCGCAGCTCTCCGGTTTCGAGCAGAGCGTCTACAGCGCCCTCGAAGATGTCTCGCGCGCCGAGAACAACCTCAAGAACCTGATCGCCGTCAATCGCCAGTCCTCTCTGTGGAATGTCTCTGTCGTGCCGACGGACAACGTCGATATAGTGCCGCCGCCGATCACCTTGCCCGAAGCCATGACCGCCGCGCTGGCGAACCGCCCGGAGCTTCAACAATCCGATCTGGCGCAGGCCATCAACGAGATAGACCAGCGCTTCTATCGCGAGCAGACCAAGCCGCAGGTAGACCTCGTCGGCAGCTACGGCAGCGTCGGCATCGCTGGCCCACTCAGCCAGACTGCTTCAGGCGGCAATCCGCTCGCCAACTCAAACGCCGACCTGCGACAGAGAGTCAACGAGCTATCGGTCGCACAGGGGCTCGCGCCGCTTCCACCGCCCGCAGCGCAGCCCGTGCCCGACGAGCTGATCGGCGGCTACGGTCAATCGCTCGCTAACCTGGCCTCGAATCGCTACAACAACTTTCGCGTCGGCCTACAGGTCAACCTGCCCCTTCGCAACCGCACGGCGGAAGCCCAACTCGGGCGCTCGCTCGTCGAAGGCCAGCGCATCCAGACGCAGCGCGAGCAGTTGGAGCAACTGATTCAAGTGGACGTGCGCAACGCCCTGCAAGTGGTACGCACGGCGCAATCGCGCCTGACAGCCGCCGCCGCCGCGCGTTCAGCTTCCGAGCAGCAGTACGAGAGCGAGCAGCGAAAATTCGACGTCGGGCAATCCACGCTCTTTCTCGTGTTAGAGCGCCAGACTGCCCTAACGACGGCGCGCGGCAACGAGCTGCGCGCCCAGACCGATCTCAACAAGGCAATCGCCGAGCTGCAACGCGCCACAGGCAACGCGCTCGAAGCGAACAACGTTGTCGTGCGTGTGCGCTGAAAGGGCGGGTCTCCCCTCCTTTTCCAGCAGCACCGCGCGACAAGAAGGCGGTGGGTGTTGGGGCGAAACCCACCGCCTTTGCTTTGCCTGATGCTCGAATTGTGCCTCCCGTGAATGATATCCGACCTGCGCCGCGAGAAAGTTTTATGAGAGAGATGCTATTGGGCGGTTGGTTCAGATAGCTTATTGAGCGCAGGTTAAACTGTAGGCTTACTTTCCGAAGTTCTCACCCGCAAACTCTTTAATGCGTTATTCACAGCAGCATCTTTTCCAAATTCTTTGACCAGATCATCCTCGAGCCAGACAATGGCAGATTGCTTATCTTTTAGTCTTTTCCAGGCATCTTCCCATATAGAGTCTATGTGGCTTTGCCTCTCCCAGCATCTTAGTGCCAGAAACCATATCAACAAAAACCAGGCAAATTCAACATAAAGCTGGAAAGCGACGGCTTTGAAGTGAAATTGCCAATTTTTAGAGGGTAAACCCGTATAGTAATCATATGCCACACCTAGCGAGAAAATGATCGCCGGTAATATACATATGATCTTCGGGGATATTGCCAGTACCCAATTCCGCTGTTCATCTTTCATATGGGGTACGGTGAAGACTTGCCGCATAGCGAGCGCATAGTAGAGAGGGGGTAGCTTATTATGATATACAGCCTCCCTGAATGATGCTTTTAAGTTCTTGATCTCTCTTGAAAGACTGTATCTTAATAGCAATAGTACGATGATAAGCCCAATGCCGCCGATTATTCCCAGATCATTTACGTCGAAGGCGATGCCGAAAAAAGGGACTCTTACTAAGCGAACATTTTCAACGTAAGCTCTGACCCCATACTGTTGGAGTCGTAATCGTAAGTTATCGGCTGGCGTTGGGTATTTATCATAGGTCTTCACTATCTCACTCGGATACGCATCTTCCAGCAACATGCGGTTCAGGCGGATCAACTTCCTACTATCAGGAGGATGCTCGTCAATAAACTGCTTTAGTAATTGCTCGGTCTTATCCATTAAGCGCACCTGCTCAAATCGCTTCTGATCGTACAGAGTCGCATCTCTGAGCAATCTATTAAGGTCATCAGCCAACGCCTCTGGAAGCTCTTCAGAGAGCTTCTTAGTTTTAATACCATCTACCATTAACTGCTGAGTGGAAGATGTCAGATGACTATATACATATAGGGAGAGCGGGTCTTTTTGATCTACAAGCTTACCAGCTAGCCCCAGCGGTTCTATAAAATCATCTTTATCAAACTGCGGACTACCTAGTCGGCGTTGGGGATGTTCATCAGTATTAAGGGCACGGTAGACGGATGGATCGTCAGGATCGTATGCTCTTCTAACGCGATCAATCGGCCATGTCCAAACAAGTGAGTTATACCACCCAATAGCAACCAAAACGCTTGCAACGACAAGGATTATTGTCACCGTTCTCGTTCGTTTAGCCGCATCGCTTGTTGCCTCAACATACTCTTTGATGTCGAACGAAGGGCTAATGGCATGGTTTTCTGTTGAGTTAGACATGAGTTTGTATCCTCTCTTAGGTGAAGAACTGGTAATGTAAGAGCATGAAGTAAACGCATACTGATTATCCCTGCTCAATCCAGATAACACTCTAAATTAGCGTATTATCAGCCCATTGGCTGTATGGTTACGTTTTATGACGCCAGAGTCCTGACGCAGACGGCTCGAAGGAAGTGCTTGAGAGACTCGTGGAAGTGCCGTCGTGCGCCAGCGCGAAAGGTGAATTGAGAAACTGACGAGGGTCAAAGGCGTGAGCCCCTTGTCAGCGTGTTCCCCTGGTGTCGGATTCAACGCGGGCACGATATGA
>DASVVT010000095.1:0-82201 GCA_036386415.1 Pyrinomonadaceae bacterium
CGCGCAGTTCGGAGCGAGCACGGACAAGCCTGTGGTGGGTGATTACAACGGGGATGGAAAGGCCGACTATGCCGTGATTCGTCGCAGCAGCGGATTGATGACGTGGTACATCCTCTACAACGGCGGCTCGACCTTCGCGGCTTCCGGGTGGGGTTTGGACACGGACGTAGCCGTGCCCGCAGACTTCGATGGCGACCGCAAGAGTGATCTGGCGGTGTGGAGAGCCTCTAATGGGACGTGGTATGCCCTCAAGAGTGGAGGGGGAGGGATCATCGGCTCTCAATGGGGACAGGCAGGCGACATACCAGTTGCAGCCGACTACGATGGCGATGGGAAGACAGACCTCGGAGTGTACAGGCCGGGCGATACCACCTGGTACACAAATGGAGGCACCTCGGGCGTCGGGATCAATTCATTCGGGATTGCCGGAGATACGCCCATTCCTTCGGCTTACAACCGATAAAGGGAACTTTTATCAAGAGGCAGTCAAAAGAGAGGAAGGGGACGATCCACGAATCGACACGAAATGACACGAACAGAGGGGGCTGTTTCGTGTCGATTCGTGTTGCTTAGTGGATCGTCGCCCCCTTCTTTTATTCTGCTTGTCTGGTATTACACCACCGGGGGAGGCAAAGGCTGAAGGCGTTGGATGAGACTTAGAAGAAGCCTCATCCAACGCCTTCAGCCTTTAACGCCTTCGGCGTCTTATGCGGCCTCTTTGCGTTCAGAGTTCTTCTGTACGTGCCAATGTCATCAGGAGCGTATGCGCCGGTGACAAACAGGTCTCGCGTATCGGATCGCCTTAACGCAGTGCCCTGCCGAGTTCGTTCGCCAGAGCGGGGTCGAGCGTTTGCAGTATGCTCTGTTCCTTGCGTAGCCCATCCGCGTCATCGAGAGCGTCGTAGACTAGTGCCAGATCGTAATGCGCTTCAGCGAAATCCGGTGCTAAGCGGACAGCGCTTCTCAGGAAGCCCAGGGCTTTTTCGTACTCCTCCAGGTAGACATAAGCGTGACCGATGCCGTAATGGGCTTCGGCGTATTGGGGGTCGAGGCGGAGAGCCTGTAGAAAGGGTTGGAACGAATCTCCGTACTGCCCCATCACTATATAGGCCGCGCCAAGCTTGTAGTGCGCTTCCGGGTCTTTGGGCGCGAGGCGGATGGCCTCCTGATAGGCTGCGAACGCTTCCTTGTACCGGCCAGCATTCATGTATGCATCGCCGAGCAGGTCCTGTATTTCAGCGCTGCCGGGATCGGCGAAAGTAGCCAGTCGGTAAGCCTCAACCGCTTCGGCCCACCTCTTCTCTCCGGCTAATCTTTTGCCAGCCTCGACCTGCTCCCTGCTGGCTTTGACATCAGTTGCACTCGACGCAACGGTCTCGCTTGATGTGGGCGTCGCCTTTGGCTGTCGTGTCCGCTCACGCGTAGAACTGCGTCCGGGTTGCCGTGATGCCTCCAGACGCGAGGCCGTGGCGCCAGGCTTACCAATGCGAGCCAGCTTTTCGTTAAAGGCAGCGATGATTTCATCACGCGCTTTCACGATCTCCGGTTTCATATAGTTAACGTGAGCGCCCGCGTAGACGTACCTCGCCGACTGAATACCATCCCGGAGCACCTGTTCCAGCTCTGCTTTCGAGTAGCTGCCGTCAATCCACATCACTTCGAAGATATTGCTGGCGGCTCCGGCCTTTGCCAGCATCGCCGCTATGTAGTAGGTGTAATTCATGCTGGTGAAGATGTCGTTAGGGTCAGGCGGGCCGCCCGTGCCGAAAGCGGGAACATTGCTCACGCCGGGGTTGGTGATGGTCGTGCGGTAGAATTCATCTGCCGCGCCAAATGGCATGTTGCCTTCGTGCTGGTCGTGGTAGGCAGCACCACGCATTCCTGAAGAAAAGAGCGAAAAGGCGCTGTTCAGACTGCTCTTATATGTATTCACGTCGGCGATGAAGGCGCGCAGGCGTTTTACCTGGTTCGGGCGGAAGCCGCTGAAATCAAGGCCGCCGCGATTCGGGTCGCTCACCCAGGCCGCGAGAGTCTTGTTGTCGGCCTCAAGCACGCGGCTGACGAAGCTTCGAAGCTTCCCACGCGTCGCGGTCGTCAGCACCGAATCGGCGGCGGAGAGCGCCGGACGGCTGACGGCCAGGATGACAAGTGCACAGAGCGCGACCGTGATGCGGCGTTTCATTACCTTTTAAGTCTCCTTTTACTAGTCCGAGGTTGATCGCGTTCGCAGGGCTTTCCAGGAGATATGTGTCTCGGATTTCATCTATATTCCTGTCAGGCCGGATGAGGTCTGAAGACGAAGCTGTTTGATAAAGCTCATGTAGCGCCAGGCTGCGACCGAAGCAACTTCACTTTCTGAACCGGCGAGACTGTATTCCCAGATCATAATAGATGTCAAGATGCCTGCCATCAGGGTGGTATCCTGATGTGATTAGAAGTTGTTTGAAAAGTCCCGTAGGGACTTCTAATAGTAGCCCAGCCATTGATGGCTGGGAACAGTCGTGACCAACAATGTGAGTCCCGTCAGGGACGGCTGAGACTTTTATTCAGCCGTCCCTGACGGGACTCTCTATTATTTTCGGGGACTTATTCCCAGTGCTGAAGCACCGGGCTATTGTCATCAAGTCCCTACGGGACTTTTCATTCAGCATAACTATTACCGGTTTGTGTGCGCCCGATCACCAGGGAGGAGCGCTCCTTGCATCACATGCAAGGATATGCAAGAAAGAGCAGCCCACCCGTTCTAAAAGGCGAGCACGCACGCGCACCAATTCGTGACGCGCGCCCAATAATTCTCAAGGAGAGAGTCATGCTAACGAGAAGAGCTTTGAAAGGTCTGTTATTCGTTCTGTTGATTATGGCAGGCGGAAGCGCCGTACGCGCGCAGGGCGTGATCGTCCCGCGCCCCTGCGACCGCTGCCCGCAGCCCATCACTCTGCCGCGCGCTTTACCCATCAAATCCATCAAAATCGACACCAAGATCACAGGGCAGGTGGCGACCACGCACGTCGAGCAGGTCTTTCGCAACGATACGAACGCCGTGCTCGAAGGCACATACTTCTTCCCGATCCCGGAGGCGGCTTCAATCACGGAGTTTGCCATCTGGGACGGGGATCGGCGGCTTGTCGGAGAGGTTCGCTCGCGCGAAGAGGCGCGGCGCATCTACGACGAGATCGTACGACGTCAGCGCGACCCAGGCCTTCTCGAATACGCCGGAAAAGACCTCTTTCAGGCGAGCATCTTTCCCATCCCGGCGCACTCGGACAAGAAGCTTGAGCTAAGCTATACGCAGGTGCTGAAAGCTGAAAGCGGCACGGTCTCGTATCGTTACCCGCTCGGCACAGGGCACAACGCGGCGCAGATTACGGGGCAGGTGGCGGGGCGCGTAGACATAGAGGGTAAAGAGCCCGTGCGCAACGTCTACAGCCCGAGCCACCAGATAAACCTCGCGCATCACGGCGCGGCGACGGGCGCGCATCTCTCCTTTGAATCCGAGCGCGGCAAAGAGTTGAAGGACTTTCAGCTCTTCTATACGGTCTCGCGCGAGGACTTCGGCCTCTCGCTGATGACGCACCGCGAGCCGGGCAAGGACGGCTACTACCTGCTCATGCTCTCGCCCAAGGACGACTGGACGGAGCAGGAGTACACGGCCAAGGACATCGTCTTCGTGCTCGACACCTCCGGCTCTATGGCCGAGGACGGCAAGATGGAGAAGGCGCGCGCCGCGCTCCTCTTCGGCATCAAGAGCCTACGACCAGAAGACCGCTTCAACATCATCTCGTTCGCGGGCGAAGAGCGTTTGATGGAGAGCGGCTTGATTAAGGCTGACGATGCGGGAAGGGCGCGGGGCGAAAAGTTCGTGCGGAGCTTGCGCCCGACGGGCGGCACGAACATCAATGACGCGCTGCTCGCGTCGCTCAAGCAGTTCGACAATAGCGAGCGCCCGAAGCTGCTCGTCTTCATGACGGACGGGCTGCCGACCGTCGGCGAGACCAACGCCACACGTATCGTCGATAATGTGCTGAAGGCGCGCGTGAGGGGCCTGCGCCTCTTTACCTTCGGCGTTGGCTACGATGTCAACACGACGCTGCTGGATAAGATCGCGGCTGAAAATAGCGGCACAGCCGATTACGTCGAGCCGAAAGAAGACCTGGAGATCAAGGTCTCTAACTTCTTCACGAAGGTCAGCTATCCCGTCCTGACAGATATTCAACTGGACATGGGCGGAGTGCAGACAGACCTCATCTACCCGCGCAACATGCCAGACCTCTTCAAGGGCACGCAGATCACCCTCATCGGTCGCTACCGGAATCCGGGCGAGCTGAAGAACGTCTCCTTGCGCCTGACGGGCAAGGCTGGCGCGCGCACGCGTACCTTCACGTACGAGAACCTCTCCTTCCCGCGCACGGAAGATGACAACGATTTTCTGCCCCGCCTCTGGGCTACACGTCGCGTCGGCTGGCTGATGGAGCAGATTCGCACCAACGGCGAACAGAAAGAGCTGCGCGACGAGATCGTCGATCTGGGCACGCGCTACGGCATCGTCACACCTTACACCTCCTATCTGGCGCTTGAGCCGGGAGCAGTTCCCGCAGACGACGTGACGGACGTGACCGGCGGCCAGCCTCGCCCGACCACACGGCGTAAGGATGCCTCCGGGGCTGGTGGAAGAACTGAGCGTGAGGCGAGGAATATGGCTGCTCCGTCGGCGGCGGCCAGTGCGTCGACCGGATCACTCGCCGTTCAGGAGAGCAAGCGTGCGCGCAAGCAGCAGGAGTCCGAACGGGTCGAGGATGCGGATTCGGCGGCTGCCGTGCGCACTGTCGGCGGCAAAACCTTCTACCTGCGCGACGGCGTGTGGACGGATGCGGAGTTCAAACGGGAAGCACGCCTGCCCGAAACCGCCCTCAGCTTCGGCAGCGACGAATACTTCGCCCTGCTCAAACGCGAGCCAAGACTCGCAGACTACTTCGCCCTCGGCGAACGTGTCCTGGTCGTTTACGGAGGCCGCGTCTATCGCGTCAATGGGACTTCGCCATGATACGCCGGAGCCATTTGTGATTGAGTGTCATGTGTTGTGTGCATTCAGTTGCAGACCTTAGAGCGGATTTCAATTGAGCGTCAGGAAAAGAGGAGAATTAAACGCAAAGGACGCAAAAGAGAAGGCGCAGAGGAGTTGCTTCTCTGCGCCCTTTGCGGTTAAGTTTTCCATACACGCAAATGAAATCCGCTCTAAGGTTTTCGTGGTGAGACAGACGGCGTTGGGGACGGTTTGGGGGATGGTGGCATAGCGACCTGAAAATTCTCAGCGACCGTGACGTGGCTGCGAGCCTCTATCTCTTTGAGCACCTTCTCTTGCTTCTCTTCTTCGATGGCGTTGCGTGCCTTGTCGCGTGGTGACTGCGGCTGCGTTTGTGGATTGAGCTCACCTGCTCTAATCAGGATATGACGCGCATGAACCTGCTCCACGGGTTCGATGCCTTCCCCTTTCACAGTACGCCGCTCTTCCACCTTGATGATATGAAAGCCGAATGGAGTCTCGACGATGTTGCTGATCTGGTTTGGCTGAAGAGCGAAAGCTGCGTCCTCAAACTCCTTGACCATCTCGCCGCGCCCGAACCAGCCTAGATCACCACCTTTGTCTTTGCTGCCCGGATCAAACGAGAAGGCTTTGGCGAGCGCCGCGAAATCCTCGCCCGCCCGCGCGCGTTTTAAGACCTCCTCCGCATGGGCGCGCACCTTGCTTGTATCCAGTTCGGGATGCTTGGCGATGTAGGCGTCAATCTCCTGATCGGTGGCTGTCGTAGCCTGTAATATTTTCTCCTTGAAGTATTCCGTAGCCAACAGGCGGGCTGCCTCAAGCATGATCTTTAATCGTGTCGTCGGCTCTTTATCTATCCCGGCGGCGAGACCCTTGCGCTCTGTGACGAAGAGACGCGCCCACTGCTTCATCACTTCCTCGCGTTGCGCTCCTTGCATCGGAGCGGCCAGCGCCGGATCATCATTCTTGGCGTCTGTCAGGAACTGGTTGAATTTTTCCGCTTGCCCCGGCTCCTTCAGAAAGGCTTCGACTTCAAGGTTGGAGACAAGCTGTTCGGGCGAGGTCGTGCCCGCCGCCTGCTGCTTCTCGGCGTATCTCTGGGCGATGACCTGTGTGCGGCTTAATTCGATCCGGCGTTTGATCTCCGGTCGCTCGGCTAAGCCTGCGGCCTTACCTTCTGCGGCGACGGCGAGCATTTCGCGCAGGTCATGAGCAAACTTTCTGCGTTCGGTCTCGCTCAAAGCCAGGCGTTCGCGCTGCTGCGGCGCAAACGACCCGGCGATGAGTGCCATGTCTTCAGCCGAAATGTTGATGGTCTCCGTGGTCTGTTGCCACCTGGGGTAAAGCCCTACGGCTGCTCCTGCCGTCGCGAGAAGGCAGATTAAGAGAGCGCACGCCGCGCCGCACTGACTGATTGAAGGCACAATAGGATAACGATGCTGCAAGAAGGTTTTGGGAGGCGGCATGATCTTTACTCCAATCTATCTGGGCACTTCTGCGCCCTGCAAAATATCCGTAATCACGGCGTCGGGTGTTGCGCCGTCCAGTTCGGCTTCGGCGCGCAAGGAGAGGCGATGGCGAAGGACCGGGCGGGCGATGTCGCGCACGTCGTCGGGCGTGGAGAATTCGCGTCCGCGCAGGGCCGAGAGGGCTTTCGAGCAGAGCAGAAGCGCGACCGATGCGCGCGGGCTCGCCCCGTACTGAACGGATGGGTGCGTGCGCGTGCGCCGCACGATGTCCACGATGTAGCGCTGCACGCCGGGCTCCATGTGCGCGCCTCGCACTTCGGCGCGGCAGCGCGAGATGGCGTCCGCGTCTGCAAGGGGGCGTATGTCAACGCGGTCTAAGCGGCGTGCGTTAAAGCCCGCATCCCAGTTGCCGATGATCTGCTGCTCGGCCTGTTCGGTCGGGTAGTCGATCAGGATTTTCAAGAGGAAGCGATCAAGCTGCGCTTCAGGGAGCGGGTACGTGCCTTCGTACTCGATCGGGTTTTCCGTGGCGAGCACTGTGAAGAGCGGCGAGAGCTGGTGCATCTCGCCGTCAATCGTCGCCTGCCGTTCCTCCATCGCTTCGAGGAGCGCGGCCTGCGTCTTGGGCGGCGTGCGGTTGATCTCGTCTGCGAGGAGTATGTCTGTGAAGATCGGCCCCCGCCGCAGTGTGAAATCCGAGGTGGCAACGTTGAAGACGTTCGTCCCCGTAATGTCAGAGGGCATCAGGTCTGGCGTGAACTGGATGCGGCTGAAGTCAGCGCCGATGATGCGCGCGAGGGACTTGACGGTTAAGGTCTTCGCCGTGCCGGGCACGCCTTCAATGAGCGCGTGGCCTTCGGCCAGAAGCGCGACCAGCATCTGCTCGATAGCCTGGTCCTGGCCGACGATCACTTTGCGAAGCTCCGTCAGGATATGCTCGATAGTTGAGGAGACGTAGTCAGGCATTTTGGATTTTCAGGTCTCGGATCAAGGTGTTTGACGGCGAGTCGCGCGAAGTAGTTGTGTTGGTGCTGCTCAGGTTCATGCGACGAACGTCGTGGTAGCTGTTTCGCAATCATCCACGCAAGTCTATTATAACTCGCCTGTTTGAACCAGTACGGGACGGAAGATGCGACCAGGTCGGAGGGTCTCGGACTGGCCGCTGTGATAGCGTAGCTCGCAACCTCAGAAGAGGCGCACGCCCCGTCTAGTAGTCTCCTGGTATCAGTTCTTCTCTGTGCCATCTCCGTGTTCTCTGTATCTCTGTGGTGAGTGTATTTAGACTTCACTCACCACAGAGACACAGAGGTCGCAGAGGGGGCACAGAGGACTAATCATTTGAGGACGCTACCCCTCGTCTTGTGTTAATGACGCCAGTTCGTGTACAACGAGAGAAGGGATCAAATCCGAGCCAATCTGATGGATGTGCCGCAACGAGAATTAAATCAGGCACGCGTGGAGAGCTTTGGGCGGGATCACATGCTTTTTATGCAATCTTTGATGGAGTTGATTTGATGATAGGAAGGCAGGGATGCTTGAAGGGACACCTCGGCGAAACGGCGGTCTTTCTCCTGGTGCTGGCCTCTGCGTGCGCGGCGCTGGCCTTTGACGGGTGGGAGGCAGCGCGGCGTGGCCCGGCGGGAAGGGATTTGAACGCCATCTATTTTGCCGATGCCAAGCGCGGGTGGATCGCGGGCGATGACGGGTTCTTAAGCCGCACGGAGGATGGCGGGCGCTCCTGGTCTGCCCAAAGGGTTGGCACGACCGATGCCATCAATGACGTCTATTTCCGCAACAAGGAGCAGGGCTACCTGCTCGCCGGTAATCGCATCTTCAGCACGGGCGACAGCGGAAGCACGTGGCAAGAGACGCGCCGCTTCCTGCCCGTGGATTTCGACAACGCGATGCCGGAGCTTTACAGCGTGCGCTTTTCAGGTAAGAAAAGGGGCTGGATCGTCGGCTCTGTCAGCCGCCGCGATAGGGTGGTCGATAGCCTTCTGATCTACACTAATGACGGCGGCGCTTCCTGGCTGCGCCAGCGCGTTGCGACCAGAAGCGAATTGATCCATCTGGATTTCGTCGGCGAAAAGCGCGGGTGGATAGTCGGCGCTTCGGGCACAATTCTTTACACGGGGAACGGCGGCGAGACGTGGACGCCGCAACGCTCCGGCACTACAGCCACGCTCTATCACGTCGATTTTCGTAACGAAAGGGTGGGCTGGGCCGTCGGCGAGCGCAGCACCATCCTGCGCACAAACGATGGAGGAGAGACGTGGGCGGAAGTGCCTGTGCCGGTGCGCAACACGCTCCTCAGTGTGCAGTTCATAGATGATGACGAGGGCTGGGTCGTCGGGCGCGGCGGCGTCATCCTGCGCTCAATCGACGGCGGCAGAACGTGGGTGCGCCAGGAGAGCCGTACGGCGCAGAATCTTTACGCCCTCTTTGTCGACAAGAAGAAGGGCTGGGCCGTCGGCGGTGATGGGGTTGTCTTGCAGTACACGAGGTAGTTATCGGCGTCGTCAACATGAGGGGAAACGCTGGATTATCCCCTGAAAAGAGCGCGCCAGCGACAAAAGCAACCGAACTAATGGGAAGGGGCATCTGAAGGTCGGGTAAGGTTACTCTGAAGCACCGCGAAGGGGAAAAGCGGTTGAGTAACATTCGATTCCTCCTGTGATTACCGCCCGGCATGTGAGCCCATGCCGGGCGGCTTTTTATTAGTCCTGCTGCGGCTGCTCCTTCGGCTGTTCCTGCTTCGGTTGCTCCTGCTTCGGCGGCTCCGGCTGCTCCTCCTTTTTCTGGCGCGTCCCCGTGAAGGGAAGCGGCGCCAAGCCCTCGACCTTGAGCGTGATCGTCCCCTTCATACTATCGCCCTCGGTGCTGCCCGTCACCGTCCCATCGATTATCCGGCTGAAGTTGTTGAATTTGATCGTGGCATTGAAGTTGTTGCCGTTGAGTGTGACGTTGCTCAGCTCCCCGTCGCCGATCTGCGTCTCGACCGTCCCACTGAGATGGTCGCCGTCCTGCTTCATAGTCAACGTCGCAGGGAGCGTCTGATTGCTTGGCGTCGTGATCTCAAGCGTCCATTCGCCCACCAGGTTGGCCGCGCCTTCGCTCTTTTTAGGCGTCTCCTGCTGGCCGGAGCCATGACGAACACTCGCGCCCGCATCTTTGCGGTGGCCTGCGGTGTCGTAAATCTCTATGGTCTGTGAGTAGGGCTCGATCTGATCCATGATCGCGGCGGCGTCGCCGACGATGACGACGGCTGTTTTGTCGGGCATCACGTACCGGCGCGCGACGCGCTGCACGTCTGCGGCGGAGACTGCCTGGATGCGTTCGCGGTAGGTCTGAAGATAGTCGGCTGAGAGGTCGAACATCTTGATCTGGACGAGCTGGTCTATGAGTCCTTCCTGGGTTTCAAGCCGGATGGGAAAGACGCCCGTGAGAAAGGCTTTGGCATCCCGCAGCTCTTTCTCCGAGACAGCTTCGTTGCGTATGCGCTCAAGCTCGTAGAAGAACTCTTTGAGCGAGGCTCCGGTGACGGGGCCGCGCACTTCAGCCGACGCGCGGAAAGAGCCCGCCGTGCGCCGCGTGTCCAGCTCGGACGAGGGGCTGTAGGTATAGCCTTTGCTCTCGCGCAGGTTCATGAAGAGGCGCGAAGAGGGGATCGCTCCGACAATCGTGTGCATGACGAGCATGGGGAAATAGTCTGCGCTCGTGCGTGTGATCGCAGTATTGGCGATGACGATGTTGGACTGCGCAGAGCCGGGACGATCAACGACATAGAGGGCTCGCGTGGAGCGCACAGGCGGAGTGGGAAACGTCTCTTCAACTGCCTGCCCCCTGTTCCACTTGCCGAAAAGCTCGCCGACGCGCTTTGAGACGGCGTCGCGCTCTATGTCGCCTGTGACGATGAGCACCGCGTTGTTCGGAATGAACATCGAGCGATGAAAGCTCTGTAGACGTTCGCGCGTCGTCGCGTTGATGGATTCGGGCGTGGCCGAAATGGTCGCGTACGGATGCTGGCCGAAGAGTATGCGCGAGAGTCTTTCGTTGGCGAGAAAGTCGGGCTGCGCCCGCTGGCGGACGAGCCTCTGGATGCTGTTCTGCTTGTCCAGTTGAAGCTCGTTCTCAGGAAACGATGGTTGCAGCGCGACATCCGCCATGAGGTCCAGAATCTGGTCGGAGTAGGTGGAGAGCGCCGAAGCGGCAACGGTCGTGTAGTCAGCGTTCGATCCGGCGCTCAGCGTCGCGCCGAGGCGCGCGACCTCTTCTGCGATCTGACGGCTGGTGCGCGTCTCTGTTCCTTCCGTCAACATGCCGGTCATGATGCGCGTGAGACCGGGAAGCTCCTGCGGGTCGGAGGCCGAGCCGGCGCGAAAGGCCAGCCGGTAGCTGACGAGCGGCAGGCGTTTGCTCTCGACGATGACGAGCTGCAAGCCGTTTGCCAGCCTCGTCTCGAAAGGCGTCGGAATGTTGAGCGCCTTGGAAGCAAGCGGCGCGGGAGCCTGGCGGCGAAAATCTTCTGTGTGATTCATACGTTTACGTGGTGCGGCCTGAAGTGCCTGGGCCGTTAGCATTGATGCGCCGCCAAAGAGAAGCGCGACGCTCATCATCAAATTGGTTGGGCGAAACATTTTTGGAAATATCTCTCCTTGCTTGAATCAAGTGCGTTGGCGCTTCACGCGCCGGGCTCAATCTGGCCGGGCGGCTCGGCTGGCTGTTCCGGGCGCGGCTCGCCCGCTGGCAAAGGCGTCACAGTCTTCTCGACGGTCGCAGGCGGCGCGGGCGGCTGTGAGGGAAGCTGCGGCGGCGGCGCAACGGGTTGTCTGGCCTCACCGGGAGCGGAGGCCGCCGGCGCTGCCTTCGCAGGCACGGCGGCTTCCGGGACGACGTCGAGCACCGCGTGATTATCCGTATCCAAGTAACGCGCGACCGCCTCCTTGATCTGCGCCGCAGTGACGTTCAAATAGCGATCAAGCTCGGTGTTAAAGAGAGTCGGGTCATCGTCGTAAAGCGCGAACTCGCTGAGCCGCTGCGCGCGAAAGAGAGACATCTGTCGCCCGCGCACGGCATCATTAGAGAGGCTGTTGCGCAGCTTCAGCATCTCTTCGGCAGACGCCCCTTCGGTGGCGAGCCGTTTGATCTCGCTCATGATCGTCTGTCGAATCCCTACGGCATCCTTGCCGGGCTTCGGCGTCACGAAAAGAGAGATGGCGGAAGGCCCGCGTCGCTCGTCAACACCGCCCTGTAGGCTGACTACGGATTCCTCGCCCTTGACGAGCGTCTGATAGAGGCGCGAGCTTTCGCCGTCGAAGAGAAGATCGCTGGCGAGCGAGAGAGGATAGAAGTCCGGCGTGCGCCGCGCCGGTATCTTCCAGCCGATGAGAAAGGCCGCGAGCGGCGCGAAGCGATCCTCGTAGGTATCCTGACGACGCGCAATATCCGTCGGCTCGCTGACATCGACGGCGGGCGGGTCGGGCTGGCGCGGGATAGTGGCGAAATATTTTTCGACCAGTTGGCGCGCCCCCTGCGGGTCGAAATCTCCCGAGATGGTGAGCACGGCGTTGTTCGGCGCGTAGTAGATGCGGAAGAACTCGCGCACGTCTTCGACAGTCGCGGCGTCCAGGTCTTCCATCGAGCCGATGGTCGAGTGCGCGTTGGCCGGATTCCTGAAGATCATCTCGTCCAGCGCCAGGAAGGCGTTGATGTAAGGCTGATTATCGACGCGCAGCCGCTTCTCCTCCTTCACAGCCTCACGCTGGTTGTCCAGATTCTCCTCTGTCACCTTGAGCGAGCGCATGCGATCAGATTCGAGCCAGAGTGCGAGCGGGAGTTGGTTGGCGGGCAGCGTCTCGAAGTAGTTCGTGCGCTCGCTCGTCGTCGTCCCGTTCATCGTCCCGCCGTTATTGAAGATGTACTGGAAGTGCGCCCCCTTCGGCAGATTCTCCGAGCCCTGGAACATCATGTGCTCGAAGAGATGCGCGAAGCCCGTGCGTCCGGGCTTTTCATTGCGCGAGCCTGTGTTGTAGTAGACGGCGACGGAGATGACCGGAGCTGAAGAGTCCGGATTCATCACGACGCGCAGGCCGTTCGAGAGCGTGAACTGCTCGATTGGCACGCGCGGAAGCTGGAATGTGTCTGACACGTTCGACCTCTTATTGATTCCGGGGGAAGAGAATTAAACGCAAAGGGCGCAAAGGGGGAAGACGCAAAGGAGATGCTTCTTCGCGATCTCCAGCGTCTTCTACTTTGCGCCCTTTGCGTTAAAAGGTTTTCCTTCCTTGCAAATGAACGCGTTTTCAGGTCGGCTTCTCGTTGATCATGCCGCGCAATTCTGCGCGCAGGCGTTCGATCTCGCGCAGCTTCTGCTCGACGCGGTCAAAGAGCGCGGCCTGCGTCTTGATGCCTTCGTCGATCAGAAATGCGGCGGCTTCGGCGCGGCTGCGAAAGACTCCGGCCTGGACGAGTTGTTCCAGCTTATCCTGCGCTTCGGGCGAGACTTTGACGGCTACCACGTAATCATCCTTTGCAGAGATGGCGCGCTCGATGGTGCGGCTGATGTCGCGTCCAATGGCGCTCAGGGATTCGGGGATGCGCGAAGCCATCTCGCGCACAGAGGATGAGACGCGCGTTCTCTCTTCTCCATGCTCCGACTCGTCCTCGCGCAACATCAGATCATCTATGGGTTCGGGTGATTTGGGATTATTAGGATCGTAAGGACTGCTCATGTTATAGATCAAACTCCTTCCGCGTTTAGCGCGCCGTGCGCCTCCATTGTCCGAAGAGGCGCACCTTAAAACGTATGACCCTTCCGCTGGAAACGTGCATTAACGGCATGCCCGTACAGGGGTCGCCCGCGCGCACGAGTTTACCAGACTCTCAAGAGGGAACCGCAAAGCATTCTACGGATGCGCCGAAAGAGTCGTCAAGCGGAAGAACGGGAATCAGTAGACAGTAGAAAGAAAAACCGAGGCTGCGTCTTTCTTTTCTACTGACTACTGGCTACTGTCTACTCTCTACTGATATATTGACGCTTTCGCTGACTCGTTGTGGGCTGTCGTCAGTGCCCGGCCCGTCTGAGGCTAAACCCCTCGCCTATCTTGTTCGGAGTGAGCAGCCATGAAACTGGAAATCGTCGAGCGTGAAAAAGAGGGCGCGGTCGTCATCGAGATCATAGGTGATTTGACGGCTGCCAACGGTACGGAACGCGTGCTCGAACTGGTACGCAAATCGGTCGAGGCGGGTCGTCGTCTCTTGCTCGTTAATCTGGCAGAGTGTCGGCGCGTGGATAGCAGCGGCATGGGCGAGCTTGTGACGTGCCTGGTCAGCGCCGCACGCCATAATGCAGTGCTCAGGCTCACCAACGTGCCCCAGCCGATTCGCGGCATCATGAAACTGACCAACGTGCACAAAGCTTTCGAAATTTTTGAGACCGAAGAGGAGGCACTGAAGGGATGAGGGCAGAGGGATGAGGGATGAGTAAGAGAAGGCAGAACACAGAAGACAGGAGACAGCATGAGAAGGCGGCAAACGCTTCTCTTCTGTATTCTGTATTCTATATTCTGTCTTCTTGATTTATTCATCCCTCATCCCTCTGCCCTCATCCCTTCGTTGAGGCTGCTTTGGAAAAGCCACAGGAGCGTGTGCGCGCGCACCTTGCTCGTGCACGTGAGTTGCAGCGCGAGGGCGTAGATGCGCGCGCCGCTGTGAATGAATTGGAGAGGGCGCTGGCGATAGCACGCTCGACGCCTTACGAGGTGGAGTTTCGCACGCGCGTGGAACTCGTGCTGGCGCTCGCCGATGCGCACCTCGCCTTTGACGAGATGGAAAAGGCGCGCCGCATGATTGATGAGGAGGCCGCCTTCGTCGAGAAGATTTTTCAGATCATGCAGGCCACGGGGACGCCTGAGCAAAAGCGGGCGGCTGCCGGCGGGCGAGTGCAGGTACGTGATCGCGCACGACAGTTGGCGCTCATCGGGGGAGAAGCGCCTGAGATTGCGGTCAAAGAGTGGATCAGCGGTGAGCGGACGACGCTCGCAGATTTACGCGGGCGCGTCGTGCTCCTGGAATTCTGGGCGACCTGGTGCAAGCCCTGCCAGGAGATGTTTCCCAAGCTCAAAAGGCTTGATGAACAGTATCGAGCGAGCGGGCTGGAAATCATCGCCTTGACGCGCCATTACCTGGCTTCGCGTGAGACGGCGGCGTCGCTTGACGACGAGCTGGAGCTGATGCGTAGCCACGTCAGACAGCACGATTTGACGTTCCGCGTCGGTGTCGCGGGAGACGAACGCACGCAGGAGCTTTATGGGGCGACGGGACTGCCTTCGCTGGCGCTCATTGATCGCGCGGGTGTGGTCGCTTACGCGCACTTTGGCGGCGGTGAGGATGAAAGATTTAACGGAATCTTAACCCGCTGTCTTGAAGCAGCGGTGTAGAATTGCTCTCTCATCTGGATGGCCTGAGGGGTGTTCTTCGTCGCGCTGGATAGTTGGCGCACAAACGGCAAGAAAAAGCTTGCGTGAGGCTCGGATCACTGCTAGGATACGCCCGCTCTAAATCAAGATTGACCGTGTATCTGCTTCAACTGAGCGTGGTAGAGTGCGCGCGAAATGCAATGAATCTCGTATCGCACGAGCTGTCATGCTTCTCGCTTCATTTTACAACCGGACGGTGACGGTACTTCACTGGTAGTTGAGAGCCTTCGCCGCCCAGGTCTGCTAGAGGCGATTTCCCATTATTCTCAGATGGCCTGAGCCAAGGTTGAGGATCATTTCACCCGGTCGTCGCAAAAAAAAATCGGGCGCACGTCAAAGCGATTGAATGCAGAGCCGACGAGTTAAAAACAGTAGAGAGCCCGAGATGAAAAAGATCTGTTTCAAGCTTTTCGGCCACAGCGAAGTGCCAAAGAGTTTTTAACGCGAACACGGTTCGGTGGAGAGCGCGAGAGGCGCGTCGGATAGCGCCCGAAGAAGATTAACACACGAGGAATGAAATCCTCTTAACCCAAAGAAGGAGAAAGCAAAAAGCCATGGCTATAGTTAGCAAACCCGATGGACAGAATGTAACCCTCTACGATATTCCAGACGATCAGCTTGAGCAGTACAAAATCTCGCCGGAGAAAGCCGCCGAGATGTTCCCGAAGAAAGAGAACCGCAGCAAAGATGACGCTCAGGCTGTTGCCAAGGCCGGTTCATCCGGTGGCGACGTGCAGGCCTACAGCAACCAGGACGTGTGTTACGCTTGGGAGTGCGACGGCTACGGCAACTGCGTCTACGTTTGGTGGTACTGCTAATCGGTTTAGCGCGAGACGCGAGAGGTGGGGAGGCAAGCCGTGTGCTTCTTCCCCACCTTTTGCCATTAAAGCAGATGTCAGATGCCGGATGTCGGATGTCAGTTAAAAGCTAACATCCGGCATCTGACATCTGACATCTGCTTTACAAGTTATCCTACCTTTCTGTAAAAAGGAAAAATCATGTCTAGCCCTCCGACGCCGCCTCCTGGCATGACTGCCGGAATGCCTCCCGGCCCGCCTTTGGGCAAGCCGGGCGCCGGTGCGCCCTCTGCGGGGATACCGCCACCGGGTGCGCCCACAGGAGGCCCACGCCGCTCGCCTAAAATGATGAGTGCGCGTCCCTACATCGGTCGCGCAATCCGCTTGCTGGCAGACCATAAGGCGCTGACGGGCATCACTATGCTCCTGTCGCTGATGGTGACGCTGTTCCCGTTTGTGGTCAGCATCGCCTTCTCCTCGATCTTTCAAATCCTGGGGCCGCTGGCCGGGCCTAAGCCGCCGGGAGCGCAAGGAACAAGCGCGACAAGTACGGGCAGCATCTGGGATATGTCTGCGCCTTTGTTCGGTAAGACGGACACGAGCTGGCTTTCCGATTACGGCCTGGCCTGGCTCGCCACACCACTCACGCTCAAGACGGTGCTGATCGTCTGGGCGAGCGCCCTCGTGCTCTCGCAGCTTCTAGGCTTCCTGCGCGCCTGGATCGTGGCGCAGTTAGAGGCGAGGCTCTTGCGCGGAATTCAACAGAATATCTACGACCACTTGCAATCGCTCTCGCTGGACTTCTTCACAGGCGGACAGACGGGCGCACTGATGCAGCGCGTGTTGTCGGAAGCGGCGGGCGTGCAGCGACTCCTCACGCAGGTTCTGCTCTATCCGCTCGTAGACATCATCGTCCTCGTCATCGTCCTCGGCTATCTGCTGGCGCTCAGTTGGCAGATGACTTTAGTCTCTTTCGTGCTCGCTCCAGCCGTTCTGCTGATGTTCCGCTACACAAGCCGGAAGATGCAGGAGGCGGCGCGAGGGATGGCTATGAGCGGGCGCGAGCTTGGCGCAGAGCTTGAAGAGACCATCACAGGCATCGCCGATATTCAAATCTTCAACGCACAGCAGCGACGAAGCCAACGTTTCAGCGAAGCCTCCAAGGTGGCGGCCAAAAATTCCGCAGGCATGATGGCCTGGATGGGTTTTAGCAACAGCGGCGCGCAAATTTTCATCGCCATGAGCACGGCGCTCGTCCTGATAGTCGGCATCATGTACCACCCGCAGTTCGGCCTCACCCTGGCAGCCGTCATCGCCTTCGTGCAGATGACGCCGCAGATGTTCGGCGTCGTGCAGAGATTGATCGCCACCTACACGCAGTATCAATCGCAGGTTCCGAACGTCGTCGCCACCTACGAGTTACTGGACACGAAGCCCACGGTCGTGGAGAAGCCGGGAGCGAAGAATCTGGGCGAGGTGCACGGTCACATCAAGTTTGAAAATGTTGTCTTCGGCTACAGCCCTACGCAGAAGGTCTTGAACGGCCTCTCGTTTGAGATCAAGGAGGGGGAGACGGTGGCGTTCGTCGGCCCCATCGGCTGCGGCAAGTCCACGATCATGAATCTTCTGCTGCGCTTTTTAGACCCGGAATCGGGGCGCATCCTGCTCGAAGGCCAGGACGTCGCGGACGCGACGCTCAACTCCTTACGCAGTCAGGTCTCGAAGCTCTCGCAGTTTCCCTTCTTCCTCAAGGACACGATTCGCGAGAACATTCGGCTGGGTAAGGCAGATGCCTCAGACGCCGAGATCGAGGAAGCCTGCAAGCTTGCGCACATCCACGACGTTATCGTTGACCCGCAAAGAATGCCGAAGGGCTACGACACCGTAGTTGACGTGCAAGTTCCTTCAGGCGGGCAGAAGCGGCTGATCGCGCTGGCAAGGAATCTGCTGCGCAGACCCGAAGTGCTGCTTTTAGACGAGCCGACCGAGAACCTCGACGCAGACCAGCGCAATCGCCTGACGCGCGTGATCCGCGAGTACGCCCAGAACCCGGAGAACAGACGCACCTGCATAGTCATCAGCCACGATCTGAACTTCGTGGCGGCAGTCTCAGACCGCATCATCGTGCTCAAGGAAGGACGCGTCGCCGACGAAGGGACGCACGATGAGTTGTTGCAGAAGGAAGGACTGTACAAGACGCTCTACGAGCTCAAGAACGTTGACCCGTCGCTTCTGCGTACGCGCGGAGGAGCGGCAGGCGCTGCCGCGGCGGGCGGCCCTCCGCCGGGAGCTAGGATGAGAGGTGCGCCGCCGCCCGGAGTCGCGATGCCCAGATGATGAGCGAAGATTATGGATTCAAGTATCAAAACTGCTACAACTGCTGCACCGGAAGCGGCCACAGCGCAGGCGCGCCTCTCAGCGCATCTGAATCGTTCATTTGAGCTGCAAGGTGAAGGGCAATTGAGCGCCGCTATCATTGAGCTGGAAACGGCGCTACGGGAAGCGCGCGCGACCCCCGACGAGGTGGAGTTCCAAACACGCGTGATGCTGGCGATGGCGCTCGCCGACGCTTATCAAGCGGGCGGTGAGACGGAGAAAGCGCGCCGTGTCCTGGCCGAGGAGAAGGAGTTCGGCGAACAGTTCTTTCAGAGGACGGTCGCGACCGGAACGCTCCTCCAGAAACGCATGGCTGCCGGAGGGGTCACACAGATACGCGACCGCGCCACGCAGCTCTCGCTCATCGGAAGGGAAGCGCCTGAAATCTCCATCCAAACGTGGATCAATTCCGAGCCCCTGACGCTCGCAGATTTACGCGGGCGCGTCGTGCTCCTGGAATTCTGGGCGACCTGGTGCAAGCCCTGCCAGGAGATGTTTCCCAAGCTCAGGAAACTTCACGAAGAATACGGCGCACGCGGGCTGAGCGTCGTCGCGCTCACACGCCACTACTTCGCACAGCGCGGCACAGCCGCTTCTGAGTCAGAAGAGATTGAGCTGATCGGCAAAGTCGTCAAGGATAACGGCCTGGAGTTTCCCGTGGGCGTAGCTTTAGACGAGCGCGTGCAAAGCCTCTACGGCGCGACGGGAGTGCCAACCCTGGCGCTCATAGACCGCTCAGGCATAGTGCGCTACGCACATTTCGGCGGTGGCGAAGACGACCGCTTCGACGAAATCCTGAACCGCTGTCTTGACGAGAAATTTTAAACGCAAAGAGCGCAAAGGGAGCAGACGCAGAGAACGCGAAGAAGCATCGCCTCTGCGTCTTCCCCTTTGCGCCCTTTGCGTTTAAAGCCCCACTTCAAACACGTTCTATGGGCGAAAGCCGACGCTCTGCCAGAGTTGAGCGCAATCGTACACGCGCCCGCGCTTGACGACCCGTCTGACCTTGCGGATATTGCTGATCGATTCGAGCGGGTCGCCGTCCAGAATAATCAGATCGGCGCGCTTGCCAGCCTCAATTGTGCCGACCTCCTTGTCTATCTTCAACACGCGCGCTGGCGTGATGGTGGCCGCCTGTATAGCTTCCATTGGCGTCAAGCCTGCCCTGACGTAAAGCTCTATTTCGCGATGCAGACTGTGACCGGGTACGGTTTGATCCGTGCCCGCGACCAGCGGGACACCTGCGCGGTGCAGAGCGCCGATGATGACCAGGTACTGCTCAAAGATCGCGCGCGTGATGGGCGCATCTGCCGTGGGCTTGCCCCGGCTGTTAAGCTGCGCGGACAATTCGCGCGCAACTTTTGCCGCACCCGGCTCAAAGGTTGTGGCTGGCGTGTCTACAGGGTGCAGGTCTAACTCCTTCAAGGCGATGGTCGGATCAATAACTGTCCCGTGTTTCTTGAAAAATTGAATTGCTTGCTTGGCCTCTGCGGATTCGATGTTGACCATCTGCGGCGGCTTGCCGGGCTCCGGGATTGCGTCCTGCGGCAGCATGACCGGAGGCAGGAAAGAGATGTGGTTGATCTGATCCATCCCGGCTTCGACGGCTTCGGTGGCAATCATCTCGATGGGGATATGTCCGGTGACGGTCATGCCCAGGCGGTGTGCCTCGCTCGTGATCGCGGCCACGACCTCCGGCTTGACGGAGCTGTAAATCTTGATCTGCTCAAACCCCGCCTTGTGATAACGATTGACGAGCGAGCGCCCCTCTTCCGTAGTGTTCGCGCGAAGCGTGCCGAACGCGGCCGGGCCGTCTCCATCGACGAGACCGGCTAAAACTATGTCCGGCCCCAGCCCGCGCCCCTGTTTCAAGAGGTCGCGCACCGCCGTGATGAACTCGAACTCGTTGCCGACATCGCGCACGGTTGTCACGCCTGCCGCCAGGTAGACCGGCCCCCATTCCACCTGCTCGTAGTGCGCGTGCATATCCCACAGCCCCGGCAGCAGGGTTTGGCCTCGCGCATCTATGATAGTCGCCCCCTTTGGAATTTTGATCTCAGTTCGAGGCCCGGCGGCGGTGATGCGCTCGCCCTCTATGACGACGACCGCATCCTGCATCGCGGCCTTTCCAGTGCCGTCGATCAACTTCCCGCCCGTGATGGCGAGCGTCCCCTTGTGCGTGGGCGGAACCTGATTTGCCAGTCGCACAAGCGCATCCATCCTGTCTTGCAGGGCTTTGGCGACGAAGACAGGCAGCAATGATTCATAGCCTTCGCGGATCGCTTCAAAGTGGTCAAACTCGGCATCGTTGGTGACGGCGGCCACGAGTTGCTTTGAGGAGTCGAGCCACAGCGTCTCACGTCCCCAGATGACTCCGCTCGCGCTGTAGCGTTCGAGGTCTATGCGCTTGCCGCCCACTTCCAACGCGTCGCGACCGCGATGCTCGATCATCACTTCGCCGCCGCCGGGCAACGTTTTAAGAGCGCCCTTGATGTTGTGTGATACCCAGTAGCGCAAGAGCATCATCTGAACGGAGAAGGGCGCGTAGCCGTCTATGGTAAAGAAGCGTTCGGGGACGGCCATCCGTCCGGACTCTTTGCCGCGCCGCACCTTCGCTTCGCGTCCTTGAATCTCAACCGAAGCGTCGATCTCGGAAGACCTTGACGTTTTCCCTTTGATCTCGAAGCGCTCCGGCGTCAGGTCCTGGCGCGCGCTAAGCGTCGCCGAGAGCGCCACCTTCGTCATGCGATCCGTCACTTCAAACGTCGACCGAAGTTGTAGCGCCGAACCGCCGCCCTCACGCCTCACTTCGTAACTCTCTTCGCCGATAGGCTGCTGCAACTTGTGCAGACGAAATTTGCCACGCTCGACCACACCCTCCTGACGGGTGCTCGCGGGCGTTGCTCTATCCTGCGCATGCCCGACTTTTTCCGACGCGGGTAGGGGTTGCAGGAGGAGTGTATAAAGAATCGCGCCCGCGAAAACGCAGGACAGCCACATGCGGGATGAAATCTTTGCCATATGATTTTTCAGCTTCTGTCGGAAATTATCTGTCGCCACGGAGCGCTTCGGTCTGGTCAAGCTAAATGAGTTGGCCCGTCTTTGTAAAGTTAAATGTTGCGGGGGCGGGCAGTTTGGCGTATGCCGGAACCATGAGGGTGGATGAGGGGTGAACGGGGTGGCCGGGAAAAAGTTTGAAATTTAGACTTGCGCGCGCGCGAAATCGCTGCTAGGATGCGCCTGCTTTAGACCAGATTATTCCGCAAAGGCTGCTTTGGCGCGGGCGCATCGAGGACCGCTTGCGAGCCTATAAACCCCAGCTTGTACTCCAGGCTGGCTCAGGTTTCTCGCAATATTTAAACGCCAGTCGAGGTAAGTTCATTAGGTAAATGGAGATGCCTCTCTCTCTTTTCCACCTGCGACCAGAGCAGTCCGTGTGGCAGCCGTTCGGGTGAAAATTTATTCGATCGGCGATTGCAAAAAGCGCCGGGGTCAGGCGTCCATGACCTAGAACGAGAGGCGAGAGAGAAAGAAACGAAAAGAGCAGTTACGCTTGACAGTTCGAGGATGGATGCCGGAGAGGTTAAACGCCACGGCTAAAAATTTCAGGAGCAGCACGAGCAAGCTTTAGAGCGCGAGCAAGCTCCCCCAACAACAAAACCAGAGGAGAACAGATCCTCTTCACAGTTCGAAAGGAGAACAACAACAACCATGGCTATCCTGACTACAGTTGGACAAGGCGATTCGAAGTTTTACGAGGTTCCCGACGATCAGCTCAGCAAGTTTGAGTTGAAAGCAGAGAAGAAAGAGGACGCGGGCAACGAGACCCCCGAAGGCAAGATGCCGGCAGCCCTTATGAGCGGCGGCGACGTGCAGGCCTACAGCGGAGACATCTGCTGGATCCGCAGAGGCGGCATCCTCTACTGGTGGTACTGCTAATCAGTAGACGCGGGAACAGTCAGGCGGGAAAGCAAGCGCAAAGGCTTCTTTCCCGCCTGAGCTTTTTATATTATCCTAGACGTGCAATCAATCTGGGCGAGGAGCGCGAGGCGAATCACATCTTGATTCATCTCGGACTCGCCCGCTCGCGCTTTTCGTTCGTTCAAGTTTTCTCACCGCTAACTATAAAAAGGGGTCACACACGATGTCGAATGCTCCATTGCCGCCTCCCGGTATGACCGCTGGAATGCCTGCTCAAGCACCTGACCAGATGACGGGTGAAATGCCGCCTGCTGATGCGGGTGGCGGACCCCCTGGCGGCGGAATGCCTCCTCCGGGAATGATGATGGGTATGCCGCCGGGGGCGATGAACGCCAGACCTTACGTCAAGCGTGCCCTCGGACTTTTAGGGCGACATAAATCGCTGGTCGCGGCCTCGATCTCTCTCTCTTTGATCATCACGCTGCTTCCGTTTGTCGTCAGCGCCGCCTTCGGCCCGTTGATGGAGCTGCTGGGTCGCGCAGCCCTTGAGAGCGGGGGCGACTGGAACAGAATAAATGGGGTGTGGGGTGAGTACGGATCTCTGTACAGCAAGGCCGATCCTTCGCCCGGCTTTGAAACCTGGCTTGCCACGCCCCTCACGTTCACGACCCTCTTCATCGTCTGGGCGACGGCGCTCGTGCTCTCGAACCTGATGGAATTCCTACGCTCGTGGGTCGGCGCGCATCTGGAGCAGCGGCTGCTCACGGAGATACGCCAGGATGTCTACGATCACCTGCAATCGCTTTCGCTGGATTTCTTCACGGGCGGGCAGACCGGAGCGCTGATGAACCGCGTATTGTCGGAGGCGGCGGGCGTGCAGCGGCTGCTGACGCAGACCGTGCTCACGCCCCTGGTAGATGTCCTGGTGCTGATTATCGCGCTCGCATACCTTTTGGGGCTGAGCTGGAAGATGACGCTCGTCTCTTTCCTGCTCGCGCCGTTTGCCCTGCTGATGTTCCGTTTTACGAGCAACAAGCTACAGAGCGCGGCGCTCAACATGGCGCTGAGCGGGCGCGAGCTGAGCGGCGAGCTTGAAGAGACCATCACGGGCATCTCCGACATACAGGTCTTCAATGCGCAGAAGTCGCGCAGCGAGGGCTTCAGAGCGGCCTCGCAGAAGGCGGCCAAGTACACCGCAGGGATGATCGCCTGGATCAATCTCAGCAACATCAGCGGACAGGTCTTCATCTCGATTTCGACGGCGCTGGTGCTACTGGTCGGCCTGCTCTATGGCGGCGCGTTCGGTCTGACGGTGGCGAGCCTGATCGTCTTCGTACAGTTTGTGCCGAACATGTTCGTGCCCGTGCAACGCTTCATAGCTTCCTACACGGACTATCAATCGCTCGTGCCGAACGTGGTCAATACATACGAGCTGCTCGACACCAAGCCGACGGTCGTCGAAAAGCCGAATGCCACGAATCTCGGCGAGGTGCACGGCCACATTCAGTTTGAAGATGTCGTGTTCGGCTACAGCCCGACACAGAAGATTCTCAACGGCATCTCCTTCAACATCAAGGAGGGCGAGACGGTCGCCTTTGTCGGCCCCATCGGCTGCGGCAAGTCCACGATCATGAATCTCACCCTCCGCTTTCTAGACCCCGAAGCGGGCGTCATTCGTCTGGACGGTCGCGACATCTCGGAGGCGACGCTCAGCTCCTTGCGCGATCAGGTCTCAAAGCTCTCGCAGTTCCCCTTCTTCCTCAAGGATACGATCCGCGAGAACGTGCGACTGGGTAAGACGGACGCGACCGATAAAGAGATCGAAGAGGCATGTCGGCTGGCACACATTCACGATGTGATCGTTGATCCGCAACGTATGCCGAAAGGCTATGACACGGTGGTGGACGTGCAGATACCGTCAGGCGGGCAGAAGCGATTGATCGCGCTGGCAAGAAATCTGCTACGCAGGCCGGAAGTGCTGCTTTTAGACGAGCCGACGGAGAATCTGGACGCTGACCAGCGCAACCGCCTGATTCAGGTCATACGCGAGTATGCCCAGGATCGTCACAATAATCGTGCCAACCCGAAGACCTGCATAGTCATCAGCCACGATCTGAACTTCATAGCGGCGGTGTCAGATCGTATCATCGTGCTCAAAGAGGGGCGCGTCGCAGACGAAGGCACGCACGATGAGCTGCTCAAGCGTGAAGGCTTGTACAAGACGCTCTACGAACTCAAGAATGTCGATCCCGCTCTGCTCAGAAAGCGTGATGATGCGGCAGCGCCGGGCGCTGGAGGCGGCGGGATGCCGCCCGCCGGTGGAATGATGATGGGTCCGCCGCCGGGAATGGAGATGGGAGTATAAGACCGGATAGCAGAATTAAAGAAGGACGGGGGACGATCCACAAATTAACTCGAAATGACACGAACCGAAGAGGCTGTTTCGTGTTGCTTCGTGTCGAGCGCGTGGATCGTCCCCCGTCCTCTTTTGTTTGCTTCTTAGTATAAGACCGGGGGATGAAGTACGGGCTAGGAGCTGAAAAGGAAACTATCTTTCCAACTCCTGACTCCATATCCCTAATCCGCTATTTCCTATCCTCCCGGCGCGGCCTGTTGCTCCTGGTTTTGGCGCGCGATGGCGTAGAGGATGGTTTTGACCTGGAATGGTGTGAGGTCTGGATATGCTTCCATGATGCGCGCGATGACGCCGACGATGTGCGGGCACGCGAAGCTGTTGCCGGTCAGTTGACGATAACCGCCGCCCGGCCACGTCGTGCGCACTTGCACGCCGGGCGCAACCAGCTCTATGACTTCGCCGTAGCGATAACCAAAATTGAGCGGGTTGCCGCCCTCTCGCTTAATGACAGAGACGAGCGAGGAAGAGAAGATCGAGGGGAAACTCGGTTGCGGCAGGTTGTTCGCTGCGGCGACGACGATGCAGCCCGCGTGATAAGCCCTGTCAATCAGATCATGAAGCGGCCCGAAGTATTCGGGCTTGGTCGTGCCGAGCGAGAGGTTGACGACCTGCATCTTCTGCTTAATCGCGTAGTCGAGCCCGGCCAAAAACATATCGCCCGAGCCGGAAGCGTTCGCCCCCAGCACCTTCACGCTATACAGATCGGCATCCGGCGCGACATCCAGGATGATCCCGGCGCAGGCCGTCCCGTGACCCGCCGCATCTCCAGAGGTCGAGGGCTGAAAGCTGATCTTGCCTCCCTGCACGACAGCTTCGACCGATCCTTTGATTCTATCTTTCAATGCCGGGTGCTTGTCGTCTATCCCGCTATCGACGACGGCGACACGCACACCGCGCCCTGTACGCCCCTCCCAGACGGCGTCTGGCGTAATCGGTGCCCATAAATCTGCGAGCACGCTGGCGGCATTGAGCGCCGCATCTGACTGCGCCATCTTAAACTCTCCTCATCCTCTCTCGAACTGCGGCTAAAACCCGAGGTAGCTCGTGGTTGAAGCGGAGCGTTTTTCAGTGTACCTCGCCAGGGCATCCAGAATATCACGACACAATTCGCGCTCGGCGTCGCCGCGCCCCGCGATGGTGCGTAAAGAGACGGCCATCTGGAGCAAGTCGCGATGTTCGGGCGCGGAGCGCAAGTCCTTCAACCACTGACGCAGGTCGCCGCCCGTCTCCTGTCCCTCGCTGGCAGCGCCCCCACCGGCCACTTTGACCAGACGCTCGAATAAACTCTCGATCAGCCCGGCCGTTTCATGTGCGTCCACGAGGGTCGCAATGGCATCAGCGAAGTGCGCCGCTTGATCCATCTCATCCGGCGTAAAAGGTTTATAAGGCGGGTCGCCCAGACGGTTGACGAATTCGAGCACGCCGACCATCTCGCTGCCGACGCGCAAAGGGGTCGCCAGGATGGTCTGCGTCGAATAACCCGTGGCGCGATCCACCTCTGCGTAGAAAGTCTCTTCCTGCGCGACATCGGCGACCGCCATCGGCTGGCCGGATGAGAAAACGAAACCGGCGATGCCTTTGCCGGGCGGAATGCGCACGCCCATCAGCTTGTCTGCGACCTCGCCGATGGCGACCTTGAATCTGAGGCCGCCCTCGTTGCCGTCGCGTACGAGCACGGACGCCTCGTCCGATCCCATCGCCGCCGCCGCCAGTTGGAGAAGATTCTCTATCGAATTTGTGAGCGGCGAGGTCAGAGAGTCTGCCACATCGACCGCGCTGATCGCCGTGCGCAGACGCGCTTCGAGGGAGTGGTCGCCGCCGCCGTCAATAACGCCGCCGCTGCTGCTCTCTCTCTCTCTCTTCTTCTGCTGCTTCTTTTTCGAGCCGTTTGAGTCCGACTTCCTGCTCGTTTTCTTAGCCATAAGCCCTTCCAAGTCTCTTCAAAGGGGGAATCGTGCGCGCCGTCTATTGAGAGCGCACTTTAAAAAGCGTTTGTGGTTCCCTCGTCGTCAACAGGCAGAGCGATGAGCGCGAAGGGGAGCGCAAACGGAGGCGGCATTGTACAAGATGAGAGTCCATTTCGCACTGTTAAAAATCGATCTGGCGGCGGCCACGGCAGCCGCACCCGAAGGGAGCCAGCAAAAGGCAGGCCCATTGATTACGCCTCCGAAGCGAACAACCTTGCTCGCGTCGCAAGCATCCGTTACTATTGCAACCAGAGGCGGCCAGTAGTGACCTGGCCGCTCGTTTTAGATTGACGCTCAACGAAGCGTTTTACATTTATTCAAATTTTCTTTAGGGGCTTTAAAGAAGTGAAGAAAAGATTCTCGTCCGCTTTGGTGGCGTTGCTCTTCGTCGCTCTCACGCTGCCGTCTTTTGTCTTCGCACAACAGACGCCGAATCAGGGTCGCAGCGCGGGGTCGGAGACATCGCGCCCCTCGACCACGACCGCGCCGCCACCACCCGCGCGGCGCAGCACGCGAGCGCGTGCGGCAACGAGCGTTACGGCAGCCGTCGAGCAGGACTTCAGTGAAGCTCTGACGATCATTCAAGAGAACTACGTTGATGGCCGGAAGCTCGATTACAACAGCGTCTTCAAATCGTCGATCATCGGCATGCTGCGTTCGCTCGATCCGCACTCGAACTATTATGATCGCGAAGAGTTCGACGAGCTGAAGACCGACCAGCGCTCCGAATACTTTGGCATCGGCGCGTCGATCCAGAATCAGACCATCAAGGATCAGACGGACACATACATTCTTGCGACCTTCGAGGACTCACCCGCCTCGCGCTCCGGCCTGCGCTTCGGCGACAAGATCGTCGAGGTCGATGGGCAGAAGATGAGCGGCAAGACCTCCCTGGAGGTGCGCGATAAGATCAGGGGCCCGCGCGGCTCGACCGTCAAGCTTAAGATCGAGCGCGCTTCTGATGGTCAACTCCAAACGGTCGATTTGATACGCGATGCCGTGCCCCAGCCTTCGATTCCAGACTGGTACATGCTCAAGGAGGGCGTCGGCTACATAGACATGACGCACGGCTTCAACTACACGACCTCCGACGAGTTGCAGAATGCGCTCGATAGTCTACATGCCAAGGGGATGACGGCGCTCGTGCTCGACCTGCGGAATAATCCGGGCGGGTTTTTAGACCAGGCGATTCGCGTCGCAGAGAAGTTCTTGCAGAACGGCCAGCCGATTCTGACGCAGAAGGGGCGCAACGGATTCGGAGACCGCAGCTACCGCTCGGACAACCTTTCGCCCGATCCGGTTCCGCTCGTCATCCTCGTCAACGGCAATACAGCCTCTGCCTCCGAGATCGTGTCGGGCGCGATGCAGGATCACGACCGCGCGCTGATCGTCGGTCAGACGACCTTCGGCAAGGGGCTCGTGCAGAGCATCATCCCATTGGAATACGGCGCGGGGCTGACCCTGACTTCCGCCAAATACTACACACCTTCGGGGCGCTTGATCCAGCGCGACTATTCAAACGGCGGCTTCTACGATTACTACACGCGCGGCGGCTCGAACCGTCTCGACAACAAGAACACGCAGCCGAAGCCGACGGGGCCGCAAAGCCGTACGGATACGGGGCGCGTCGTCTATGGCGGCGGCGGTATAGAGCCAGACGAAGCGGTGCAGCCGCGTACGATCAACGCCGCGCAGACGCGCCTGCTGAATCCCATCTTCGCCTTCTCGCGCGAGCTGGTGAACGGTCGGATCGCGGGCTTCGAGTCCTACAAGGTGCAGCGTGCGATTGATTACAATCATCAGCTCGAAGCGACGGATTTCCCCGTCACGGATGCGCTCTTCAAGGCGTTCAAGGATTTCGTCCTCAAAGAGCCGACGTGGAATGCGACCGCCGCAAATCTCGACCGTAATCGTGATTTCATACGGCTTCAACTGCGCTTCAACATCATCACCGCCGCCTATGGCCGTGTCACGGCAGATCAAGTGACCGTGCGCGATGATCCGCAGGTCTCGAAAGCCATCGAGTTGATGCCGCGCGCGCGCGAGCTGGCGATGACTGCCATGAAAAAGTAAAGATTTGTCCGTGGTCAGTTGTCCGTTGTTTGTGCTGCACGAGGCTTGCTGTCTGAAGATCAGGCATTCAAGTTACCATAGCGAACAACGGACAACTGACGACTGACCATGGATAAATCTTTCTCTTCTTCACGGAGCCATTTTGACAGCCGGATTGCTCCAGGCGCTCTGCCCGCCGGAGCCGACGGCTGCGACCCTGAACCAGTATTTTGATCCGCTGGTCAATCCTGTGACGGTGTGTTTTGAAGCGGTCACGACGGCCACCTGTGTCCATGAGTCATCCTTGGGCGGGTTCGGGCTGCTCTGCACGATGTAGCTTTGCGCGCTTTGTTTGGCGTTCCACACGAGGTCTATCTCCCCTTCGTGGTCGCCCATCGTCGGGGTGATGGTATTGGGTGTGTCCGGCACGAAATTAGAGGAGGTAGCGGGGGTTCGCACGTCCATGCCTGCGCTCAGGATGATATTTTCTTTGCCCCCGCTGGCGGCATTAACAAAGCTCGCGAGCCTTGTCATCGCATCGTCCAGCGTATCCACTTTCTCTTCCAGAATGGCTGTCCGCTGCTTGGAGAGGGCGCGGGCTTCCAGGGCGTCCGCGTTGGCCTGTTCCAGAGTGTCTATGCTGGCTGTAATATCACTCAGCGGGGGTACAGGGTTAGGGAAGGTAGCGCTCATGGTCGTCATCGCTTCGACGATCTGCCGCGCGCGTGCGATCTTTTCCGTGACTGAGAGCTTGCGAAAATTGAGTTTAACCTGTGCCATTGTGATGCTCCTCTCGTGGGAGAAAAATAGATAAAGCCAAATGGCAATGTTCTATGGAACGTAAGGCAGTACGTATTTGAGGTACGTGGCAGCGGTACGTCAGGATGCGCCGAGGATACGCCCCTCTTGCCCTCGCGCGCAAGCTTTTGTCAGGAGGCTGATAGCCATCGTCGCCGGAGTTATGGGGATGGACTTGCAACCTGCCACGACGGGAATGCAATCCGGCACGACCGCCACGCAGGCCGCAACGACCGTCACAGAGTCAGGAACGATTGCTCTCGCTTCTGGAAGCATGGACATTCAAGCGGCAACCACCGCCAACGGAGTCAGCACGACGGCTCTGGAATCGGCGACGATGGGTTTAGTTTTGGGAACGACCGCCGTAGCTTCAGGAACGATGGGTTCAGCTTCGGCAACGACGGCCCTCACAGCGAAGTCAGCCGGAATTGCTTCAAATCCCGCGCGCATAACTCCTGCGCAGCCGCGAAGGGCTTTCCCGCGGGCTGGCTAAACCGCTGCAAAGACAATGATTTAGCCCCAAATCAACGCCACCCTGGTGAGTTCCGCGAGGTGCAACATGTTGCCAGCTTACCAGTACGTAAAGGATAACCTGGGCAAAAATAAGGGTTGAGCTTTACTATCGATAGCGCTAAAAGTCGTCTCTCAGAACGATTAGACCGGCCACTAGCGGTAATCCATGCCCACAAGGGTGTTAGGCCGCCACTGGCGGTAAAAGTCGCCAATTGACGTAAAATACCGCCACTGGCGGTCTAATAATAGGTATGTCTCCGCTTCGCTTTAGCTCACAGTTGATTCCCGCCGCGCCTCTGTTGTGTAATGATGACGTTGAGGAGATCGTTGAATGGCTGATTGAATACCGATGAGAGTTGAATCAACCCGTCTTGAAAGGACATGGCATTCTGCGTCAGCTATCATGTCGCAAGTTAGAAGGATCAGGCGTTCGGCGCGGCGGATGAAGGAGCTACAACATAACAACTCATTGAACCCAAGCCCGCGATAGCAATCTTTCATGGTGCTTCCTCTGATGTAAATTGGGTGCTGCTCGCTCGCGCCCGGTTAATTCGAGCGTTAGGCCGCTTCGCATACAATGAGAGATGAGGCTTGAGCAATGAAGCGAGAAAAGCGAGTGCAGAGTTGAATGATAAAACCAAAGGGCGGCCTAACAACTCATTCGACCGGAGCGGAATCAGCTTGTCTTTGATCGAGAACTTGGGTGCTATTCGATGATTCTTCCCGCCCGGTCAATTCGGGCGTTAGGCGTCTGTGTTGACATATTTCTCAGATATAGGAGAATGTGAGCGGAGGTGTTATGAAAAGAGCCAAAGATATTAAAGAACTCAAAGTTGAACGCCCGCCACGCGCCAAAGTCTCCGAAAAGGACGCTTTGAAGCGGATGAAAGAATTTTCCAAACGGAAGGAGCAATTCCTTGCCACTGCTCGAACGGGTAAGAGTCGAAGTGTACGTTCCTGATTTGCCCGCCGCTTCCTATCGCAATCTGCTTCTATCTTTCGAGGAGGAATTCACGTATGCGTTCGGTGGTTGCACGATCGTGCGCGGGCTAGATGGTAATTATCTATCTCAAGCGGGCGTGAAAACTCCAGACCGCATCAATTTAATCTATACGGATTTGCCGCTTGCGCTCTCCACCAATTTTAAGAGTGTGGCTCGTTACGCGGATGAGTTGAAACAGGCGGCAGTTGAGGTATTGGCTGAAGAAGCAGTTTTGGTGGCAGTAACGCCGGTTTATCATGCGATGTGATGCTTCACGACGCCGCCTAACTACTCATTGAACCGGAGCGCGAGTTAGCTTGCGTTTCATCGAGAACTTGTCTGTGATGGCGTTGCGTGCGCGCCCGGTTAATTCGGGCGTTAGACGGAACAATCTTGAACTGTTGTTGTCTAAATTGTCGAGAAATAGAAGCTAGCATGTATGAAACTGGGGGCGAGGTAATCTAACATGAACATGAAGAAGTTACTTTTATCCGTCGTTATTGCTTGCAGCCTTGTAACGGGTGTGCCATCTCAAGGCCAAAAGAATCGCCGTGCTGGAGTTCTAGTAAATTCCAACAAGCCTGCGGTGTTCATTTCCTTCTTGCGTACGACTGATCTTGAGCCGCTCGGAACAGGCTACGGGCGAAAGCATCTCTTATTTCGTATCACAAACAATACTCAGTGGGCGATTTGGCTTGAAATGAGCGGCGTGCCTAAAGAATATGGCGATGCGGCTCTTTTCTACACAATCGAGGATAAGGACAAAGGCGAAATACAAATTGACTCTCGATGCCACGTCTGCTCTGTAAATCCAGTTGGGGCAGGTCGCTCCGTTATCTTTTCCATTCCAGCGGATTACGCTAGCCAGGACAGACGCCTACGAATCACGTACTCTTTTGCGTGGGAGCGCGATAATGAAACTGATGGCGGCTCTTACTCAATACACTCAGTCACGTTCTATTTCAGCTATTTGCCGAACTCCGCTTTGCCAACAACAGTTCCGTCTAACAACTCATTCAACCCGACGCCTCGATAGCATCCTTTTCATCATGCTTCCTCTGATGTAGATTGAATGGCTGCGCTTGGCGCGGGTTAATTCGGGCGTTATGCCGCCCCGCTTAACTATCACAGTATGAAATGGCCGAAACGTAAATATGTGCTATTGATCGTAGGGTTTCTTCTATTGTCCCTGCTTGGCTATCTCGCTTACATTCTGTTTGTACAAGAACAATATGTCGTCACAACGCTTGATGCCGGTGCAAATCGAGAGATCAGAATTTGGGCGGATACATATTTTGAAAATTGTCAGCGCTTCTATTATGAGATTCGGGTAAATGGTCAAGTCACAAGCCCTATCTCATTTATTGATTGTCAGTATGAAGAGCCTAAATTCAGATTGTTGTCTTCTAAAGACCGTAATTTAGTTGGTGTTGTCGAAGTTGCGCGGCCTGAAATTCTCGTGGTGATAAATGATTTCGCTTCTGGCGAAACATGGCCTAGAGGAAATGATAAAGATTCTTGGGAGGAGAAGTTGAGTAGAGGAAGGCGCTTGAAGGACAGACTAAACGCAGATAATCCGCAGATGAACTTGGCGCTGAGTGATGAAGTGCCGTAACTTGAATGTGACTGCCGAAGGGCGGCATAACAACTCATTCAATCGGAGCGCGGGTTAGCATGCCTTTCATCAACCTCACGCCCTGCGATGTAGGTTGTGTGGTCGCGTCGGCGGCGGGTGCATGCCGGGCTTTAGGCGCTATTAGAATCGCTACCGTGCAGGCAAAATTTTTGCGTGGTAATGAGACAATACTTTATAATTTGCGCCATATTCAAAGGGTGTCACGCTGTTGTTTGGCACACACTCAATCAGAGCCGATTGGTCAGAATAAAATCGGCAACTGTAAATATAGCTCCGGCTCTAACTCACCACCATTCTGAAAGGAGTAATCATGAGCAGAATTGAGAATCCCACCAGCAGTGAAAGCATAGGTTTGTTCAACAATGTCGCCTACACCCGGTATAAAGGTCTGTTCGTAGGCAGTACGATAGACGGTAATTTCGCTGTGCCTTACGAGATCACAACACCAACAAATCCTGCCGAAGGGAGCAGAACGTTCATCGTCGAGCCGCCGCACTTTTCTAGCGGGCTAGTCGCTCGCAACAGTTATCTGGGGCCCGGATTTCTTTGGAAAAGAGGGTTCAGCCACGTTTCGGTCGGTTACAGCAATGTCAATCTTCGCATCCTTAACCGCAATCCGGGTTTCCCGCTCATAATTAAGCGCGAGGCGATCACAGAGTTTCCTCCTTTTCCGGGTCATCCCAAGGAGATTACGGACGACAACATCTTGCGCGAGTTGGCGCTCACGCTGAAACAGAACCCGCTGCCTTTCTTGGGGGCGGTCCACCGACTCTACGGCATCGGCTTCTCCGATTCAGGCGATACTGTGCACCGCGTCTATGAGTTGTTCGGTCGGCAACTCTTCGACATCTCGTTCCCGTGCACGGCTAGCTACCTCCCGCCGGTCCAAGGGACGAAGATTATTGTCTTTAACACGGAGGCGGATTTCGATGTCCGCACTGTTCCTAACTCGTCTTTCAAGAACTATCGCTGGTATGCCGTCGCGGGTGCCCCGCACATACCGGACACGAGCTGCACTCGGATGACTTTCCACAATGGGCTGGCTGCTTACCCCGGGCCGCCTCCCGCTAACCCTGCGCCGCCCGTGGCCGGTACGACGCCGATCGATTGGATTCCATTTATCAAAGCACTGTTTGTGGCAGGCGATGATTGGGTCAGAGGCGACAAAAAGCCCCCGGCCAGTGCCGTACTGAAGGTTAACCCCAGAGGTCTTCTCGCTATGGATGTGGCACGTAATGCTATCGGGGGCATCCGCCATCCTGCCTTAGCATTAAAAGAAGCCACCTTCATAGCGTCAGTCGTAAGAGGGAGGGGCTGGGACTTATTCGGCGCGTATTGTAACCCGAGGCAGTTAAAAGAGGACGGGTCTGACTATGAGACCTACAAGACTTCGTTCAGAAATGCCACGCAGGCATTATACGCAGCCGGATTCTTATTAAAAGAGGACCAGATCGTTCTTAATCAAAGAGCCGAGTTGACCGCGCCACCTCATCCGGAACCCGGCACATACACGATGAATTACCTGCGGAGGCTGTTCCCGAATCCAACTCCAACTACTGACGAATGCGCATTGACTGCGCCGCCATCCAGCTAAAGCGCAAGACCTGGGAGGGGCTGGCTAGAGTTTGCCGCCACGAAGTGTGTGCGGGATGTAAAGCGTTTACTAACAAAATTCGTCGGAGGCGCTTTGGTCAATAGCCTGAGCGCCTTCAATCCGCGCCTAACAACTCATTCAACCCGACCGGAGTTAACTTGGTCTTCACCGTCAACTTGTCTGTATCGGCGTTGTTGTTCGGCGGGTTAATTCGATTGTTAGACTGCTCAGACTGGGATGGCAAATCGAAATCAATGGGGCAACATCTCTTAGTGAAGGAGTACAGTATGACGGAACCTATCTACAAAACAGCTTATCTTAGCTTGGCAATCCCTCTTTCAGGTGTCCTCCTTTCAGTCCAGCAGGAGGTCTGTAGGCGATATGCTTTGATCCCACGTTCAGAAATGCATCTGACTATTGCTTTCTTTGGTGAGAACACCGCCCGTAAGTTAGTTGACCTGGCCGGTTCGTTGCTAGACTATCTTCCCTCGTCAGAGATTTCCCATGTCCGCATTAATGGCTTAGGCGGCGCATATCGAATCTCTGACGAACTCAGGCTCATTAGAGATGAGGAGCCGGATGAGTTGAAAGAACGACCGAGAGTCATCTGGCTCGCTGTATCTCCCCACGACGAACTTTATACTTTTCGGGAAATGGCAATAAAGGCCGCCGAAGCTCTCGGTATAAATACCAAGTTCAACGGCCCGGACTACTTTCCTCATCTGACACTTGGCTCTGCTGGCCCCGCCGATCAGGGGGACTGGACACTCTGGGATGTACATACAGTACCAAAGCGAGCAGCAATCAACTTGCAACTCCCTATGGATAAGGTAAGGGCATCTAAACTACACCTGAGCGATGTTTCGATAAATCCGGATAGTGTGAATCTTCTCTGCGTTTTTCCTATGTGAAGTTGAGATATTTGCAGCTAAATGAACCTCAGTGACTCAATCGCGGTCTAACAACTCATTCAACCGGAGCGCGGGATAGCAATTCTTTCATGCTCGTCTTCTCTGATAATGTTTGATGCTGTATGCTCGCGCCCGGTTAGGCGCTTGTCTTTCTTCAACAATCACGATTGGCAGTAGGCCACGTTTAACATCAAACGCTTTACAGATACCCTTGCAGGTGATTTAATTACCAACTGGTTTTTTAAGTCCGGCATAAGGCGAGAATTAGCGACTCTCTCCTTACGGCACATAAATAAGTATGCCACAGGGATAAGATTGCCTGTCTTTACTTGCGGGATACTTGAACTCACCCCTAAACCTCACAAGCCCAAGGCATCAGGACTTGCGAATTGAGTTAGGGATGAATCACTCAACCTTACACAATCAAAGGAGATTGAAAATGAGCATCGACTTAACTGTATCTCAGGCCCTTAGTGCAAATCCCACACAGATTGCAGACCAAGACAACAACCAAAGTGGGCTCTTCCTTACAAACGACGCCACCAAGATCACCGCTATCCGATCAACCGGTAAATTTGTTTTGGGTGTTGAAGACGGTACTGGTGGGGTCGGCGAGTGGATTCAGAACTCTTCAAACGGCACCGCTAGCAACTTCGGCATCTCTTTCTTCGGCAACAGTGTTGAGCAAATGAGATTGACCAATAGCGGCCAATTAGGTATTGGCACAACGACACCGTCAGCTACGCTGGATGTTAATGGCAGCGTGAGATTCGAGGGATTGTCAGTCGCCCCGGGTAGCAGCGTCGATCTGGTAGCTGATAATCAAGGGAATGTTTTTCTTCAAGGTTCTTCGGAAAGGTTTAAGGAAAACATCAGCGAGCTCAAAGATGACTTTAGTAAAATCCTCTCGCTGAATCCAATCTCCTTCCAATCCAGGCAGACAGGCGAAACGGGGATTGGTTATATCGCCGAAGACCTCCAAGCGAAGGACCTCAAGAATCTCGTGTCATATGATGCCGAAGGAAACCCTTTCTCGGTTCACTACAAGCTGATGCCAGTCTACCTGTTGGAGGTTTTGAAGGAACAACAGAAGATGATCAAGAAGCTACAGGCAGAAATGGCCGAACTGAAAGCCTCACGAAAGAAGTAAGACTGGAAAGGCTTTTGGTTGGACATCCAAAGCGCGCTTAACAGCTCATTCAACCCGACCTCGCGATAGCATGCCTTTCATCATTCTTCCTGACGATGTAGATTGAAGGCTGCTCGCGCGGGGCGGGTTGATTCGGGCGTTAGGTCGCAGAATACGATACTAGAGTGCGACAGCGCGAGCACTGTTCGTTCCTCTAGCATTGACTTTATTTGTCTGTTGACATAAACCATTTCATCAACGCTAATCCGATTTTGTTTTGCACTTAACGTCAGGAGAGTGAAAAACAGCACCCGCTAACAATTTCCCTCGCTAAGGAGATGTCATGAACGATCAACCGAGCAATCAAGCTACAAACATAAATACCATCGCCGGGGAACAATCGAATGTGCTCAATGAAGAGAATTGGTTAGTTCAAAAATACCCCAATCCAGGAATTCCCCCCCTCCTGGGCTTTCTTCAGTTATGCGCTGATAGGCGCTTCCACAGATGCTTACAAGAGCAGTTTCAAAAGGATGTCGGGCTGAATTCGACGGAAGATTATTGGATACATGCGGATGCGGGCGGAACACCAAAGATGGAGTGCCAGAGAACGGCACCAGACTACTGTTATTACGATCAGGGGGTGCGGCAGATGGGGTGGTCAGCCCACGGAGACGTCTGCGGAGGGTTTGGGCCGAATGTCCCAGATAAGGTAATACGGCAAGCATTGGTTGTAGTAGCGCAAAGAAAAATGGAAGAGTATCCAGATGCAGCACATTATACGTATTTCGCGACAACGATTAAGGAGGGAGATGCAGAGGAGACAGTTGTGTATTGCATGAAATATGAAAAGGGTGCAGCTTAGTTTACATGAGTTGGTGAGAGGCGATAACTAAAGGCTCGGCGAACATCTGCTGTTAGCAAGCAGCCGCGCCCTAACAACTCATTCAACCGGAGCGGAATTAGCTCGGCTTTCATTCGCAAGATTGGATGCTTGATACAATACTTGCCGCCCGGTTAATTCGGGCGTTGGGCTGCTAACCCGGTGCGATGGTTCGGACAAGTAGGTACATACAATGAAGACCGTTCGGCTGACGTTGTTCACGATGTCACTAATACTTAGGGAGTCCAAAAAGGTGAAGGTGTGAGTCAGCCATTTACATCGAAATTGCTATCATGGTTGACCGCCCTGCTTGCTGCTCTGCTTGCCGGTGTCGGTCTAATCTTTCTCATCCTTGCCGTACAGCGCAGCACACTCCCCTACAACAGTGAGGGCAACTACTTTGACGGCGTGGTTAACTATCACGAGCAGAGCGTTGTTGTTTATGGTTTCATGGCTGGCGCCTCTTTTTTAGCTGCGGTCACGTTGTTCGGCATCCGCTTGCTCGTTCAGCGCGCCCGACAAGGCGCTCGAGATGACCGGCCAACCTTCAATCCCAACTCAAAGTAAAGGTCGAACGGCTTGTTCCATCTGCTGCGCCGCCCAACAACTCATTCAACCGGTGCGCGACTTAGCTTGTTTTTCATCGAGAACTTAGATGGATTCGAGCTAGCGATGACCGCCATGCGCGCTGGTAAGTAACAAGGCAAAAGTAAGAAGGCGGGAGCCGCTTTTAATCAAATGGCTTCCGCCTCACTTTTACCTTTTGCCTTCTTCAGTCGTTTCCGGTTTCGTCGTGCGGAGTGTCAACGGGTTTGGATTCGGGCGAGCCTTTCTGGCGTAGAAAGACGGTCAGAACCACCATCGCGCCGACGGACAAGAACTCGCTCTGCCAGTTTTGGAATGATTCAAACCAGAAGCGCGATGTGCAGATATATTC
Organism: Pyrinomonadaceae bacterium; assembly: GCA_036386415.1. Classification (GTDB taxonomy): domain Bacteria; phylum Acidobacteriota; class Blastocatellia; order Pyrinomonadales; family Pyrinomonadaceae; genus DASVVT01. The sequence goes on from DASVVT010000095.1 coordinate 37,900, forward strand.
GAGAGTCGAGACAGGCGGCTCGCCATGTTCCGCCTGATCCTGACTATACTCGCGCGCGCCTCCGGCAGCATGAAGCGCAAATGAGAGGAGAAAGAGCAGCACGAAAGCGATGCTCAAAGAATTCTCATAAACTTTGAGCACCCAACCGCCTCGCCGCACAGGCCACGGAGCATCCTTTCTCTGACGCGACTCTTCAGGGATCACGTCAACTCGCTCTATCGTGTCAGGCGGCTTCGACTCCGACGAGCCCTTTTGATATAGGAAGATCGTAAAGACGACGTAGGCAGACATCTGTAGAAATTCGCTCTCCCAATTCTCAAAAGTTGCCTCGACGAAATGGCCGGTCACTAGATACTCTGTGTAGCTGATCTGGGGCTGCCCGTGCTCGCGCTGGTCTTCATTGTACTCCTTCAGTCCCGTGACACTCTGACCCGCCAGCGAAAGAAAGAATAATCCGAAGAGCACGATTGAGAGACCGTTTTCATGAAGTATGCGTCGCAAGAGAATCTCCTCCACTTTAAGCGAACATTGACGATCTTCACCGAGCAGGACGACGACGACGAAGATCGACGAAACGAATCCAGAGGGCTTCCTTTGGCTCAGGCGCTCGCCGCGCTTTAGGCCAGCCTATTTTTTCCTGTAAAGGTCTGCGATACCAACGGTGAAACCCGCAAAGACGCCGAAGCGTGGCGCGTCCGCGTTAAGCCCGAAGCGCACCCCCGCATCGAGGATCAGTCGTCGGTTGACCTTATAAGTTAGTGCGCCGAGGGCGTACACCCCAGGCGGCTGCTCGTCATCCTTACTCTGTTCTGAAAGTTCTCCTTCAAGTCCGAAGCCGCTCTTGAACTCGCGCTCAAAAGAGAGCGCGAATTGGCCTCCGACGACCCAGCCCGGCGCGTCCTCACGCCCCACGACGAGCGCGGCAGCAGTAAAGTCCATATCGGTCTGTCCCAGCTTTTTGCTCAAGAGGGCTATCACTTTATGATCCACGCGGCCTGTGCCGAGTCCCTTCTCCTCGCTCGCCGTCGGCAACTTAACATAGTAAGCCAGAGCAAACGCGGGGTGCTTCTCAGTATCTTTGAGCGCGACCACCTGGAACCCAAGCTCCGTGTCGCCCAGACCGGTCATGCGTGTCCCCATCTCATCTGTCTCCGACTCCACCGTGTCAAGATCAAGCTCCAGGAGAAGACGGCTGTTCGCGGCAAAGCGCAAGGTGAGCGAGGCAGCCTGCTGAGTGCGAAAATCTTCGGCGCGGAAATCTGCGTTGTAGCCGTACTCAAGCTGTAGCACGCCTGGTTTCTGAATTTCGGCAGGGTCGGAGACACCCGGACGGCTCGGCTTAATAAACTCCTCTTCCTCTTCGCTGCCGGATTGCGCAGACTGCGATGGCAAAGTGTCCATTGTGGGAGCTATCATCTGCTGTGCGCGAGCGTTTGTTACAAACACCGTGAGAACCGAGGCGAGCAGTAGTAGCAGCCGCCGCGCAAGTCTCTCCAGTCGGCTTCCGTTATTCATTTCGGTTTCGGACTCCTTCCCTTGTTCTGTTCGATCATTTATCAACAGCATGCGCCGTAGGCGGCGGGTGAACAAAATATCGTCACTCGTTTTAGAATTAGCCGTCAGAAATCGACTCCGCGTCTCCGGTCATCGGCTCATACGCTCAGGTTTTTCTAGCGAATTGTGGCGCTTGAGGTTCGGGTGTCGCTGGCTCTTCCTGCATCGCCCGCCGTTTCAATTCTTCGAAGTCTAGTTTCGTAGAGGGGGTGATGTCCGCCTTGAGCACGTTCTTCATCAATTCGAGGGCGTGTTCATTCTCTTCGACTGTATTGGAGGCGGTACAGTCCGCCGGGACGTGCAGGTTAAAGTCGCGCATGTAGGCATCATTGGCCGTAAAGAGCACGCAGATGTTTCCGGCCAGGCCGGTGAGAATGAGCGTCCTCGCTTGCAGGTATTCGAGAAGCGTGTCGAGTGTGGTAGAGAAAAAGCCTGAGTGCTTTGGCTTGAGGACGAAGTAGTCGTCCTCCTCGGGTCTTAAAATCTCCGCCAGCGGTCTCCCGCAAACGTCACCTTCGAGGCAGTGTTTGAGCAGCTTGTTGAAATCGGATTGCCACCTGCCGAAGTTATCGTTCACATAGATGGTGGGAATTCCGGCCTGCCGTGCGCGCTTCTTCAGTTCGGCGATCCGTTCAGCCATCGGCAGGGCGTACTTTAAAAGCTTCTCGCCGCTCTCAAACTCAAGGTCGTTAATGACATCGATTAGAAGCAGCGCGACCAACGCTTTATCCGGTACGTTGCCGTGCAAATCCTCGTTCTTGGCGGGCATTAAATTGTCTTCTCTCCCTTTGCTCGTTAAAAGATCAAAAGCCTTCAATCAATGGATGGGGGCGGGCGCGGGGGGTGGATACTTCACGACGTGCGCCAGTGTAGCATGAACTATAAATTGGCCGCAGGAATTTCTAACTTCACGAGGATATGCCCGCGCGTCGCTAACGACACCGAGAGGCCAGGATGTCTAAAGCTGATTAGAACAGGATGAAGAAGAAATGATGAATGCGGAATGCGGAATGATGAATTGAAAGAAGAACCAAAACACTTGGATTTCGGTTTTTAATTCATCATTCCGCATTCGTTTTTACCACGTTGACCTCTGGCCCTACTTTAACCCGGGGTTCATCGTTTCGTGACTATGAACGACGCGCCACGTGTTGCCCTGCTTGACGTAGATGGTCGTTACCTTGCCCGTGTAGTTCATGGGTTGGCCGCCCATGCTGATCGAGGTCGCGCTGTTGTAGGTCAGGATGGCTGTGTCGCCGTAGACCTGAACGCGCGGGTTGTACATCTGGGTATCAATGATCTTGAACATCTCGACATACTGCTCGAACTTGGGCAGGAAGTTCACCTTCGGCTCGGTATCCAGATACGGGCTTTGGGACGAGAAGAACGTCGCGTCGTCGGACAGAAAATCAGCCCAGAATGCCTTGTCTTTACGTTGCCATGCCGAGACAGAGGCTTTCTCACGCTCGATGATTTGGTTTGCGATTGCTTGCTGCGACGTTTCGGCAGCCGTGCTTCTGGAAGCAAGCAGAGTCAGACTACAAACGCACACGATCAAAAGAATGATGGAAACAAAGAGATGCTTTCTCATGGATTTTGCTCCTTATCGAAAATTGTGTGGAGCGCGCTTGCCGCGCCGCTCTTTGCTTGAGCGCGAGCGCACTCGACTTTTCGAGGACGTTCGCGGACATTCCCGGAGACTAACGGGAACGTTCAATTCGGATGCGAGGGTAGTTGTCGATGCTAACAGTGCGAGGGGGGCAGCTTTTGATCGCCGTCCGCGCTCGCCGCCGCCGGAAAAGATTTCAAGAGCTCGGCCTTGCCAGCTTGATGAGCGAAAGGGTTGCGCCGCTCGGATCGTTGATGACACAGAAGCGACCGACATTGGGAATATCCATCGGTGGCATGCGCACCTTTCCTCCCAGTTCCTCGACGCGCCCGGCCACAGCGTCAACGTCGTCCACGGCGACATAGGCCATCCAGTGCGAAGGCATGTCACCATGCTCTGCTGTCATCTGGTAGATGCCGCCCAGGTGCTTGCCACCGACGATGATCTCGCTGTATGCCACTCCGGCGGCGTCAGATTCCTTCAGTTTCCAGCCGAGCAGCTCCGTGTAAAACTTCTTCGCGGCCCCAGCATCTCTGGTTGCCAGTTCGTTCCAGCAGAAAGCGCCGTGCGCGGGCATTTCTTGTCCAGACATCTTTTTTCTCCTTCAGTTTGAGTTCGAACTGCTTTTCGCCACTCTTCCGCCGCGCTTTTTGCATCGGGGAGGAGATAAAAAAAGGTGAGTCTCGCGCGTCATACGGAGACTCACCTTATCAACCCACACCTTGCTCTTGAGGCTTTTTGCGAGGGCCTGTTATGTGTTCACTCTGATATTTGTTCGGCTCTTAATGCGAGGCGAGCCATTCACTGAAAACTTCCGCCTCTTCCGTTTTCCCGCTCCAACGCGCGCGGTTCTTACCTGTCAGCGCGATGACCTGCGCCTGGTGCTGCCCGGCTCGATCACCGAGCCGCTCGAAGTAGTTGTAGAGGCGATCAATCTTTTTCACGGATTCGCGCGCCGCCTCGACCGTCTTAAACGACAGCACGTTGCGGAAGAAACGCGAGTAGACGTTCTGTTCGCGCGCCGTCGTCGTGTAGAGGTCGAAGTAGCCCGTCATCAGACCGGCATTCTGCAAGACCTGCGCAACGTAGGTCGGACGCGCCGCCACCTGGCGTACGATCTGCGCGACATCGGTCACACCGCTCTCATAAAGCGCGATGATCTGTTCTTTCTTCGAGCGCGGCTTCGCTTCCTCTTCGATCAGCGTGCCCTGGCGCTCGGTATTTCCTTCCTTCGGCTCGCTGGCGTACTCAAGTTCTATCGTCAGCGGCTTCATCTGTTCGATCATTTCTTCAGTCGTCATTGCTTAACACCCCCTTTAGAGAGCGGAAGGCAATAGGCAGAGAATTTGAAATCTCAAATCTGCCATTCGCTTTATCTGCCTACTGCCTTCTGTTCCTTAGCTCGCGCGGCGCATGCCGCCCGCTGCTGCCGCTTCATGTTGCAGACCCTTGAGGTGATCTATGAAGCTGGAGGCGGCGCGCTTCGACAGCTCGTCCGTCTTGCAGCGCAGGACAGTCTGGCACTCTTCCTCGACATCGACGCCGATCTCACGACCGATGGCGCGGATCATCCCCAATTGCTTGGGCGTCACCAGATCGGCCATCGACTTGGCGAGCGGGTCGCGCGGAAACTCTCGCGCCTGCGCTGCGCCCTCTTTCTCGATCACGTCGGATTCGCGCTGGTACAGCTCGCGCGCAATGCCGAACTTCACAGCCGCGCGCTTCAAGGCGTCGTGCTCGGCCTTCTTGATCCCCATCTCGCTCTCAGCCGTGCCGGTGCCGACGCCTTCGCGTGTCACACCGTCAATCGTGATCGCGGCGGTGACGGCCACCATGTCGCCGATCTGTACGATGTTACGAACCGAGTGCGACCAGGTCGGGGTGACGCGGTCGAGCAGGTCTGCGACCGTGTGCCACTCGACGTATTCGACCATGTGCGTGTTGCCCTGACGATCCGTCCAGCCCTCGCGCGTCTTGACGAGGCTCGAATCCACCTGCTGGCGCAAAGCGCGCAGGGTGTTGGTGAAGGCCAGCGGGACGACCGGCGCGGCTGGCTCTGCTGCGGCCAGCGCCATCTCTTCTGTTTCGTTCACGGTTGCGGCACGTGTGGCAACCGATTGTTCTTGCTTCTTAATCATTTCATGCTCCTCATTGCTTGTGTGTTTCGCGAGCGGACGAACGTTGGAGCTTCTGTCCGTAGCTTCCGCCACTGAACCGGTCTCCGACGCTTCATCCCGCTCCCGTTCGGAGCGTGCGATTTCCACGGTCGGCTCTGCCACCTTCCTGGTCGCACGCTTCTCGGATGCGTTGATAGTGTTTGTGTTGGGCTCGGCAACTGCCGGTCGTGCGGTCGCTTCCGCGCTCGCCCTCTCCGGCGCCGTTTGTTTGGCTACGCTCTCGTTGTTCTTCGCCAGAAGCGAATGCTTGACCGCGAGAATGTGTTCGCAACGGAACGAGGCATCCGTGCCGCCTTGCTCCTCGAATTCGAGGCAAGAGCAACGTACTTTTCCGGTCTCGTCGCGCCACACCTCATAGCTGGACTTGCGCCCGCGCAAAGAGGGGGTCGCGACGCGAAAGCGGTCGCCTTCACGAGTCACCAGACCCATGGCCGCGATCCCCTGCGCGCGTTTGTCACGCATGAGCGCTTTCCTATCTGTTCCGGCTGCGATATTTGCTGACATGGCTCTTGTCCTCCAAAAAATCTTAGGCCGCGCGTTCAGCGGGCATCTCGTTGACGCTGTTGAGAGGCTGCGACGCCTGCCTGACGGGCTGCGTAACCGTCGCGCTCAGGCGCTGCTCAAGGTCTGCCAGGCGCGCTTCCAACTCCTCCACGCGCCGACCCTGTGCGTACACGGTCTTGAACAGGCTATCGAATGTCTCCCAAATGTAAGAAGAATCCGGCATGCTAAATATGTCTCCACTTCTGACGATGAATGATCTTGGAGATATAACCCTTATAAACCCCGTACTCGTCCCCAAGTTGCTGCATCGTTACTTTAACAAGCTTCCGGTCGGCATAGCGGCGACGAATTTCCAGAACTGCTTGCTCAGTCAGTTTCAATGGATGTGAATTACGCCCCTTACGCCTCATGTCGTGCATGTTCTCTTCTTGACTACCAATGAACAAATGATCGGGACGGCAACAGGGTGGGTTGTCGCATTTGTGGCAAACGCACATCCCTTCTGGAATTTCTCCGTACTTCAATTCGTATGCAATGCGATGTGCATATTGATATGTGCCGTCTTTCCAAGCCGTTCCATAGCCGCTCCGTAATACCCGGCCACGCCATAGCCAGCAACCATTCGATTCAGACGATAGTTCAACCTTCGACCAAAAACGCTCGGCAAAATTGCTCCCGATATGCCGTTGTGCCACCCGCAATGTCGCAGCACACTGTTTCATACGTGAAACAGTGTACCATGGTTCCCGGTTTGTTGCAAGTATAAAACAAAGTCTTGCATCTAAAATTTTCCTGTGATATGGTTGGGCGTAGAGAGCCCGCCTGAGGGGTGCTTTCCGGAGCATTCGGGCGTGCCAAAAGGAGGCCAAATATGGCGCAATCTGATAAAAGTTTGGTAAATACGGTGGAGCTTGGGCGTGCCATCCGCCGCAAACGCGAGGAGCAGGGCTTGAGCCTGCGCGATGTCGCCGATGAAACAGACGTTTCGGCATCCACCCTGTCGCGGATAGAGAACGGCACGGGCAAACCCGATGCGGACAACATCGCTCGCCTGACCGCCTGGCTCAACGTGCCTGTGGAGCGCATTATGAGCGGGCGCGGGTCGGACGGCGACGAGGCGACGGCTGTCGTCTACTTCCCGCAGGAGAGTACGCCCGAAATCGTCGAAGCGCACTTGAGAGCCGACCGCAATCTGACGCCGGAGACGGCCAAAGCGCTCTCGGAGCTTTTCCGTGTCGCTTACCAGCAGTTCAGCCATCCCGGCGAAGATGCGCGCAAGCGTCGCCGCTAGAGCTGTCGCTGTAAGCGCAGAGACAAAGAGCGTTAAGAAGTATTCAACCAGAGTCGAGTGGCCGCGTTGTTTTCTTGCAGCGCGGCCTTTTTGTAGAATAAGTGTCCTCGGGGTGAGCTACGGGGGAAGTGAAACAAGACTAAGAGCAGGGTATAATCCGCACGTGGACGACACCGTTTTTCCGCCATCTTACAAGGGACGCCAGTATGAGCTGCGCGCGATGGGTTTGCGCGACTTTGCGGGTCTTAGTCGCGACGACGAGCCGCTCGACCCTTTCGCGCTGGCCGATTACGCGCGGCTGATGGTGATAGACTTCGAGCAGATCAAGGGGCTTTCGGAAGAGACGCGCCTTCATCTTCTGGGCACTGCCTCGGATGCCTGGTCTGGCGGCACATGCTCGCGTCCGCTGCCGAATGGCTGGCGGGTCGTGATCCTGAATCCGAGACACGGGGCGCAGCGCAACAACGCCACCCTGATGGAAGAGGTCTGCCACGTCTTTCTAGGGCACAAGGCGAACCGTCTGCACATCATCGCTGAAAACAAGCAGGGCAAGACCGTCTCACGCGACTATAACGACGACGACGAGGAGGCAGCTTACGCCGTAGGGGCCGCCGCGCTCGTTCCCTTTGCGGCGCTGCGCCGCTTCGTTCTAGAAGGCAAGACCTCAAGGGAGATTGCGCAACATTTCAACGTGAGCCGTGATCTTGTCGAATATCGTATGAAGGTCTCGCGGCTGTGGTCGGATTACAAGACGCGTCACGCGGAGGAATTGCGACAGCGCGAGCAACAGGGCGGCAACGGCTATCCAAGGCAAAAGTAAGGGTTTGTCCGTGGTCAGTAGTCCGTTGTCCGTCGTTAGCTTAGGTCAAGCCGAACATTTGATCTTCAGGCGGCCAGCTTATTCAGCACATGCGACTGACAACTGACCACGGACAACGGACAGCTTCTTGAGCATGGAGCAAACGGACGGAAACAGAAGGCCGTTGCGCGATCTCTGCGAGGAGATTAAAAACCATATTGACTATTGCTCCTTCTACCTGCGCTACTGCCAGGAAGCGCGTGCCTCTGGCCTGCGCTTTCGTACCCGGTGCCCGATCCCTGCGCACGGCCATAGCGGCAAGGGAAACCCGAGCCTTTCGATAGACCTCCGACGCGGCCTCTTTCACTGCTTCTCACGCGATGAAGGTGGCGATGCGATCCGTTTCTACGAGTTGATGCATGGTGTTTCGTTCATCAGCGCGGTGCGAGAGATGGCGCGCGAGCTTGGCCTCAGCACGAACGCACAGCGCGCACTCACATTTCAGTCCGGGGAGGAAGCGACGTGGAGAGATGACGATGAGCCACTCACGTCTGAGCGCATGTGCGCCGTCTGCGAAGCTTTCCTTGAGGTTTGTCGTCAGGAAGAACAGACGGAAGGCGCAAACTACCTTGCGCGGCGCGGCATAGACGCCGAGACAATGAAACGCGCGGGCGTAGTTTACTTTCCGCGGCGCGCCTATCGCCGCGTGATGCGCAGTATGCAGGAGCGCTTCGCGACAGACGAGCTACAGCGGAGCGGCCTCTTCAACGCACAAGCGCATCTGACCTTCTATCGCCACAGGCTTCTCTTTCCCTTTTACGTGGAGGGGCTCGCAAGGTATCTACAGGCGCGCACTACTGCCTCCGGCGTCGAGCCGCGCTGGCATAACATGCGCGGGGGCGTTCCGTCACTCTACAACGTGGACGCGCTCAATAGCCTCCCAAGCGGGCGGATCGTTTATTTGGTCGAAGGCTTCACGGATACGCTCACGCTCTCGGCGCACGGTTTCACGGCTGTGGGGCTCGTCGGCGCATCCGGGCTCAAGGCGGAATGGCTCGCGCCGCTGGCGCGCTTCCGTGTGGTGGCTGCGCTCGACGGAGACGCTGCGGGCGAGCGCGCTGCGTCCGCATACCGCGAGATGTTTGCAGAGCGCGGGATGCAGCTTGCCTGTCTCAAGCTCTCTTCGGACGTCAACGATTTTTTCCGTCACAATCCGACGGCGGCGCTCGAATTCGATTTGATGACGGAGGAGGCGATGGAAGAAGTAGACAGTAGACAGTAGTCAGTAGCCAGTAGAAAAACCGGGCTTCGCGCTTCGTTACATACTGTAGATTAAGGCTAGATCGCTATAAACGGCATCAACCGCTTTTCTTTTCTACTGGCTACTGACTACTGTCTACTGTCTACTGTTATAATAACAATCATGGCAGAGCGAATAAAAGAGGCAGCCCTTCCTGTGGTGAATCTGAGCACCACGGACAAGCTGCGCCTGCTTCTGGACATCACGAAGAAGATCAGCCGCTCGCTGGATTTGCAGGAAGTCCTCAACCTGGTGATGGACACGCTCGGCTCGCTGATCCCGTATGATGCAGCCGGAATCTTTGTCCTTCAGTGTGCGAGGGTTGGGACAAACGTTTCAGGCGATCAAACCTGTGTCTTCCATACGGAGGCTGTGCGCGGCTACGACATAGATGAGCTATCGGAGCTTCGGCTGAAGATGGGCGAGGGAATCATCGGCCACGTGGCGCTGACGGGCGAGCCGGTCATCTCGCCGGACGTGCGCCACGACCCGCGATACGTCAACGCGCGTACGGAAACGCGCTCGGAGATGGTCGCGCCCATCATCTCCAACGATGAAGTCATCGGCGTGTTCGATCTGGAAAGCGACCGTTTGAACGCTTACACTCCAGATGATCTACAGGTACTCCTGCTGCTCGCTTCGCAAGTGGCGATCATCATCGAAAAGGTGATGCTGCACGAGCAGTTGGTCGAAAAGAAGCGACTCGAAGGGCAGTTGGAAGTTGCGCGGCAGGTGCAGCTTGAGCTTCTTCCGGCGCAAGACCCGCAGCTCGAAGGCTTCGACATCAGCGCTTATAACTTCCCGACCGAAGAGGTGTCGGGCGATTACTACGACTGGGTGCGCATCTACGAAGATCAGATCGGCATCGTCGTGGCTGACGTTTCCGGCAAAGGCGTCCCGGCGGCTCTGCTGATGGCTTTCCTGCGCGCCTCATTGCGCGCGGCGATTCACATCGGCTATGCGCCGCACATCTCTATGGCGAAGGTCAACTACCTGCTCTGGGAATCAATTGAGCGCAATCAATTCGTCACGGCCTTCTACAGCGTGCTCGATGCTTCGAACCGCACGCTCGCCTACACGAACGCGGGACACAGTCCGCCCCTCCTGCTCGAAAAGGATGGGAGAGCGCGTTTCATAGAGCGCGGCGGGCGTCCGCTCGGAATGTTCAGGGACACACGCTATTACGAATATTATCTCTCTATGGAGCCGGGGCAGGTGCTTGTGCTCTACACGGATGGCGTGACGGAAGCGACCAACGCAAAAGGGGAAGAGTATGGCATTGAGCGCCTGGAGCGCGCGGTGCGCGAAGGGAGTCATTTGAGCGCACGCGAGCTGATCGGTTTCATACACAGGGACGTGCTCGAATGGACGGACGGCCAGGGCGCAACCGACGACATCACCTTTTTCATCGTCAAAGCCCTGTGAGATAAGGCAAAAGTAAGAAGGCAAAAGGCAAAAGTGAGGCGGAAAACCTGCTTTACTTTTGCCTTTTGCCTTCTTACTTTTGCCTTGATTTAGTGCGCCGTTAATGAATTATGCGCGTGATCGCCGCCCGGCGCGAGCGGGGCACGATAATCTCCGAAGTGAAATGCGGCTTCTGTGTCGGAAAAAGCGTAAACATCAAAGCCGTATGCATCTAAACACGCCGCCAAATCATCGGGCGAGAGGAGAAAAACAGCGGGTGGATAGCCCGCCTCGGCACGAATTTCCAGCAGGCGCTCGACCACTTCCAGCGGAGCAAAGCATCGCACAGGGTCTCTGTATGTTGCCATGACTTCTAGCGCCTCACTTTCGTCAGTTTCCATTGATGCTCCCGAACCGCACAGAACCGAGCATCTTCAGCCTTACACCCATTTTGATGTACGCTCCCTGTGTCGCGGTTGTTCGCTCCAAAGATTTCTTTTTCTTCACGAAGACCCGTGGGAATGCGGAATGCGGATTGGGGGTTGCGGATTTAAGGAAGATGCATCGTGGCTTTTTCAATCCGCAATCCGAAATCCCCAATCCGCATTCCGCAAACGGCCTGTAAAAATGGGGTGATAAAACAAAAACCTTTACAGGAGAGGGCAGTAAATGGTAGAGGTAATAGAGAAGGGCGCGCGTACCGCGTTCGCCCACCACCTCAAAGCTTTCCTGGCGATCTACACTTACGAACATATGAGTACGACAGAACAACCTACTATCACCCAGACAAATGCGCCTGCCGCCGCACCAACAGCGACGCCTGCGCCGCAGCCGCCGAACTTTATACAGGTGCTACAGCGTATGCTGGCGGTTAACGACAAGGTTAGCGACCTGATCTTTTCACCCGGACGCCCGCCGCAGATAGAATTGGTCGGAAAACTGCAACCCGTCCTCATCCCCGGCCTAGAAAAGCTGACACCCGCGCACACCGCAGGGATCAGTAAGGTGATCATCGGCAACCACCAGGTGGCGGCGCAAAACCTTGAAAAATATGGCTCAGCCGACCTTTCGTTCAGCGCGCCCGGCTTCTCGCGCTTTCGCGTCAATATCTTCATGCAGCGCGGCACGCACGCCATCGTCATGCGCGTCATCCCTTCGCGCCCGCCGCAATTTAAAGACTTCGATCTGCCGCGTGAGCTTGAGAAAATAGCCGATCTCAAGAACGGCGTCGTCCTCGTCACGGGGCCGACGGGCTCAGGCAAAAGCTCCACGCTGGCGGCCATCATAGACCTCATCAACGAGACTAAGTACTATCACATCGTGACCATAGAAGACCCCATAGAGTTCCTGCATATGCACAAGAACTCAACCGTTCACCAGCGAGAGCTTCACTCCGACACGCCGGATTTCGCGCTCGCCCTGCGCGCCGCGCTGCGCCAGGCTCCCAAAGTTATCCTGGTCGGCGAGATGCGCGACCGCGAGACCATCGAAGTCGCATTGGAAGCCGCTGAAACAGGCCACCTGGTGCTCTCCACGCTCCACACTATCGATGCCTCGAAGACCGTTGACCGCATCATCGGTGTCTTCCCCAAGAACGAGGAGAAGGCCATCCGCACGCGCATCGCCCAATCTTTTCGCTACATCGTCTCGCAGCGCCTGATCCCGCGCGCAGATCAGAAGGGCAGGGTCGCGGCCATTGAAATCCTCAAATCGACGGCGCGCACCAAAGACTACATCGAAAAGGGCGAACAGGAAGGCAAGTCGCTCCTGGACGCCATGGAGCAGGGCGATCAGGAAGGCATGCAGACTTTCGACGGCGTGATCGAAAACTTCATCCGCAGCGGCGTCCTAACAAAAGAAGATGCGCTGCCTTACGCCACGAACCAGAATAACCTGCTCCTGCGGCTGGCCGATATGGCCGACGCCCCCAGGCCGCAGCCGACCGCGCCAGCGAAGGGTCAGGACAACTCGATGCTGGATATGATCGAACGATAAAATAAGGCCGCCGACACCTGTTTTAACCTCGCCGACAGATGTTCTAAGCCTGCCGACACGCGTTTTAACTCTGCTGACGGATGTTCTGAAGCCTCCGACACACGTTTTTTCTCCGCCAACAGGCGTACAAAGTCCATCGACACTTGTACAAAACCCGCCGACACGCGCGCAAAGTCCATCGACACATGTGAAAAATGTGCCGACAAGCGTGCAAAACGTGCCGATCTGCGCGCCGGGTCACTCCTGACTGCGGCAAGCCGGCGCGACGGGTCAGTCAGTACCCGGAGCGGTAGCGAAGGGGTTGCCGCTGAGTGCGACCCTCAAGTTGAGTAGCAGCCAACGCTTCTGGCATAGCGCGTGCGAAGATACCTCCATTGCAGGCATAAACCCCTGCAATCGCCTCCTGATGGGGCGATGTGCATAGGCTCTATGCACGCTCGCCGTCCCTTTTTGTCCCGGCCTATGTATGCTCGTTTTCATCCGGGCTTAACAGATCAACGCCGCTCCATACTTTACAGAGAAGGCTACACGTGCGGGTGACCAAAGAATGATATTCGCTCCCCCAAAGGCGCCTCTGGCTGCCATGCCCTACCTGAGACCTAATGACATAGAGAACAACCGGCGCATTCTCATCGTCGATGACGAGCCGTCTATCCGCGAGGTCTTCTCCGCTTGCCTGAGCGCGCGTTACTCCTGCGTGACGGCCACCGGCGTCAAAGAAGCGCTGGCGCATCTGGCGCGTGAGCCCTTTGCCATCGTTCTCACGGACGTGTACATGCCTGGGCTGAGCGGCGTCGAGTTGCTGCGCGAAGTCGTCGCGCGCTACCCGGACACGGCTGTGATCATGGTCTCAGGCATTGATCGCACACAGCGCGTGCTGGATACCCTGCGCCTCGGTGCTTTCGATTATCTCATCAAGCCCTGCGACCTGGACGTGCTCGAACACAGCGTCGAGCGTGCCCTGGAGCGCCGCGCTCTGCTCTGCTCCGGTCGCCGCTATAAACAGGATTTGGAGAAACAGAACACGGAGCTTGCGCGCCGCAAAGCCGAGCTCGAACGCTTGCAGGCTCAGATCGTGCATAACGAAAAGATGGCAAGTCTGGGACAACTGGCCGCAGGGGTTGCACATGAGCTGAACAACCCGGCTGGCTTCATTCACGGCAACATGGACATCTTGAGCGAGTACGCGACCGGACTCGAACGCCTCTTGAGCCTCTACGACGCGCTCACTTTACCGGCGGAGCTGTCCGAGCAGGTTCAGGCTCTCAAAGAAGAGATCGACTACCGTGAATCGCTGGCCGACCTGCGCTCCATCATAGACGACTGTCGCGACGGGGCTGAGCGCATCTGTGATGTCGTCCAGAACCTGCGCACCTTCTCGCGCCTGGACGAAGCCGAATACAAGAAGGTCGATCTGCACGAGGGAATCGAATCGACCGTCCGGTTGCTTTCGCGCTACTACACTTCAGGCACGGTCATGCTCAAGCGCGACTACGGCCAACTGCCGCCCGTCGATTGCTTCGCCGGACAGCTCAACCAGGTCTGGATGAACCTTCTGGTCAACGCCGCACAGGCTGTGCGCGAGGGCGGCGAGGTGACGATCAAGACGCGACTGGTGTGCGAGACGGTGATGGTCACAATCACTGATAACGGATGCGGCATCGCGCCCGAACATCTGGACAAAATCTTCGACCCGTTCTTCACGACCAAGCCCGTGGGCGACGGTACGGGCTTAGGTCTCTCCATCACGCACAGCGTCATAGAGCGTCACGGCGGCTTCATCAAGGTCGAGAGCCGTCTCGGGCAGGGCACGACTTTCAGGGTCACGATCCCGGTTGATGCCAGGCCGCGCCCTAAAGCCTTGCGCGCCGAAGCGGGACACGAACGCGCCGTCTCGAATATCACCCAATCAGCAAAGGACTTTTACTTTCATGCCTCATAAGATCATGCTCGTCGATGACGAGCCAGCCAACCTGCGCCTCCTGGAAAGGCTCTTCCGCCGCGACTATCAAGTCCTCACGGCCTCTTCAGGCATGGAGGCGCTGCATCTGCTTGAGCAGCATGATGTCGCGCTGCTCATCACAGACCAGCGCATGCCCGGCATGTCCGGTATAGAGCTTTTGAAGCGCACCGCAGACCTGCGGCCGCACATGGTTCGCATCATCCTCACGGGCTACACGGACATCAGCTCGCTCGTCGAAGCGATCAACTGCGGCCAGGTCTACAAGTACGTTACCAAGCCCTGGAGCAACGAGGACTTACGGCAGACCGTCGGTCGCGCGATAGAGCATTACGAGACGACGAAAGCGCGGCATGAGCTGGTGTTCGCCAATGAACGGCTGGGGCAACGCCTGCAAGAGATGACACAGGGATTCGTGCGCGCCATCGCCGATGCGCTCGATGCCAAGGATGATTACGTGCATGGTCACGCGCGGCGCGTCAGCGGCTACTCGACGGCCATTGGTCGTCGCCTCAAACTGGAAGCCAGCCTCCTCGAACAGCTACAGCTCGCGGCGCTGCTCCACGACATCGGCAAGATCGGGACGCCCGACCACATTCTACTCAAGCCAGCGCCGCTCACCGCGCAAGAGCGCGCCGTCATGCAGCTCCACTCGGAGCGCGGCGCGCGTATGCTGGCGGGCATTTCGGAGATGCACGAAGTGGCGGCGGCTGTGCGCCACCACCATGAGCGTTTCGACGGCACGGGCTACCCCGAAGGCTTATACGGCGAGCAGATTCCACTTGCGGCGCGCATCATCGCGGTCGCAGATGCTTATGACGCCATGACCAGCCCGCGCCCTTTTCGCGAGGCGCTGGATCACGAAGCGGCGCTACAGCTCCTGGAGAGCGGAGCGGGCACACAGTTCGACCCGTTGATCGTGCGCGCCTTCAGCGACTTCGAGGCCATCTCGCAAATACGCCGCAGCATCTCGGCTGGGCACTACGGCGCGCGCCTCTCTATCGCTCCGCTCGCTTCACGCGTCAACGAGTTTACGTTTAACGAGCTGGTACGCGAGATCGAATCTGAGCCAGTCCTCGCCGCCTGCGTGCTCAGAGCCGCCAACACCGGATTCAATGAAGCCCCGACCGCAAAACTTCAAGAGGCTTGTGAGCGGCTGGGCGACTCGCGTCTGCGCTCGATAATCGAGCGCAACTGCCTGCACGATGAACACAGTGGCAGCCCCAAACGGCTCTGGGAACACTCGCTGCGCTGCGCTGCCTCTGCGCGCCTGCTCGCAGAGCAGACAGCGGTCATCGACCCCGATGATGCCTACACGCTCGGCCTGCTTCACGACACCGGAGAGATATTGTTCCGCTCGCTTTTTCCCGCCGAGATGGACTCGATGCAGCACCTCACAGGCGATGAGCGCGAACTGACGGAGGTCGTCGCCTTTGGCGTGGATCACGCACAGGTCGGCCAGTGGATACTGGAATCGTGCGGCGTGCCGCGCCTCCTAACGGTCCCCGTGCAGACCCACCACGACGTGATGCGCATGAACGACCCTGCCGCGCTGCTCCTGCACGTCGCGAACGCCGTGGCGCGCGCCGACGATGCCTACAAGGTCACGGCGCTCGACGCGCTGGGCTCCGACCGGCTCGCCCTCATGGGTCTCAGCCGCGCCGACCTCGCCAGCGTCCATAAACGCACCGCCGCCGCCATCGAACAGCAAGAACTCATCGTCTGAGCAAGTCAAGAGAGCGTTTAAACGCAAAGGACGCTAAGGGTGCAGAAGGATTTTCCTCTGCGCCCTTTGCGATTCTCCTCCGCGCCCTTTGCGTTTAAACGCTCTGTCTAGCCTTTCACTCAACCGCAATCTGCCGGACTCCTCTTGCTTATCCGATAGCAACATCTTGACGTGCCTGTCAGACCGTTATACGTTATCTTGCGGTTTTTCGAGAGACACCTGGTTTCAAGATACATGGCACGCGCGCCGCTTCCGCAAGCTGCATGACCGTTTTGCGTCCATTCTCAAAGAATAAGGGCATCACGACCGAAGCTGCCATCATCAAACTGGACTCAGGCGAAGGGAGAAGTGGGATCATGGAAGGCAAACGGCAAAAGGCACGGGGTAGAAGAGAGGCCGGATTATGGCGCATCCTGAAATTTTGCCTTCTGGTCGCTCCCCTCTGGCTTGCTCTGTTTACGCCGCCGCTGCTGTTGAGAGGCGAGGCGCAAGATGACACGGGCGTGCGCGCAGACCTTCCTGCGGGCGGTGAGCTGCGCATTGAAAACAGGCGCGGCAGCGTGACGATTGAGGTCTGGAACGAAAAACAGGTTGCGGTCGCCGCGACGATAGAAGGCAAGACGCCAGCCCGCTCGCCCGTCGTCATCCAGAGAACGGAGAAACTTCTCACCATCGGCGTGGCAAACGCGCCCGCTCAGATGACCGCTCGTGTCGATCTCACACTTCGCATCCCTGAACGCGCGCGCGTCGTAATCGTTACGACGACTGGCGAGATAGATGTGAGGGGGCTGCCCGCATCTCTCTCTGTGCAGACCGTGTGGGGGGATATACGCGCGAATCTTCCCGCTTCCACGGATGCGGATGTGACGGCGGAATCTCTGAACGGGACGGTCGCCTCGACTCTCCCTGCTGCCTCGACGACGAACGCGAGCGAGCATCTCTTTCAGGCGCGCATCGGCGCAGGAGGCAAACCCGTACGCTTACGCTCGACGCGCGGGCGCATCATTCTCTCAGCCACCGACGCGCCGCCAAACACGACGACTGTCGATGGCGCGCGAAGACCGCCGACGCTCTCCGGCACGGCAAACAACAGGCCGGGCGCGGGCACACCCGCAGACCCTTCAGCGACGCCGCAGGAAGTGGATGAGGATGACGTGATTCGTGTCGATACGGAACTGGTCACGCTCAACGTGAGTGTCGTTGATCGCGGGACGAGTCGCGGCGTCGCCGGGCTCGTGCAGACAGATTTCAAGCTCTACGAAGATGGGGTCGAGCAACAGATCGCGCACTTCGATTCCTCGGCTGCGCCCTTCAACCTGGTTCTGCTCATAGACCTTTCAGGCTCAACGCATGAAATGGTAGAGATCATACGCGCCGCCGCCCTGCGCTTCGTAGAGGCGACGCGCCCCGCCGACAGCATCAGTGTGATCACCTTCGCGGGCACGGTCAATCTCATCTCGCCTCTGACCAGCGACCGCGTGTTGCTTCGCCAGCGCCTCAATGCGATGGACACGCTGCCTGGAGATACGAAACTTTACGACTCGACGGAATTCGCCATGAAGGAGGCTCTGAAGGGCGCTCGCAGTACGCGCCGCACCGCCGTGATCGCGATGAGCGACGGGCTCGACGGCACGCTTCCGAGCGTCAGAGGCGACGGCTCCCTGACCATCTCTTACAAAGACCTGTTAGATCACATACGGGAGTTCGACGGCGTTCTTTACTCGATCTGGGTCAACACGGAGTATGAATCTTTGAGCCCTGAAGACACGCAGCCGGAGGATTTCGACGCCGGTCACGACCGCATGAACGAGATGGCGGACGCAGGCGGCGGCATGTTCTACGAGGTGGAGAGACTGGACGACCTGGCGGGCGCTTACGAGCGCGTGGTCGCAGACCTCGGCACCGTCTACAGCCTCGGCTATCGCCCGTTGAACAAGCTGCGCGATGGTAAATGGCGCTCGATCCGCGTCGCCGTGGCGCGCCCGAACGCCGTCGCACGCGGCAAGCGCGGCTACTACGCGAACTAAAAGTGATGCGCTGGGGCTTACGTGAGGAAGCTTACCTGGCGAACAGTTGCTCGACCTCTAGCTGAAGGTCTGCGAAGACATCCGACTTGATCTTCTCTCCACGCTTGAACGTCTGACCCTCGTCGAAACCGTCGCCCGTCTGTCGGCGCACCTCGACCGTCTCTGTCGTTTCATCCACCAGCCACAGCTCGCGCACACCGAGCGCGCCATAGGTATCAGCTTTAGTATTACGGTCGTAGATAGCAGAGCCGGGCGAGATGACTTCAATCACAAGGTCTGCCGTATTGCGGTGCGTCGGGTCGAGCCGCGACTCTGTATCTGCCGAGACGTAGAATAAGTCGGGCTCAAGGTGCGTCCTCGCCTCCGTCCAGATAGCCGCGCGTGGAAGGTATATACCGCCCGTATCGCTTGTGGCGAACAGGTGAGACATTAAGAACCGATTAAGCCGTTTGACGATCTCATCGTGTGTGTGTTCGGGAGGCGGGGTCATATAAAGCACTCCTGCGATGAGTTCGAGTTTCGACCTGTCAGGTGGGTCGGGCAGTTGCCAGAACTCATCGAGCGTGTACATCTTAACGAGCGGCGATGTGTTGATCCGTGAAACCATGACTGTCCTCCGCCACAGTATATCAAACTAAATCTATTGCAAGATATGGGACAAGCGATGATGGATTAGCCTTGAGCAGCATTGAGCGCGTGAGGGCAAGTCAGGTATATTACTTTACTACTCCCCTGGAAACCTGAAATGAAAGCTTGCTCTCGCATCTCGCCCGGTATTCCTCTGCGGCTGCTCTTCCTGCTGCTGGCCGTCGCCTGCTGCTACCCCTCGACTGTGTGGGCGCAGGCGAAGGGCGAAGAGGGTGACGAGACGATTCGCGTCGATACGGGACTCGTCGATCTTAACGTGAGCGTCTTTAACCATGACCCGCAGCGTGCGGTCGGCCAGTTGGTGCAGAAAGATTTTGTGGTACTTGAAGACGGGCAGCCTCAGGAGGTCGTCTTCTTCGCTTCGGCCTCGACCCCTTTCGACCTGGTGCTCCTGCTAGACCTTTCCGGCTCGACCAGCGATAAGCTGGATTTGATCCGCCGCTCGGCCAGGCGTTTCGTCGAAGCGGCGCGCCCGACGGATCGCATCGGCATCGTCACCTTCACGGACGAGCCGAGCCTCATCTCGCCGCTCACATCTGACCGCGAAGAGCTTTTCAAGCGGATCAAGAAGATCAAGAAGCCGGATGGCGGCACAAGGTTCTGGGATGCGCTGCGTTATGTGCTGGAGATCGTCTTGAGAGAGTCGAACGGCTCACACCGCAGCGCCGTCGTCGTGATGACGGATGGCGTCGATAACAACTTGCCCGGTGTGCTCGGCAACGGCTCAGAGACGCGCTTCGAATATCTGCTGGAGATGGTCAAGCAATCCGAATCAATCGTGCTGCCGATCTACCTGGATACGGAACGCGAAATGGTCGAAAAACAGCGCGCGACGGAGATAACCTACATCATCGCGCGTGAGCAGCTCGCGCAACTCGCCGAGGAGAGCGGAAGCCTGGTTTACGAGGCGCGCCGCGTGGAAGATTTGAACGGCGTCTACGAGCAGGTGATACGCGATCTGGGAACCGTCTACAGCCTCGGCTATCGCCCGTCGAACAAACTGCGCGATGGTAAATGGCGCACCGTGGCCGTGCGGCTCGTCGCGCGCCCCGACCTCGCGACCCGCACCAAGCGCGGATACTACGCCAATTAAAGATTAGTCCCTGGTCAGTGGTCAGTCGTCAGTTGTTTCGCTGCCGGTACTTGAATCTTCAGGACTCAAGGGGCATTAGACAAACAACTGACAACTGACCACGGACTACTGACCACGGGCAAATCTTTTTGCATCGTCGGGCGGCATTTGAGCGTCTAAGATTGGTATGCGTATTCAAGGTCTGGGAATAAGCTTTTTCTGCGCCATAATCATCGGCTCTTTATTCTTTGGGGCGTGCGGGAATAAGCACTCAGGGATCACGACGGGCGGCCCGGCAACCGTTCTGCCGGTGGCGCGAACTCTGCCGCCGCTGCCTGTGCGTCCACTTTCGCCGAAGTTGAAGGCGATGCGCGAGCGCGCCATGCAAACTGCTTCCAACCTGCGCGAGCTGAGTTTCAGGGACGAGGTCGGAATGACGGAGCTTTCGGGCTGGGAGTATGGCACGCGCACGCGCGAGATGGCGGAGGCGCTGGGCGGCGACGAGCTGCGCGCCTTAGGGCGGCTTGCTTCCGCTGGCGGCGCACTGCCCGAAGGGATTGACCTTGCACAGTTGGCGGCGAACTTCACTGCGCTGACGGCGGGCGCTACCTATTCGCCGCTCGACAAGCAGATTTTGCTGGTCGATAAGAACAAGGACGACTCGTTGCTCGCGCATGAGTTTGTGCATGCCTTGCAGGATCAGAATTTCGATCTCATGAAGCTGCTCGTCGTGCGTCCTTACAATTTCGACAGGACGGAAGCCGTCTTCGCCCTCATCGAAGGCGACGCGATGAACGTCCAGCGACGTGCAGATGAAGGGGACGCCTATGGCCGCAAATCTCTCGAAGAGATCACGCGGCAAGAGAACGGTCGCTTCGGCGATTACCGTAAAGAGGTCGGATACCTGTTCCCGCCGCTTTTAACCGAAACCTTTATCTTTCGTTATCGTGACGGCGCGCGCTTTGTCGAATTTGTGAGACGGAGTAAGGGTCAACAGGGCGTTGACGCGTTGTTCAATCGACCGCCTGTCTCCAGCGAACAGATTCTGCATCCTGAAAAATATGCTCAAGGGGAGGCGCTGCGTGAGGTGCAAGTGGACGAGGGAGCGTTTGCAGGGAGCGGGTGGCGAGCCGTGACTTCGACGCCTCTCGGCGAGATAGGGATTCGTGGATTGTTGATGGCTGGCGTCGCCGACCGTGAGGCGACACGCGCCGCCGCCGGATGGGGTGGTGATCGCGCCTATCTCTTCGAGCGCACGAGCGAGGGCAGCCTGCCTCTCTTTATCTGGAAGACTGTCTGGGACAGGCCGGTAGACGCGGAAGAATTTTTTCAGACTTACAACGCCCTTCAGCGTCGTCGCAACAACCTACAGGTGGGCAACGCCCTGACCTCCGGCGAAGAGGCGCGGATGATCTGGCGTGAGGCCGGACGCACGACACTCATACACCGCGCCGCAGACTCAGTCATCATCGTTCGCGGCGCTGAAAGTGATCTCAATGCAGCGCTCGAACTGGCGCGGCGCTAAAGGAAAGAGAGGCCGCGAACAGCAGAGAAAAAGGACGGGGACGATCCACTAAACGACACGAAGCGACACGAAAAGAGAGGTTCTTTCGTGTCGCTTCGTGTTACTTCGTGGATCGTCCCCGTCCTCTTTTATTCTGTTATCCGGTATGATTTCGTATGGTTTCGTGTGTCGCCGCCTACGTCTCGGATGCTGAGCTTATTTAACGTAGAGAGCATTGGTTTGATCAAGCGTGAGCCTGTTTTCACCTCTGCTGACGGAGACTCTTTGATTCCAGAAGGCCGCGCTCCCAAAGGCTTCTGTGCGACCCATCAGCCAGTAATCGCCGGGCTTGAGGTCGTTGAAGACTGCGCGCCCGTGCGCGTCCGTCCGTGCAGGCTGGACGACGTGAGGCTCCCACAGTGGCCTTGCTTGCTCGACGAACGACATCACCTCCGCGCCAAGAGAGTAGGCGCTGCGCCGCCGCGCGTCCAACACCTGCGCGAGCATTCCCAGATTAGGATGCTCAATATAAACCTTCGACCGGACGGGATTGTTCTCGTCACCTTTCGCCATTGCCAGCACGATCATGTCAGAATCCAGGAGATAGAACGTCTCGCGCGCGACTGCCCGCGTCTCTCCTGAAGGCGAGACAATCTGCGCGTCCAACAAGAGAGAGCCGCGAGTCAGTTTGGGAATGATGAGCCAGCCGAGGCCGCAGAGGATAAGAAGTACGAACATCCCGGCCAGCAAAAGATTAACTCGCTTTCGCGCCATAACCTCTTTTATCTCCTCGACGGCGGCGCAATCTCGTTGGCGACGATGAGACCGGATTGAGTGACGGCGGCGATGCCCTGTCCGGGGAAGACGGAATCGCCGACCATGTAGAGATTGGGCAGCCCCGTCCGGTGCGAAAGGGAGTTCATGCCGAAGACATCGAGCCGCTGGCCGACGCCGCCGACCATCCCCAGCCTGCGGCGCGTCGCATCATAAAAGGTTCGCGGCGTCGCCGTCTCGATCACTTCACAGCCACCGCCAAGCTCCGGCATCGCAGCGTGTATGCGCGCCCACCACGTTTCGAGCGTCGTCTGATCCTGCGCTTCGTGCTCCGTCTCGTCCTCGTGAAAGGCAAACCACTGAGAGGCTTCTGTGAAGGTGCAGACGGTGGCGGCGCGGCGACCCGTGGGCGCGCGAGCGTCCCACGCGGGCGCAGAAGCGAACATGAATTGCGCCTGCTCGGGATCGTAAACGCGACCTTCCTGCCAGTCTGTCAGCGCGAGTATGTGATCGGCTGGCAGGCGCTCGACAGTCTCCTCATCAAGACCAAGGTAGATGAGGTATGCGCCCCAGCCGCGCAACGTCTTGAGCCGTGTGCGCACTTCATTCGGAGTGCGATGTGTGCCGACGAGCTTGCCATAGGTATCCCAGACTGTCAGATTGCTGACGACTGCTCGCCGCGCTTCGACCCGCTCGCCGCTTAAGAGATCGACGCCGCAGGCGCGCCCGCTTCGATCGTAAGCGAGGCGCAGCACAGGCGCATTCAGGCGCACCGTCCCGCCGCTCTTTCTGATCGCTTCGGTCAATTGATCGGCCAGGCTCGAAGCGCCGCCACGCATCGAATACATGCCACGGCGCGGGAGCATCAAGGCCACCGCCGCGTAGAGGTACGCGCACGCGTCGCTCGCGCACTGGGCGAAGATTTGTAGCTGAACGTCTATGAAGCGGCGAAAACGTGGCGGTGCGTCGTCCAGGTGATCTGCCGCCGTGTGATTCAAGGCCGCGAGGATGCCAGAGGCGGTGCGCGCTTCCGCCGCGCTCGCCTGAAGGCGTCGCAGCTTCGAGGCGGTGCGCAGATCGGGCGCGCGACGCGAGACACGTCTGAGCGCTTCGCCGAGGGGCGCAAGCTCGCGGTAGAAGGCGACCGCTCTCCGGGCGCATTCGGGAAAGGCTGCGCGCAGAGACGCTTCAAACTCTTCATCATTCTCCGTCAGCCGAACCTCAGTTCCATCAGGCAGGCGCACGACGTAAGGGGGCGAGACGGGTCGAACTTCGGGCGCTGGCGTGGGAAGCTCTGAGAAGACGCGCTCGTGAATCTCTCCGGGCTGCCATGAGGCGTAGAGCGATGCGCCCGCTTCAAATTCATAGCCGAACTTCTGAAAGGTCGCGGCGCATCCCCCCACACGCGCCTCCTTCTCGAACAGGCAGACGTTCACTCCGCGCGCCGCCAGCAACGCAGCAGTCGTCAGCCCGCCAATGCCCCCGCCCACAATGACAACTTCGTAAGACATAAAGAGCAGATGTTAGATGTCAGATACTAGATGTTAGTCGCCAGCTTTTAACTGACATCTAACATCTAGTATCCGACATCTGTTTTTAAAAGATGGCGCGTGCGACGATCTCGACGATGGCGGCTTTTTGGTCGCTCCCTTTATCGGGCTGCATATATGGTTCGAGGATGATGAGCAGGGACGAGAGGCCGTTGAAGAGAGTATGGATGATGATGCAGGGCAGCAGGCGACCCGTCCAGGCGCGCACGACCGTCAGAAAGAGACTAAGTACGCCGATGGTCGAGATGACGCCGACGTTGCCCCAGTATTGCGGAACGTGAACAACCGTAAACAGCATCATCACGCCGACCACCGCCCAGAGCGTTCCAATCGCTCTTTGCAGGGCGGAATAGAGTATCCCGCGATAGATCATCTCCTCCACGAGCGGTGCGGTTAGAGTGGCGACGACCACAGTGGCGTAGCGCGCGGCGGTGGAACTGGCGACGATTTGATCCAACTGGGTTGGCTCGCCGCCGATGAACTTCGTCAGAATGAGACCCACGATCATCAGAGCGACGGCCAGGGCGGCGCTCGACCAGAAACCCAGGTGCTCGCTCCAGCTCAAACCAAGTGTGGGCCAGAAAGGGCGTCTGCCGATCCCCGTCGCAACCATCCATACCAGGCCAATCGTTAACAGATGAGCGGGAACGACAGAGATCAGCAACAGCAGAATGGCCGTCGGGTCAGTATTTGAGAACTGTATGAGGGCTTCACCGCCAGCCCCCGGATTCCGGTAAAGCACATAAGCGATGACGATCAATAGCTGTGAGGCGAAGAGAAGAAAGACGCTGCCGAACCATGTCAGGACGGCGATCACTAACCCCCAGGGCGGATTATTCGGGTCAATCGCTGCGGGCGAAGGCGGCTCGCCCGGCTCAAACGGTGCGCTCGCGTATTGACCAGCCTCTAAGCCGCTCGTCAGCAATGTCGATTCTTTGGATGTGCTCACAGCAGGGAAAAGTGTATGAGAGTTATCAGGAAAAGGCAAAAGAGCAGTAGACAGGAGACAGTAGTCAGTAGAAAGGAAAAACGGTTGATGCGGTGTCGTACTGTGCCTCTCAATCAGAATAAACAGCGAAGCGTGCCGCTGCGGCTTTCTGTTCTACTGACTACTGTCTCCTGTCTACTGTCTTCAAAATGTTTCATCATCCTTGCGCGGACGGCTTGCATCAGCGCTTCCAAGTCATTGTCTGTGAGTCCTGCGGTTGGGATGGGCGGGTCGACGTACATGTCTACGGGGCCGGGGCGGAAGATGATCGAGTCGCGCGGCAAGACCTGGCGCGAGCCGATGATGGTCACGGGCATGATGGGAACTCCCGCTTGAATGGCGAGCTTGAACCCGCCCTTCTTAAAGGGTTGCAACGCGCCGTCGCGTGAGCGCGTGCCTTCGGGGAAGATGAAAGCGCAGATGCCGTCGTGCAGGTACGCGGCAGCCCTTTGCATGCTCGCTACAGCATTCTGCGTCGAGCTGCGATCAATCGGAATGTGGCCTGCACGCGTCAGGTGCCACCCCATAAACGGGATACGAAAGAGGCTCTTCTTCGCCGCGATCCTCAGTTGCGCAGGCAGATAGCCGAGCATCGCCGGAATGTCCATGTAGCTCTGATGCGTCGAGAGAAAGACGTAGGACGCGCCCGGCATGATGTGCTCCGCGCCGTGAACGCGCACGCGAGCGCCCGCCGTGCGCGCAATCAGGCGACACCAAACCTGCGCGCACCAGTGCTGCCCCCTGCCCCTTGGATCAAAAAGGGAGACGAAGAGGGAGATGCTTCCCATGATGATGGTGTAGAGATAGATCAATGGGATGGCGATGGCCGAGTGAATGTAATTAAGCAGCGTGGGAGAACGCGGCGGCGCGGTACGTAGAACTTCAGCAACCGCACCATCGCGCTTTAGCTCTTCTTCTAGCTGGGGAGTAAGCTCAGTTTGCTCCAAATCTTACAACTCAAATCAAACCGCCGGGTAGTCAACACCCAGTGCAGGCAGACCCAGACGCTGTGCGGCCATCATCAGGCCGATGATCGTCTTGGCGTCTTCAATCTCGCCATCTGAGATCATCTCGAAGGCGCGCGCCCAGGAGACGCGGACAATCTCCACCTGCTCATCGTCTTCGAGCCTTTGCGCCGTCTCTTTCAGGTCGGTCGCCAGGTAGAGCCACATCTTCTCTTCGCAGAAGCCGGGCGTGACGAAGAACTCCGCGAGCTTTTCCAGACGCCCGGCCACAACGCCCAACTCTTCCTCCAACTCTCGCGCTGCACCCTCTTCGGGACGCTCCGAGGCGGCGAGTGTGCCCGCAGGCACTTCCAGCAGATAACGCACCACAGGGTGGCGGTACTGGCGCACGAGCCCCACCGTGCCGTCGTCGAAGACAGGCACGATCACTGCGCTGCCCGGATGATGAACGACCTCACGTATATAAGTCTTATCGCCCTCGCGCACAGTATAGGCCGTAACGTCGAAGACGCGGCCATGAAATATCTCGCGGCTATCGAGCACCTCAGGGGCTTCAGTATTGGGTGTTGCCATAATGAGAGGCAAGGTAAGAAGGCGAAGGGTAAAAGTCAAGCAGGCGCGCCTGCTATATCCGTCAGCCTCATGATTTCGCCGACCAGGTAGAGCGAGCCCGTGACGCAGATGATTCCATCGGGCGCGGTCAGCTCTCGCGCCCGTCGCAAAGCTTCAGCGGGAGATGAGGTGAGCGTGATTTTGGCCGGGTCGAAGCGAGGCGGCACAAAGCGGGCGAGTGTTTCCAGCGTCGCGGCGCGCGGATTCTCAAGCTCGATCAGCATTAAATGATGGGCTGACGGAAAAAGCGTGGCCGTCATCGCCTTCAAATCTTTGTCGCGCATCGCGCCGAAGAGGAGCGTGACGGGCGCTTTGACGAATTCGTCCAGGTAGTCTTTGAGCGCGCGTGCGCTCGCCTCGTTGTGCGCGCCGTCAAAGAGGAGGCGGGGGTGTTCCTCTCTTAGCTCAAGACGACCGGCGTGCGACGCGCTTTCGAGCCCGCAGATGATGTCTCGGCGTGTGATGGTGAAGCCGCGCTCGCGCAAAGCCTCTGCCAGAAGAATCGCGACCGATGCGTTGCCGATCTGGTGGCGACCGCGCAGGCCAAGCAGCACGCTCTCGTAACGATCCCGCTTCGTTTCAAAGGTGACGCGCAAACGCCCTTCCGCATCGACAGCGTCTATGAGTTCGACGCGACAGCCATCAAGACGCGGCACGACCCCGCACTCGGCACATCGCTTGAGGATCACTTCGAGGGCTTCGGGCGGCTGGGGCGCAATGACGGCTGTCACGCCGGAACGTATGATGGCTGCCTTTTCAGCGGCAATCTCGGCAAGCGTCTCACCCAGATACTCTTGATGATCGAGCGCGATGGGCGTGATGGCGATAGTCTCCGCGCGCGCGACGGTGGTCGAATCCAGTCGCCCGCCCAATCCCGTTTCGAGAATCGCCAGTTGCACACGCGCCTCTTTGAATGCGCTCAGGGCGATGGCCGTCACATGTTCGAAGAAAGTCGGCAGTGCCGGAAGCGTGCCGTCAACACGAAGGCGCTCGGCCACGCCTCTCACCTCTGCTGTCAAACGCGCGAACTCTTCAGGCGAGATCTCCTGGCCGCTGATGCGTATGCGTTCGGTGATTGAGACGAGGTGCGGAGAGGTGTAAAGCCCTGTCCTGATTCCCGCCGCGCGGGCCATAGCGTCCAGCATCACGGCAGTCGAGCCCTTGCCGTTCGTGCCCGCGATTTGAACTGCCGGAAAGAAGCTTTGGGGGTGGCCGAGAGCATCCAGCAGACGCTCCGTATTGGTCAGGCCGAGCTTGATCGCCAGCGTCTCATGACCAAGACTTAAAAGATACTGAAGAGCATCATGGAATTGCATATAAAAGTACTGAGTGCTGAGTAAAAGAAAGAGTCCTTAACTCAGTACTCAGCACTCGTCACTGCTTTTATACTACGCTGGCGCGTTGCGCTTCTAATGTCTCTTCTTCGCGGTGAAGCTCCGGGTTGACCATGAAGTTGAGGAGCTTGATGATGTAGTCGCGCATCTGGCGGCGGTCGATGATGCGGTCGAGCATGCCGTGTTCGAGAAGGAACTCGGCGCGCTGAAAATCTTTCGGCAGCTTTTGGCGTATCGTCTGCTCTATGACACGCGGGCCGGCGAAACCGATCAAAGCGCGCGGCTCGGCGATGATCACGTCGCCGAGCATGGCGAAGCTGGCCGTGACGCCGCCCGTGGTCGGGTCTGTCAGCACGGAGATGAAAGGCAGCCGCGCTTCGTCCAATTGCGCGAGCGCGGCGGCGATCTTCGCCATCTGCATCAGAGAGAGCGTGCCCTCCTGCATGCGTGCCCCGCCGGAGGCGGAGAAGATGATGACGGCGGCGCGCTCTCTGGTCGCGCGCTCGATCAGCCGCGTCACCTTTTCTCCGACGGCTGAGCCCATCGAGCCGCCGATAAAGAGCATGTCCATCGCGCCCGCAAAGACCGTGTGGCCGCCGACCCTGCCCTTCGCATTAATGATCGCTTCCGGGAGACCCGAAACCTGCTGCGCCTGTTCGAGACGCTCAGGGTATGGCTTGCTGTCAACGAACTCAAGCGGATCGACCGAAACCACTTCGGCGTCTAGCTCTTCATACGCGCCTTCGTCGAAAAGCATCTGAAGACGCGAGCGCGCATCCAGTCGAAAGTGATACCCGCAATGCTGGCAGACTTGCAGCGATTCTTCGAGGTCGGGTTTGAAAAGCGCTGCATCGCACTCAAGACATTTGACGAAGATACCTTCGGTCTTGACGCGTCGCTGCTCGGCAGGTACGGTTTCGATCTTCTGATTCTTTTTACGAAACCATGTCATAGGTCTCTAACGCCACGGCCCCCACCCGGCAGAAACCCCTTGAATTGTGGAATATAATAAGAAGACGGTTGCTAAGGGTAACATATTTCGAAAAAGTAGTCAGTAGACAGTAGCCAGTAGTCAGTAGAACAGAAAGCCGCAGCGTCATGCTTTGCTGTCTACCATGCCCTGAAGGCTCAGTATCAATCGCATCAACGGTTTTTCTTTTCCTACTGACTACTGGCTACTGTCTACTGACTACTGACAGAATTTCCGTTGCGCCGCTCGACTGCATCGAGCAGGAGGCGCACGATTATTTGCTCGGCTTCGTCCCATTCGCCCCGCAGCGTACATCCGGCGGCGTTGCGATGACCTCCGCCGCCGAACTTCTCTGCGATGCGAGCGACGTTGACATCGCCTTTCGAGCGCAGAGAGGTGCGGTAAACTCCTGGCGCGCACTCTTTCAAAAGAGCCACCGCCTCGACTTCGCCGACGGTCAGCGGGTAGTTGACGAAACCGTCTCCATCTTCGTCGGCGGCGCGGGCGCGCTCCTGCATTTCGAGCGTCTGGCGCATCCATGCCACGCGCCCCGTCTCGTCGCGCCGCGCCGTCTTGAGGACTTCGCTCAAAAGCTCGATCTTGCTCCAGGGGTAGCTCGAAAAGACCGCCTGTGAGATTTTCGCGGGCTTGACACCGGCGCGCACCAGCTCGGACGCAACTTTGAACGTGCGCTCGCTCGTGTTCGAGTAGTGGAATGAGCCCGTGTCTGTAATGAGCGCCGTGTAGACGCACTCCGCTATCTCACGTGTGACGCGCACGCCCGTGGCTTTACAGAGGTTGTAGATCATCTCGCCGACGGCAGAGGCGGTCGAGTCGATCCAGTTGATCGTGCCAAACAGGGCAGTCGTCGAATGATGATCTATGTTGACGACGAACTGCTTCTCCAAATCTATGAGGCCGGGGCGCGTGATGTCTGAACACTCGATGACGAAAACGGCGTCATACTGCCGGTCAACCGAAGGGGTGACGCGCACCGTCGAAGCGCCCGGCAATTTCTGGTAAGCGTGCGGGACGGCATCACACATGATGACTTCCACATCCTTCTCCAGCGCACGAAGGAGCCAGTACAGACCCAGGCTTGAGCCCAGACTGTCACCGTCCGGGCGAATATGTGAGGTGATCGCAAAGCGATTTTTCGATTCTATCAACTCGACGACTTGACTAAGCATCGTTAAAAGCAATGCGGAATGCGGAATGCGGAATGATGAATTAAAACAGAAAACCGATCTTTCTTTAATTCATCATTCCGCATTCATCATTCATCATTTATCCTTTCTTCTTCCTCCGTCGAACCCTTACTTTCCCAATCGTGTTCAATCTCGGCCAGCAGTTGATCGACGCGCGCGCCCTGCTCTTCAATTGTGTCGCGCACGAAATGAATCTCCGGCGTATGGCGAAGATTGAGCGAGAAGCCGACCTGCTTGCGTACATAGGGCGCGGCATGACGGAGCGCCACCAGAGCTTCCTTGATCTCCGCCTCGTCCCCGGCGACCGTCACATACACGCGCGCGTCCCTGAGATTATCCGAAACACGCACGTCCGTCACCGTGACCATCGTCACGCGGGGGTCTTCCAGTTCATAGCCGACGATCTGCGCGATCTCCTCGCGCAGCATGTCCGCGACTCTTTCGGGCCTACGCATAAAAACAGTGAGCAGTGAGCAGTGAGCAGTGAGCAGTAAAGCAAAGAAAACTGCTTACTGCTCACTGCTCACTGCTTACTATAGTTCCGTGGCAGCCACCTTCTCGATGATATAGGCCTCGATCTGGTCACCCACCTTGATGTCGTTGAAGTTTTCGAGGCCGATGCCGCACTCAAAACCTTCGCGAACTTCCGAGACATCATCCTTGAAACGTCTGAGGGAGGCTATGCCGCCTTCCCAGGAGACGATGCCGTCGCGGATCAGGCGCGCGCGCGCATTGCGGCGTATCGCGCCGTCCAGGACCATGCAGCCTGCGACCACACCGGCACGGGGTACGCGGAACACGTCGCGCACTTCCGCCTTGCCAAGAATACGCTCTTTCTCGACCGCTTCGAGCATGCCGATCATCGCCGCGCGTATCTCTTCCTCAACCTTGTAGATGATCGAGTGCAGGCGTATGTCCACGCTCTCCTGCTTGGCTAGATCGGCGGCGCGCGTCTCCGGACGCACGTTGAAGCCGATGATAACGACCGCCGTCTGGCTTGCCCCGGCCTGCGTGGCCGAAGCCAGCAGTACATCGGATTCCGTGATCGCGCCGACGCCGGAGCGTATCACCTTCACCTTGACCTGATCGGTCGAAAGCTTCTGCAAGGTTGATTTCAGGACTTCGACTGACCCTTGTACGTCCGCCTTAATGACGACGAGCAGTTCTTTGACTTCCGTCTGGCCGAGGGCTTCGATGCCGCGCTTGGTCGTCTGAAGCAGCGTGTTCTGGCGCGTCAGCATCTGGCGATGATGCGAGATCTGCTGCGCGCGCGTGATGTCTGCCACGACCTGGAAAGATTCACCGGCCTGCGGCACGCCTTGCAATCCCAGAACTTCGACGGGCGTGGCCGGGCCGACTTCCGTCACCAGCTCGCCACGGTCGTTGAACATGGCGCGCACCTTGCCGAAAATCTGGCCGACGATGAAGGGGTCGCCGACGCGCAGTGTGCCCTGCTGGACAAGGACGGTGGCGACCGCGCCGCGACCACGATCAAGCTTGGCTTCAAGCACGACGCCGGAAGCCAGGCGGGTCGGGCTCGCTTTGAGGTCTAGAATGTCCGCCGTCAGCAGGATCGTCTCAAGCAGCGTATCCAGATTCTCGCGTCGCTTGGCGGAGACCTGCACCATCTCCGTCTCGCCGCCCCATTCGACGGGTTGCAGTCCCTGGTTGGCAAGCTCCTGCTTGACGCGATCAGGATTGGCATCAGGCCGGTCAATCTTGTTGATGGCGACGACGATGGGCACACCTGCGGCGCGCGAGTGCTCAATCGCCTCGACGGTCTGCGGCATGACGCCGTCGTCTGCGGCGACAACGAGCACAACCACGTCCGTGGCCTTCGCTCCGCGCGCGCGCATCATCGTGAAAGCCTCGTGGCCTGGCGTGTCCAGAAAGACGACGCGGCGCGTCTCCAAAGGATTATCAGGACTCGCCACCTTGACGCTGTATGCGCCGATGTGTTGTGTGATGCCGCCCGCTTCGCCCGCCGCAACATCCGTCGAGCGTATGCCGTCGAGCAGAGAAGTCTTGCCGTGATCGACGTGCCCCATGACCGTCACCACGGGTGCGCGCGGCAATTCCACATCATCTGCGTCGGTCGCGATCAACTCCTCGAACTCTTCCTCGGCGACCATCTCTTCAAACGGCACGAAGGTCACTTCGTAGCCGAAGCGCTTGCCCAAATCTGCGGCCACATCGTCATTGAGGGGCTGATTGATGGTCGCAAAGACGCCGCGCTGTAAGAGCAAAGACACGACATCCTTCGGCTTGATGCCGAGCTTTTCAGCAAACTCTTTGACGGTCGAGCCTTCGACCAGGCGCACGGGTTTGAGTTCAGTGCCGACCACGCCCACATCCAGGCGTCCTGCGATGCGATCTTCGAGCGAGAGCGCCTTGGGTGGCCGGATGAAATCGCGATCCTCAAAGCGCCCACGGCCATCGTGCGCCTTGTGGCCGCCGCGCGCCGGGCCGCTGGAGCGCGACGAGCGCCCGCGACGACGCGCATCCGGCGGAGGGGTGTAGAGCGTTTGCGGCGTGGCGGTCTCGCCCGGCGTGCCGCTACGCTCCTGCTGCGGGCTGCGTGCCACAGCGGTGCGCCCGCCGCGCTCACCGGAGCGTCCGCTCCCACCGCCACGCTCGCTGCGCTCGCGACGTTCGCGCGAGGCCGGAGCCGCCGGAGGCGCAGGAGGAGCGACCACGGGCACGGGCGCTCGCTCGCCGTGGCGTATCCCGGCATTGAGCGCCGCTGCGGTGGGTCGCAAGACCCTGATCTGATGTGCCGGAGGCGGGGGCGCGTTATGCCCTGTCTCCACCTTAGGCGCCGGAGCAGCAGCAGAAGAACCCGCAGTGGCCGGTGTCGCTTCGTCTGTCTGCTCCATTGCGGGAGCCGTGGTGATAAAAGTTTCCGAAGCGGTGACGGGTGTTTGCAGAATATCTCCTTGAGCGGCAGCGGCCTCTTGTTCTTGTGTGGATTCCACGAGCCCCGAAGCCTCCGGCGCCGCATCGGTCGCCGAAGAGCTGGCGGCGGGCTGTTCAGCGCGCGCCGCAGGGGTCAGCTTCCTGATGACACGCGGGGGCGGGGCGGGCTGAGAGGCGGTTTGACTGTGACCCCCGGTCGGCGCGGGCTGAGATGGCTCGCCCACGGGGGGAGCAGCCGGTTCTGGCGCGCTACTGGCTTCGGCATCTTCTCCAACGAGAGGCGCTTCTTCGGCGGCTGCGGGGCGGACGGCCTTCTTGACGACGCGCACGGTGCGCGGCGCCGTCGCCTCTTTCTTGGGGAAATACTTGTTGCGTATCTTGTCGGCCAGCTCTTTGGGGATAGAGTTGGAGGGCACACTGACGTCCACGCCCTCGCGGCGCACTTCTTCGATGAGACGCTTTGAGTCGAGTTTCAGTTCTTTAGCCAGATCGTACAGGCGAACCTTGGAAGTAACGGTCATGTACTCCTTCTTCGACGCATAAACAACGGCGTCGGGCGCTTTAAAAAGTTAAGGACTCATCGCCCTCTCTGCTCACCTTTCTAAAGCGTACTCTCAAAAAAGAGCACAACCGTAGAAGGCTACGGAGGGGAGCAGGGATGCGCGCATGCCGGGAGTGCGCGCACCCGGTTATTAATTGGCCGCGTCATCGGAAGCATCCGTTTGCTTCTCTGTTGCTGTGCTCTCAACCGGCGCGGCCTCTTCACGATATTGGGGCTCGGGAGCGGATGTCACTTGCACTTCGGGCGCAGAAGCTTCCGAAGCGAAATCTCCTTCAGGCGAAAATGTCGCAGTCTCTTCTTCACGGGGCGGCTCGCCTTCACCGACTCGACCGGCGGCTTCGATCTCAGCCGCACCCGATGACGTGATGTCGGGCGAGGGCGTGATCGTGTCCGGGCGCAGGTCGCGCCCGGCGTCCTGCAATAGCAGCTCGTCCTGCGATATTGGATCTGCTTCGGTGAGCGCGACCGGGTCTGCCGATTCTTCGGCGAGGATGTTCGCCTCGGCGCTGAAGGGCGAGCCTTGCTCGACGGCCTCATCGTACCCTTCGGCGATCATCTCGTCCGAAGGCTCGACCTCGCCCGCTTCTATCGTCGGATCGAGCTCCGCGCTGGCGGCATGCTGTTCGACCGGCTCATACACCTCATGACCCGCCTCTTCTTCACCCTGATCGGTGATCGCACCCTCTTCTTCGGATGAAGGAGTTGCCCCGGCGGTCTCTTCCTCCGCACCTTCTGCGGCGGGCGCTGTCTCCACCGCTTGCTCGCCAGCCGCGCCGCCTTCTTCCGTCGTCTGGTCAGACAGCCTGCTCGCATCGCGCGCCGAAATCACACTATTCGCCGCAGCCAGGATCGACTCCGCTTCATCGAGGCTCACATCGAGGTACTCGACCAGGTCATCGACGGAGGTGGCAGCGAGCGTATCAATATCCTCGATCCCGTGCTCGGCGAGCGCTTCGGCCTGTGATGCCGTGACGCCGCCAATGGCGGAGAGCGGGACTGCGCCGCCCGAGGCGATGAGCGCGCCCATCTGCTCTGCGACCTCTTTCTTGATCTCCTCTTCGCTGCGTATGTCTATGTTCCAGCCGACGAGCTTGGTCGCCAATCTAACGTTCTGTCCGCGCTTGCCGATGGCGAGTGAAAGTTGATCCTCGTTGACGATCACTTCCATCTGACGGTTCTCAATGTCCGTGATGCGTACCTGGTTGACTTTGGCGGGCGACAAGGCGTTGGCGGCAAAGACCGAAGGCTCGTCCGACCATTCGATGATGTCTATCTTTTCGCCGCGAAGCTCCCTGATGATCGCCTGCACGCGCGACCCCTTCATGCCGACGCACGCGCCGACAGGGTCAACGTCGCGCTCATTGGAGGTGACGGCGATCTTGGCGCGCTCGCCCGGCTCACGCACGCAGGATTTAATCACCACCGTCTCGTCGTAAATCTCCGGCACTTCCATCTCAAAGAGCCGTCGCAAAAGCTCTGGAGAGGTGCGCGAGACCTCCACCTGCGGCCCCTTCGAATCCTTCGAGACGTTGTTGATGACGACGCGGATTCTTTCGCCCTGGTTCCACTGTTCGCCGCGCGACTGCTGCGAGCGGGGCAGGATGGCTTCCATGTTGCCCAGATCGGCGATGATGTTGCCGCGCTCGAAGCGCTTGACGTATCCGTTGACCAGATCGCCGATCTTATCTATGTACTGGTCGTAGATGTTGGAGCGCTCGGCGTCGCGCACCTTTTGGAAAAGAATCTGCTTGGCGGTCTGCGCCGCGATGCGACCCAGTTCTTCCATCGGCAAGGGCAGCAGCAGTTGGTCTCCGACTTCGACCTCATCGCCAGCCATCTCGCGCGCCTCCTCAATGGAGAGCTCAATGGCGGGGTCTGCGACTTCGTCAACGACCACCTTGGCGGCAGAGAGCTCGATGCCGGTCTCAGGGTTCCAATCGACCTGGATGTCTTCGCCAGACTTGAACTGCTTCTTGGCCGCCGCGCGCACAGCCTCTTTCATCGCGTCGATGACTATCTCGCGGTCTACACCCTTCTCCTGACAAAGGGCGTCGATGTTCTGTGCAATGGAAGTGCTCATAATTAACCAGATGCTAGATGCTGGATGTCAGATGTTAGTAGGATTGTCAGTCGTTTACTGACATCCAGCATCTGACATCTATTTTCGTCTCTTGTGGCCGTCCTGACGGGCTGCGGCCACGGCTGCCATTTCGCGCTCCTTGGCGCGCCGAAACTCTTCTTCCACGTCGATCTCTAAGTTCGCTTTGGCGACCTCTGCGAGACGTACGTGGATGCGCCCGCTCGTCTTATCTTCAAAGATGACGCTCTCGTCTTCGAGGCCAATGATCCGGCCACGAAAATTGCGCTGGCCGTTAATGGGCGTGCGCGTCTTCATCCGGGCGGGGCGGCCTGCGAAACGCTCGTAGTCCTCGCGCTTATAGAGCCCACGCTCCAGACCCGGACTTGATACTTCCAGCGTATAGGCCGAATGTATAAAGTCTTCCACGTCCAGGATCGTGCCCAGGTGTAGACTGACGACGGAGCAATCCTCGTGGGTCACACCTTCAGGCTTGTCAATAAAGACGCGCAGGATGGGGTGGCCTTCAGGCCCGGCGACCTCGGCGTGGACTAATTCGAGTCCATTCTCGATGGCGACGCGTCCGGCTAACTCCTGGACGCGCTGCTCAATCGAACCCTCACCCATCGCTCGCTGCCTCCCCTCAAAAAAGGCTCTCTTGCCCAAAAGAAAAAGTGGGCGCGAACCCACCGGACGACACCGCCGCGCTCTGAACAAGAGACGAATTATACGATGAAGAATGGTGAACAGGCAAGCGGGCGGAAAGTGTGTTAGTGGTTCAACTTGAAATTAAAGAGCAGGAAAATACTGGCCTTCATTTTCAAACTGACCCGACTACTGAAAGTGTGGCGAATCTCTATTGGTTAAGTTTTGCTTTGACGACTTCGCTCACCACACGCCCGTCGGCGCTACGCTCGGCGAGACGCGCCTGAGCGGCCTTCATCACCTTGCCCATATCGCGTATGGACGTTGCGCCCGTCTCGCTAATCGCCTGATTGACAGCCTCTTCGATCTCCTCGCGTGACGCGGCCTGCGGCAGATAAGCCTCTATGACTTCAATCTCCGCGCGCTCTTTATCCGCCAACTCTGGACGCCCGCCCTTCTCGTACTGCTCGACGGAGTCGCGCCGCTGCTTGACGAGCGACTGGAGCGCTCCTCTCATCTCCTCATCCGTCAACTCGCCGCCCTTCTCTATCTCGCGGTTCATCACCGCCGCTTTGACCATCCGTAGCGTAGAGGTGCGGGCGGCGTCTCTGGACTTCATCGCCGCCGTCATGTCGGAAATGATGCGTTCTTTGAGGCTCATACGATTCTCCTTCAAGCAAGACCGTTATTAGAACAAATACGAGCGCCTCACGCAAAGACGCCGGAAGGGCAGTCACTTGAGTGGCCGGAAGTTAGAAGAGAATTATTGACGCTCCAGGAGAAAGGATGGAGAGCGCCGTTGGCGCGACGTAACAGAAGCCGCGCCGCTGGCGCCCGCAACTCGCCTGCTTACCTTGAGGTTTCCTTGAGCCCGGACTGCAAAGCTGGCTCGGAATTGCCTCTGATGTCGAGATGCCATAAAATTTTTTGAAATCCGGCTATCCCCCTAAAATCCTTAAAAATTTAGGGTTTAGCAATCCCTTCAAGGCTATTCGTCCTCGACTTTCCGCTTCATCTCAAGGATTTCTCAACCGCCGCTGAGTATTCTCCGTGCGTCTTGACTGACAGGGACGCTCCTCAGCGTCCAGACAATCGCAAAATTCTGAAGATAACTGGGGCGCTTCGGTCCGGCGCGGGCGCTTCCCAGAGTTGAATTGAACGCCGCTCAAAGGAGTCCGAAAAGTGAAATCGAACGGTTTTAAGGCCCTGCTTGCGGGGCAGTCATTCTCTCAATCTGTTGCCTGGCGGAAGCTGCTCATCGCGGTGGCCTGCCTTGGGGTTCTATTTTATACAATCGCTGCGCTCGCAGACACCACGCTATCAAATGACGCTCAATCATCTGCCGCCGCCACGACCACGTCGCCCGGCACGCCCAGATTCTTCAACTATGCGTCGCCCACCACGCTCGGAAATGACTCTGGCGAGCCTTCCATCGGCGTCAACTGGAAGACCGGCAAGGTGCTGTACTACGGCGGCTTCTCAACCTACATGATGCGTGTCACTTTCGATGACACGGTTTCACCCGCGCGAACGAACTGGGAGACTAGAGACCTGGTCTTAGCAGGCACGGCGCGGGCGCTCGGCGATCCCATTCTGTACACAGACCCGCAGACGGGTCGCACCTTCGCCTCGCAGCTCGAAGGCGGCACCAAGCAGAACACTATGGATTACACGGATGACGACGGCGAGACTTTCCAGCCGAGCATCGGCTCCGGCATCAACTCCGGCGTCGATCACCAGACACTCGGCGGCGGCCCCTTCGCGCCGGGAATGTCCGGCATAGGCTACGAGAACGCCGTCTACTACTGCGCGCAGGACGTGGCGGACGCCAACTGCGCCGTCAGCCTCGACGGCGGGCGCACCTTCGGCCCGGCCATCCCCGTCTGGACTAGAAACCAGTGTCGCGGCATACACGGCCACATCAAGGTCGCGCCCGATGGCACGGCCTACGTCCCCGTTAACGGGTGCGGCGGCACGGACATCGTAGACCATAGCGACGGCGAGCAGGCCGTTGCGGTCTCGGAGAATAACGGGCTGACCTGGGAGGTACGCCAGGTCAAAGGCGCTGCGCCGGGCACTTGGGACCCGTCGGTCGCCGTCGGCGCAGACGGCACGGTCTATTTCGGCTACATGGCCGATGGTCACGACGCGAACGGCAACTTCAACGGCTCTACTCCGCACATCGCCGTCTCGCACGACAAGGGCAAGACCTGGGTCAACGATATGAACGTCGGCACGCAACTCGGCATTAAGAACATAGCCTTCCCGGCGGTGGTCGCCGGAGACGCGCAGCGCGCGGCCTTCGCCTTCCACGGCTCGACGACCGGCGGCAACTACGACGACGCAGCATTCGCTGGCGTCTGGCATCTTTACGTCGCCTACACCTTTGACGGCGGTCGCACCTGGACGACCGTGGACGCCACGCCCGACGATCCGGTCCAGCGCGGCTCTATCTGCACGAACGGCACGCTGTGCACGTCAACCGACGGCGGCGACACGCGCAACCTTCTGGACTTCTTCGACGCG
Source organism: Pyrinomonadaceae bacterium (assembly GCA_036386415.1). Classification (GTDB taxonomy): domain Bacteria; phylum Acidobacteriota; class Blastocatellia; order Pyrinomonadales; family Pyrinomonadaceae; genus DASVVT01. The sequence goes on from DASVVT010000095.1 coordinate 76,597, forward strand.
ACGATAGACAAGCAGGGGCGCGTGCTCGTGGGCTACGCCGACGGCTGCATCACGCAGGAGTGCATCTCCGGCAAGAGAGCGAACGGGACGCCTGCGCCCAACGATTTCACGGCGAAGGCCGTAATCGCGCGACAGAGCGGAGGCCGCAGCCTCTTCAGCCGCTACGATACGCAGTTCTCGCGCAGGACTCCGGCAGCGCCGCAGGTCATCGCGGGCACTAACGGGCAATCAACGAACGTCACCTGGTCAACGCCGGACGACGGCGGCTCGCCCATTACGAAATACTACGTCTACCGTGGCGCAGCCACAGGCACGATGGCGCTCATCGCCACCCTGGCGGGAGATGTCAACTCGTACACAGACCCGACGAGCGGCGCGAACAATTACTACTCCGTGAAGGCTGTCAACGCCGCAGGCGGCGGCGCTCTCTCGCCGCGCGTCAAAGCGGTGGTGCTTGAGACGGCCTGCACCCTGCCGGGTCTGACGGTCTCCTCGGATGTGTCGGACGCCGCTCCGAACACTCCCGCCGTCCCGCAGGTGAACCTGCTGTCGGCCAACATAGCCGAGCCATACTTGAATGGCGCTCAGAAGCTGGTCTTCACTCTGCAACTCGCCGAAGGCGGCGCGCTGCCGCCGAACAGCCAGTGGTACATGATCTGGAATCGCCCGAACGCGGACGGCAAGCATGATCGCGACTACGTGGCGATGAAGACCGACGTGTCCGGGACGCCTTCGTTTGAGTACGGTCGCGTCAGCTACCCGCTCGTCTACACCGCCCCGGAGCCTAACCAGGGCAATCTTCCGACGAAATTCGGGAACGCCGACGCGGGCAGCTACAACCAGCAGGCCGGCACGATTCAGATCACCGTCACGCGCAGCATGCTCGACACCGCCGACAACATCGGACTCGGCAAGACCTTCACAGGCATAGAGGCGCGCAGCTTCCTGGGGCGCAACGACAATCTGCCGATCAACCAGAACTCGACCTCCGACTTTACGGGGGCGGGCAGCTACGTCGTCGCGGGCAACAACGCGTGCCTGCAACCGCCCGTCGCGCCCATCAACCTGACGGCCAGCACTACCGGCGTCGGACTCATACAGCTCAAGTGGGCGGACAGATCGAACAACGAGAAGGGCTTCGCCATCGAGCGCTCGACCTCTCTCAATTCGGGCTTCGCGCGCGTCGCCACGGTCGGCGCGAACCTGACCTCTTACACGGATCGACGTGTGACCAAAGGCGTGACCTACTATTACCGCGTCAACGCCTACAACGGGACGGTCAAATCCGGCTACTCGAACGTCGCCGCCGGACGCGCCAGGTAGCTGGCCGAGGCGATAGAACATAAGCTCCCGTGAGAGCGTCTTTGTGACGCGGACCGACGCTCTCACGGGAGCAGGGAATAGAGTCAACGCTTTCGCCCTCTTGCAGGCGGCTTGGACTCCTTCCTGCACGCAGGGTCGCCGGAAGCGCACGACTCTATGGTATAGCCGTTGAAGACTGCTCAGCAGTCCTCAACGGCTATGCCGTTTGTCTCAAATGATGATAACAAATGGGATTAGAGCAATTTTCAATTGAGTGTCAGGAAAAGAAGAAGAACCTTCAACGCAGAGGGCGCAAAGGAAAGAGACGCAAAGGGCGCAAAGGTACTTCTCCTTCGCCGCCTTTGCGCGTCCTTGCTTTGCGCCCTTTGCGTTGAAGGTTTTCCATACGTGCTAATGAAATCCGCTCTAGATGGATGGAATCAGGCGGCTTGACCGTTCGAGCGTGAAAGGTGATCGCGCAGGTAGCGACCTGTGTGAGACTCTTTGACGCGGATGATCTCTTCGGGTGTGCCGGTGGCGACGACGTATCCGCCACGGTCGCCGCCTTCGGGGCCGAGGTCTATGAGGTAGTCGGCGGTCTTGATGACGTCTAGGTTGTGTTCGATGACGAGCAGGCTTCCGCCCGCTTCGATGAGGGCGCGGAAGGCTGCGAGCAGCTTGTTGATGTCGTCGAAGTGAAGGCCGGTCGTCGGCTCGTCGAAGATGTAGAGCGTCTTTGCGCCCGTTCGTTTTGAAAGGTGCGCGGCGAGCTTGACGCGCTGCGCTTCGCCGCCTGAGAGCGTTGTTGCGGACTGGCCGAGACGTAAGTAACCTAATCCGACATCATCGAGCACGCGCAGGCGGTTGGTGATCTTCGGCACTTCGCGGAAGAAGGTCATGGCCTCGCGCACCGTCATGCTGAGCACGTCGTTGATATTCTTGCCACGATAGCGCACGTCCAGAATCTGCGGCTTGAAGCGTGTGCCCTTGCACTCTTCGCAGACCAGCTCGACGTCTGCGAGAAACTGCATCTCGACCGTGACGGTTCCATCGCCCTGGCAGACCTCACATCGCCCGCCCGGAACGTTGAAGGAGAAGAACGAAGGGTCGAAGCCGCGCGCCTGCGCCTCGCGCGTCTGCGAGAAGGCTTCGCGAATTCCGTCATAGACCTTGATGTAGGTGACAGGGTTTGAGCGCGGCGTGCGACCGATGGGCGATTGGTCTACGAGAATCACGTCGTCTACGTATTGTCCGCCCGCAAGCTCCTTGAACGCGCCGACGTGCCCCTGCCAGTCGCCGCGCTGCTTCTTAAGCCCGGCGTAGATGCAGTCGTGTATGAGCGTGGATTTGCCGGAACCTGAGACGCCCGTCACGCAGACGAGCATTTCAAGCGGCACGTCCACGTCTATGTTCTTCAAATTGTGCTCGGCGGCGTGATGCAACTGAAGACGCTTTTTGTGCGGCGCGCGGCGCTGCCTGGGCTCTTTGATCTCCACCTCGCCGCGCAGGTAACGCGCCGTCAGGCTGAGAGAATCTTTGAGCAGCCCCTTGAAGTCGCCTTCGTAGATGACGCGCCCGCCAAGCTCGCCCGCCGCCGGGCCTATGTCCAGGATGTGATCGGCGGCGCGCATCATCTCGGCGTCGTGTTCGACGACGAGCACTGTGTTGCCTATGTCGCGCAGGTTATGGAGCAGCCTGATCAGTCGTTCGCTGTCGCGCGGGTGCAGGCCGATGGAGGGCTCGTCCAGAACGTAGAGCGCCCCGACCAGGGATGAGCCGAGGTTGGTCGCCAGTTGTATGCGCTGCGCCTCGCCGCCCGAAAGTGTCGAGGCGAGACGGTCTAGGGTCAGGTAGTCGAGGCCGACATCGACGAGGAAGCGAAGGCGGCGTCGAACTTCGTGCAGGACGCGGTCGGCGATGGCCGCCTGTTCCGTCGAGAGCTCAAGATTATCGAAGAAGGCGGCGGCGTCTTTGATCGAGAGCGCGGAGACTTGCGGGAGGGTGCGTCCTCCAACGCGCACGTCGCGCGCCTCCTGCCGCAAACGTCCGCCCTGGCAGTCCGGGCACAGCGTATAGCCGCGATACTTAGAGAGAAAGACGCGCACGTGAAGCTTGTATTTCTTCGTCTCCAACCAGGCGAAGAAGCCGCGCACGCCCTCCCACTTGCCCTTGCCCTCGACGATGGCGCGCTGCTCTGCGCGCGACAACTCATTGAAAGGGACATCCATCGAGATGCCTTCCGATTTGCAGAAGCGACGCAGCTCCGCCCTGGCCCAATCATGCTGCGGCTTCGTCCAGGGCTCAATCGCGCCCTCGTTCAATGTGAGCCCCGGATTCGGGATGACCAAATCCAGATCAAGGCCGATGATGTTGCCGAAACCCTGGCACGTCGGGCACGCGCCGAAGGGATTATTAAAGCTGAAGAGGCGCGGCTCCGGCTGCGCGTAGACTGTGCGGTCGTTCTTGCATTCGAAGCGCTCTGAGAAACGCAGGCGGCGCTTCTCGTCTTCTGCCGTTTCAATGATGGCGACGCCGTGCCCCTCCTGAAAACAGATTTCCAGAGAATCTACAAGGCGCTCGCGTATCTCAGCGCCGCGCAGGGTGAGACGATCCACCAGCACATAGACGTTATCGAAATCCTCGCGCGTGTAATCGTCCGGCGTGCGTAGCTCAATCGTCTCCCCGTCTGCATAAAGACGCGTGAAGCCGCGCTGCATGAGACTCATCACGTGCGCCGTCACACTCTGGCGGCTCGTCACCTTCCGGGTGCTCTCAACCTTCTTGCTCTTACTGCGGCGCGTGCCATTCTTCCCATCGCCGTTCGTCTCCAGGCTCAAACCCGCTTCGGCTGGGAAGAGAACGTAAAAGCGTGTCCCTTCGGGCAGCGCGTCGATGACGGCGAGGGCAGCGGATTCAGGCGAATCGCGCTCGACCACACGTCCGCAGACGCGGCAATAGGTGATTCCTATGCGCGCGTACAGGAGTCGCAGGTAGTCGTAAACTTCCGTCTGCGTGGCGACGGTTGAGCGCGGGTTACGCGTAGAGTTCTTCTGGCGGATGGCGATGGCGGGCGCAATCCCGCGCACCTCGTCCACGTCCGGCTTGTCCATGCGCTCAAGGAACTGGCGCGCGTAGGCCGAGAGCGATTCGACGTAGCGGCGCTGCCCCTCGGCGTAAATGGTGTCGAAGGCGAGCGAGGATTTGCCCGAACCCGAGACGCCCGTCACCACCGTCAAATGGCCGACGGGGATGGAAAACGAGATGTTCTTGAGATTATTAACGCGCGCCCCGCGCACTTCGATGGCTTCTTCTGTCATGTTTAAAATGGTCGCGCGCGCTGCATAGAAGGGAATTTCGCGGTCGCGGCAACCACACATGATAACCCGATTTCTCTCGAACGTGAAACGCAGAACTGATATTATTGTGGCCTGCAAGCAGCTTTACCGGAAGCGTTTTTTAAGTCCCACGCGACCATCAACGCTCAATTACATACAGGGTTTTCGGTCACCTCGCGCTTTAAAGAATCTTTCTCGATAAGGAGACTAAATGTTGAGTCAAAAAAGACTGATCCGTAACTTCGCGCTCGCGTTGCTGCTGTGCTCAGGGGGCGGGAGCATGCTCGTCTCATGCACGAGCGCGGATAAGAAGGCGTGCCTGGAGAATGAGGATCTACAGGCGTGCAACCGCGAATGCGCGCGCGATGATAAAGAAGCCTGCGCCAAGGCCGAGGTCATCAAGGCCAAACAGAAGAAGTAAAGACTGTTCGGAATTTGAGGGGGAACTGGCATAAAGAAATCACCTCCGCGCCCTTTGCGATTCCCTTTGCGCTCTTTGCGTTTAAAGAAGAGGTTTAACCGCAAAGGACGCAAAGGGAATCGCAAAGGGCGCGGAGAGAGAGCCGAAGTTGTTCTACCAGCGTCTATCGTAATGAACGAGGCAGGCGCGCCATGAGCCGCTGCCGAGCACTGGGATCGAGCCTTCAAATGAGAGCGGTGAATCGGGCGGGCGACGCACGCGATAGGTGCGCCCTGTCGGTGAGCCGACCGAGAGCGTGACCGCTTCGAGCGAGGCGGCGACGACCGTTGCGTCGCGCCAGTCTTTGCGACAGCGAAGGATGAGGCGTGCGCCGACGGGCAGAGCGGCGAGCGTCAGAGTGTGCGTGGATGGCGTTGAAACGTCGAGGCCGCCGGACAAGCGGGCTGCAAGCTGCGGCACGTCCGGCGGCCTCTGTGGATTGGCGCTCACTTTGTTCGGGCTTAAACTTCCAAAGGCTCTTCAAATGGAAGGTCTTGCTGCGTAGCTT
>DASVVT010000096.1:0-15723 GCA_036386415.1 Pyrinomonadaceae bacterium
GTCTAGAGTCAAAAACAGATTTGCGGCCTTTAGACTCCAGACTCACGACTCCAGACTCTTTTTATGACCCGGATTCTTCTGACAAACGACGACGGCATCCACTCGGACGGCCTCATCAAGCTGGAAGAGGCGCTCTGCGAGTTGGGCGACATCTACGTGGTCGCTCCGGCTTCTGAGATGAGCGGCGCATCGCACAGCCTGACGCTGGCGCGTCCCCTGCGCATACGCCGTGTGGATGACAGGCATTGGAGCGTTGATGGCACGCCGACCGATTGCGTGACGCTGGCGCTCAATAAGATTCTGCCCGAAGATGAGCGGCCAGACATCTGCGTCTCGGGCATCAATCACGGCGGCAATCTGGGCGACGACGCGACCTATTCGGGGACGGTCGCGGGCGCGCTGGAAGCGACTATCCTGGGCGTGCCGGGTCTGGCGATCAGTCTCGTCGCGCGCGAGCAGTTTGATTTCACAGAAGCCGCGCGCTTTGCCGTCACCGCCGCGCGCAAGGTTCTCGATGAGGGCTTGCCCGAAGGGACCTTGCTCAATATCAATGTCCCGCGCGTCGAGATCAAGGGTGTGCGCGTCACGCGGCAGGGCATCAAGAAGGCGCGTCCCGTCATCAGCGAGCACATAGACCCGCGCGGGAAGCCCTATTTCTGGATCGGCGAAGAGTATTTCGGGAAGAGTTCCGAAGAGGGCACGGATTATCAGGCCATCGAACAGGGCTTCATCTCCGTCACGCCTTTGCGCAGCGACATGACGGATCATCGCGCGCTCACGGCGATTGACACCTGGAACTATATCTCTGCGGAAGTAGTCAGTAGACAGTAGACAGTAGTAAAACAGCGCGCCTGTTTGGCTCACTATTACGATTTAGGATGAGCGGTATCAACGGCATCAACGGCTTTTCTTTTCTACTGGCTCCTGACTACTGACTACTTTGGAGATTCTTTTGAGTTCTGCACCGCTCAATCCACCTGCATCTCAGATGGAATATCGTATCCCGCGCGAGCGCATGGTTGAGCGCTTGCGCGATCATTACGGCATACGTGATATTCGTGTGCTCGATGCGATGCTCGTGGTGCCGCGCCACCGTTTCGTCCCCGAAGCTTTGCAGAGCCGTGCCTACGGCGACCACGCGCTCCCGATTGCCGCCAATCAAACCATCTCGCAGCCCTTCATCGTCGCGCGTATGACCGAGTTGCTCGAACTTGATACGAGGAGCCGCGTGCTGGAGATAGGGGCTGGCTCCGGTTATCAAACCGCTGTGCTCGCACGTCTCGGCGCGCAGGTCTTTGCCATCGAGCGCATTGCGGAACTGGCGCGCGAGGCGCAGGCGCGCATACGCCAACTGGGTATCTACAATGCGACCATCAAATGCTTTGACGGGACGCTCGGCTGGAGCGCTCATGCGCCGTATGATGGGATACTGGTGGCGGCGGGCGGCCCCGAAGTCCCCGAACCACTGCTCGCGCAACTGAAGGTGGACGGGCGTCTCGTCATACCCATCGGCACGACGCGTGAATCGCAGAGGTTGATTCGCGTGCTCAAAACTGAGAAAGGCTACACGTACGAAGATCATGGCGCGTGCGCTTTCGTCCCGCTCATCGGTCACTACGGCTGGAATGGGTGACGGGCGCTGGATTTTTGGTTTTCAACTGTCATCTGATACCGTCAAACATCTTTTCATAGGAGCAGATTATTGATCGCCAGGATTATCGAGATACTGACGGCTTTCATCATCGCCACCATTTCGATGCTCGGCTACTTCGGCGTCGTCCTGTTGATGGCTATCGAATCGGCGTGTATCCCTTTACCATCTGAGATCATCATGCCGTTTGCGGGCTATCTGGTTTACGCAGGCCGGTTCAATCTGTGGTGGGTCGGTGTGGCAGGCGCTGTCGGATGCGTGGCTGGATCGCTCATCGCGTACTGGGTCGGGATGTACGGCGGGCGTCCGCTGATAGAGAAGTACGGTCGCTACGTGCTGGTTTCGCGCCACGACCTTGATCTGGCCGACCGCTGGTTCGCGCGCTATGGCGAAATCATCGTCTTCGCCAGCCGCTTGCTCCCGGTCATACGTACCTTCATCGCTTTCCCTGCGGGTGTGGCGCGTATGAACCTGACGCGTTTCGTGATCTACACGTTCGCCGGATCGCTCCCCTGGTGTCTGGGGCTCGCGTACGTCGGGCAGATACTCGGCGAACAGTGGGACAAGAACGATACGCTCAAGTCCTGGTTTCATCGCTTCGACTTCGTTATCGGCATCATCGGCGTGCTGGCTGTCGGCTGGTGGGTTTGGCGGCACATCAAACATTCACGCACCCCGGAGTCAGATGCGCAAAGAGTCGCGGAGACCGAATAGCCCTTCAGCTCACTATAATGAGCATCGCATGAAGGCTGATAGAACTCGACCGGTTTGACTTGCCGGTGCTGCTCACATAGAATCCAGTGGCAATCAGTTTTCGCGGGGCGTGGCTCAGCCTGGTAGAGCGCACGGTTCGGGACCGTGAGGTCGGAGGTTCGAATCCTCTCGCCCCGATTTCAATATCAATAAGAAGCGGCTGCCATCAACGGCAGCCGCCTTTCATTTCACGTCATCCGCTCTTACATCAAGATGCAATCAACAAAGGACGGTGGACGATCCACGAATCCACACTAAACCACACGAAACCAAATGAAACAGCCTCTTCGGTACGTGTCATTTCGTGTTACTTCGTGGATCGTTCGCCCGCCTTCTTTTCATTCTGCCATCCGGTAATATCTATGTCAGCGTAACGCCACCTGCGACTCAGGCTTGCCATCAGCTTGCGCCTTCTTGCTGCCGATGCTGCTCTTGGGCAAAGCCGCTTCCGCCTCAACGATCAGGTGGGTCGTTTGAATGACCGTGTCCGGGTTGAGCGAGATTGAAGTGATGCCGCGCTCGACCAGGAAACGCGTGAACTCAGGATAGTCCGATGGGGCTTGCCCGCAGATGCCTATCTTTTTACCGGCGCGGTGCGCGGCATCAATCGCCATCGCGATCATGCGCTCGACCGCGCCGTTGCGCTCGTCGAAGAGGTGCGCCACCATCTCCGAATCGCGGTCGAGTCCGAGGGCAAGCTGCGTCAGGTCGTTAGAGCCGATGGAGTAGCCGTCGAAGACGCGCAGGAACTCGTCTGCGAAGACGACGTTGGCGGGCAACTCGCACATCGCGTAAATCTCCAGCCCGTGCTCGCCCTGCCGTAGCCCGAACTGCGCCATCAGCGCGATGACGCGCTCCGCCTCTTCGACCGTGCGGCAGAAGGGAATCATCGCCTTGACGTTAACCAGCCCCATCTCTTCGCGCACGCGTTGCAGCGCCGCGCACTCCAATCGAAAGCCCTCGCGGTAGCGCTCGTCGTAATAACGAGACGCGCCGCGAAAGCCGAGCATAGGGTTCTCTTCGTGCGGCTCAAACTCGTTGCCTCCGATCAGGCGCGCATATTCGTTGCTCTTAAAATCCGACATGCGCACGATGACGGGCTTCGGATAAAAGGCCGCAGCGATGCGCCCGACCCCTTCAGAGAGGCAGCGGACGAAGAAATCTTTGGGCTCTTCTTCGCCTATGCGCCGTTCAATTTCGCGCACGTCTTCGGGGCGCGAGAGGTTCGGGTAACGTACGAGCGCCATCGGGTGTATGCCGATGTGGTTGTTGATGATGAACTCAAGACGCGCCAGCCCCACCCCGTCATTCGGAAGCGAAGCGAGCGCAAAAGCATGATCGGGATCGCCGACGTTCATCATCACCTGCGTGCGCGGTCGCGCTTCTTCGCTCACTTCGCGCCGGTCGATTATGAACTCGATGCGCCCTTCGTAGACGTTGCCCTGCGCTCCTTCAGCGCACGAGACGGTCACGTCCGCGCCCGTCGTGAGGCGGTTCGTCGCATCGCCCGTGCCGACGATGCAGGGAAGCCCAAGCTCGCGGCTGATGATCGCGCTGTGGCACGTGCGCCCGCCGCGATCAGTGACGATGGCCGCCGCGCGCTTCATGATCGGTTCCCATGCCGGATCGGTCATGCTCGTCACCAGCACGTCGCCTTCTGCAAAGTCCACCTGGTGATCCGGGTCTTTCAACACATGCACGCGCCCCTGCCCGATCCTTTCGCCGACGGCCATGCCGGTCGCAAGGAGCGCTGCGCGCTCGCCCGTCAGCCTGTAGGTCTCTACGTAATTATGACGATTGGTGGCGTGAACCGTCTCGGGTCTCGCCTGGAGGATGAAGAGCTCGCCCGTCCGCCCGTCCTTGGCCCACTCTATGTCCATCGGCTGCGGGTGTCCGGCGCGCTCCGAATAATGATCTTCGATGATGCAGGCCCAGCGCGCAAGTTGCAGAATCTCGTAGTCGCCGAGCGCGAAGCGGCGGCGCTGAGCTTCGACGACTTCGCGCGTACGCGTGCCGCGCCCATCGTCGCCGTAGACCATCTTGACCTCTTTGCTGCCGAGGCGTCGGCTGACAATAGGACGCGCGCCCGTTTTCAGGGTCGGCTTGAAGACGACCCACTCATCTGGCGTCGCCATGCCCTGCACAATCGCTTCGCCCAATCCCCATGCCCCGTTGATGACCACGGCATCACGAAAGCCGGATTCCGTATCGAGCGTGAACATCACGCCCGAGCAGGCCAGGTCTGAGCGCACCATCGGCTGCACGCCGATGGAGAGCGCGACCTCGAAATGATCGAATCCGCGAGAAGCGCGGTAGGAGATGGCGCGATCCGTCCAGAGCGAAGCGAAACAGCGGTGACAGGCTTCGATCAGGCGGTCTTCGCCGCGCACGTTCAGGATCGTGTCCTGCTGCCCTGCAAACGAGGCGTCGGGGAGGTCTTCGGCTGTCGCAGACGAGCGCACGGCCACTTCGCAGGAACGATGCGTGCGCTCGCACAATCGCGCATAGGCGTCCAGAATCGCATCGTTGACAACCGGAGGCAGCGGCGTGTCGAGCATCAGGGCGCGCGCTTCGCGTCCCGCCACATTGAGCGCTTTGATATCTTCAGGGTCGAGGCCGTCCATCAACTCACGCAGGCGGTCGCCAAGACCGTCGGTTGCCAGTAGCAGGCGGTAGGCTTCGCTGGTGGTCGCAAATCCATCGACAGAGCGGACGCCGCGCGGCCTCAAGGAGCGAAACAACTCGCCGAGGCTGGCACATTTGCCGCCCACGAGCGCCACATCATCTGCTCCAACCTCGCTTAAATCGAGCACCAGATGATCGAATGTCTTCATCGTTCTTCCTCTGTTAGAGTTTGACGCTCACGCTGTTGACACCTGAAAGAGAGCGCGTTTTGAACCGCCAGTTATAGAGGGTAAACCACCTTGCTGTCTGAAGCTGTAGAGCGACACTATACGTTTTTTCAGTGGGCAAGACAATCCTGGCTAATGTGGCAAACAATTTTCGTCCCGTCAGGGACGGTTGATAGTAGCCCAGCGATGCATCGCTGGGAACATGACCAACACCAGCGTTGAGTCCTGTAGGGACGACTGAAAGAGGCAAGCAGTCAGGCCATTTCAGCCGTCCCTACGGGACTGAAGCAGCCTTTTCGGATTATCCCCAGCGATGAATCGCTGGGCTACTATCGCTAAGTCCCTACGGGACAATCCAAACTAAACACAAAAAAAGTTGCGCATGAAGCTCAGGGTGATTCCTTAATATTCAGCTCCTTCAAGACCGTCTCATCAGGATCGACGCGCACGGCGATAGGTCTGAGCGTGCTGGGAATCCTCTGTTTTGTCTCCTTGCCCGTAGGATTGATGATGGTGCGACGCGCGCCTTGTCTCGTGACGACCTCCAACGTCAGCGGCATCAGGAACGGAGCGCCATCTTGAAGCTGGCGAATCGTCAGCTCTATGTAACCCCTGGCGTTTGATCTGGCGTTGCGCATCCTTGTCGGCCACGCCCAGGTCACTTCGTAGCGCGGGTGGCCGCTCTCGTAAATCCAGCGCCTGAAGAATTCCTTCAAGTCCCTGCCAGAGGCCGCTTCGCAGGCGGCGCGCAGGTCTTCGGTCGAAGCCGTGGAGCCTGCATGAGCGCGGTAGTACGAACGCAGCGCCTGAAAGAAACGCTGGTCGCCCATGAGCCCACGCAGCATGTGCAGAATCCAAGCGCCCTTCTCGTAGTTGTTCGCGTTAAGCAGCTTGAAGAGGTCTTCCGTGTCGCGGTCGTGGACGGGAGCGTTGCGTTCGCGCTCGTAAGCAAGATACTCCCGCGCCTGTCTTTGCATGTACTCGCGGAAGGCGCTGCGCCCTTCATAACGCTCGACGAAGAGCCCTGCGAAATAGGTGGCGAAGCCCTCGCTCAGCCAGAGGTCAGCCCAGGTGGACTCTGTGACGGAATCGCCGAACCACTGGTGAGCGATCTCGTGCGCGGTCACCTCCATCACGCCGCGCTTGATATCGAACCTGCGGCTGCGGGGCTGCGCGGTCTCGAAATCCTTGAAGAGCGTGGCGGGAAAAACTATCGCGCCGGAATTTTCCATGCCGCCGAAGCGCGTCGCGCCGACGATGAGCGCCAGTTTCTCATAAGGATAGGGCGCGATCCTTTCGCTGAACAGGTCGAGGGACGGCGCGGCAGCCGAGAAGCCTTGAACGGCGTAGCGTCTATCCGACTGCGGCACGTAGTAAGAGAGAGGCGTGACCGCAGCGCTTTTCGGTTCGAGAAGCGCGAACTCGCCGACCGCTATGACCATGCAGTAGGGTGGGATGGGCTCGCCTTCCGTATAAGTCCAAGTGCGCGTCGTGTCGGGGTTGGTGCGCGTGACACCCATCTTACCGTTGGCGACGACGAGATCGCGCGCCGGAGCGGTGACGTTGAAGCGGACGGTGGCTTTCGCCGATGGGTGATCCAGGCACGGTATCCAGTGGTGAACGCGATTAGGCCAGTTGTCGCCGGTCGCAGAGGGCTTGCCGTCCTTGTCCTTCATCATGATCAGCCCGTCTTTCGGTGCGCCGTGATAAGCGACGGTGACGCTCAGGGTCGCGTTCTTCTTCGGCGTCTGTGTGAGCGAGATGTTGAGACGCCCGTCCCGCTGCTCGTAAGTCGCGGGCACTCCGCCGACCATGACGGAATCGACCACCATCTCGCCGAAATCCAGATCGAGCACGGGAAGCGGCTCTTTCAGAATGGCGATATTGATCTCGGTTCGGGCTGACGTAATCTCTGTCAACTGATCGTTGAAGACGAGCGTCACGTCGTAGTTGAGCGGTCGCCATGCGTCTATGACGCGCTCGCGCCGCTGCGCAAAAGGAGCGTCGAGCGTCGAGAGCAGGAGGATGAAGAGGAAAAGGGCGCGGGATATGGCTATAGCGGCCTGACGTGATTTAGTCGTCATCGAACACCTTCTCTTTTGAGAGAATGATTATATAAGGGGTGATTAAACGCGAAGGACGCGAAGTACATCGCAAAGAGCACAAAGTATCTACTCCTTTGCGAAGAACTTTGCGCACCTCCAGCGTTTAATCCTCTATTCACTGAACCGCTCTACTCCGCGTTTCCCTTAAATAGGAGCACGCGCTTAACGCAGGCCGAGCATCAGCAGAGCGGAACGATCCGAGACGCGACCCTCGCCCGTCTCGACCCAGTGGCGATAAGCGGCCAGCTCATCTTCTGTGACAGGGCGATTGCCGAGACGCGCGGCAGGGGTGCGCTCGAACGCACGCTCCGTGAGCGCCATGTGCGGGACGCGCGCGTGAAGAGCTTCGGGAGCGGCCAGCGCCGCTTCAGCAGACTCCACGTCCCCGAACAACTCCTCATAAGCGAGCAGATGCCACACAGTATCCCGCTCGCGCGTTTCGACCAGCAGCACGCGCAGCAACCCGTAGCCGCTTTCAAGTTGGAAAATCAGATCGTCGCCCGGAGCGAATGGTTGCGCCACAGCTTCTCTACCTGAGCCGCGAATTTTGTTGGGATGAAATAACGCGCCCGTTCAGCAGGCAAGAACAAGATTAGCACAAACAGATAGAAACCACAGATGAACACAGATAAAAAGAGGAAAGAATCAAAGAGATCAAAAGAACTTCGGTAGTGGCTCAAGCAGGAGAGTTGAATTTTCTGCGACCTTTGCGAAATCCTTTGCGTACTCTGCGTTTAAAGCGCCTCTCTCAACGCAAAGGACGCAAAGGATTTCGCAAAGGTCGCAAAGGAGATGATCCCTCCGCTGGTTGAGCTATCACCAGAATTTCCTCTCTTCTCACCCTGCCCCTTCTTTCTGATCTGCGTTTATTTGCGTGCACCTGTGGTTTGATTCTATTTCGCATTGCAAATCTAAAATTCAAAATCTAAAATCCAGAACTTGATGAGCCAGTTTGACGCCGACAAGGATTATTATGCGACTCTGGGTGCCGAGTGCGATGCGTCGCAGGGCGAGATCGAGCGTCTCTACAAGCGCAAGGCTGTTGAGCATCACCCGGATCGCGGCGGCGACGAAGAAGAGATGAAGGCGCTCAACGAAGCCTACGGCGTGCTCAGGGACGAAACGCGTCGCCGCGCTTATGATCTGGAGCGAGAGAGACCGGTTGAGACGGCGTATACGCCCGTGCCGCCCTATTCATCTCCTTCGGCGCAGGTGGACGCTATCTCCGGCCAGTGTCTCACGGCCATTCTGTTTATCATGGCCGGACTCGTGCTTCTGTTCGTCGTGCGTTTCCAGTATGTGCTGTTTCTCTGGCCGCTCGCGCTGCTGGCGGCTTTTCTGGTGATTGCCGGCATCTTCCAGGCGCATGCCGTCATGCGCGCGATCCGCGAGACGTTCGCGGCGTCGCATCCGTTGCGTCGCTTCGTCATGGTTCAGGAGATGGCTTTCTGGATGGTCGTCTGCGGCGGTGTTTACGGCGTCTATTTCGTCCTCACCTATTCAAGATAACGACGCGCATGGCAACCTTGACCGGACTCGACCTGCTGTTTCTGGAGATCAATAACCTGGAAGAATCGCTCGCCTTTTACTGCGAGCAGCTCGGGCTTGAGATTGAGGAGAGTGACACGTCTGCGGAGCCACCGATGGCTACCTTGAGCGCCGGACGCTTGAAAATCACGCTCGTCGAGCAGTTGGAGACGATGCTGAGGCGCGGGCGTGGTGTACACTTCTTCATCGGCGTGACAAACGTGGACGAGTATTATGCTGAACTGAAGCGACGCGGCGTGGAGGTTGAATCTCCCGCCGATGAGGGCTGGGGCGGGCGCTTCATCACGCTCGAAGACCCGGACAAGTACAGGTTCTTTTTCGTCACCTGGAAGGAGGAACGAAGGGATGAAGGCTGAAGAGCAGGGATGAGGGCGGAGGGATGAGGGATGAATAAAAAGAGAGCGGCTTTTCTTATTCATCCCTCATCCCTCATCCCTCATCCCTTCGTTCTCATCCCTCATCCCTGAACTCGGCGATGGGCTTACAACACATAGAAAATCTGCTCAGGCGATATAGAGGACAGACCATCAGTATCAGAACCCGTTCGGGCGGTCTGTATGAGGGGACGGTCGCGGACATCACGAATGATTACGTGGCGCTCATGACGGAGTCGGGCGATGAGAGCAAGGATCATGTCTTTGTCTTGCTCCATAGCATAGAAGCCGTGCTGCCGCGCAACATCAGGTGAGAAGTGAAGAGAAGATAAAAAGGGTGCTCCGGGCAGAGGGGGAGAAAGATGAAGCATGTGGTTTATGCTGCCGTTGCGTTTTTCCTGTTCGCAATGGCTTGCGGCCAGCCGCCGCCGGGAGAGGGCGCAGGCGAGATTGAGAATGCGCCGGGAGGCGATACGCAGTTTCGCGTCGAGACGGTCGTCGGCGGGCTTCAAGTCCCCTGGTCTATCGTTTTCGCGCCCGATGGCCGGATGATCTTTACAGAGCGTGTCGGGCGCGTCCGCGTCTTTGAAAACGGGCGGCTGCGCGACGCACCGCTCGCCACTATCGAAGATGTGAGGGCGGCGAGCGAGAGCGGGTTGATGAGCCTCGCGCTGCACCCGCAGTTTGCCGCGAACCATTTTCTGTACCTGTCTTACGCCTACGCCGGTCGTGACGAGCAGCTCGTGCGCGTCGTGCGTTACCGCGAGACGGGCAGCGCCCTCGTTGATCGCAAAGTGATCGTCGAGAACATTCCGGCAGCCCCGAACCATGCCGGATGCCGCCTGCGCTTTGGGCCGGACGGCAAGCTCTACATCACTACGGGCGATGCCACGGAGCGCGAGCTGGGGCAGCGATTGGACACGCTCGCCGGAAAAATCTTGCGCTTGAACGACGATGGCAGCGTCCCCTCGGACAATCCTTTTGTAGCCCAGAAGAACGTCCGGCCTGAAATCTGGTCATACGGGCATCGCAATGGGCAGGGGATTGACTGGCAACCCGGGACGAATCTGCTGTTTGAGACCGAGCACGGCCCGTCGGGTTTCGATGGCCCGGGCGGAGGCGACGAGGTCAACATCGTCGAGCGCGGGAAGAACTACGGCTGGCCTGTGGTGCATCACAGGGACTCGCGCAGCGGAATGGAATCGCCGCTACTTGAATACACGCCTGCCGTCGCACCTGCGAGCGGCATGTTCTATCGCGGCGCGGCGTTTCCGCAGTTTCGCAATAACTTCTTCTTCGGCTGCCTGCGCGGGCAAACGATCATCCGCGTAGTGCTTGACGCTCGTCGCGTCTTGAGCCAGGAGCGTCTGCTCGAGGGCAAGTTCGGGCGCATACGCGACGTGGCCGAAGGGCCAGACGGCGCGATCTATTTCTCAACGTCGAACAGGGATGGACGCGGCTCTCCGGCGAGCAACGACGACCGCATTCTAAGGCTCGCACCTATCAAGTGATCTGCCATATCTCTGCGACCTCCAGCGAAATCCTTTGCGCCCTTTGCGTTTAAAGCGCCTCTCTAAACGCAAAGGACGCAAAGGGGACGCGCAAAGGGCGCAGAAGGCTAAACCCTTTATGAAATGTGTACGAAACCTGCTTCTCTTGTGCGCCTTGCTGGCGCTCGCAGGATGCCGGGACACGGTCAACGACCTGACTCAAGCGGCGGGCGCGGGTGATTCTAATACTGTTAAGGCGCTGCTGGATAAAGGCGTCGATGTCAACGCGCGTGACAGGGAGGGCAGTACGGCGCTGATTCAGGCGGCCTGGAGAGGGCATCCTGAGACAGTTCAAGTGCTGCTCAGCCGTGGCGCTGCCGTGGATGCGAGAAGCGTTGATGGTGGAACTGCCCTGATGTGGGCTACATCCGAAGATCAAGGGGAGATCGTGAACACTCTGCTCGAGCACGGAGCGAACGTCGATGCCAGAGATAGCGATCAGAGTACGGCGCTCACGCTGGCGGCATTGCAGGGCTTCACAGGCGTGGTGCGTACTCTGCTCGATCACGGCGCGAGCGTCAACGCGATGGACGATCAGGGACGAACGGCGCTGCTCTACGCTGCCGAGAACGGATATGAGGATACGGTCGAAGCGCTGCTGAACAAAGGGGCGGACGTGAACGTGAAAGATAGGAACGGCTATACAGCGCTGGCGCTGACCAGGGAAAGCAGACACACCGGCGTGGAGCAAATGCTCAAGCAGGCCGGGGCAACTCAGTGATAGATCGTGGAGTATTAAGCGCTTGACTGATAAAGTTGGCGAGGCTTAAAGACATCTACTCAGTGAGCTTTTGTTCGAGCCTCTCGATGCGGTCTTCAGCGTCGCGCATATCCGCGCGGTTCTCATGTACGATGGCATCAATGCGGTCAAAGCGTTTGGACATCTCACGCCTTATCTCGGCAATTTCTTTGAGCGCCCGTTCCCAGATCGGTTTGGTGTCATACGATTGCGCTTCAAGCTTTTCAAGGCGCGTGTTGACATCTTGAAGGCTGGAATCTATCGCGTCGAAGCGCCCATTCATATTATTGAGACGCGAGTCCACCCCGTTGAAACGCACACCTATCTCATCGAGACGCACGTCTATCGCGGTGAAACGTGCATCCATTGCGGTGAAACGCGTATCCATCGCATCAAAGCGCGCATCCATGGCGTCAAAGCGCGCCATCACGCGCTCCTCAAAAGAGCGTCCGTCTCCGCCCGTTAAATCTTGTGTGATCTTCTCGCTCATCGTTCCTACCCCCAATTATGATGCTTATGGGATTTCAATTCAAGACACAGGGTAGTTTACCTGAACGAATGCTATGTCAGGATTGCTGCATTGACACCGAACATCTCACTCAGGAGATGAGCCGGTTGAGCCAGGTTTGACTAGACTTTCTGCGCCAGCACCGCCGTCTTCGTCCAGCCGATGGGATGCAGCGGGGGGAAGTGATAGTGCTTGACGATGCGGAAGTAGCGGCTGGTGTGGGCTTCCACCTCCTGCGGCGAGTGGGCTTTGAAACGAAAGAGCACTTCGAGGAAGCGGCTGGCGAGAGACGGCCTGACGGGGAGGTGTAGCAGGTGGCCTCCGGGGGCGAGCACGCGCGCCAACTCGCCGAAGCCGTCTTTAAGCGGCACGTATTCCAGGACGCCGCTCGTCACGATAATATCAAACGAGTTGTCTGCGAAGGGCAGCGCCAGGACGTTGGCCTGCGTGAACCCGACGTTGCCTGTACGTGTCTCTTCGGCGACGGCGCGCTTGGCGGTCGCCAGAGACTGAGCCGAGAGATCGACGGCTGAGATATGGACTGGCAGGTCGAGCGCTTTCAAGAGCGCCAGCGTCAACAACCCCGTACCGCATCCGGCATCCAGAATCCTCGCGCCCGCAGAGATGGGCAGCGGGTGATCGCGCAGGTAATGCTCCAGCGAGCGCCCGTATCCGTTGAACTTGAATGTAATATTGTAGAGCTTTGCAATGCGGTCATAGAGCGAGCCTGCGCTTGCGTGATGTTTAGTCGCCGTCGCTATGTTCTCTACCATCAGTGCGTCGCACCTCTACTTGAGTCTTCTGGTTCTCCGAACGGATGAGCTTGCCGTGTCGAAGATGCCAGAGCAAACCTTTCTCCCGAAGCAGTAAAGCTTGAACTACTGGTTGCAGACCGGGGATGCAAACCTACTCTATATCATAATTGAAGGTCTGAACAATGTAATAGTTTTGCGGAAATCCCGTTACGAAGGATGGGCAGCCCGCAACCGCACCTCTAAATCCTTGCCATCTTTGCATTAAGACGCCCTTGCGCTAATATGAGAGGGCTTTCTATATGGGTAGGATAGGAAGAAAATAAGCCTCACGCAAAGACGCAAAGGCGCGAAGATAAGATGGCGCGTTCCTCTTCGCGCCTTTGCGTCTTTGCGTGAGACCTTGAAGGGAGTCCATTAACTTTGACGAAGAAACTTTTTCTGGCCTTGACGCTTGTTTTGATGCTGTATCCGGCGAGCGGCCTCGCCCAGTCGAAATCACACCCGAGCGATAAGTTCAGACAGCTCGACGAAGTTCTGCCGACCCCGAACATCTATCGCACGGCGTCGGGCGCGCCCGGAAGTCGCTACTGGCAGCAGCGCGTAGATTATGTCATCGATGTCGAAGTGGACGATGCCAACCAGCGCATCACGGGCTCGGAGACGATCACCTATCACAACCAGTCGCCGGATACGCTCAATTACCTGTGGCTTCAGCTTGATCAGAACATCTACGCGAAGGACGCCGCAGGGCTGAGGACACGGACTGCGCCCGATCTCCAGAAGCTACCTTTCGGCACAATCGACGACTACCTGCTCAGGCAGGAGTTCGATGGCGGCTACAAGATCACGTCCGTGCGTGATGCGAAGGGTGCGACTCTGCCCTACACGATCAGGGGAACGGTGATGCGCGTAGACCTTCAGCGCGCGCCGCTCGCAAGCGGAGGGATGGTCACCTTCTCCGTAGACTGGAGCTACAACATCAACAATGCGCGCCGCATCAGCGGGCGCACAGGCTACGAGTTCTTCCCCAAAGACGGCAACTATATTTACACCATCGCGCAATGGTTTCCGCGCCTCGCAGCCTACTACGACATGACCGGCTGGCAGATCAAAGAGTATCTGGACACGGGCGAGTTCGCGTTGGAGTTCGGCGACTACAGGGTGAGCATCACCGTGCCTGACGACATGGTCGTGGCCGCCACGGGCGTGCTGCAAAACGCTGCGCAGGTGCTCAGCCGTACACAGCGCGACCGTCTCGAACAGGCCAGGGCGGCGCGTCAACCCGTTCTCATCATCACGCCCGAAGAGGCGCGAGCCAACGAATCGAGCAAGCCTGCGGGGAAGAAGACCTGGGTCTTCATGGCGCAGAACGTACGCGACTTCGCTTTCGCCTCTTCGCGCAAGTTCATCTGGGACGCGCAGGCCGTCAACATCGGCGGCCAATCCGTCATGGCGATGTCCTTCTACCCGAAGGAGGGCAACCCGCTCTGGGGGCAATATTCAACCCCGGCCATCATCCAAACGCTCAACGTCTACTCACGCCACACCTTCCCCTATCCCTATCCGGTGGCGATCTCTGTCAACGGCCCCGTCGGCGGGATGGAGTACCCGATGATCTCCTTCAACGGCCCGCGCCCTGAAGCGGACGGAACCTACTCTGCGGAGAGGAAGTTCAGCCTCATCTCCGTCGTCATACACGAGGTCGGGCACAACTTCTTTCCGATGATTATCAATTCTGACGAGCGACAGTGGATGTGGCTGGATGAAGGCTTCAATAGCTTTCTGGAATATCTTGCCGAGCAGGAATGGGAGCAGAACTATCCGTCGCGTCGCGGCGAGCCGAAGAACCTCACCGCCTACATGGCGGGCGAGGATCAAGTGCCGGTCATGACCAGCTCAGACGCCTTGATAAATGTCGGCAACAACGCCTACGGCAAGACCGCCACTGCCTTGAACATCCTGCGCGAAACCGTTTTGGGGCGCGAGCTTTTTGATTATGCCTTCAGGGAGTATGCGCGGCGCTGGAAGTTCAAGCGCCCGACGCCCGCAGATTTTTTCCGCACGATGGAGGACGCGTCGGGCGTCGATCTGGACTGGTTCTGGCACGGCTGGTTCTACACGACCGATCACACGGACATCTCAATCGAAAGCGTGCGCCTCTACACCATAGATACGCGCAACCCCGATACGGAGAAAGAGGCCGCGCGACGTGAGCGCGAGGCGCAGCCCCAGACGCTATCGGAACAGCGCAACCGCAACACTCCGAAGCTTGTCGATCAGAACCCCTCGCTCAAGGATTTCTACAACACCTACGAGGAATTCCGCGCGACGGAGCGCGAGCGCGAGGAGTTTCAGAAGTATCTGGCGACGCTCACAGACAGGGAGCGTGAGCTGCTCAGCTCCGGTCTCAACCTGTACGTCATCAACCTGAAGAACATGGGCGGCCTGGTCATGCCCGTCATCCTCCAGATCGATTACACGGACGGCACTTCGGAAGAACTGCGCATCCCTGCGGAAATCTGGCGGCGCAACAATTTCGATGCCTCCAAGCTGATCGTCACCAAAAAAGAGATCAAGGCGCTCACGCTCGACCCGCACCTGGAGACAGCCGACACGGACGTTGAAAACAACTATTTCCCGCGTCTTCCGGTCAAACAGAAGATACAGCTTTACAAGGAGCCGCCCGCGCGCAACCCTATGCAGGAGCTTGAGCGTAAGCCAATACCTGAATCGCAACAGCAGCAGCCCTAGAGCAATTTTCAGATGAGTGTAAGGCGAATTGAAGACTCACCACAGAGGCACAGAGGACGCAGAGATGGCACAGAGGCTTAAATGCTCTTCAACTCTCTGTGCCCCCTCTGTGTCCTCTGTGTCTCTGTGGTGAACTG
>DASVVT010000097.1:0-28899 GCA_036386415.1 Pyrinomonadaceae bacterium
CGCGCAGTTCGGAGCGAGCACGGACAAGCCTGTGGTGGGTGATTACAACGGGGATGGAAAGGCCGACTATGCCGTGATTCGTCGCAGCAGCGGATTGATGACGTGGTACATCCTCTACAACGGCGGCTCGACCTTCGCGGCCAGTTCCTGGGGGACGGAGACGGATGTGTCAGTGGTGGGAGACTATGATGGCGACCGCAAGAGTGATCTGGCGGTGTGGAGAGCCTCTAATGGAACGTGGTACGTGTTGCAGAGCGGAGGCGGGATCATCGGGGCGCAGTTCGGGACGGTGGGCGACGTGGTGGTGGCTGCGGATTACGATGGTGACATGAAGACCGACCTGGGTGTGTGGCGTCCCAGTGATAACACCTGGTATACGCAGGGGAGCACATCCGGAATCGCGATCAATTCATTCGGGATTGCCGGAGATACGCCCGTCCCGTCAGCTTACAACCGGTAACAAAACAGTCTGTCGGCGGTAGGCTCTACTGTGTCGCTGGGCTGACATCAACCCACAAGGGGGCTTGGAAGCTGTTTCCAGGCCCCCTTCATTTTAATGGGACATGGGTTCAATGTAAGCGGCTGTGCCGCCGTTGCTAGGTGCGGGGCTCTGCCTTTTCGTCAGAGAGGCTTCCTTTTAGCGGCATAGCCGCTTATCTCGAACTCACGTTAGTCGTAATGTGCTCTCATCCTGCTCTACGCGGACGGGACGGCTATCACTGCGATGCGATGTTCGTTTGCGAGACGCAGCATCTGGTCTCGGTCGAACATCAAAGTTTTTCCCGCCGTCAGGCAAAGGCAGGTCGCGCCCGCCTCGATCATACTCTCAATCGTGGGAAGTCCTACGACGGGCACATCGAAGCGCATATCCTGATCCGGCTTGGCGAGCTTGACGACCGTCAGCCGCCCGCGCGCCAGTTGACCGGCGCGCTTGATGGTGGCGTCCGTTCCCTCCATCGCTTCAATGGCGACGCAGGCGCGAGAGCGTATGACGATGGTCTGACCCAGATCAAGGCGTGCGATTTCGCGCGCAATCTCAAGGCCGTACTCGACGTCGCCGCGCTCTCGCTCATCCGGCGCACGGCGCGAAAGCTGTCCCGCCTGCGGGAGATGATCCTGAAGAAAGTAGGTCGAGTCGATCAGCTCTATACCTTCGCTGGCAAGCTCCTCGGCCACCGCGCCGATCAGCGCGTCCGTGTTACGGCGCGGTAGCCTCAGGAGCAACTTCAGCATACGCACGTCTGGAATCGACCCGCTGAAAATCTGGACGTGCTTGACCTGCCCGGCCATCATCGCGCGCTCGACCCCTTCGCGCTTGAAGAAGCGAATCATCTTCCCCAACTGGCCCAGGCCGACCCACACGACGCGCTCCGCCGCGCGCTCAATCTGTGGGTCTGTCTCCTCGCGAATGGCCGCCACAGACACCTCTGCCCCGGCGCGGCGCGCGCCTTCGATCACCAGAAAAGGAAAACGCCCATTGCCTGCAATAAGGCCGTACCGCATAACGAAGGGATGAGGGATGAGGGAGGAGGGATGAAAAGGGTTGAGTAATTGATTCAACGAGTGGTTGGCTCAATCATTCATCCCTCATCCCTCCGCCCTCATCCCTTATTTGATGACTCCACGCTTGGCCGTTTCGATGAAACGGACTAGATAGTCCACCTCTGTTGAGTCTTTGATCTCGTCTCGAATGGCCGCGAGCGCCTGCGACGTGTTGAGGCGCGAAGAGAGCAGCAGGTGGAAGGCATGGTGCAGGGTCTTGATGGTCTCCCGGCTGTAACCGCGCCGTTTCATGCCCGTGACGTTGAGCCCGTAGCAGCGGGCGTGATTGCCGACCGTGAGCGCGTAGGGCAGCGCGTCCTTGACGACGACGGAGTAGCCGCCGATGTAGGCTTCGCGACCGACGCGGCAGAACTGGTGAACGCCGGAATAAGCGCCAATGTTCGCGCCCGCTTCGATCTGGACGTGGCCGGCGAGCGTCGCGCCGTTAGCCATGATGACGCCACTGCCGATGATGCAATCATGCGCGATGTGCGCCTGCGCCATGACGAGGCAGTCGTCGCCGACCTCGGTCAGCATACCGCCGCCTTCCGTGCCGCGATGGATGGTGACGAACTCGCGCACAGAGCAGCGCCGCCCGATGCGCGTCTCTGAAGGCTCGCCCCTGTACTTCAAATCCTGCGAGGCCAGACCGATGGAGACGAAAGGGAAGACGTGCGTCTCATCCCCGATCTGCGTGCGACCCTCTATGACGCAGTGTGATTCGAGTCGCACCGCGTCGCCTAAGATAACCTCGTCGCCGACGACCACATAGGGGCCGATATAACAGTCGCGGCCAAGCTGTGCGCGCGGACTGACAACCGCCGAAGGATGAATGTTAGATACGGAAGCAACGGACATAAAAATAAGTAGACAGTAGTCAGTAAACAGTAGTCAGTAGAAAAGCATATGCAACGGAATCGTCAGGGTGTCAGCTTCAGCGCTCTTAACGCGGAGCGCCTACTGGCTACTGGCTACTGACTACTCTTATTTTGCCTTTCTTCTCGCTCGACCATCACGCACGTGATCTCGGCCTCGGCGACCAGTTGGCCGTCAACCTTGGCCTCACCTTTCATGCGCTGCACACGCGAGCCGACGCGCAGGGCTGTGACCTCTAAAATCAGGGTGTCGCCGGGGACGACGGGGTGGCGGAATCGGCCTTCCTTGATGCCGCTGAAGAAGGGAAGCTTCTGGTCGTGGCCTTCCAGCTCGCTCATCACGAGGAGGGCTCCGACCTGCGCCATAGCCTCTATAATCAGGACGCCGGGCATGACGGGTGCGCCGGGGAAGTGACCCTGAAAGAAGGGCTCGCCGACAGTCACCTGCTTGACGCCGACGATCCGCTCGCGCGGTACGAGCTCGATGATGCGATCAACGAGCAGGAAAGGATAACGGTGCGGCAAGAGCTGCTGTATGGCGCGCGCGTCTAATACCGTCTCCATACCAATCTCTATCCCCGATTAAAGAGAAGCGAGTTAGAACTTCCCCGAGAGCCGCCCGTCAGGTTCCTGCCAGCTATAAGCAAAATACGGGGCGCGGAATACTCCGAGAAGGATATTCCGCGCCTCCGCATCCGAAAGAAGAGAGACTATGAACGGACTTTTCAGCGCGCCGAAGCCGTTGACGGATTCTTGCTGTTGTAATCCACAATGAAGGCGCGCGTGATGTCCAGATTATCGGCGGCGTAAATCAAGGGCACGCGGCTGGCATCGATGAGCACAGAGATACCGCGCGCCTTGGCGAAAGCCTCCAAAGCACGGCCGATGTCCTCCTGAAGTGGCCCCAAGACCTCTTGCTGGCGCTTCTGCACAGCCGTTTGATAATCTTCAGCCTTGCGCTGCAACTCCTTCTTCAGGCCGTCCAGTTGATCAATTTTTTGCTGGATCGACTGCGGGCTGACCGGGCCGCTCTGACCCGCAGCCTGGAGCTTGGTGATCTCGTCGCTTAAGGATTGGGCGCGCTGTTGCAAGCCTTGCAGCTCTTTCTTGCGCGGATCAAATTCCCGTTCCAGATTATTGGCTAAAGTGTTGATCTTATTAATGCCGTTCTTCGGATCGAGAAACGCATCCGTGAAGATGACGGCGACTTTGCTGTCGCCGATGGGACCGCTGCTGCCCGCCCCGGCGGGTGCTGCCTGCGCAGGCGCGGCTGCTCTCTGCTGTGCAGAAGCGGAAATGACGGTAATAGCCGCAAGCATGGCAATGGCGGCGATCAGGCGATAAATTTTCATGACTTTCTTGTAGTGCTCCTTAAGCTAGTGAAAGGCGATGCTCTTTTTTGATAGATGTCTGCGCCGCCTCTATGGTTTACCTTCAAAGGGTTAAAAAGTTCGACCGACACTGAAACGGAAAACGCTTTTACGTTCATTAAAGGGAACGCCCGGCAATTCATCCGTGAACCCGCGCCGTGCATTCGGATTATATGCATAAATCAGACGAAACGGCACGTTGACAACGGGCACCTGGAAGCGCAGCTCCACGCCGATGCTGGAGCGTATATCGCTGACGCTGGAGAAGACGCTCTGGCTGAGACGGACTGCCGTATTTCTTTGCGCCTCGCCGCGCACGAAGACCTGCTGGAAGCCGAACGGCAGATTCGTTAAAGGATCAAAGGGACAGGCGCATAACGCGTTAGCCAGCTCCTCTTTGGAGACCAGCCTCGCATCACGCACCACGAGACCACCGCCAATGGGCGCCTGTGCGAGCAAAGGATTTCTGATCACAGCCAGCGTCGTCAAGCTGAGTGGGAACAGAAACGGCTGGTCTGCAAGGAACTCGCTGTTGATGAACTGGTCGCCGCCCGTGCGCAGGTTGAAGGCGGAGCCAACGTCTGCAAAAGCCGCCAGACTGACAGGCCCGAAGAGCGGGATGCGATACTCGAAGTTACCCAAAAGCTGCGTGTCGGCACCGACGGACGTGAAGGTGCGCGAGAGCCGAAAGGGGTTGGCGCCGGTCGGGCCCGTAAAGAGACCAACTGCGTTGGCGAGGTCTTGCGACAGCCCAGGCACAGGCACAGGCGGACCCGAAGGATTTGACGCCAGCACGACGTTGCGCGAGCTGATGAATGATTCGACGGGCGCGAGCGGGGCGATGGAGCGCACGTTATAGCCGCGAATAGAGGTCTCGTCACCGAGGAAGAAGCGCTCGTAGATCGGCACGCCGTCAACGAAGGCGAGCGAGTTGGCGTTTCTAACCTTCTCGGTCGTGGCAAAGCTGCCGACCGTGCCTGCCAGGATGCGGAAACCGAAGACCTCCGGATTATCCGACCGCTTCCGGCGCGCCGGGATATAGTGTATGTACTCAAGGGTGGGCGCATAGGTGCGGACATCTCCGCCGAGGCCTGACAGACCTAGTTGCGCAGAGAGGCGTGTGCCGCTCGTCGGATCGTTCGCATCCGCAGAATAGTTGCGCGTGTCGTACGTAAAGGTCGGCGTGATGCGGCTGGTGATGATATTCGGTTGACGATAAACAATCGGAATCGCGTTGGCGTTCTGCTCGTTGACCGGCGGGTCTTTAACAGACGATGCCGAAAGCTGGTAGGCCAGACCGATGCGCGAAAACTGTGTGAAACGACGCTTGCGGTAGAACTCTGAGAGCGGCGCGCTGGCGAACACGGAAGCGCCCGTCGAAGTGCGCGTAAAGAGATTCTCATCACTCGTGTTTAAGAAGCCCGTGATAAGGTCCTGTTGCACTGCCAGATTCTGCGTCAACCCCGTGCCCTCGCCGAAGAATTTCTGCGAGAACGTGTAGACTGAGAAGCCGACCGTGATCGGGCGGCTGCGGAAATAGGGCTCTGTGAAAGAGAACTGGAACGAACGCTGACGGTTGCCCGCCGCCAACTGGAACGAGAGCGTCTCGCCGCGTCCCAAAAGGTTGTTGGTCGAATACTCAAGTCCGAAGAAGGAGCCGCCGATGCCGGAGATACCGCCGTTAAATGAGATCTGCTGGCGTCCGCGCTCCGTCACCTTGAGGTTGATGTCAACCTGGCCTGCCTCTTCGTCGGTGCGAAAGTCCGCGTCCTTGTCCTTGTCTATCGGGTCGAAGTAGCCGAGTTGATTGAGACGCAGGACGGAGTATTCAAAGGCCGTCTGGCTATAGATGTCGCCCTCGTTCAAGAGCACTTCGCGCCGGAGCACATTGTCGCGCGTAAACGTGTTGCCCAGGAATTCCAGCCGTCGGAGGCTGAACTGTTTGCCCTCGTCAATGGTGATCGTGAAATCCACGATCCCTTCGTCCGGCTTCTGTGGATTATCGCGGAACACGGGCGTCGGCTCCGCAGTGTACTGTATGAAGCCCTGACCGCCGTAATACTTCTTGAGGTCTTCGTAGAGCGCGTCGCCGATCCGCTTGCCGTTGGCTACGTCGCCGGGTTTCAAGCCGATGACGGTGCGAATCACCTGCTCGGAGAAGATCGAGTTGCCCTCAATCTTCAACTCGCCGATGCGATAGAGGCGGCCTTCCGTGACAGGCACGGTGACGCGCAACGCTTCATCCGTCGAAGAGAGAAACGGGAGCGGAATAAAGAGACCCGTTCTGCGTCGGCCAATACCCTCGATCACGGGCTCGCCCGTGCGCGCCTGAAGATAGCCACGCGAGCGCATATAGAACTGGACGTTGCGCAGGTCTGCTTCGAGCTTCTGGCTGTTGAGAATGTCCGTCCCCTGAAAACGCGTGATGAGCCCGGCCTCTTTGACATACTTCATCTGGGAGCGGAGAGAGCCGTCCGAGAAGATTTTGTTCCCCTCGAACTGGATTTCGACGACGCGGACTCGCTCGCCTTCGTTGATGACGAAGGTGATGGCGCGCGAGGTCTCCGAGACTTCGTCCTCACGAATCGTGATGGTCGCGTTCGGGTGTCCCTTGGCCGCGAGCAGCTCTTTAATCAAGCGTGTCGCGTTATTGGATTTGACGGGATCGTAGATGGCCTCTTTCGAGACGCCAATGCGATTCTCGCGAAAGGCTTTGAGGACATCGGATTCGGGCACGCTCTTCAAGCCCTCGAACTGTATGTCGCGGATGATCGGCAGTTCTTTGACCGTGAAGATGACATCGACGCCGCCGCGCGCGCCCTCTTGCGTCAGCACGCGTGTCTCGGTCTTGTCGAAGAAGCCGAGGGCGAGAATGGCTTGCAGGTCGCGCTCAACCTGCTGCTGGTTGAAGGGGTCGCCCGCGCGCGTCTGGACGTAATAGAGGATGTCTTCGTCGCGCAGGCGACGATTACCCTGTATGTCAACCGATTCAACCAGGCGTTGGGCATCCTGCGCGTGGCTGGTTTGAGAAATCGCAAAAGGGAGAATGATTCCGATGATGACGCTCACAAAAAGGAGCAGAAGGGCACGACGGATGTGCATAAGCGCTGTTTCCCTCAGAGGTTCGTCAGAAGACTTCAGGGAGCGAAATTTAGGTAAAAGTAAAAAGGTAAAGGGCAAAAATTGCCCGCTTTTCTGATGATTACAGGAAGCTTTTGGATTCAGGACAGTCCCCGAACGGTTGCCAGCCTCCTTGAGCAATCAAAGGCGCGCATTATACAGGGAAAACAAGTCCAATGTCCAAAGTCTAAAGTCCAAAGTCAAATGTGGATTTTCGACTTTGGACTCGGAACGCGGCAGACTACTGGACGCTTCCTCAGTGAATCAGAATCGCATCGCCGGGTTCTTCGACGCCTGCCGGACGATAATTAAGCTCATCATTGTCGAGAAAGACCTCGATCAGCGACGCCTCGTTCAGGTCGCCCTGGATCAATGCTTCGGAGAGCGGGTCTTCGACATACTTTTGCAGGGCACGGCGCAATGGGCGCGCTCCATAGGAGCGGTCGGCGCAGGTCTTCTGGACGATCCAGCGCCGCGCCTCAGCCGTCAGGCGAACTTCAAGCCCGCGTGTGCCGAGCGTCTTGTTCATCTGCTCGATCTGCAATTGAACGATTTCCAGCAGCTCGTATTCCAGTAGTTGATCGAAAACGATGATCTCGTCCAGACGGTTGATGAATTCCGGGTTGAAGGTCTGGCGCACGGCGGCCATGACCATCTCTTCCATCTTCTCGCGCGAAGAGTCGGTCGTGGCCTGGAATCCGAGCGTCCCTCTCTTCTGAATGAAACGCGCCCCGATGTTCGAGGTCATGATGATGATGGCGTTCTTAAAATCGACCGTATTGCCCAGGGCATCGGTCAGGATGCCGTCCTCGAAGACCTGCAACAGGACGTTGAAGATGTCCGGGTGCGCTTTCTCGATCTCGTCAAAGAGCAGAACGGAATAGGGCGAACGCTTGATGCGCTCTGTGAGCTGCCCGCCCTCTTCGTGGCCGACGTAGCCGGGGGGGCTGCCGATCAATTTCGAGACCGAATGCTTCTCCATGAATTCCGACATGTCGAAGCGGATCATAGAGCGCTCAGACCCGAACAGGAACTCTGCCAGGGAGCGTGCGACCTCGGTCTTACCGACCCCGGTGGGACCCAAAAAGAGGAATGAGCCGACGGGTCTGAGCGGGCTCTTCAAGCCTGCCCGCGAGCGCCGGATGGCGCGCGCCAGGGCCGAGATGGCCGGGCGCTGCGAAATGACGCGAAGGTGGAGCGAGTCTTCAATACGCAGGAGCTTGCGTGTCTCTTCCTCCTTCAAGGAGGTGATGGGGATGCCCGTCCAGCGCGCGATCACTTCCTCCACGTCATCCTTGGTGACGAGCGCGGAGACGAGCGCGTCTTCTTCTGTCGATTCGGGCAGGCGCACGCTGATCGGCCTGTCCGTCGCGTAAGAGTTGCGCTGCCAATCGCCCGTCGCAGGCCAGTCCGTCTCCAGATTGCCCTGCTCGCGGCGCACGCGCAGCTTGACGCGCGCACCCGCCTCGTCGATTACGTCGATAGCTTTATCGGGCAGAAAACGGTCTGGAATGTAGCGGTTCGACTGGTACACGGCTGCTTCGAGGGCGTCGTCCGTGTAGCGCACCTGGTGGAACGTCTCGTAGCGCTCGCGCACTCCGTCCAGAATCTGCACGGCCTCGTCTTCCGTAGGCGGCGGAACCTTGACGGCCTGGAAACGTCGCTCCAGGGAGCGGTCTTTCTCGATGGATTTACGGAACTCCGCAGGAGTCGTCGCGCCGATACACTGAATCTCGCCGCGCGAGAGCGCGGGCTTCAGAATGTTCGCCGCATCCAGCGAGCCTTCAGCCGAGCCTGCGCCAACCAGCGTGTGCAGCTCGTCTATGAAGACTATGTAGTGCGGATTTTCGACCAGCTCGCGCATGATCTGCTTCAAGCGCTCTTCGAACTGCCCGCGATACTTCGTCCCGGCAACGATCAGCGAGAGGTCTAGCGAGAGGATGCGCTTGCTCTCCAAAAACGATGGCACTTCGCCGCGCACAATTCTCTGCGCGAGACCTTCGACGATGGCCGTCTTGCCGACGCCGGGTTCACCTATCAGGACGGGATTATTCTTGGTGCGGCGGCAGAGGATTTGAATGACGCGCTCGATCTCGGCTTCACGGCCGACCAGCGGATCAAGCTTGTCCGAGGCGGCATCTTCCGTCAGATCGCGCGAGAACTCGACCAGGTGCGGGGTATCCTTCTTCTGCGAGGCGCGCGCATCCGACCCAGTCTGGCGCGCGATCTCTTCGCGCACGGCGACCAGTCGCAGGCCACGCTCGTAGAGAATCTCAGCGGCCATCGAGCGCTCTTCTCTCAAGAGCCCGAGCAAGAGATGCTCCGTCCCTATATGACGGTGCTGTAGACGATCTGACTCCTCGTGCGCGTAGGCCAGCACTCGCTTGGTCTCCGGCGCCAGCGGCAACTCCACCGAAGTGGAAATCTTTTCGCGCAGGAGCGTGCGCCCTTCGATCTCCTTGCGAATGGATTCGATGGAGACCTGTGTGCGTGGGAAGAAACGCCCTGTGAGCGTCTTGTCCTCGCGCATCAAGCCGAGGAGCAGGTGCTCCGGCTCGATGGCGGGAGCGCCAAACTGTGATGCTTCGTAGCGTGCGAAGAAGATGACACGCCGCGCCTTTTCCGTGTAGCGTTCAAACATGAGACCGTTACCGCCGAATAACCGAGTGGTATGATTACTAGAACCGTGCGGATGGATGCCCGCCCCGGTGCCTATCCTCAGCCATTATAACCTAATAAGTCGGGAGTCAGAAGCTTTAAGTCTGAAATCGTTTCTAATAGTTTCGAGTTTCGGGTTAGGAAACCTGTTTTTAACTCGAAACCCGAAACTCGAAACTATCCTGACTTCAGACTCCCATGACGCAAGATTAATGTACGGTCGCAGAGGGCTGCGAGCTGCTCATTGTGTGTCGCCACGACGCCGACCGCCTCGCGCTCGCGGCAGAAGGAGATGAGCGTCTGGCAGACCTCTGCGGCGAGCCCCAGGTCCAGATTGCCGGTGGGCTCATCCGCCAGAAGCAGGCGCGGCTCTTTGATTATGGCTCGCGCGACGGCCACTCTTTGCTGCTCGCCGCCGGAAAGGTGGCGTACCGGATGCGCCGCGCGCTCTTTGAGGCCAGCGCGCTCCAGAGCCTTGGATACACGCGCCATGCTCTCGCGCCACGCGCCGCGACCGATCAGAAGCGGCAGGGCGACATTCTCAGCAGCCGTTAAATCTGCGATCAGGTGATGAAACTGAAAGACAAAGCCAACCTGCTCATTGCGAAAACTCGCCAAATCCCGCGCCCGCGCAATATCGAAACCGTCCAGCACAATGCTTCCGCCGTCAGCCTCTTCAAGGCCGCCAATGAGGTGCAGCAGGGTCGATTTGCCCGCCCCGGATGCGCCCATGATCGCCACCACCTCGCCCGCAGAGGCTGAGAAAGAGACGTCGCGCAGCACCTCAATCTTCGCGCCCGCAGGGCTCAAGTAGGCTTTGCGCAGATCGCGTACGACCAATGGAATTCGGATTGCGGATTGCGGATTGCGGATTGAGCTTGAAGGCTGCGGCCTCTTACGGTTATCCATTAGTCGTCACAAACGAAAGTTTCAATTTAGAGAGCGGAGGCTTTTTCAGATCCGCAATCCGAATTCCGCAATCCGCAATCTAGTTGTCTCGCAGCGCTTCTGCGGGGCGCATGCGAGCCGCCGCGCGCGCCGGGTAGACGGTCGCCAGCAGGCTCAGGATGAAAGCGACGAGCGCGGCCAGAGCGACATCCCGCGCTCGCGTATGGAACGGCACATTGCCGAGAGAGTAGACGTCAGCCGGTAGACTGACCAGCTTGTAGCGGTCGCCGACGAAGCACGCGACGAGACCTAAGCCCACGCCGCAGAGCGCGCCCAGGGCTCCGATGGCCGCGCCTTCGATCATGAAGACGGCCATGATGCTCAGGCCACGCGCTCCCATCGCGCTCAAGATGGCAATGTCTGCGCGCCGCTCGACGACGACGAGCACGAGTGTGGTCGTGATGTTGAGCACAGCCAGCAGAATGATGAGCGCGATGATGATGATCCCCATACGCCGCTCAAGCGCCAGTGCCGCAAAGAGCGGGCGGTTCGCCTGCTGCCAGTCAACGGTCGTATAGTCATCGCCCACAAGAGCACGCACGCGCGCCGCAGTCTGCCCGACCCCGTAGATGTCCGCGACCGTCAGGCTGATGACCGGAGCAGACCCTGCGGGCGAGCCCGCAAAGCTTGCCGCCCCTTCGAGCGAGACGTAAACCCACGTCGCGTCGTATTCATAAAGACCTGTTTGGAAGATACCTGCCACGCGTATGCGACGGTAGCGCGGCGCAAGCCCGAGGGGCGTTAGTTGCGCGTCGCCGGAAATAAGCTGCCCCGTATCGCCCGCGCGCAAGCCCGTGCGTGATGAAAGCTCCGCGCCAAGCAGCACAGCAGGCAGCGCAGCCTCGCTCGGCACTTCATCAAAAGACGTGATGGTGGGCCCGGCATCCTGCCCGACCTTTTTATCCGCCGCTTGCGTCTCTGCTTGCGGCTCGCCCGTCTCAGCAGCCGACGCCCCGTCCCTCAGCAAAGGCTCAAGCGTGCCCGCCAGCAGCGTGCGGCGAACTTCCGATGTGGCGCGCTCTGACTCCCTATCGATCCCGCGCAGCACGGCGTAGGCCGAGCCCGCAGGCCCACTCAGCAGCGCGCCATCGTAAGAGGTCGCCGAAGCATCCGTGATACCGTCTATGCCTCTCACGCGCGCCAGGAGGCTGCGAAAATCTGTGATCGGCTGGCCGTCCTTGCGCATGAGTGTGATGTGCGCCGTGCCGCGCAGGATTTTATCGCGCATCTCGTCGCGGAAACCATTTGAGAGCGAGAGCGCGACGATGAGCGCCGCCACACCAAAGGCAATGCCGACGACGGCGGCCAGCGTCGTCACACGCGCCATCGCTCGCCTGCGATGCGCGAAGAGATAGCGTCGCGCGAGAAAGAGTTCATATGGCATAGATTGGCCGAAGAAGACG
This sequence comes from Pyrinomonadaceae bacterium, assembly GCA_036386415.1. Classification (GTDB taxonomy): domain Bacteria; phylum Acidobacteriota; class Blastocatellia; order Pyrinomonadales; family Pyrinomonadaceae; genus DASVVT01. The sequence goes on from DASVVT010000097.1 coordinate 11,917, forward strand.
CAAGCATGAATCTAAAGTCATATTAAATAAGTCTAATATATGAAGACCTGAAAAAAGAGCGGCGCAATGATTGGTAAAAATTTTGGCAAGAGGGTTGTATGTTAAATCTAACAGGCAGTCAACGACTAGTCGGCGGGGCAGAGGCTCTGCGCGTCGAATAAAAGATGGGGTATCCGAGGGCACTCTTCAGGATAGCGCGATCAGCTATTCCAATAGTTGAACGACTGGCGCTCCTTAAACAGGTAAAGGAAGCGTTGGATCTCGCGGTGACGGTATCGGCATCGGGGGGCCCGGCAATATTGAACGTCTGGTTGTTTGACTGCTATTCATGGCGAATGTACTCCTCCAGTATATTATTAAGCGTCTTTTGAACTTTTAGCCGAAGCCTCTCAGTATCCGCGAGATCGGGTCTCAAGTTCTCTGTATATTGCGCATACCGGGTGCGAATTTCAGCGTATCGTTTATCGGCCTCTTCGGCGGTCAAGCCGATCCTTAGTTGCTGTCGAAACGTTTCGACATCAACACGCAGTTTAGCGAACAAGCGACGGCGCTCCTCTTGCTCTTTGAGTCGCTCCGGCACTTTCACAGCGCCGTGTGCGATCGAGGTAAGCGATACGACTACTGCAATGCTTCCCCAGACGGTGATCCACCCGGGCTTACTCCAGAAACTCAATCCAGTGATGGCTGATCCAGAGGCTGTCGCTGCCACAAAGAAGGCAGTTACGAAGTCAATCTGCTGCCATCGTCCGACCAGCGCTTCGGAAGCCAGTTCCTGAAAGTAAGCTCTATAATAGGTCTCATAGCTGGGTTCCCAATAAGACCCATTGGTTTGTTGATTCATGGCTTTCTCCAGTGTTGATGAGTTGATCTTGACCTGCTACCAATGGTCGCGCTCTTATCTATTGGTTTGAGCCACTAACGTGAAAGCGCAGAGGGCATCGTGGCTATTGGCTGATTTCCCGCTCTTGGCAAAAACGCTGGCGTCAGAGAGCGCGACAACTGCGACGTGATGATATGCAAGGGTCTGCTTCATGAAGCAGACCCTTGCTGAGGCGCTTCATGAAGTAGCGCCTTTTTATTCTAAATTCTGTAGCAAGTCAATAGTAAATATTTATCTTCCGCCGCTAATTAGCCCCGAACACGATCCGCTTCGCCAGTGGCAACACGGCCAGTATGATCGCGACCCACGTCCAACGATACATGTAGTCTTCCGCCAGGTAGAGCACGCGCGGGGCGATGTAGAACATGACGAACATCGGGAGGACGAACACGAACAGGAAGACGAGGTTGCCGAACAGGTCGCTCACCTCGCCGATAGGTCTGCCCGCGAGCACATTTTCCGCCAGCAGATTCCAGATCACGACGATGACGAGCGTGGAGAAGAAGAGCGCCAGGTCGGCGACGAACTCTAATTGCCAGGATGCACGCCACGACGCGGCGCTTAAATTTTGGGGCGGGATCAACGCCATGATCGTCACAGCCGTGGGAATACACGCGAGGCCGATGATGAAACAGATGCTCCCGGTAAACTCTTTCATCTCGTAATCGGTGACGATGACGATGGTCATGATGAGGAACAGCACCAGATGCAGGATCAGGACGATGAAAGAGCCGCCGCGCGAGAGACATCCCGCGAAGCTGTTCTCCGGCGGCGGAGAGCGTTTCACAAGACGCGCCTGAAGCGGCCAGCGTTTCAGATATGCGCCCCCTGTGTACATCACAAAGACGGCTGCCAGAAGCAACCCTAAAGCCGGAGTGCCGTGCGCCTCTTCGGTGAAGGTCTCCCCCATGCTTCGTATCAGGCGTGTGAGCGGCCCCACCAGAAAGAGGCTCATCAACATCACCAGCAGGTCGAGCAAGAGACCTCTGCGATTCTTTAGAGAAGCTGCGAAGTTCATCGGAAGAGCGTGTTAAACGTTCAGAGCATGTCTGCTGAGAGGAGATTTAAACGCAGAGGGCGCAGAGTTCATCGCAGAGGGCGCAAAGAGTTTTTCTCTGCGACCTTTGCGAAAACCTTTGCGATCTTTGCGTTTAAATCTTCCCTCATCCTTCTCACGCTGCCGCGCATTAGAAGACAGTTCAGGTCAATTTATCAAGGGCGGGACACTTCCTCACTTCGGCGGGTCTGTTCTCCGGCAGTAGGGTCTGTATGTTCGGCGCATCCGTCGCCGTCTCATCATTGAGCGGCCTGATCTCGTAGATAGTCTCTGTGGTGCGACGAAAACGGAAATGCGATTCGAGACGGACGAGCGCGCGCGTCTCTTCGCGCTGCCAGCCGCAGGGCGACCACCAGCGCGGGTCTGTGTCGATGAAGACGCGGCGGCCACCCTTCAGATAGTTTTCGATCACTGAAGTAAGCTGCGCGCCCGGCCAGCCTCCGCCCGTGCCGATTGCCTCCCACTCGCCCAGGCCGATGCTGCGCCAGTAGGTGACGGCAACGGTTTGCGCGCCCGCCATCAAGACCGCATCACGCGGCAAGAGCTTCAGGCGCGCACCGTAATCCTTTGTCAGCGCGCGCTTCGCAATGTATTCGCGGTTCGTCGGCCTCATAATCAGGCTGAGTATGATCGTGACGAGGGCTAAGAGCAGCAAGAGGCTCTTGAAAGCTCGCCCGGTGTCTCCCATCCTGTCGGTTTGCACACGCATAAGGTATGCGGCCACGAGAGGCACGAGCGCCGGAAGGCCGGTCAGGAAGTAACGCCAGTTGACGGTCGTACTGTAGTTGAAGAAGAGCAGCAGGTTGGCCCAGAGACCCGTGGCGGCGAGCGCCAGCAGCAACGAGAGGCCGCGCTCTCGCCACTCTTTGATGGCCGCCATGGGCAGCGCCGCGACCACCACTGGGGCGACGACGAAGAAGTAGGCGATGAACGGGATCGCGTTGCGAATCGTCACGGGATGACGCGCAGACTCCAAGCGCATGGACTCGCGCCAGCCGTACCAGGAAGCGCGGAAAGCGCCCACGTCCATGAAGTACAGGTAAGCGAAGATGCCTAAGGCGAAGGCCAGAAAGAGGAGGACGGAGAGCGCGATGATGAAAACCTCGCGGAGTCGCGGTTTCCACCCGCACAGAAGCGGCGCAATGATAAGCCAGGGAGCATAGAACACCATCGTCTCACGCACGTTAGCGCCCGCGCCGAGCATTGCTGCGCCCAGCAGCACCAGCCATGTGCGCCTGCTACTGAGGCCGCGCAGGTGAAGGATAAGCGCCACCGTTAAGAGCAGCACCGAAGGAACATCCGTCATCACCTGGCCGCTGTAGATGACGAAAGCAGGGGAGACGCTGATGAGCAGCGCGGCGATGGTTGCCGTCTCAACTGAGCGCGTCAGGTCGCGCGCCAGCGTCCAGCAAGCGATGATGGCGAGCGGGCTCTGTGCGACGACCATGTACTTGAAGAGCAGGTAGGCGTTCTCCGGTCTCAGGCCGAAGAGAGAGTGTGCCAGACTATAGGCGGCGTGATTCGCAAAGATGAAGAGCGTGCGGCCAAGCGCCATCGAAGACGGCTGCCCGCGCAGGGCGAGCACAGTGTAGTCCAGTCCATCCCAGTCTCCTATGAACGGGTCTGCGAAAAGCAGCGCCAGCGCGAGAGACAGGAGCGCGGGCGCAAGCCACCAGCGCCAGTGAGGCCAAAAGCACGCGTCTGCTCGCCGTGCGTCATACGTGACGTTGGCCTTCAACCTGTTCTCCTTCCTTCGTATAAATAGACCTCTATGCCCGGCAGAATATTTTGCGCGCGCAGATTGTACATTTCGCCCAGATGTTTCTTCACCAGAAGGGTCTTCTCATTCTCAAAAGAATGGATGACGAGCCAGACGCGCTCGCGCCCCCGGACAGTCTCTCGGATCATCTCACCGGCCTGATCTGCCGTCATCCCCGAGCCGGGAGGCGAGAACGGCACTTTCTTCACTGTCGGCAGTCTCAGGTAGTAGTCGAAAGGAATCTGGCTGAACGAGGGATAGAATAAGACCAGATCGTCCGGCTTCGCCGTCTGGTTGAAGTACGCGACCGCGTCTCTCCAATCGGTCTTCCTCTGCGTGCCCCAGTAGCCGTGCAGCCCTGATAAAGAGAGGAAGAGGATCAGGGCGACGACGAACAGCCGCGCTGGCGCAAAGCGTATGTCCATCAAGCCTCTGGCCGCCAGTATGACGAAGGCTGGCAGCGCCGCGACGGTGTACTTGGGCAGAAATATAGGCCGCATGAAATACGAGAGAATGAAGGGCACCAGAACGGGCACGAGCAGCCACGTGAGCAGGAAATAGATTTTGACCCGATCTGAAAACCAAGCCTGTCGATGCGCGTCATCGGATGAGTGTGAGTCTACGCCCACGCGCTTGAGTCTCCAGTGCGAGATGATGCAGAGCGTAATCAGAAGAAGATGAATCCATTGCAGGGAGTTTGAGAAGAGGTATTCGTCAAGCGTCAGGCCGAGCAGGCGCAAGGAGGGCGCGGGTATCCAGAAGCCCTGCTGCACGCGAGAGATTTGCTCGATCATGACAGGAACCCACGGAAGAAAGAGTGCGAGCGTGAGCGCCTGCGCGAGAGCCCAACGCTTGAGCATGCGCTTGAAGAGCCCTTTTGAAAGCAGGTAGAGCGAAAGGAAGAAGAGGTTCTGCGCGGCGATGATGAACCAGCCGTAGACTTGAGTGTAGGTCAGAAGCGCGGTCGCCGCCACGTAAGCGGCGAAGGCCAGCCCGCCGGACTCGTCCTTGAGCCACCTGATAAAGAAATAGATGGAGAGAAGAGACAACAAACTCAGCAGCGCATACATACGCGCTTCCTGCGAAAACACTATGTGCAACTGCGAGACGGAGAGCAGCAGCGCGCCGAGCAGTCCCGTCCAAGGCTCGAAAAGCAGGCTCGCGACCTTGTACGCGACCAGTATCGAGAGCGCCGCAAACAGCACAGACAGCAGGCGCGCGCCCGCCTCCGAATCGCCTGCGAGCATGATCCAGTAGTGCAGGATCAGGTAGTAGAGCGGCGGGTGAACGTCCTCGCGCGAGACCAGGTCGATGATGCCAGCCAGAGGCAGGCGGGCTAATGTCACGGAGGATGCTTCGTCGAGCCAGATGCTTTCAGCGCCGAGGTTGATGACTCTGAGTATGACGGCGAAGGCGAGGATCAGAATGAGCAGGAGAGCTATGATCCGTTGGCGAGAAGCGCAGGCTTCTTTTATAGATGGCATGCGAGACGACACGGCAGAGCAGCTTTTCTCAAGACGACTGCGGCAGCACTTATCATCCTTTGCGGTTAATCATCACTTCATCATCGGGCGCGAAGGATTTGACGAGCTGCGTGCCGAGCGCGTCGTCTGGACGTTTGACCATCGTCAGCCGATTGCCGCGCGCGTTGTAGGCCACTTCGTCCATGATGTTATAGATCAGGAGCACGCCGCGCCCCGAAGTCTTGAACAAATTCTCAGGGTCGCGCGGGTCTGGAATCTCGCGCACGTCGAAGCCGTCGCCCTCATCTTCGATGGTGAAGCGGGCTTCCTTGGAGGAGAGCTCGGCGGTGATGCGGACGAGCTTCGAGGGGTCGTTGCGGTTGCCGTGCTTGACGGCGTTGACGAACGCCTCGTCGAGCGCGACGAAGAGGTTGGAATTGTCCGGGTCGATGACGCCCAGCTTGGCGACGCGGTCGATCAGGTAATGGAGCACGCCGTTCATCAAACGTATGTCGCTCGGCAGCTCGAAATCTATCTTTTCGTGGACGTAGGGCAGCACCTTGAGGTCTTCGACGAAGCGAAGTTTATAGGCGAGCGTCTTTTCGACGATGCTGTAGAGTTCTTCCTTGTTGTAGGGCTGACGCAGGAAGTTGGCTGCGCCCATCTTGAAGGCTTTGACGATGCCGGGGTGCTCTGCCTCTTCGGAGGAGACGACGACGGGAACCAGGAGGCGCTTGCGTTTGATCTCGCTTAAGATTTCGATGCCGGAATCCGCATCGTCCGTTAAGTCCGAGATGATGAGGTCGAATTCATCGAGGTCTTCGCGCGCGAGCGCTTCCTGTCGGTCGCCTGTCGCCACCACGTCGTGGCCTAGCTCAAACAGAGCCTGCTCCAGCACCGCGCGCAACTCATCGTTGTCATCAACGATGAGGATTCGTCGTTTTTCCATCCGCCTTAGTTTCCGTTCAGCCCAAATTTACGAGGAGGGGAGGAGCGCCCGCAAAAACGCTTTCCGCTTGCGCTATACGACAAAGCACCCCAGTCGAGTTTCAATAATATCTAAATTGATCAAAAGGTAAAGGGAAATTGGGATTTAGGAAGCGTCATGCCATGTCGAAACAGCGATTGCACGGCTGTCTCAGACCGTAGACAAGATGTCGTAGGACAACCGGAGCGAAGTTCAGATGCGAGAGCCCGCATGACAGGAAAGCCCCCATCCGGGGGCTTTCTTATCACCTGTTAGATACCGGAAAATTGACGCGGCATCTCCAACGGGGCTGCCCGTTTCAAGGGACACTAACCATTGCCGCGACGGGCACGTCGCCGCTGCCGCCGAGCTTCCTGGTCGTGACCCCGCCCCCGCCGGATTTATTCACGTACCAGTTGCCGTCTGAAGGTCGCCAGACGGCAAAATCGTAGCGGCCATCGCCATCATAATCTCCAGGTTGAGGTATATCGCCGTTAATCCCAAACCCGTCGAATAATACGGTGTTGAATCCGTTAAGACGAACCGACCATGCGCCGGGGCTCGGCTCGAAGAGGGCGAAGTCATCGAGGCCGTTCCCGTCGTAGTCGCCCGGAACGGGTACAGAGGTGCTGCTGCCGACACTCACTGTCAACGCCATGTTATTAGTGCTCTTGAGAACGTGCCATGTGTGGTCGCTCGGACGGAAGATGGCGAAGTCCGTCTTCCGGTCGTTGTCAAAGTTGCCGGGTGCGGGAAGGTCGCCGGTCTTCCCCCACTTCTTGCTCCTCTGCGTGTCGTCGGAGCTTTGAATGTAGAAGAAGGTGCCGTTGGAGGGACGGTAGACGGCGATGTCCGTCTTGCCGTCGCCGTCGTAATCGCCGGGCGCGGGCACGTCCGTGGCCTGTCCAAACTGTCTGGTGAAGGTCGTGTTGTTAGAACTCCGGCGGATATGCCAGGTGGCATCCGCAGGGCGGAACACTGCGAGGTCTGTGACGCCGTCGCGGTCATAGTCGCCTGTCGCCGGCAGGTCGCCATTTTGCCCGAGCACCTGCGAGATGTTCGGCCCGGCAGCGCTCTTGATGGCCGTCCAATTGCCGGTCGTCGGCTTCCAGACGGCCAGGTCGGTCATCCCGTCGCCATCGTAATCCCCCCTGGCGTTCAACTCAAACTCGCCGCCGAGTTCTGTGTCACCCGTGAGCAGGTAGACCGACTGCGTTGCCGAGGGGAGCGCTTCGCCGTTGATGCGGAAGACGTATTTGCCTGCCTGCTGTATGCCGAGCAGGAAACGCACGTTGATGCTGGCTCCGGGCGCGAGCGGGTTGGCAGCCGTGACGGAGTTGACCGAAAGGCTGCTGTTAAAGCCACCGCCATTAGGCTGGCCGGGTGGCTGTTCCAACGTCGTGCCTCTCACAGTGGACGTGCCCCCGCCGCTCAGCGAAACCACCGCGTTCGACGAAGTACGCGGGCGCAGGTCAGCCGTGCCAGACGGCGCGGGAAAGGTCTTGATTTCCGTGATGCGGAAGCGCAGCCGCGTGATGGGGACGCCCGTCTTATTGGTGAACTTGCGGTGAATGCTGATCGTGCCGAAAGTGCTGTTGTTCGCCGGATCGGACGTGAAGTCGCGGAAGTGATTCGCCGGACACCCGGGGCACACGGCAGGCTCCAGGAGCGAGATCGCTTTCAGCCCGATCCGCCTGCGCGGGGAAGAGAGGTTTTCCGGGCCGGGAGTGCCCAGACGCTGGCCTGCGCCAGCCGACGTGCCGTTGGTATCAACGAACACAAAGTCAGATGAGTTGACGCCGGTGTCTTTCGGAAAACCACTCACGAGGTCGCGATAGAAGCTGTAATCAATAGAGAAGGGAGTAAGGGCGGGGTAGCCCGTTCCCTCTCTGTAAAGATTGTTCGCCTCCGAGCTAGAGCCAACAGCATCCAGACGATGGGTGAGCGTCCAATTCGCGGGATTGGCCGAATTGAACAGGGCGATACCAAAATTGTCTGGAATGTCTGTCGTGTAGGTGATGTCGCCAGTGGCGGTCGTGCTGTTGCCCGCCGGATAACTGCTGAGACTATATCCGACGGAGTTGACGCCTAGATAGTGGCCGCGACCGGGAATCACCGTCCCGTTCGGGATGACGAATCTGGACATGCCATCAGATGCCACGAGCGCGTAACCCGTTGAGCCGTCCGAAGTCTGCACGGTGTGGTCTGCGCCGCTGTTGTTGTAAATCTCTATGAACTCATCGTTCGCGCCGTTCGGGCCGCGCAGGCGAAACTCGCTGATGATAAGATTATTCGCGGGCGCACTATTAACGTCGGCGGACGCGCTCTGCCGTGCCGCGAAGATCAAGCCTATGACGAGCAGAGCGAACAGCGCTCTCATTATTATTGTTTGTTCTCTTGATTCTGTTGATCGCATTTCTCTTAAAATCTCCATTTCGTAATATCAAATCGTCTGCGTGTATAGATACGCGAAGCAGAGTGGAGCGTCACCACCTGCATAAGTGGCAAATCTGGTCGGGAGAAACCTGTGTCGAAGAGATTGCGACGCACGCTTTATGAGTTGATATGCAGGGGGTTGCCAGTGAATCTAATGTTTTCCGGTGATGTGAGGATGGGCTCGCGGGTCGCCGCCCCAGAACCAGTACGAAGTGATGCGCCGGAGGGCTTCAACTGTGGGCGGTTATCACTACCTGCTCAGGTAGTGGCTTCGCCTGGATGAATGATCTCAAGGTGAGCGAAGGGTGGTTTAAGCGATCATCAATTCTCCTGTCGCCGTGTGCGCCTCCAACACACATACTCTTTCGAGAAGTGAATCGAGGCAGATGAGCAAAGCGCCTTCAGCGGTCGCGCTAAAATGAACCTCTCCGGTCTCAGCCCAGCGATAGAGCATGCGGAAGGTGATGTCTGCCATGGCCGTGGCGGCAAACGCCGATACCATCCTGAACCCTTTGCCGCACGTAGGGCACCACTGCGCCGCGCTGTGACGCACGCCAGTCGTATAAGCATGGCCGGGCTCAAGGGTGATCTCCATGCTCGACATCATGACGGGCTTGCGGCGCTCCTGCACGTATGCGTAGCCTATTTTTTGCGCTCCCGTTATCGCCATCGTCAGTTCTTCAAGCTGTTCGAGTAACATGTTCTTCCTCCTCCTCCTTCGCTACCCTTCCGCATCCGTCGGGTCGAAGCTTTTTATCGCTCGCCGCTTCGTGCGACATTAAATACGCCTGATGGATCACTGCCGTCACCACCTGTGTAGGTAGTTATGTAAAGGTTCTCCCCCTGTACGGCTTCTGAGGTCGGGAAGCCGTACAGGGGGAGAAGAGAGAGGCCATACCTTGAGGTCTCCTTATTGCTGTGGGAACTGTTTGTCGGGCGCGCCGTCCGTCTTATTAGCGCCGATGGTGTTGTTGGTGTATGAGAGGATGCTGCCGCCCGCTGCGGTCAGCAATCCCGTGCCGTTATGTGTGACCGTCACGTTGCTGATTTGCACTGTAGCTGTATTGGCTCCGCTGCCACTGGCCTTGATCCCGTTCACGTTATTGGTCGTGACGCAGCTCTCCATCACTATCTCGTTAGATGCATTGGTAGCCAGAGCCAGGACGCCATTGGTAACGTTATTAGCCATGATGCTGTCGCGAACCGTCACCTGCGCGCTATCCACCACGGACAAGCCGTTTGCGTTACCCTCCAGCCTGGTGTGTTCGATAGATACTGTCGCCGCGCCAGTGGTGGGCTGAACCAGAATTCCCGCCTGAACGTTATCGCGGATGATCGTGTCCTTGACAAAAAGCTCGCTCTTGTCAGTTGGAGCAAAGTTAATTCCTCTTTGCGAGAAGTGTGTGATGCGGCAATCCTCCACATGTAGCTTGCCGCCTGCAATGAAGGTGATCCCGTCAAGCCCAGACTCATTTCCGTCAATGGTGAGCCCACGAATCACAACCACATCCTTATCTCCCGCGTTCACGACGATACCGTTCGTCCCGGTTCCCAGGATGCCTGCGAATGATTCGCTGGCGTCGATGGTGATCGCTTTGGTGATCGTGACCGGCCCGTATGCGCCCGCATCAATGACGTTGATCTGCCCCCCGGCGCTCGTCTTCGAGAGCGCTCCGGCGAACGTCTTGCAAGGCGCGGTGCGGCTGCACGGATCCATATCGTTGCCGGTTCCCGAAACCCACGTCCGCGCCTGCGCCTGTGCCAGCGTACAACCCAGCAAGAGCATGCCGAGTGCCATCGTCGTTTTCATCATAAATGTGATTCTTCTCATTTTTTTCATTCTCCTCTTTCCCGTCTGTGACGGTTGAAATTTAAAGTTAATGTTCAATGGAGCATCTCTCTCTTCCGTAGTCTGATTGACCCCACCTTCCAAATTAATCTTCTCCTGCGCGTAAGGGTTTCTGAAACGACCTCCGAACGCTGCATGCTACAAATACTCCGAAGAGAACGAAGCGTCACCACCTATGTAAGTGGGGGCTTTCAACCACCCGCATGGAGCGTTGAAAGGGAACGAACGCCTTTCGTTTGAGCGAGATGTGAAGAGTAAGGAGAGGGTTTGAACGGCGCATTGCCTTTGTGTCGGTTCGGGGTTTCGCCACTTGGTCAGGTAGTAATACAGAGCGACAGGGCAAGCCTTTCCCAACTGCGAGGCGTTTGCCTTGAGTGATTCAATTCTTCCTGATTCGCAGGTCAGGAAGGTGGACTTGCCCACGCCGCTCTTTTGTTCGTTGCGTGAGCGATCATCACTTACCGGCAATAGATAAAGAGGAGCGGCCAGCGAAGATACTCTTCTGTCGCTGGCCGCTCGGTAATTGCTGAAGGCTGATTGTGGTAGGCTCTCGGATCAGTTGACGAGGCGGTCGCGCAGCGCTTTGGCGACCGCTTCTGACTTGGAGTGGACTTGCAGCTTCTCGTAGATGCGCCGCATGTGAAACGAGACGGTGTTGATGCTGACATTCAGCTCTAAGGCCGCAGTCTTGTAGTTGTGGCCTTCGACGAGCAGCTTCAAAAGGCGCGTCTCGTGCGGCGTCAGCTCGTAGTCGGCGCGTTCGGGTGGGCGTATGTCGCGAAAGAGCGCGATCACGCGACGCGCGACTTCGGGCGACATTGGCGAGCCTCCCTCGACCGCCTCCCTGAGGCTTTCGAGCAGGCGCACTGGCGGCGTCTTCTTCAGCAGGTAGCCGCATGCCCCTGCGCACAGAGCATCAAAGATGCGCTCGTCGTCGTCATAGACGGTCAGCATCAGGAGCAGCATGGCCGGATAGCGCTCTTTGAGGATGCGCATCCCCTCAATGCCGGACATGCCTGGCAACTGTATGTCGCAGAGCACTATGTCCGGCACGTCAAAACTGATCTTCGAGAGCGCTTCCTCCATCGAGCGGAAGCTTCCCGTGCAGCGAAACCCTTCGGTTCCGCCAATCAACATCGCCAGGCCGTCGCGAATCTCGCGCCGGTCTTCGACGATGGCGACTTTGATCGTAGTCGGTTGCGGAGTCGGTTCCATCGCTCCCTGATCCCTTATTTCTTCCAACATAAGCCCCTTTCCACCCTCAAAGTCTTTCCGAGGTATGCATAGCCTATGCCGGAATCGTCAAGATGTCACCACCTGTTCAGGTAGTAACGAAGGGATGAGGGCGGAGGGATGAGGGATGAATAAGAAAAGCCTCTTTCTTTTTATTCATCCCTCATCCCTCCGCCCTCATCCCTTGATTGAGCGGGACTTGGAGGATGATGGTCGTGCCTGACTCGGGGTGCGAGATGATTTCCAGCTCGGCTCCGAGACCTTTGGCGCGATCACTCATACTCATCAGTCCGTGGCCGTCGTTGTCGCGCGCCGCGTCGAACCCCTGACCATTATCGGTCAGCCGCAGGTAGAGATGATCCTTTCCAAGAGAAAACTCTATATCAGCCCTGGTGCATCCGGAATGCTTGACCATGTTGTTGATACTCTCTTTGAAGATCAGAAAGACCTCGCGCCGGATGTTCGCGCCGAGCTGGATGTCCGACTCCGCATCGGGCGAGCGAAAGCGGAAGTCTATGTCGCGCGCGGTGAAGACGTCGCTGGCGAAGCGGCGCATGCGCTGCTGTAAATCGCTCAGGTGGTCTTTCTGTGGATTGATCGCCCACACGATGTCGCTCATCGAATCTACCAGCTCGCGCGAAGCGGCGGCGATCATCGAGAGCGGTTTGGTGAGCGGCGAATCGTTGTGGCCGACGCGCTGGCGGGCTACTTCGCTCAGGATGGAAATCTGCGTCAGGCTCGATCCGATGTCGTCGTGCAGGTCTGTGGCGATGCGCTTGCGTATCCTTTCAAGCTCGATAAGGCGCTCCTCTCTGGCGCGGCGCAGAGCCTCTTCGGCGCGGCGGCGCTCGATCAGTTGGCCGATCTGGAGGCCGATGGCTGACATCGTTTCCAGCAGCTCTTCGTCGGGCTGGTGCGGCTCGCGGCTGAAGAACTCGATGATGCCGTAGACCTCGCCGCCGAGCAGGATCGGAAAGCCGAAAGCGCTACGAACACCCTCGACGGCGGCCACCGTGAGGCGCGGAAAGTTCGACTCCCTCGCCATATCCTTGACCCAGATGGGCTCGCCCCTCTGCCACACGCGACCGGGCAATCCTTCGCCGGGCGCGAAGGTGTCCTCCCGGCTCATCCTCTCAAACTCGGTTGCGTTCAGGGCTTCGACGTGCCACACGTCAACACAGTGCAGTTGCCCGGCCTGATGATCCACGTGCCAGAGGACGCCCATATCCCAGCCGACGCTCTGACAGATGGCCTGAAGAATGCGCGGGGCGGCTTCTTTAAGGTTAAGCGATTCGGCCAGGATATTGGTGATCTCATATTGCAGCTCAAGCGTGCGGTTGGCCTCGTGAAGCTCTGCGCCCTGCTCGCGCAGGTTTTCCGTCAGCTTCTTTGATTCGTCGAGCGCAGCGTTCAGCTCTTTGACGCGCGCGGCACGATAGCGTTCGAATTGGAAGACAGTGAATCCGACCAGCACGAAGCAGATCGTGAGAAACCACCAGCGCCTGTAAATGGGTTGCAGGATCGTGAAAGAGACCTGCGCCGGCTTCTGGCTTGATAGGCCGGAAGCGTCCACGGCTCGCACCAGGAAGCGATAACTGCCGGGTGAGAGATTCGCGTAGTTGACTGTGCGCTGGTCTGTGGCCGCGCTCCAATCTCGGTCTGCGCCCTCCAGCTTGTACTGATAATGAAGCACCTCGCTCGGAGTGAAATCGATGCCGAGAAAATCTATTTGAATCTGGTTCTGGCTCGCCCCAAGCTCGATGCCGCCCACCTCCGCCTGCCCCAGCTCCGAGACGGCGTACTGGACGCCTGCGATCCGCAGACCGTTAATCATCACGGGCGAAGGCGTGCGCGGCGGGTCGAGCGCCGGAACGAGCCTTGAGAGCCCTCTGTGTGTGCCGAACCAGAGTGTCCCTTCGCGGTCGCGCAGGGCGACCTGCACGACGTTGCTGCCGAGACCGTCTGCCGCCGTGTAGTGTTTGACGACGCCCGACACAGGATCGAGCCGGTCAACGCCCTGACCCGTGCCGATGTAGAGGCGTCCCAACTGGTCTTCCGTGATGCAATTAATGTCGTTGCTGCTTAAGCCCTGCGCCGTCGTGTAGGTCACAAACTGCGGACGCTCAGCAGTCGGATCATCAATACGGCAGAGCCCGCTCTGGCTGGTCTGACCCGTCCCGATCCAGAGCCGCCCCGTGCGATCCAGATAAATCTCGCGAATCAAGCCGCCCGGCACGCTATCGGTAGTTGTAAAATTTGTGAAGCGCCCTTCGCGATAGCGCGCGAGCCCGCCCCTGTAGAATCCGATCCACAGATTACCCGCTCTGTCTTCACGAAAGGCGGTCGGGATTCCCTGGCCGATGCCTTCCGCTTCCGTGAAGTGATGAAAGCTTGAGGTTTCACGCTCCCATCTGGTCAGTCCGCTCTGGCCCACAACGGAAGAGAGCGTGCTGATCCAGATGTCGCCGTGTGAGTCTTCAAAGAGACGGAATATCCCATCGCCGGGCAGCCCTTCTTTCGTCTTATAAACAGCGACGGGGCGCGCGTGCGCCAGTTCTTCCAGGCTCTTCGTGCGCGCAAAGCGATAGAGACCCTCGCCGGTAGGAATCCACCATTCCCCTTTGTGATCCTGAAGGACGGTCTGATACCAGCCGAAGCCGAAATCTTTGACGCCGGAGGGAAAGCCAGGCCCGATCTTGACGAGATGATCTACATCAAAGCGGTGGATGAAGAGGCTGCCGCTCGTGAAGTAGAGATGCCCCTCTTGATTCTGGAAGATGGACTTGATATCGACGCCGCCGAGACCATCCGCCTCCCGGTAGGTGATGAAGCCGTGACGCGCGATCTTCATCACTCCGCCCGAATCCGTGCCGACCCACAGGTTGCCGTCGCGATCCTCCGCGAGAGCCCTGATCCAGATGTCGCTCAACCCGTTGGCGGCGGTATAGCTTTGCTGCACCTCAGGGAGCGCCTGTCCCTGCGTCCGAACAAGCTCGCTGATGCCGCCGCTTGTGCCGACCCACAATCTTCCATCCGCCGCCTCCAGTATCGCTGCGGCATTGTTCTCTTTCAGGCCGTCTTGCGTCGTGTAGACGCGCTCGACCAATTTTTGATCCGGCTGCGGCTGGCTCACAAGGCGGCACAATCCGCGCGACGTGCCCGCCCATAATCTTCCTTCACGATCTTCATGCAGCGAGAGAACGCTGTTTGAGGGTAGTCCGTGCTGGGTGGTGTAGCGCTCGACGCGACCATCAGGCCAGCGACGATAGAGCCCGCTGCCCGCGCCGACCCAGAGCGCGCCCTGTCGATCCTCTTTGAGCGCCAGCACGAGGTTGTCTTCACGGCTCGCGGTCGGCATCCCTATATCCACCGCCGCAGAGACCCATTGGCCGTCCCTCTGTTCGAGACGATAGAGGCCGCCGCGCGTCCCGCCCCAGATAATCCCGGCGCGATCCTCCATGAGCACATTGACGTACTGCGTTTTTTCGCTCTCGCCCAGACGATAAACGACGAACCTGGGCTCCTGTGCCTTCGCCTCTGCGCCCGTTTCACGTCCCTGCCCGTTGTTGCCGGATGCGGGAAGCGTCGAGTGTGAGACGACCGGATTGAAGAGGCACACGCCTCCACCCGTGGCGATCCAGTAGAGGCCGCCGCGTGTCTTCAACAGGTCGTTGACGACCGCGTGCGGCAGACCCTGATCCGTGCGGTAGCTCGTGAATTTGTAGCCGTCAAAGCGTGTCAGCCCTTCGGTCGTGCAGAACCATAAAAACCCGTCCGGGTCCTGGATGATGCGCGTCACTGTATCGCGCGCCAAGCCGTCGGCTATCGTGTAGGTTTTAATGGGAAGCTGCTCGGCCTGCGCCACGGTGGAGAGCCATGCGAACAGGCAGAGCAGCCATCTGATGCCCTGTCGGCGGAAGGTCTCTGTGGGGGATTCGAGCACTCTCATACATCAATGTATTGCTAAGGACAAGAGCGTCAACCAAACCCATGCACGTGTAGTTCTGGCCGAGTGTGACATAGATGCAGGAGCGGATTCAACTACTCTTTGCATCCCGTGCGCCATTCCCTAATCAAAGGGGGACGGAGGGAACAATCCACTAAATCACACGAAGCAACACGAAACAGTCCCTCTGTTCGTGTTATTTCGTGTTACTTCGTGGATCGTCCTCCGCCCTCTTTTATTCTGCTATCCGATAGCTCTTCTCTGTGCAACCTCCGTGTTCTCTGTGTCTGCGGTGGTGAATCAAGTGAAAAACACTCACCACAGAGACGCAGAGTTCCCAGAGGGGGCACAGAGAGTTGTGACAATAGGACACTGCACGCATCTAGATGGCCTTTCCTTTTTTCCTTTTTCCTTTTAACCTTTGACTTTCATCTATGCAGGCATCGGCAGAACAACAACGGCAGCAACGAAACATGCAGCGCATGAGCGAGAGAGCGGCCAGTGGCGTCGAGCGCGCCTACAGCTTCGCAGACCTCTCCGCCTACCCCTTCAAGAAACGCCTGCTGATACGCGCCGCCGATCTCACCTTCTACACGCTCATACGGCTCATCGGGCGCACCACCGGCTTCGAGGTCGAAGGCTGGGAGAACCATGAAGCCGCGACACGCCAGAATGGTCTCCCCATCTATGCCTTCTGGCACGAACGCATCTTTCTCACCACTTACTGGTGGCCGAAAAGACTTGAGCGCGTACCGGTCGTCATGACTTCACGCAGCTTCGACGGCGAATACATAGCCCGCTTCATACAGCGCTTCGGCTACGGCGCGGTGCGCGGCTCAACGACGCGCGGCGGCGCGGGCGCAATCGTCGAGATGGCACGCCTGATGCGCGCAGGGTGTCCGGCAGCGTTCACGATTGACGGCCCGAAGGGGCCGCCACGCGTCGCCAAGATGGGCGCGGTGCTGCTGGCGAAGAAGACGGGTCAACCGATCCTGCCCGTCACGATGGCGCTCAGACGCTACTGGCGCATTCCCTCCTGGGACGCTCTTCAGATACCGCAGCCCTTCACGCGCGCCCGTGTCTACGTCGCTCTGCCCATACACGTCCCGGCAGGCGCAGACGACCCGTTGCTTCAAGCCAAGCGCGATGAGCTACAACGCGCCCTGGATGACATCAACCGTCGCGGCGACGAATGGAAAAGCAGTAGGCCGCAAAGCAGAAAGCAGTAGGCAGTAAAAGCGATGACAGATGTCAGTTTTGAGATTTCAAATTCCCCCGGCCTTCTCCTCGCTGCCTTCTGCTTTTAGCGCGGCGTGTAGTAGGATGCATCAAAATTAGTTTCGAGTTTCGAGTTTTGAGTTGCGAGTTAAGAGCCGGGCTTTCTTTTAACTCG